>JAYGHB010000014.1:0-85837 GCA_034931985.1 Halotia wernerae UHCC 0503
CTCTACTGATTGCAATTTTTAATTTTACATTATTAATTTTTAATTGAGTTGACCAGATAGAAGTTCATGTCCTCAAGGATGGTAGCCGGATTGTCAGTGGCTACCAAGGTGGATTGAAACTGACGTAAATCTTCATTTTGTGATACGTGTTTGTAGTAATGACTTTAGTCCTTATTTTTTAAAGCACTAAAGTCATTACTACGAACCTCATCAAAAACGCTCGCGGTATAAGAATTACAAATTCCGCGTAGCGGTACTAAATTCTGCCTAAGTTATGCAGCCCTAAGACAACACCCACTCCTAAGATATGACCGAAGGCGGTAGTTGCCAATAACGCAGGTAAACCAAAACCACCAAATAAATTAGGTGATGGTAAGGCTGGTTCTGAGTTGGGATGCTTGATGGTAAATTTGCCAAAAGCAATGGCAATAATATTGACGAGAATTATAATGATCCCAACCGTAGGACTCCATTCCAGGGGTGTGGTAGCAGCAGCGAGTAAGGTTGAAGTAAACACCTGATGGCTCCTGAAATATATTAACGATTGAAAATATAATCTGAGAATTACTGAAGTAAATTCAAGAAAAAGCCTGACTTTGCATTAATATTTAACACTTGTTTTCAATACTTAATCAAATCCTCGTCTGGCTGAATATTACCAGCAGCGATCGCTCAAATTACTAAAATAAATGTAACTAAATATTTAGGCGATGCCTTCTCTGCGAAACGCTTCGCGAACGGCAAGTCGCTAAAGCGTCTAGGCAGAAATTGTCCTCAAACTGACAAATTATAGTCAATGATGGTTGCGAGGGATAGCTGATACGCTAAGCTGAAGTTAAGGTGTGATCGCTCTAAAGATAATTTACACTCAAAGTAACGCCGATTATTTGCAGCTTCTGTTATGTCCTCAACTCTAGATTCTTTGCCACCTGCTCTCGCTAAAATTGTCCAGCGCTTTCAACGTGCTGCTGAGCCGAAGCGACGCTACGAACAACTAATCTGGTACGCTCAGAAACTCAATGAATTTCCAGAAGCTGATAAAGTACCAGAAAATAAAGTTCCTGGTTGTGTTTCTCAGGTCTATATTACAGCAGTTTTAGATGATGATCAAGTTGTATTTCAAGGCGATTCTGATTCTCAACTAACCAAAGGATTAGTAGGGCTTTTGGTGGAAGGTTTGAAGGGATTAACTCCCACCGAAATTGTCCAACTTACCCCAGATTTCATTCAGGCAACTGGTTTAAATGTCAGTCTAACACCTTCCCGCGCTAATGGCTTTTATAACATTTTTAAAACCATGCAAAAAAAGGCGTTGGAATGTAAGTTATAACAGGGTACAGGTGACAGGGGATAGGGAACAGGTTTGACCCTTCTCTACAAGACGCTTTTGCTCCCTTCGACTCCGCTCGGCGTTGACCCTCAGCGGAGTGATGCACTTAGAAAAATGGAAGTGTCGAGGCGTTGAAAGTCATTTGGTGTCCGGTTTTTATTTATTATTTATGATTCAGTTTATGTCCTAAACTACCTAGCGATAGCTATAGATATGCCTAACTAACACAGATGAGGGATCGTGAATATCCCAGATTAAAAGTTAGGAGTAAGGAATATCCAACTCCTAATTTTTCACTTTTAATAACAAAAAATATTTAGTCTGATGTCAACCAATTTACTATCAACTGATGATCCTGTGGGATTTGGTGGAGTAGTTCAAGAATACACGTGGTATTGGGAAAATCAACCATTGCGCGTTATTTATGAAACTCTTGGCAAAGGTTCACCAATACTACTACTCCCAGCTTTCAGCAGCGTTTCAACTCGTGGGGAAATGGGCGAATTAGCTAAATTACTAGCTCCTCACTTTCAAGTTGTAGCAATAGACTGGCCGGGCTTTGGCCAATCTTCTCGCCCTAGTTTAGATTATCAGCCGGAAATATATCAGCAATTTCTAGAAGATTTTGTCAAAGCCGTTTTTAAGACAAAAATTGCTGTGATAGCGGCTGGACATGCTGCTAGTTACGTATTGCAACTAGCGCTGAAACAGCCTGCTGCCTTCTCGCGAATTGTGTTGGTAGCGCCCACTTGGCGAGGCCCTTTGCCGACAATGGGGGCAAATCAACAAATAGCTGGCATGGTCAGAGGATTAGTGCGATCGCCTATACTTGGTCAATTACTTTATCAACTCAACACTACACCATCTTTTTTAAGTTGGATGTACCGTCGCCACGTTTTTACTGATGAGGCTAAACTTACCCCTAGTTTCATCGCCCAGAAATGGCAAACAACTCAACAGCCAGGAGCAAGATTTGCTTCTGCTGCCTTTGTGACAGGTAATCTCGATGCCATACATGAGCAATCTGAGTTTCTGGCAATTGTGCAATCGTTATCTGTACCCTGGATGGTTGTCATTGGGGAATCCAGCCCCCCTAAATCACGAGAAGAAATGGACGCTTTGGCTACTTTGCCAGGAGTGACAAGTGCGATCATTCCTGGTTCCTTGGGACTACACGAGGAATATCCAGCAGATGTTTTAGAAGCGGTTCGGGATTTTTTGTTCTCTTACGGGGAAGCAAGCTACGCGTAGCGTCTGGTAGAGTTGCTATGCCGCAGGCTTTACGCTACGCTAACACCACGGCGCTGTCTCCCCAACGCACTGGCTCCTTTTGACTTTTGCGTAGCTGTACTAGTACAGCACGGCGTAAATAAACAGACCATTAAAAATGGTAAAAAAGTCGATAATACAAGTCTTTTGACTTTTGACTTTTGACTTTTGACTTCCGCGCAGCGGTACTAGCCTCTTTTCACCATCAGAGTGTACTGTACACAACCAAGAAGCGCTTAACTAAGATTTACAAAATTATTTTTTGAATATCTGTTTTTTGTAACCATTCTTGTGTACGTCGCATTCCTTCTTCTAGATCAATTTTTGGCTGGTAATTTAATCTGCTTTGTGCTTTGGCAATTGAATAAGCATAGGGGCGTGTTACAAAATCTACAGAATCTGGCATAATATCAGCTTTCTTACCCACTAGTTTTTTGGCCAAGTTTTGCTGCCAGATTACAGACTTAAGCATACTGGCTGGCAGAGAAATTGGCTCTGGTAAATCTGCAATTTCAGCTAGGCGCGTAAAATACTCTTTCCAAGAAGTTTTTTGACCATCAGTGATATTAAAAACTTCTCCATAGGCTTCTTTTTTAATAGCCAGAAATATACCTTCAATCAGATTGTCTACATACACATGGTTCATGACTCCTAAACCATCGTTAGCTAGGGCAAATAATTTTTGACGCATTAACAACAGTGGTCGGACTGTCCACGAGATACTTCCAGGGCCGTAAACATCTCCTGCTCTAATGATGATGACGTTAAAATCTGGTGGGGCATTTAGTTGTAAAAGAATTTCTTCGGCTTCTATTGTTGTCTGACAATAGGGATTCTTTTCACCACAAAGTAACCCTTCTTCGGTAACACCATCAGGATAATTAAAGCCGTAGACCAACACACTAGAAAGATAAACGAAGGTTTTTACACCAGCATTTTTGGCAGCTTTAGCTAAATTAATAGTGCCACCAACATTGACTTTACGAAAATAGTCAAGTGAGCCACTTTCTTTGGTAACTGCGGCTGTATGCAAAATAATATCTATTTCGTGACAAGCCTTTTGGGCAATCACAGGATCAGTGATACTTCCTAAAAGCAACTCAAAACCCAGTTTTTGAGCTTTTTGAGCTTTATCTGGAAAATGTTGCAGCCCCCGGACTTTCATTCCTTGGGCTAGAGCTAGTTCGGCAGAGCGTAAGCCGATAAACCCATCGATTCCTGATATTAGAAGTTGTTGTTGAGAGAGATTCATAACACTTAATGACAAAACTTTGATCAGAGTCAGAAGCGTTGATGCGATGAATTATTGGGCTTAAATTCCCAATTCGCCTACCTTTGCTTTCAAAGAAGTAAAATGTTTGCCTCCAAGTTCAATTTGATCCTCTGCACACCCAGTTTTCAACCTTTCGACTAGATAATCTAAATCATGAGCGATAAAATTTGTACCATGATCTGGCTCTACCAAACTAACTAATTTCATATCTTTCGATAATTGATTTGCCAAACTAGCAATACCCAAAAAATTGAATACTCCTGATTCATAAGTTCCACAAGGTACTGAAGGGTTGTGGACTCCAACGCAGTATTCATGGGGTTTAAACCACTCAAATACTGGATAGCCGTGAAAATGAACAATTGGCGCACCATTTTTAATTAATTCTGGTGCATACAAAGCGGCTGCAAGACTAATGGCAAGCATTACATAAACATCATAAGAAGGTTTAATATCTACCACTTGCGGATCAATTCCCTGCGGTAACTGTAGTAATAATCTGTCTGTCAAACCAATTCTAAGGACATCATTCTCAAGACTCAAATTTGTTTTATTTGAGCCAGAGCGAGCGCTGAAAACCCAGATATCAGGAATTTGCTTAAATTTATATTCTGCTCCTATTTTAGTTTTTAAATACCTTCTACCTATGGTATTTTGACGTACTTGATCAATACTAAATTCTGTAATAGAGGTTAAGCTTTCCCATTCCTGTTCAGTAATCTCAATTTCACCCATATACTGTGGTGGTTCTGCATAAGCAACAAAGCCATAGGAAACACCAGTTCTACCATTAACGATGACGTTGACAATATCTCTATGGGACTTTCTTTTAATTACCTCACTCAGCTTTGAACCAGGAGGGAATAGATTTGTTTCTGCCAGTTTATGACTTAAGGCAACTAATTTTTTAGCATAACTTGATGTTTTAACCTGACATTCTCCTAATTGAAATTTACTCAGTGGTAGAGGTAAGATAGGGACATAAACTTTAGGTATAAGTGATTTAAGGACAAAATTATCTATCTCGTTTCTAGAAAAAACAGAATCAGATAGATTCATATTCAGAATGGAAAACTGAGTATGAGAAACTCCAACTACTATTTCTGAAAACGTCCTAATTAAAGTATTTAATCCAATTTTTATTTTTGTTTGATAGGGGGTTTTTGAATTAACAAATTCCTGATCTAAATCTGTGAGTACAATAACTTGGGTATTTGTTGGGTCTTCAATATATTTAGCTGCACATTCTTCGGCCCAACCAATTAGTCTTGCAATTCCTGAAACAGATATTTTTCGGTCTTTCAAAACAAACCGAGAATAAAGTTGATATAGCTTCTCGGCGGCAAATGTTTCCCCTATACTTCTCAAAGAAGCTGGTCTATCAACATCAATTACAGCGTTAATCCCAGTTTTTACTACTCTAGTTTTAATGCTTTGCTCCCAGTTAATTAACGGTATCTTGATTTCATATTTGAACTCTTTTGTAGCTTGTTCCCAGGAGATAACGTTGACCCCATATTCCTGTAACTTTTGTTCTAGTTCGGCTCTAAAACTTGAAATTGCTACATTTTTATATCCCTTAACCAGAGGTCTAAAGGTAACTGTTAGCCTCTGAGCCATTAATCTAGGGTCAATAATTGGTGGCTTGGAATCTTGATTTAATTCCTCACCTACTTCCCCAATTAAACGTCCAATGGTTTGCAAACTTAAACCCTGAGCAATTGGCACGTTAGCATAACTATGAACCAAATTGCGTAGACCCGTAGGTGCTTGTTGTGAGACATCGCCCCGCATAAGTTCGATAATTTCTAGTTTATTTGCAACTATTTGTGCCTGGATTTCTGGTGTTAATACTCCTTTAGGAGAACGAATATTTAATGTTTCATTCTCGACTGAAATATGTACGCCTTGTTTTCTTAAAGTAAATAAAAATTCTGCTGTTTCCATAGTTTTTTGTTATTTAGTGATCAACAAAATCAATGTTTAAGTATTATAACTTAATCATTTAATGGTGAGAAATGATTTATTTTTTTCGATTTTTCAGCCAAAACTAAATTTCAAAAGTTTCTGACTCCGAAGCTTGATATTCTTCGGCTAAACGTTGGGCAAGTAATTCGATAGTGGGATAATGCCATACCAGCAAAGGAGAAAATTCAAATCCCAACAACTTCTTTGCCTTAACAGCCAAGAGCATACCCTGCGATGAATCTAAACCGTAACTTTCTAAAGGCTCTGTGACATCTATCTCATCTGGTTTAACTCCCAGCAGTTCAGAAATATGAGAAACTAGCCAGGCTTGAATTTCTTTTGCTGTATGAGACTGCTGTGCGGTTGAATCAGGAATAAACTGGCTCATTTATAAACCTCTAAATTCACAAAAACTAAACAATACTGAATCATCATGAAATAGCATTTATTAACTTTACTATGATCAACTCCAGGGTAATTATTTAGCTTAGCAAGAAGTATACTTATTGGGTGTGAAGCAAAGATTCAAATGTAAATTACACATATCAAGAATTAAAGACATAAAATCGTTCACAAGAGCCTCCATTGTTTCCTGACTAATTGCAGGCTGGGAAAACACAAAATTCAACAACATTTTTCCTTGAAAAGTTGCAGCATGGATCACAAACACACCTGCATACAAAGAATGTGAGCCAGCAAAACTGATTTCTTCTAGTTCAAATTCACCGTAAAATTTAGGGATGCTTACCTTACCAACATTAGAGATAGACACAGTAGCAGCTACTTGTTTGGGTTGTCTAAAACAAAAATCGATCAGATGTTTAGCAACTAACATCATCTTGAAGATATCGTCGTGCTGGGTATCATCTTCTAGATTTTGTTTGACATTCCGTGCTAATTCCCAAAAGGATGTGTTTGTCTTTAGGGTGTGAAATCCCATCATAGACGCAGCTAATACAGCCAAATGTTCATCGGTAATTGTAGGCTTTAAACGTCTTCTCAAATCAAGATATGATAGACAGCTGACTCGGATATCTTTTCTATTACCTTTAGTAATTTTTCTCGCTACTGTAAACATCATTGCAGCGCATAAAGCACTGTGTACTGTAGTTTTTTCTTGCCGACAAAGATTGACAAACTTTTTGGTTAAATCTGGGTCAAGTTGTCGGTGAATAATATTACAACGGCGCTGTGCAATAGGTGCGTAATTTTCAAAACCTAATGTTTTGGGTCGATACCAAATTTGTTGAGATCCCAACTTTAAAAGAAACAGTACATTATTTACCTTGCCTTTTAAGGCTTTCATCCATTCAGGTATGATTTCTTCAATGGGTGGAAGAGGAAGCAAGTTAACTGAATTAGTTACTTCACCAGAGACAATTTTTTGACAATAAGTCAAAATTTCTGAATGCAGTTGAATGCATGATAAAGCATCTGCGATCGCATGGTGTACCGTTGTAATTAAATAACTTATATGCTTCTCATTCAAAAAATGAACAAGTACCACTCGCATGAGGCATTGGCTACTATCAATTTTTTCATTCATCTCCTCATAAACAACTTCTGTCCATTGCTCATCACTTAACTTGTTTACAACACGTAAAGCAATCTTTGCTGTTCCCTCAGTTTGAAAATACAAACTATTCTGAAAACGGACAATATGAGAATTTAGACGAGGATGACGACACTGAATTTTATCTAGAGATTGTCTGAGAATGTCTTCAACAAGTGGCCCCTTAATGCGACTAATAGTTACTATATTCCAGGTTTTAGCCCGGCTATTTAAGGTTTCCAGAACTTGCTCAAAATGACCCAGTTTTCTGTTGTAAATCATTATGATTAGTTTTTATTTTCTCTAGAAATACTACTTACCGACACTGGGAAATACTGATTGTAGTAATCAGGAATTTGTAGCCCTTGAATTCTCAAACTTTGAATACGGTATAAAAATATTGCCCCAGTCATAATGTGAAGAGCAACATCAACTACCTGGCGATTATTAGCCTCAGATAGATAAGAACCTCTTACCCAGTCATTAAAACTACCTATGGCCGGGCCACACCAAATTTGATAATCAATTTCTCGACCTTTTTCACCAGAATTAGACCACCGGGAAGATAATCCGAGATACCAGCGGAAAATTAAAGCCATTTTCAGTTTAGAATTGTTAGTAGCTTTAATTAATTTATCGGGGTTGCGTTTTGACAAATAGTTAGCTGTTTCCTGCCATACAGCCTCTAGACTATTTCTGAAAATTTGTTTTTCTAACTTCTCTTTTTCTTGGCTAGGAATATCTTCAATTGAGTTATAGGTTTTGTATAAATCAAATAGTTTTTGTGCCCGCAAAGGAAAGAGAGTTCCTTTTTTTAGTACTTGAAGTTTCACACCCATTTCAAACATGTCTGCGGCTGGAGCCATCATCACATCAGCCATCTCGGCTTGAGCCAGTAATTGTTTAGTATATGGAGAAGTTCCGGCTTCAATACAAGACTGATTAATTGAGCCAGTCATCACATAAGCAGCACCCATCATAAAAGCTGCTAAGGCTGATTGTGGTGTAGCAATTCCCCCTGCTACTCCTATTCTAATGGGTTGTTGATAATTATATTGTGCTTGAATTTCATCACGCAAAGCAATAATAGAAGGTAGCAAACAAACCAAAGGACGATTATCTGTATGTCCACCAGAATCAGCCTCGACGGTAATATCATCAGCCATTGGCACTTTAGCCGCTAGCTTGGCTTGCAACTGGGTAATTAGTCCTTTTTCAACAAGCTCTTTCAGGTATTTGTCGGGTGCTGGTTGCAGAAATTTACTAGCTACTTCTCGACGAGAAACTTTGGCAATGACTTTGTTTTTGATTTCAATTTGATTGGCATCATTTAGGCTTAATCCAGCAACACGGTAATAAACAATGTTGGCAGTTAAGTCTAAAAATGCTGAAGCTTCTACAGTTCTAACCTGATATTTTAAGTATAAATCCACAGCGCGGCGTTCAATTGCCATATCATTAGGACTGTGAATTAAATTAAATGTATAAGGGCCATGAGGTAAAGCTGATTGAATGCGATTAATTGCGGCTTCTAAACGTTCTGGAGTTAAACCGCCAGCACCAAAAGAACTTAAAATCTTCTCTTTGCCTAAAGCAATCACCATTTCTTCAGAAGCGATACCGCCAGCCATTGCGCCAGTAGTGTATGCATATTTCACACCATGAAAAGAGAGAAAATTAGGATCTCCTAACTGTTGAATGCGGATAGGAGGAACAAATGTCAGCAATTCTACCTGTGCTGTTGTGCCATTTTCAGCAGAAGATAAATACCCCTCGTTTGTTACACCAATTTTTCCGGCAACTTTCAGGATGTAACAGGGTTTATCTAAAACTAGTAGTTTATTTTTAATAGCTGTCTGTTCAAAAGATATATCATCTAAAGACCCTTTCCAGATCAGATTTTGATTATAGGTAGAAGTAGAAAAACTCAGACTATTGGCGTGTTTACTGAGTACCAAATCTATAGTTTGCATAGTGTTTTAGTTTGATAGACGGTAATTTTCACAAATCAGATGGGATTGTCATAGCTTATTGATTAAGCAAATTGTGGACAGCAGACAATTGCAATAAAATGATTTCACTAAGTTGCTTACTAGATTCTTGTCTGGCTTTTAAGAAAGCAATGTGAGCTTTATTAACGCGGGAATTATTAGCAATCAGTTGATGATATTGAGACTTATTGAAGTCTGACAGGTTAATTGGATGATAAAAATAGTTAAAATCAGTGGTAGTATGAGGAATATTTTGAGGCATTTTATTTTGAATTACAGTTGGTTCAGTAGATTTTAAATTTTTACTATTTTCTAAATAGTTTTTGGGAACATTGACTGATTTTTGAGAAGAATTAATAGTTTTAAATTCTTGCGAACTCAGCATAGTTTGTTGCTGTTGTTCAAATTGAGAATCATGGCTAATTGTTTCAGATGGCTTTTGAAAAAGTTGACGATTTTCGTCACTCAAGATGGTAGCTGTAATTGATTTACCACCTAAAGTAATAGTTATGAGAATTGTTGTATTTTGATTAATTGCTGCTTTTTCGAGACTATAAAGTGGCGATAAGTCCAAATCAACCCGATGGCTAACAAGTTTTGCTAAAGCTTTAACAATAGAAGTATGGTCATCCATACCTCTACGATTCAGGGAAACTGTAATGTGTTCTTTATTTTCCAGGATTTTATCAATCCATCGAGAACAAACACTACCAGCCCCAGCTTCAATAAATATTCTTGCCCCATCATCGTAGACACGATTAACTAGTCGTGGAAAATCTAATTGTTGAGATAAACCTGTAGCAATACTACGAGCAACAGCACCATCATTAAGAGTAATAGGTTGATACTCAGCAGCAGAATAAAAGACAATATCTGGAATATTTTGAGTTGGTAAAGTGTTGAGTTTTACCAATTCTTCGTATTGCGATTGCATCGCTTCACAATGCATAACATGATCGAAGGGAGCCGAAAAAGCGTTGCAACCTAATGTGTTAATTAATCTCTGACAAGCTTTTTTTTCACCAGCAATTAAAACTTCTTCTGGGGTATTAATTTGAGTTAAATAGACACGATTCTCATGTTGAAGGTATTCTCTGACTTGGGATGGGCTGGTCATCAGAATATAATTACCCCAAAAATTTTGCTCTGAAGCCGTAAATGTTTTTGGTAATCCCCAATATTCACGCACTGCATTTTTTGGCCCAGATAACTTATCTCCAAATAAAGGAGATGAGTTAAAGGTATTACTTCCGCCCTCAAAATTGCTCCAAACTCCTTGGGCAAGCATCATACTAGTTTCACCCAAGCTATAGCCAAATACATATTTGGGTTTGACTTGAAAATCATCACGAATAATTGTAGTGATGATTCTGGTAAAAAACATTTCCGCTTCAAACATTGCTAAAGAATCATCTAGCAATCGCTTTTCGAGAGTTTCTAGTTGTCTGATGGAAAATTTATTCAAGCTTCTGGGAAAAACCAGCCTCTCAACATCAGCAGCACGTTTGTAAATACTTTTGACCATTGAGTCATTGTGGAGCCTGGGAAATAAGTGAAATAGATTGCGACCGATACCAACGTAAGAATTGACAGCTGCTGGATAAACGTAAGCGATCGCTCCGGTTTTACCTAGTGGATTTGCTGTAAAATAACTACCAACAGGCGTTTGCCAATCTTTACCTCTCTCAAAGGCAATATTGACACCTTTACGGGCAGATTCGATTTCTTTGAGTAATTCTTTTTGGTTGCGTCCTGTAATTACTAGGGCGTACTTAGCTTGTGAATGTTGTTTGAAGGTAGCAAAGGTCTGGCTAGCAGTAATTGACAAATTAGAACTATTTTCAATAATTTTTTGGAGATGCTCCAAATCCTCTAGTAAATTGGAGCGCTCATCAGCTGCTACAGGAAGCAGATAAAAAGGCATCTGCTCTAAATACTTACTGCTATACTCTTGTTGCTCAAATTCTGACGACAAGATGACATGAGCATAAGTGCCATCACACCCAACACTATTAACTGCGGCTACTCTGATTGTGCCATCTGTGCCGAAAAACCAAGGTCTGGATTCTGTGGGGACATAAAAAGGACTATCCTGCCAAATTTGGGGTGTTTTGACACCAGACCAATTGGGTGTGCCAGGAATGTACTTGTGATAAAGACACAAAGCTGTTTTGATTAGGCTAGCCATTCCAGAGGCTACATGAGTATGGCCAATATTGGCCTTAACACTGCCAATCGCACAATATAAATCATTGCCTACAGCAGGATAAGCTTGCACCAATCCGGTGATTTCGGCTTCGTCTTCCTGGGGAACGCCGCTACCGCATACTTCCAGATATTTCACCTGGGTAGGTTGAATCCCGGCTATTTGGAAAGCTTGGTTGCAGACTTCAGAAGTAGCAGAGACTTGCCCAAAACTAACAGCATCAACAACTGCATAGATGCGATCGCTGTTTTCTTTTGCAGTATGATGACGCTTGAGAACGACTGCACCAGCACCTTCACCAACTATCCAACCGTTGGCTTTTTGGTCATAACTCAAGGTATTAACACCAGTGTTAATTTTTGACGATTGGTTTCGTAATAAGACATTTTCCACCCCGCCGGCCAAATCGACAGCACCAACAACAACTGCATCTGCTTCCCCAGAAATCAATAGCATTTGTGCCACTTCTAACGCCTTGAAGGCGGAAGTTTCTACCGCAGTCATGGTAAATGCTGGCCCGGTGAAATTCCATAAAGAGGAAATCCGGCTCGCCATGATATTGCCGATGTAACTCAAATATTCACCTACATCTACTTGATGGTGAACACTATCTTTAACGATGGTTTCCAATTGAGCGATTTTATCTACAGACAAGGCAATTTCTGCATTGTTCAAGCCATCTTTAATCTGCCAAGATAAATTCCATCTTTGCTGTAGCTGGTGGACAGATAACTCTGTCTCCGCAGCAATAATCACAGCGACATTTCCCCCTTTTGAAATATTGGCATCTTTCAGGGCGCGATCTACTATTTTTAGTAGTAATAATTGTTGCGGATTGAGCTTTTCTACTTCATTAGGCGGGATTTTGTAAGCTAAAGTATCAATATCAAAATCTGTGATGTAGGCTCCTATTGGGGCTTTACCATCTGCTAACCCATATTGTTTGAGTAAGTCTTCTTGTTCTTCTATGCCATGCCATCTTTGAGGCGGTAAGGAAATAAAATGTTGTTTGCCATCATAAATACTACGTTCAAAAGCATCTAAGCCATTGCATTCACCAAAACAGGCATCCATGCCCACAATAGCAATTTTGTTAATGGTGTTATTTTCTTGTTCCAACATCATAAAAAGTATGAAGTGTGAAGTGTGAATGATAAAGTATGAATTATTTTTCAGTCTTTATACTTCATTCTGGGTTTGTTCTAGAATCAGATGAGAGTTAGTGCCACCAAAGCCAAAAGCACTTAAAGCTGCGTATTTATTTGTCCCATTGTTTGGCCAAGGCGTTTTAGTTGTCACAATGTTTTGAGGAAAAATGAGATTATTTTCAGAACCTAGAGGTTCAGTCACATTAATAGTTGGTGGAATCACACCATTAGACATACTAAAAATCGTTTTAGTCAAGCTCACCATCCCCGCAGCAACGAGTAAGTGACCCACATTAGCTTTAGTCGAACCAATTAAAGGTGCTGCTTGCTGTTGACTAAAAAAGGTTTCTATCGAGTTAAATTCTGTGGTATCTCCCAGTAAAGTACCCGTAGCATGACACTCCATATAATCGATAGCTTGAGGAGAAAGTTGTGCTTCAGTATAGGCTCGCTCAAAAGCTAGGATTTGTCCTTGAGAATTAGGGCTAAGTAAGTGCTTTCCTTTACCATCGTTAGAAAGTCCATTACCACAGACGGTAGCTAAAATACGATCGCCATCTCTAATGGCATCATTATATCTTTTTAGCACAACCATTCCACTACCTTCAGATGTAATTAGTCCTCGTGATTTCTGATCTAAAGGACTACTAATACCATCTTCTGGATATCCTTGAATACCAGAAAACAACATTCGTAAAAATAGCGGATCTGAACAACTAACTGCTCCTGCTAACATCAAATTAGCTTTACCCGATTGTAAGTAATGAGATGCCAGTTTAATTGCATAAAATGATGATGAGCAGGCAGCATCTATACAGAAATGAGTACTAGATAAAGCTAGAGATTGAGCAATTAAGGCTGCCGGAAAGCCAGAAATCATCGCATTGTGTGGAGATACATCTGCTGATGTTGATAAGTCAGCCAAATGAAAGTTTTGATCTTGTAAAAGTTTTGCGATCGCACCATTTATAGTTTCCTGATAAATTGGCTCAAATAATTTATTAGAAAACTTGGTAGGAAACGAAAGATTACCCAAAATTACACCACATTGGGAGAGAACATTACTGTTACCCCAATAGCCACTATGCACAATCGCTTGTTTAGCAGTATACAATGACCATTTAAAGCTATTATCTAAGCTTTCTCCTAAATCTGCTGGTAAATTGTATTCCCTGGCATCAAACTTAAAATTGCGGATGAATCCTCCCTTCAGGCAATAGATTATTTCCTGTTTCCCCTTATTTGGTTCATAAAATATTGTCGGATCTACACCCATTTCTGTAACAGTTAAATCTGATGTAGAGTCTTTTTGTTCAGTAACATTATGCCAAAATTGCTGAGGATTTTTAGCATCAGGAAAGAGACATGATAATCCAATAATAGCTATTTTTTCCATCGCTTATATCCTCTGCTTTAGTAACTGCATAGGCAAAATAACTGCCTTAGCTCCTAAAATACGTGTGTAAATTTGTCCTTGCCGATTATGAATAATGAAATTAGCAGTTGCACTACTTTCTGTTTTCCCTTTGATTTCACAAGAAACGTAAAAAGGTTCGTTACATGGTGTCAATGCAAACTGCTCAGATAATGACAACTGTCCGGGCAAACAAGCCTTTTGATGAAAATGGCTCAACCAAATCCATAATGATTGAGTACTGAGGTCAGTTGTATAAGGATTATGCCAATCGACAGGAAATTGTCCTTGTTGCTGGGCTGTAATTTCTTGCCAAAGACATTCAACAGTTATTTGATCCGGACTAATATTTAATACTCTGATAATTTGCTGAAAGGCTGAACCATGAAATAATGAATAATCTCCATTTTGATAAAAATCTTTACCAGTTATAGTGATTGTATGATCTTCTGTGAGATTTAGTGATTCATAAATAGGAATTTCTGGTATTTCTCGTACCAATTTTATCAAAGCGCAGAAATGATAATAGACTTTTCCTTCGCAATTCTTAGCTAATATTTTAGCTTGTATTTCGATAGATTCAGAATTGTTTTTAGCAACTTCTTGCAATTCTAAAGTATGCTCATTAGTCAAAGTTTCATTAAAAATAATTCCCTTTAATACCTTAAAATCGCTAGAACTAAAATATCTATAACCTGGATAAAGTTTTTCACAAGCATGAATCATCCAGGATAAGGCACAGGTAGCTGGTAATACTGGATAACCAGCAATAATGTGATCCTGCAAAAATGGATTTGCTGCCAATGTCATGCGGCGACGGATACTATATTTTCGTAGTTCCGAGTCTAAGGGTGCGGGTGGTGGCACAATAGGATTGCCAATGACAACTTGTGTAGTTTGATCATGGGTATATTTCACTTCATTAACTAGCATTTGTGTGCCAACTTCCACCGGAATAACTTCAATTCCTCGTTCGGCAAAAGCTTTCTTGAGTTCTAATGTCACCATCCCACTATCCCATCCTCCCCAATTGATTGCCACTACATGACATTGAGGATAGTTTTGCTTAATTAAATGGGCTGATTTGTTGAGAATTTCATTAGCGATCGCATAATCTGATTGCCCAACATTACCGTAAAAACCTGCTACTGAAGAAAACAAAACTAAATGTTGAATTTGATTGGGATTGATGCAAGATAAAATGTTTTCTAACCCCTGCACTTTGGCAGCATAAACTTTTTCAAAATCCTGTTCTGTTTTCTTTTCAATCAACTTATCAGCTAAATTCCCAGCACCATGAATAATTCCCGTAATCGGGCCTGTACGTTTTACAGCAGCAGCAAGTTTCTCTTGTAAAATCAACGTATCTGTGACATCGACACTAATATATTCAGCTTGTGCGCCTGTTTCTCGAATTGCTGCTAAAGTTTTTTTGATTTCGCGGCTAGAAGCAATTTGGTGATATATCTTTTGTACACTTAAGGGTGTAGGCTTCTCACCTTGAGCAAGCAGATTCTCCATGATACGTTTTTTTAATGCCGATTCTTCTAAACAATCATCAGCAAAATCTGGCTCAGTTTCTAAAACTTCTGAACGACCAAGGAGGATAAACTTACAAGGTTGGTGTTGTGCTAATTTGATGGTGCATTCAGCCGTAATTCCTTTTGCACCACCACTGACAAGAAAAACAGATGAGAGACTAAGCTGGGCTGTTTGTGTCATAAGCTTCTGAAACAAGTAAGTCTGCGTAAATATTTATCGTTTGATTGACTCCGGGGTCTCTGCGTCCTCAGCGGTTCGCTTCAAATAGATCTCTTCAGGTAGATACTGCAAGAGGCGCAGAGAAAAAAGACGAAGTGATTAACCTGCTTTAACATCAGTAATGAGAGTGACTCGTCCCTGTGAACCGTAAGCAACTTCACTAATATAAAGATTCGGGTCGTGAAGTTCAGCAATAATGTATGGTATTGACTGCTGAGCATCAAGAGTAGGACTCAAATCAATCGCACGAGTAAACACCTTAGGCCATTCCCATCTCAGACTCTTAGTCAATCCGAATAAACCAGCGCCAATCGCTCCAAAGTTGACTTGATGCTCTAACCCAAAGGCTCCATCAAGATGAACAACCGTACAGAAACAACTACGTCCATAATGCGCCACCTCATTTAACGATTGTTTAAGATGTTTTGCCATCAAAAACACATGCTTGACGATCGCCTTTTCTGCTTTGAGATAAGAAATTTTACCAGAGTGATTTGCCGCAAATACAGGATGTAAATGGATGAAAGCACCAATCGTCCCAAAATTAGTAGCGATCGCTTGCAATTTTTGTTGCAGATGTTCTTCACTCAAATCTGTTAAAGTGACGTGAGGCATACCTTTGGGTAAAGGCGATTGTTGGGGAATCAGCGATTGAGGGAAACTTAAAACTACTACTTTCCAGCCTTGCTCTGTCAGGGAATGAGCCAATTTAGAAGTAGTGAGGGAACCATCATCTGTGATTAAGGCAATGTGTCCCTCTGGTAACGTGAAATCTAAACTATCCGGTGGTGGCAGATTTTTGAGTTTGACTGGAAGACGTTGAATATTGTGATTTACCTGATCTAATTGTTTGTCAAACTGAGGCTGAGAATTTTTTTTTTCATCCCCCGCTAACTGTTGAAGATACTCAACAATTTGACCAATGGTGCGAAGTTCTCCCAGTTCTTCGATGTTTGGCTTGGGTAAATCAGGGTATATCTCTTGCATCGCCCCTAAGATTTCTACCCGTTTGATGGAGTCAATCCCTAAATCTGCCTCCATATCCATGTCCAGTTCCAACATCTCTACTGGATAGCCTGTCTTATCACTAGTGATGGCTAACAGAGTTTGACCAAAGTCTGGAGATTGGGGAGTGGAGATTGAGGGGTTGGGAGGCGGGGAAACAATTGCTTCCTTGCTCCCCGTTCCCGTAGCGTCTTTGTCAGCAGAAGTTTCTTTGCAGAGAAATCCTCCTGACAACTTCTGTTCTTGTTCCTTTTCAGTCTCTAATTCCTTAACAGTAGAAATTTTGACAACTTCTGGAGAGGGACTTTGTGGAGTCTGAGATTGCAGATACTCTACAACTTGACCAATAGTGCGTAGTTCTCCCAGTTCTTCCATATTCGACTGGGGGAAATTGGGGTATATATCTCGCAGCGCCCCTAAAATTTCTACCCGTTTGATGGAGTCAATCCCCAAATCTGCTTCCATATCCATGTCCATTTCCAGCATTTCTACTGGGTAGCCTGTCTTATCACTAACGATGTTGAGTAGAGTTTGGCTGAGGGTGGCTACATCAATGGCTACTGGTAGCGGTTCAACAATAGGCAGTTCAGAAGCAGACATTCCTCCTGCTTTGACTCGACTGAGTACTCGCGGCTCGACTGAGCGCTCGCCGAACGTCCGAGCGTCCTGCGCCCTTTCCTCCTGCTTATTCTGTTCAGGTATGGGTGCTAGCGTGGCAATCTTAATTTTACTTTCCTGAGGCTTAACAATATCTAAAACTGATTTTGCTTGATGATTTATGCCATTACCATTACTAGAAGTTGCCTCAGCGTGACTCGTTACCGTAGCTGATGGAGTTGTCACCAGCACAGGGTTATTCTCTTGAGGTAATGGAGCCTCCGAAATATCTTGATAATTGTCCAGTGGTATTAGACTGTATTGATTAGTATCGCCAGATAGCAGCTGGTCATACTGTTGCTGAAGCAATTGGAAGAAGTCGTGAGTATAGTCATGCTGATAGTTGAGATATTGCTCATGAATGCGGAGAGTTTCAGCTTGATGATCGTGAAACCGCATGATATTGCGCTCTGAACTGGAGAGTGCAATTTGCTGTGTTTGCGCCTGTTGTTCAGTAAATTTATGATTTCCCCACAACAAATGCTGTTGCTGCATCAAATGAAAGAAGGTTTTGGTATATTCGGTTTGATATTGCAAAGATTGTTCATGAACCTGCAAGATATCTCGTTGATGGCGATTAAACTCAATGAGGGTGTATTCTAAGCTATCTATAACTCTTTGGCTCAAAGGCAGTTCTGGACATGGCTGTGGAGGCTTGACATCAAGTCCGTTCGATTGACCATTATTCATAGATTTTGCTTGACCGTTGGCTGCTTTTTTCTCCGTCGTTTCAGGGGTATATTCAACAGCTGGTGCTGGCGTTAATTTGACTTGATCCCCATTTTGCAGCGCTCTTGTAAAGGACTGCTTTGTTTTTTCTGACACATAGTTTGTGCTATCTAAACGGATATTCAAAACCTTATTTGTAGTCACTTCTGGTATTTTTGGCTCAGGTTGGTAGGGATCTATGTTTTGTAGAGGTAATCCAGCGACGCGTAACTGCATGAGCGCTGTTCGCAGAGTGCGATCGCTATCCTGGGAACTATTAATATTTAAAGCCACAGCTAAATGAGGGCGATCGCTAAGGATATCTTTAACCAAGTTAGTCAGAACGTTGCGTGGCCCAAATTCAATAAAGCAATAACCGCCTTCAGCATAAATATTTTCAATCTCCTGCTTAAACAGCACTTGATTTCTCAGGTGTTCTTTGAGGATTTTTTGAATGACTTGCGGCTCACTGGGATAGCGCTTTCCTGTGATATTGGTATAGACAGAAATTTTTGGCTCTTTAAAAGTAACTTTTTCAATTGCTTTGGCAAAGGGTTGTTGTGCATGAGCCACCAAAGGGGTATGAAAGGCGGCTGAAACTCGTAGCAAAATGGTAGAAAACCCGATATCTCTCAGAGCATCCTGTACTTTCGCAATTTCAGCTTTCGTCCCTGCCAACACTACCTGATGATGAGAATTAAAGTTAGCAATAGTAACTAAAGGGAAATCTTTGATCAGTTCTATAACCTGATTAACATCTCCTCTCACCGCCAGCATGGTTCCAGCATCAAACTGAGGATCTTTGGGTGCAGCCATAGCTTGACCCCTAGCTTTGACCAAGAAAAAGTAATCTTCCTCACTCAAAACCCCCGCAGCCCACAGAGCTGTCAGTTCCCCAAAGCTATGTCCGGCAACAAAATCAGGCTTAAACCCAGCATTTTGTAATATTTTGTATAAACCAGTACTAAAAACCCCAATTGCCGGTTGTGCATATTCCGTCAGTTGTAATGCTTCTACTTGGGCAGCCTTTTGCTCTGGATCAAACACAGGATTAGGAAACACGACTTCTGAAAGGGGCTGCAAATTGTCTTGGCGCAGAAGGTTATCCATCTGAGTATAAGTCTGCCGCAGGTCAGGAAAATTAATCACCAATTCCCGACCCATTTCTAGGTATTGTGAACCTTGCCCAGAAAAGAGTGCCACTACCTTCCCTGCTGTAGCTATCCCAGTTTTACGATAGTAAATTCCTTGGGGATGCTCCCAGGATTCTGCTTGCAGTTTCTTTTTTAGCCAGTCAACGCAGATTTGTAACAAATCGCCAGCTTGGGCGAGAGAATCAGCCACAAACCCAACTCTGGCATCTGCTACCGGAACTTCTAAAGATTTAGAGGCTGAAATGAGTTCTGCATAATGACGTTCTTTGGTATCAGATTGCAATTGACGTTGGATATCTTGACAGCGCGATAACAATTGCTCAGGCGTGGACGCAAATAAAAGTATCGACTGGGGACTGTTATGTAAACGATAAGGAAGTCGGTATTCGCCTTGATATTCTTCTAAAACAACGTGATAATTTGTGCCACCAAAGCCAAAAGAACTTACCCCTGCACGTCTTGGTTGGTCGTTGGTACTAATCCAAGGTCTTGTTTCCGTGTTTAAATAAAACGGAGAATTGTCAATGTTGAGTTTGGGGTGTGGTTTGGTGATGTTAATTGTGGGTGGTAAGACTTTGTGGTGCAAAGCCAAAGCAGTTTTGATCAGACTTGCCGCACCCGCAGCAGCTTTTGTATGCCCAATTTGCGACTTGACACTTCCAAGTGCAATATATTGTTTTCTGGGATTATTTTCACTAAAAACTTCTTTGATAGATACAAATTCAGTTGGATCTCCAACCATAGTGCCTGTGCCGTGTGCTTCAATTAAACCAACACTTGCAGGCGAAATTCCAGCATCTTCATAAGCACGACGCAAAGCTAAAACTTGACCTTCTAGACGTGGTGCATAGATACTTTTATAGCGACCATCGCCAGAAGTACCAATACCTTTAATTACTGCATAGATGCGATCGTTGTCTCGTTGAGCATCTGCAAGACGCTTTAGCACCAACATCCCCACACCTTCACCCAACATCATCCCATCAGAGTCAACGTCGAACGGTTTGACATTTTGGCCTTGAGAAACAGCAGGAGTTTTGCTGAAGCACATATAGGCAAAAATGGAGTTGTCGGTGTCAACTCCGCCAGTCAGCATCATATCGGCACGATGCTCAATTAGCTCACTAATTGCCATTTTCAAAGCACCTAATGAACTAGCACAGGCAGCATCTACTGTACAGTTAGTTCCTCCCAAATCCAGGCGGTTAGCAATTCGTCCAGCGACTACATTAGCAAGCATTCCAGGAAAAGCATTCTCTTCCCATTGCACATAAGCACTTTTGATTTTCTCAATAATTTTTTGCGTATCTTCATCAGATAAGCCGCTGCTTTTGAGGGCTTTTTCCCAAACCGGATACTGCAATCTTGCACCCAATGGCACACCCAACTGTCTTCCTGCTGCTACACCTAAGATTACACCAGTGCGTTGGCGAAGCCCGTCGTAGATATCACGACTAAATTGCCGATCTTCACTATAGCCCGCATCTTCTATCGCTGCTTTCGCAACAACCAAACCTAGCAACTGCGAGATGTCTGTGACTTCTAGAATATTAGGCGGTAGCCCAAACTCCATCGGATTAAAATCAATTTCTGGGATGAATCCGCCTCGCTTGCAGTAGGTTTTATCAGGTGTTCTGGGGTTAGAATCGTAGTAATCTTCGACATTCCAACGTGAAGGAGGAACATCAGTAATACAATCAGCTTTGTGAATTATGTTTTCCCAAAACTCCTGTAAATTTTTTGATTGGGGAAATATAGAAGCCATCCCAATAATGGCAATAGGATTGTGTTGCAGTTGTGTATTTATTTTGCTGCTTAGCGGTGTGTTTTCAACCATAGTTTTTTTCATCCGTATGAGCTGGAGCAGAGCCTTTTCACAATTGCTTACTTCGTCTTGCAACTGTGTCAAGACAGCTTCAATTTTAGAAGCAGCCATGACTTCATCTTCACTATTGTGATTGTGAAATATAGACGTGTTGAGAAGTTTGGTTCCTCTATAAATCAAGAAATCAGGGATTAATCTTTAGAAAAAATAGTTTTTTCTACACATAATTTGTTGAGCAAGATTTAGCTGCGATAGTTTTATGTAGAAAACTTATCCAATTCCGTATCATCTTATCCAATTGCCGTTGCGCTTATATTAGACTAGTTGCTTCTCTATTGCAATTTATATGCAACTCATATGCTAACTAGATAGATCTTATGAGATGCAAGTTGATAAAGCGAGGTGTTGGAGGTAATTTCAGTGCTGATTTACCGATTGTCATTGAGTGCATAAGTAGGTCGGTACAATAAAACCTAACTATGTAAAGAAAAATTAACGAGGTTTAAACCCTCTTTCCTTCTGCCTTCTCCCTTGGTGCTAGCCTCTCACGCCACTTGCTCCACTTGAAGAGCAGCGCCTTGCGCGGGTTCCCAAGGCACTCCGTTGGGCGGCTTTGCCCGACTTGTACTCCTTTGGAGAAGCAAGCTACGCGCAGCGTCTTTGAGAGGAGAAGGAAGTGCCGCCGCGTTGTGGCGACTGCGGGGGAAACCTCAGACGCTCGCGGACTCGCGCTTCGCTGCGCGATCTGCCTCTTGCCTTATGCCAACGACAAATATTCACGCCTACCTACTTAAATCAAAATCTAAATCACGAACTGATACAGGATTTGGTTTGTGAATCAGGATCATCATCTCTGTTCCTGTTGACTACTTGGGACTGAGCAGCAGCTAATAACTTCTGCTCAAGTTCATTAATACCAATCCCCATCTGCAAAGCTGTTTTATTTTTCCATTCTTCTAGCTCAAAATCATGTTGGTTGAGCCATTCATGCACCGCCAAGCGGGCCATCTCAGCTTTACGACGAGTCTGGCGAGCTGCATGAAAAATCAGCCTCTGATTATCAAAGCTTGGCAGTGAGAGCATGAATCGCTTTAGTTTCATTTTCATTGGAATCTTTGGTGGGCAATATCGATCACTCACATGGCTACTATAACTATTGTCTATTAATATCTCATATCACAAAAAGGCATTACCAAAGTTGCATAAAAATTGCATATCTTCAGTAGGAGAGACCGTTTGTGGTGTAGATTTTTTTCCCGCAAAACTGCCATTATGTTATGGCCAAGACTTACGCACCATTTTATACTAAATGGCTATTACATCTACCAAAAAGTTGATTTTTTTGAGACAAAACTCTACCTCTATCTATTAGTTGATTTCTTCAAGTAATTTTGTTATCAAAAAAATAACTCCTATCAGAATGTAATTTTAACCACTAGTAACTATTCCTAAAGAATGAAAAAATGCCGACAATCAATTAACAATGCGTCAGGCATCTCACAAAGCAAATTACTTTGATTAAGATGATAAACAACAACAGGGACAAAACACTATACAATATTGGTCAATCGTTGTGATTGTCACCATAGTTGAGACTGATTATGTTGCTAACTCTTTATAATCAAATCTGTTGCATGTGGGTTGCAATTGAGTATCAATCAGTTTATTGTGTGTGATTAAATCATGTAATTCAATACTGTTCGTTGAGAGAAGTAGAAAGATATAAAGGTAGGAAGAATATAAATTTAAATTTACCTGATTACCTCACTGTTCTATGCGTTCAACCGTACAGTATGACAGTGCAATTTAATGCCATGATACCGTACTGCATGAAGCGTTCTACATAATTTGACTGACATGAAATTATAAGGGCTTGCTGGCATGAGATTATCTGAGCTAGATCCACTTATACCGATAATTAAATTAAGAGAAGAACTTCTTAAGTTACCCAAAGGCTACTCATTTTATGAAGAAGAACTGGTAGATTTTTTATCTCGACGTAGATGGACTGAGAGCGATCGCCGCATTGACAGGACAACTTTCTGGCGGTGGAGAAATGACAACGGCATTCAACATCAAAAAGTATTCAGCCGATTGGATGTTTTGAAACTATGCCAAATTTGTGACCACTACCGGATAGATGGAACTCGTAGTGAATACTTAGCGATCGTGAAAAAGAAACATGAGGTAGTGCTAAACAAGTAAGGATAAATATCACTACTGGATGCATCAAGTACCAAATAGCTCTACTAAAAGCTAATGCTATTAACGGATTGATGGATACTTTTTTGAGTATTCCATCATCCGAGCTTTTTCTTTAGCAACAATTTAGACCTGACATCATCAGATAATTATTTTCTTTCTGTCCTCAAAATCTATATTTATCCTGCGTTGTAAATCTAGTAAATGTACAAGCGGCATAGACGTAAAGACAAGTCCGTAGATGCTCTAAGGCTTTTTGCAGGGCGGCTTGTCGCCAGACATCACTAACTTGGAAAATATGATTATGGTACACAAACAAAGACCGTCATTCACAAAACCTCTGGGTTGGTGGTTGATAATTTTGGCAACTGCGATGGCTGTAGTTACTGGTGCAGTTTCTTTCTACAGCCTTTCACGATTTTGGTCGACCTCTAAATTGCAGCCTCCAACTGCCCCAAGTAGTTCTTCAGCGATGACTGCTGTTGCTGCTTTAGGACGTTTAGAGCCTCAAGGAGAAGTTATTCGTCTGTCTGCTCCCGATTCCCAAGGGGGTGTGCGAGTTACAAAACTTTTGGTAAATAAAGGAGACAAAGTACGTAAGGGGCAACTAATCGCAATTCTTGATAGTTACTATCCCCGTCTTGCAGCCTTAGAAAAAGCTCAAAAACAAGTCTTAGTTGCTCAAGCTAGTCTTAACCAAGTAAAAGCGGGGGCTAAAGCCGGAGATATCTCTGCACAACAGGCCACGATCGCTCGTCTAGAAGCTGAATTACGCGGAGAAATTTCTGCACAAAAGGCAACAATTGCTCGCCTAGAGGCAGAATGGCGCAATGCTGAGAGCGAAAATCAGCGATATCAGCAATTATTCAAAGAAGGTGCGATCTCAGCTTCTGACTCAGATACTAAGGGTTTGCGGGTCGAAACTGTGCAACAACAACTCAATGAAGCTAAAGCTGCCTTGAATCGGACTGTAGAAACTCTGGAAAAACAATTAAGTGAAGCTAAAGCCAAGTTCAAGAGTATTGCAGAAGTCCGCCCTACTGATTTACAAGCAGCACAAACTGATGTTGAAAGTGCAATAGCATCGGTGAAACAGGTGAAGGCAGACTTAGATTTGAGTTCTGTGCGATCGCCTATAAATGGCCAAGTCTTGAAAATCAATACTTGGCCTGGAGAAGTTATCGGCAGTATGGGAATAGCTGATTTAGGTCGCACACAACAGATGTATGTAGTAGCAGAAGTTTATGAAACAGATATCAACAAAGTGCGCCTGGGTCAATCAGCTGTTATTACTAGCGATGCTTTTTCAGGGAAATTGCGAGGAACAGTTACAGATATAGGTTTGCAAGTTGGCAGACAAAATATCTTCAATAACAATCCAGTCGCAGACACAGATAACAAAGTAGTAGATGTCAAAATTCGGATCGAAAACTTAGCAGATAATCAACAAGTTGCTGCTCTGACTGACTTACAGGTGCAGGTATTAATTGAGATATAGCAATCCTAGAAATGCTGTTCCAGAACTAGAAATGAGGGATTGGGAAGAAAATTCTGAAGATTTTTCCCATTTCCTTGCAAATGACAATTCAATTATTTTGATCATCAATTTAATCTGCCCCACTTGAGGTTGACAAAATGGCTTTCATCAATATACCTCTAGCTTGGTTACAACTAGTCAGACAAAAAGCTCGCTTGCTTGTCGCTTTAGCTGGAATTGCTTTTGTCGCAGTTTTGATGTTTATGCAAATTGGTTTCCAAGATGCTCTTTATGAGAGTGCTACAAAGCTGCATAAAAATCTACAAGGAGATTTATTTATCATCAGTACCCAATATAAATCTTTGACATCCAACCAAAGCTTTCCGCGCTGGCGTTTATACCAGGCCTTAGGTTTTGATGGTGTGGAATCAGTTAGCCCTTTGTATATGCAATTTGCCAAGCTAAAAAATCCCACTAATGGTCTAAAATTTCCCATGTATGTGCTTGGTTTTGACCCAGTTAAATCAATTTTTACACTACCAAATGTCCAGCAAAACTTCAAATTACTCCAAATACCTAACGTAGTTTTATTTGATCGAGCTGCTCGTCCGGAGTTTGGCCCCATCGCCCAAAATTTTGAGCAAGGCAAAAATGTGCAAGTTGAAATATTCACTTACACAGCATTAGTTGGCTACAAAGTTAAAATTGGTGGTTTATTTAGTTTAGGGCCTTCCTTTGGAGTTGATGGAAATTTAATTGTCAGTACTTCAACTTTCTTGAGAATATTCCAAGATCGTTTGGCAAAAAATATAGACATAGGCATAATTCAACTCAAACCTGATGCCGATCCCCAAAAAGTATTGGCAAGTTTATTAGCTTATCTACCACAAGACGTGACAGTTGTTACCCGCGAAGACTTTATTAAGCTTGAAAAAAACTATTGGTCTCTCAGAACACCGATTGGATTTGTGTTTAATTTGATGGTATTAATGGCATTTGTTGTCGGTGTAATTGTTGTCTATCAAATTCTCCATAGCAATATTTCTAATCACTTAGCTGAATATGCAACCTTAAAAGCAATGGGGTTTAAAAACAAATACTTCTTGAGTGTAGTTTTTCAACAGGCTTTAATTCTAGCATCTCTAGGATATATTCCAGGTTTTGCTGTATCTATGGCTTTGTATGATGTGGCAAGAAATGCTACTAAATTACCAGTAATCATGAGTACCGATAAAGCAGTTATTGTATTAATATCGGCAATTCTAATGTGCTTGGTTTCTGGATTTTTCTCTACAAATAAACTACGAAATGTCGATCCAGCCGATATTTTTTAACCAAACGCAAATACCCTTATTTTTTAATATGATGGAATCTACATCTATTATTGACATAAAAAATCTCAACCAGTTCTTTGGTAAAAGGAAATTACGCAGCCAGATTTTATTTGATATTAATTTGACAATCAAATCTGGTGAAGTTGTGATTATGACTGGCCCATCAGGTTCCGGTAAAACGACTTTACTAACTTTGATTGGTGGGTTACGTTCTGTCCAGGAAGGAAGTCTAAAATTTTTAGGACAGGAACTTTATGGAGCCAGCAATGAGCAACTAGTACAAGTACGTCGCCATATTGGCTATATTTTTCAAGCTCACAACTTGCTAGATTTCTTAACAGCTAGACAAAATGTCCAAATGTCGCTGGAATTACACACAAATATTCCCAAATGGAAAGCTCGTAAGCAATCAGAAGCGATGCTTAATGCTGTTCATCTAGAAAATCGAGCTAATTACTACCCATCTGATCTCTCAGGAGGGCAAAAACAACGAGTAGCGATCGCTCGCGCTTTAGTAAGTCATCCTAAATTGGTGTTAGCTGATGAACCTACCGCAGCCTTAGATAGTAAGTCTGGTAGAGATATCGTCACTTTGATGCAGGAACTAGCTAAAGAACAGAATTGTGCTATTTTAATAGTCACTCACGACAATCGAATTTTAGATATTGCCGATCGCATAATTCAGATGGAAGATGGACAACTGCTCAAAGAAGTTTTTTAACACCTCAATAAAGGTGTAGCAAAGAGAGACTAATACCTATGCAAGTAGGGGACAGGATTTGTCTCAGTAATTTCGTAGGATGGGATAATCAAATATTATACCAATACATGTACATTTGGCTAACACTTAACACTAACTACAGCATTTTTCTTATATCCCAAGTAATAGATAAAGTGAGCGTAAGTTCTTCCTTAAGTCAAAAGTAAAACAGTCTGTAAGTATGAAGTTTTCATTTATCAGCCTACAGAGAATGTATGAACAATCATGTATATATTCTCAAACGGTGACAGTGCCATTATGTTCACCATTGGTGATTACGTACTCAATCAACAAACTGGACATTTAGGGAAAGTAATCGGTTACGGACACACAATTATCAATAACGGGTCTACCGTAACATTAAAAGTTCTAGTAGCTGAAACTGCCAATTCACACAAGAGAGAATTTGTGGTAGAAGATACAATTTCAGCATGGAATCTGTGGTCTGTAATTTAAAAATTCCACCTATTTTGTCCAAGAAATTTGCAGTTATAGAATATACTTTGAATACCCCATAAAAGCACTCGTAAATCTTATGATGCAAGATTTTTTTTTATGTCTACAAGAAGCTGCTTTAACATTTATACTTAAAAAGTATCCTTATCCCACAGATCCTTCTGAATGTTTCGTCAATCCTTCCTGTGGATGTCCCAATCCTGGCCAAGAGTTTCAATGCGAAGACTGTCCCTATCTCGAAGCTTGCTTGTCTAGTTTCAAGCTGAAATGAAAAACTACGCCTATTAAGGGCATGAGGCATGGGGAAGAGGTTTAAATTAGTAAGCTAGCAGAATTTACATCTAAAAATAATGTTGCTTGCGATTGTAGACGTAGAATAGAGGCAGGATATTTACTACTAATTGACCCTTTTAACATCTCTTTTACCACCTGAGCTTTACGTTTTTCTGGTGCTAGACAAAGAATTTTTTTGGTTGAACAAATCAAAGGAAGAGTAACAGTAAAAGCATACTGTGGAACACTATCTAAGTTGGGAAAATGACCTGTATTCACTTGTTGTTGGCGATTAAGTACATCTAGTTTCACTAGTTTGACAGCATAAGGATCTTGAAAATTCGCTACTGCTGGGTCATTAAAAGCCAAGTGTCCGTTTTCGCCAATACCAAGACAGCATAAATCAATTGGTTGAGCTTGTAGTAGTTTGGTGTAGCGATCGCATTCTGCCACAGGTTGTAATGTATCACCTTCTATATAGTGAAATTGCTGTGGACAGACTTGTTTCTCCACCCGTTCCCGCATATAATGCCGAAAACTAGCAGGATGATCAGCGGTAATTCCCAAATATTCATCTAGATGGAACAAAATAATCCGTGACCAATTTATACCTCCTAATGCGATTAAAGCATCGAGAAATTTCAGTTGGGAGTTTCCAGTCGCTAACAATACAGCTGCCGTATCCTGTTGTTGGAGAACGTCTTGTAAATACTTTTGTGTGATTTGTGCAACTTCTTGGGCCATTTCAACTTCAGAGTTGTAAATCTGCACCAATAAATCATCAACACGAAAAAACTTTGTAGCGGCTACCATTTGCTTACACAGAAGATTTTCAAAAATACAGTAGTATTTTTCTAGCCAGTTTAGAGAATGTTTTTTGACACTCCCCTAGTGTTATCGGTAATGGTAATCCTTCTTTTTGTTGGGTTTAACTTCCACCCTGATGACTTGTATTCAACAGATTTGAATGGAACTAAACCTATGTTAACTTGCAGCCTTGCTTGATGCGATCGCTCTCGTATTCATCCTCCAAATTAATTAACCCATCAAATATGTAGAATTGGTGCGTTAACCATAGCGTAACGCACCTGAAAACTATTCAACAAATTCGGGTCGTACTTTTTGATTTGACTGCAATTTTTGCTCTAAAGCTGTCCAATTTTCTTGCTCAATTAAGTTAATAAATTCATCAAGATTGTGGCGATATTGTTGTAATGATCTCAACAATGCTTGTCGATTATATTGTGCCATCATCACTCCTAATTCGGGATTGCCGCCCCCTACGCGGCTGGTATCTCGAAAACCAGTACTAGCGAGATTTTTAGCTAGTTGCAAAACTTGAGGATCAGTTTCACCCATGCAAGCAGCAATCAATGAACCACTGATCATCACGGGTAAATGAGAAATCCAACTCACAGCGCGGTCATGTTGCTCTGGTTGACAATAATAGATATTAGCCCCAAGCGATCGCACAATTTCTGCTAAGACTGCGATCGCAGTAGTTGGTGTTGTCGTATCTGGTGTAAGTACGTAAGGTCTACCAACAAATAAATTGCGTTGTGCAGCTTCAATACCACTATCTGTTGTTCCTGCCATTGGGTGGCCGCCAACAAAATTTTCCCACAGGGGAGCTAATGCCTTAACTAACGGTGCTTTCACTGAACCGACATCAGTCACAATCGTCGTCGCAGACAGATGATTAATAAGCTGCTTAAATTGGGGAACAATAAGCCCGATAGGCGTACAGATAAATACAACCTCTGCGGCTGCTAGCAGGCTCAGATCACAGGATGCCTCATCGATACTACCTAGAGCGATCGCTCTTTGGCAAGTAGATTCACGGCGGCTGACTCCCAAGACATAATGACCTTGCGATCGCAAATCATAGCCTAGAGAGCCGCCGATCAGTCCCAGTCCTAAAATACCAATTTTCATTTTTGATTTTGACCGTTTATCTTTTAATTATTTTCTGCATACTTTACCAACTATTAAAGTTGGCATCCGAGGGGTAGCATCCATGACTGTAGAGGAATTGCTGGAACAATACGCGACAGGAGTCATAAACTTTATTGGTGTTGACCTCTGTGAAGCTAACTTGAGTGGTGTCAAACTCAGTGGTGTAAATCTCAGTACTGCTAACTTAAATGTCAGCAATCTCAGTGGGGCAAATCTCAGCGCCTCTAACTTAAGTTTTACTAATCTCAATGTGGCTAGATTAAGTGGTGCGAATCTTGACAGCGCCAATCTCAATAACTCCAGTCTCAATGTCGCTAATTTAATTCGCGCCGATCTCAATCGCGCTCAACTGCGGGGAGCCTCATTAGTTCGGGCGGAGTTAATTCGAGCTGATCTCAGTCGGGCTGATTTGTTTGAGGCTAATCTCAGCAACGCCGACTTGCGAGAAGCGACGCTGCGACAAGCAAATCTCCGTTGTGCTAACTTGAACGAGGCCAGTTTGAAAGGTTGTTCCCTCGCAGGAGCAAACTTAGAAATGGCTAATTTAAACGCCACTAATTTGAGTCGTGCTGACCTCGGCAGTGCAAATTTGCGAGAAGCTGAACTCAAACAAGCAAATCTCAGTCATGCTAACCTCAGCGGTGCAGATTTAAGTGGAGCAAATCTCCGATGGGCAGATTTAAGTGGAGCGAATCTCCGATGGGCAGATTTAAGTGGAGCCAAATTAAGCGGAACTAACTTAATGGGCGCAGATTTGAGCAATGCAAATTTAACCAATGCCAGCTTAGTATATGCCGACTTAACCCAGGTAACTTTAATTAAAGCAGAGTGGGTAGGTGCAGACCTAACAGGGGCAATTTTAACCGGAGCTAAACTTTACTCTACTTCCCGATTTGGTTTAAAAACCGAAGGCTTGACTTGTGAATGGGTTGATCTTAGTCCATCAGGCGATCGCTCGATCATTCAAAAATTTGATTTGGAAGATCCAAAGGAATTTTTCAATGAAACTCCGCCAACAATTCGGATTATCGTTGATGCTGCTTTAGAACAGGAGGCAAATTTTGCCCTGGCTGGCGCTTATTACCACATTGCTCAAGAATATCGGGTGCTAAAACAACCACCTAGTATGGAAATTAATCGTCGCCGGACTATTTTTACCTTCCGCGTAGATAGCGACGAAGCCTTATTTCCTACAGCTTGTATGGCGATTTTGCCCTTTAGAGATGCCGTTAGTACGCAGAAGAATATTTACAAAATAGTAGAAATGCTGAGCAAAGAAGATCTACCCCACTTGGGAGAAAAACCATCCCATCGGCTGAAGCAATTAACGACTCTGACCCAGCAAGCTATTAGTCAGGCTAAAACTATTAGGCAAATGAAAAAAAACCTGGAATTGGCAGCAAAATTAAACTTTTTTAGAGTGCCTACCCAGACAATATTAACAAATTCCAGCGCTCAAACTTTGGCAGTGCATTACAACTCAAACTTTGGTAAACGATTTATTAATCCTGCTGATCTCGATGTCGGATTTTTAGCGGATATATCTCGTGAATCTGCTACATCTATATTGCCTTCGTTAAATATGATTGTGGATTTTGTCAAAAGTTTCCACTATATCAGTCAATAATTAATGGTTCTAACAAACTTCAGGAGGAAGCAAATGCGCGCCTTTAATAAAATGATTGGTCGGACTCGCTATGTAGTCTGTCGCTTATTTCTGCATTTAGCTGGGTCTGATGTAGCGCCAATTTTAGGAGTATTAAATCGTAATGCACGAGAAGCAATCGATTCTGATGGTGAGATGGAAGTTTTAGAAAAAGGATTGGTAGATCTTTGCGAAACTCTATTGCGATATGATGAATACTGGCTTTCTTCTGCCAATGAAGGTGATGTATTTTGGGACGAAGGCGAGGCGGCAAATTATGTGGATGAATTATTTACCGACTCTGGTGAACGATATGGTGCTGAACTTGATTTGAACTCTGACTCGGACTCAGATCAACCTTTTTCTGTACCTGTTACCCGCAATGTAGTTGTGATGATTACAGTGGCTTATGAGGGAGAAATTCCAGATCTAGAAACTAATCTGTCTAATATTCAAGCATTGAAGGAAGCTTTAAAAGCTTTAATTAGTTTGCATTACAAAGACAAACTGCGGGAGATTTACGTGCATTTTGCACCAGCACAGTTAGGTGATGAACTGACTAACGATCAGCTATTACAATATTACCCAGAATTGATACCTTTGTAATTTGTGGGGTAGACCGTATCTACTACCTACATTGAGAACTTGTTAAGCTCAGAGATAATACAATAGTGCAAAGCTCATGAATGTACTGCGGAAAATTACAGTTGTTTTTTTAGCCCTAACTTTGTGCTTGACAACTGTTGCTTGCGGGGGAGGAAATCAAACTAACTCTTCAGCTAGAAATATTAGCCAAACTTCTACTGCCACAAAATTGAGTGATGGTCAGTATCAAGTACAACAAGCTACTTATGACGATGCCAATGGTGAATACACGCTGTTTTTACTCAACAGTACACCCCCAACCTTTGCAACCGAAAAGTTGCAAATGGCACGGTTAACCGATGATGAAATCAAACAAGGTAAGAAAACTTATTTAAAGGTTGAGAACGGACAGCCAATTTTATACTTGACTGAAGACTTTAAAATTGAGTATGTTCACAACGTCACCGAAACAAAAACTAATCCCCAAACAGGTCAACAAGAAACAGTTGTAGTCCGCCGAGAAAATAGCTTTTGGACACCCTTTGCTGGGGCGTTAGCAGGTCAAGCGATCGGTAGTTTGCTGTTTAGACCCCAATACTATGTCCCCCCCATGTATCAGCCAGGAGGTGGATTAACTGGCTTTGGTGGTTATGGTAGGAGTTATGATCAAGCAGTATCAAACTACCGGACTCGCTATAACGCTCCACCCGCAGCTGTGCAGAATCGTAATACTTTACGCACCACCGGTTCGATTAGAAGACCAGGTAGTTCCACTGTACGCACTACAACACCACGTACAAGCACTGGTAGTCGTTCAACTGGTTCCGGTTATGGTAGTGGTACTTTAAGACGCGATAGTAGTTCCAGGACTAGACGCGCTCCTAGCGGTAGTAGTTTTGGTAGTAGAAGTCGCTCTCCCAGACGTTCAGGTGGTTTTAGACGGCGCTAAGATCATAACTGAATTTATCTACATACCGGACTTAATCAATCCCATTTCTTGTAACCCCTGTAGCAGCCTCTTTGCTTCTGCGGGGTTTTGTTGTTCGTGAAGAGCGATCGCATTTCTAAAAGCTATGATACTAGCTTGTTGATTGCCAACTTTTAGCTGTACCACCCCTAAATTCTGATACGCTTCTGCATAGTAGGGATTTAACTTGATAGCTTTTTGATAAGAAGCGATCGCATCTGTAAATAAACCCAAAGCTTTCAACATCATCCCCAAATTGTAATGCCCAGCCGCAAAACTAGGGTCTATTTTCAAAGCTGTTTCGTAAGCGGTTTTTGCACCGTTGAAATCTTTGGTTGCTTTGAGTAAGTTGCCCAGATTGTTGTATGCTCCTAGTTTCAGCATGGGGTAAATCGGTAACTTAATCGCAGCTTGATAGTGAGCAACAGCTTGTTGAGTATTTTGCAAATGACTATAGGCAATGCCTAAATGGTAATGCAGTTCGTACAAAATCTCGTAGTTTTCCTCTGGTTGTATAATCTCTCGTTTGACAGCATATCCCCGTTGGCGAGTTTTATCTGTATAGCTGTGACTTTTAGTCGCTTGGTTTAATCCTCGTTTCAGCAATTCCAGACCTAGAGTAATTTTGCCAATTTCTACATACAATGCCCCCAATTTACTGCAAACATAGGGATCATCAGGATGGGTGGACAGAAACTCTGTCATCGCCGCTTGTGCTTTGGCGTATTTATTATTTTGGGCGATCGCACTTTTTTGATATCCTTTATGTAGAATCGCCACTCCTTGTAAATAGCCGACTTGCCAATGGGGTTCCTGCTTTAAAATTACAGATACGCTGTCATCCACCAAGGCATGGTAAGGACGTTCAAAGCGGATATTTGGATGTTTGCGAAATAATCTAGAAACTAAAGAATAAGGCGATTGTGCTGCACCAACTTCTTGGCGGATGAGGTTAATTAAAAGATATTCTTCACTCTGTATTGCTGACTTGAGTTGCGGCACAATACTTGGTGTGAGAGTTTCATCGGCATCTAATACCAAAATCCAATCACCAGTCACATATTTAAGAGATGCATTACGGGCTGCACTAAAGTCATTACACCATTGAGTCTTATAGACTTTAGCACCAAATTCTTCGGCAATATGGGGAGTGCGATCGCTTGAGCCTGTATCTAGTATTACTATTTCATCTACAACATCTTTAACACTGCTCAGACACTTAGGCAATACAACTTCTTCGTTTTTTACAATCATGCATAGACTGAGACTCATAAGCTAATCGTCATTTCATTTTTCAATTTGATCTACGGGCGCAAAACAAGTCTATAACCTTGCCTGTCAATCCTCCAATGGTAATTCCAGCCAACATAGAGACTAAGACAGTTATCCAAACATTATTCCAGACTAAATCGCTGTTCAAACTTAAAAGTAGGAAGTATGTGATCGATCCGAGTACTACATTAACTACAGCCCACAATGCTGGTGCAGGGACTCGCCGCCGTAACACACTCCATTGGAACAAACTGACAATTACAATAAAGACAATAGCTGCAATCATTAAAACTGCGATCGTGTCGCGGGAATTTTGCAGCACATCAAAATTAAATAAAGAGATCAAAAGCAAAGTAACGCCAGCTGCACCAAAACCACCAATAATTAACCCAATGGCGTTGACAACAATCCACAACCAGCCAGCAGAGCGCAATCGATACCGCATAATCCAGGCTTGCATACTGGCCATTGTGATCCAGAAAATAATTGCCGAGGCATAATAAAGCATTGATTAGGAGAGTCTTATGGGGATGGTTTGTATCGGTTTTGCACTTTTAATCATGATTCGCCCAACTTAATCCCTATTTTTAACCAAGATAGAGAATTGGGGGAGGATGTCACCATAGTAAGTAATAAAAATGCCAAGTGGAAGCAAAACCAAAGCCCAAATTTGGGTAGTTGAGAATAGCAAAAAGCGGCTTCGACAAGACTATCTCACCACCGAGGAACCCTTAGAAATTCGCCTCATATCTCCGCATCGCACGGTAGCTGTAACCATGCGAACACCTGGAGCAGACTTTGAACTAGCTGCTGGTTTCCTTTACGGTGAGGGAGTCATTAGCTGTAAACAAGATATCCAACGCATCAGCTATTGTGTAGATGAATTAGTAGACGGTGAACAGCGCTACAACATTGTGAATGTGGAACTGCGACAGGGTTTGATTCCAGATTTACAGCCCTTAGAGCGTCACTTTTACACTAATAGCGCCTGTGGAGTTTGTGGTAAAGCTAGTCTGGAAGCTTTGCGGTTGCGGGTTTGTCCAGTCATTGGTTCAGGTTTGATGGTAACTCCTGAAATTATTTATAGTCTCCCAAATCAACTCCAGGTGGCTCAAGGTATTTTCGCTGCTACGGGAGGATTGCACGCAGCAGGGTTGTTTGATGCTCAAGGACGACTTTTGCACCTGCGAGAAGATATTGGCCGTCACAATGCTTTAGATAAACTCATCGGTACAGCTTTACTCAGTGACGAGTTACCTTTAAATAATCATCTGGTGATGGTAAGCGGACGCTCTAGTTTTGAGATTTTGCAAAAATCTACTGCGGCTGGTGTTCCTGTTGTTTGTTCTGTTTCTGCTCCTAGCAGTTTAGCGGTGTCTGTAGCTGAAGAATTTGGGATTACCTTAATTGGTTTTCTGCGGGGAGAACGGTTCAATATTTATACTGGTTCACACAGAATCAACATTGCTTAACTGAGAAGATGCGATTTAGGCTATCCCCCACCCGGAAAAATCTTTATTCTCCAAAAACAATAAATCAGACAAAAGGATTGTAAAGCCTACGAGATGCTACGCGTAGCTTGCTTCCCCGTAGGGGTACGCTTATCGCCTGCGCCTTACCCCCATGTCTAAAGCCAGGGGCTTCCACGGCGCGAAGACTTTGTGAGAGAAATCTGAAGTACTTTAGTAAACGTGGAAGTATTGTTGCAACTCTTAACGTTTCAACCACTAGTTTCCAACCTACACCTTGGTAAACTGAACTTTATACAAATCAATTATTGCCGTCTGCTGCGCCTTGTGAGAGCATTACCTTTGGCTTTCTAATGTACTCAAGATAATAAAGACAAAAGAGCAATTATAGACATGGTAGATTCCCTCAAAAAACCAGGCTTTGAAGAAATACGGCCAGGAATTAAAGTCCCGGCACGAGAAACCCTATTAACTCCCCGGTTTTATACTACCGATTTTAATGAAATGTCGCGGATGGACATTTCCGTCAATGAAGACGAGTTAATAGCCATCCTAGAAGAGTTTCGTGTTGACTATAACCGCCATCACTTTGTTCGGGATGCCGAATTTGAACAATCCTGGGATCATATTGATGGGGAAACTCGCAGATTATTCGTAGAATTTTTAGAACGCTCTTGTACAGCAGAATTTTCCGGGTTTTTGCTGTACAAAGAACTCGGTCGCCGTTTGAAGGATAAAAGCCCCCTTGTGGCAGAGTGCTTTAACTTGATGTCACGGGATGAAGCCCGTCATGCTGGCTTTTTGAACAAAGCACTGTCAGACTTCAATTTGTCCCTGGATTTAGGGTTTTTGACAAAAAGCCGTAGCTATACCTTCTTTAAACCGAAATTTATCTTCTACGCTACTTATCTTTCAGAAAAGATTGGTTATTGGCGGTATATCACCATTTATCGTCATCTAGAAGCACATCCTGAAGACAGAGTTTATCCGATTTTCCGGTTCTTTGAAAACTGGTGTCAGGATGAAAATCGTCACGGAGATTTCTTTGATGCAATCATGAAATCTCAGCCACAAATGCTGAATGATTGGAAAGCTAGGCTGTGGAGTCGTTTCTTTTTGTTGTCGGTATTTGCCACGATGTATCTCAATGACATCCAACGCAAAGACTTTTATGCCTGCCTTGGATTAGATGCACGAGAGTACGACATTCATGTAATTAAGAAGACTAATGAAACCGCAGGTAGAGTCTTCCCATTGATGTTGGATGTAGAGAATCCAGAATTTTATCAGCGGTTGGATATTTGTATCCAGAATAACGAAAAATTGGCTGCGATCGCTAACTCCAACACTCCCAAATTCCTGCAATTCTTCCAGAAGCTACCAATTTACGTTTCTCACGGTTGGCAATTTCTGCGGCTGTACTTGATGAAGCCGATTGATGCTGTTCCTGCTCAAGGTGCAGCTCGCTAGGTTATAAAATTTGTGCAAAAGCTTGAGTGGTTCTGTTATTTACATAACCACTTTTTTTTCAATGACTAAAGTCACAGACTCATCTCTAACATCCGCTGAATTGGTCGCAGTGCCGCAATACGAATATCTTCTGACATGGTAATTTCAGGAGTACGATTTTTCATTGCTAAATACAACTTTTCTAAAGTGTTTAACCGCATGAATGGACACTCATTGCAATTGCAGTTATTCAACGGCGGCGCAGGAATAAAGCGCTTATCAGGAGCTAGTTTTTGCATTTGGTGAATGATACCAGGCTCAGTGGCCACGATAAATTCATTCGTGGGGCTATTTTGACAATATTTGAGTAAAGCTGCTGTAGAACCGATAAAACTAGCGTGGCGCAATACACTACTTTCACACTCTGGGTGAGCGATCGCCTCCGCCTCTGGGTGGGCAATTTTTAGCTGAACAATTTTCTTTTCTGAAAAGGTTTCATGAACAACACAGCTACCTTGCCAAAGTACTAAATCTCGTCCAGTCTGTTCCATGACATACCGCCCTAAATTGCGATCGGGAGCAAAAATGATCGGCTGTGACTGGGGTATCTGCTGCACAATCTTGACGGCGTTGGAACTGGTGCAGATAATATCGCTCATCGCTTTAATTTCAGCAGAACAGTTGATGTAAGAAACCACCAAATGATCGGGATGAGCAGCTTTAAAAGCTGCAAATGCTTCTGGTGGACAACTGTCTGCTAAAGAACAACCAGCATCCAAATCTGGTAACAGCACCAATTTATCGGGATTGAGTATCTTTGCTGTCTCTGCCATGAAGTGAACACCAGCAAAGACGATCACATCGGCATTGGTCTTCGCTGCTGCTTTTGCCAGTTGTAATGAATCCCCAATAAAATCTGCGATATCTTGAATATCCGGCTCTTGATAGTAATGTGCCAGAATCACCGCATTAAGTTCTTTTTTCAGACTTTCAATGGCGGCAAACAAATTTAGTGGTAGTCCACCCAGTTGGGTTTTTTCTCGTTGAGCTAGTGCAGTGGTAAACACAGTTAAGGGTCGCTCTTAGTTGCAAGTATTTGTCCTGTGGATTCAATTATAGTAGTTTTTACCAAAAATGGTAGACGGTTGATTTTATGGTCTCTTCTCTACCTTGCAGCTGCGCCCTAAGCATAGCTATACCGCAGGCTTTACTGTACAAAGAAGCAAAATTTAAAACCAAACTTCATCCAAAAATCCCTCTTCCCTTCTATAGCGTTGTGTCCAAATCTGTCTGAGTTGCATATCCTGGAGATAGACGGCAAGGAAAGTGGCATGACCAGTCAGAAAACTCAATCAACAACCCTCAAAATTGCTGTAATTGGAGATGTTCATGACCAATGGGAAGTAGAAGATGGTATTGCACTCAAGCATTTGGGTGTTGACTTAGTGCTGTTTGTGGGGGATTTTGGCAATGAGTCGGTGGAAGTGGTAAAAGCGATCGCCTCTCTCGACATTCCCAAAGCAGCAGTAATGGGCAACCACGATGCTTGGTACACTGCCACCGAATGGGGACGTAGGAAGTGTCCCTACGATCGCTCTAAAGAAGATTGGGTACAAGAACAACTCGATTTATTAGGCTTAGCCCATGTCGGTTACGGCAAGCTGGATTTTCCGGCTGGAAATTTGACTATAGTGGGGGGTCGTCCTTTTAGCTGGGGTGGCCCAGAGTGGAGATTTGCAGAAATTGTTCAAGAACGGTATGGTGTGACGAATTTAGAAGAGTCCGCCGATCGCATCGTCAAAGCAGTCAAAAGCGCTGCTTATGAAACGATTATTTTTCTGGGACACAACGGGCCTAGTGGGTTAGGCGATCGCCCAGAAGATCCCTGCGGGAAAGACTGGCATCCTATCGGCGGCGACTTTGGCGACCCAGACTTCGGCCAGGCGATTTCTCAGGCTCTTACGGCTGGTAAAACCATTCCTCTGGTGACATTTGGTCACATGCACCATACCTTAAGACACACGAAAAAAGCGCTACGCAAAGCCGTTTTTAGAAGTCCAGAGGGGACAATTTACTTAAATGCGGCTAGCGTGCCTAGAATTGTGGAAAATGGGGGCGATAAACTGCGTAATTTTTCCCTTGTTTCCCTAGTGGCTGGTGTGGTTTCGCAAGTCTCCCTAGTTTGGATGGGTAATGACTTGCAGGTGGCATCTGAGGAAATTTTGTACGAGCGATCGGCTTCAGTAGTGCAACCTGCGTAGATGATGAGATATAGTATTATCTGTCAGCTTTGGTGTTAACCAACAAATGTAGGTAAGCAACAGCTAGACAGATTTACTGGAGAGGTGGCAGAGTGGTCGATTGCGTCCGACTTGAAATCGGATGAGGCTAAAACCTCCGGGAGTTCGAATCTCCCCCTCTCCGTTTCGGGAATTAGTAAATAATAGGTATATTGAGCGATCACTTTTATTAGTAGTTAACTAAGAAGCTTTTGTCACAAATGTTTTAGGTGATCAGGCAAATCTATTTCCTCCCGTTGTTCAGCTGAAGGAGTTGGAAGACCGCTTAGTTCGTCTAAATCTCTAATTTTCCTAACCAAGGTCTGAATTAGGGAGCCGTTTTTACCTAACTCAAAAATGTCATCTTTATCCAAGACAACAATCATCTTCTATGTTTTGGCATGAAAAATTACTTGACGTAGCCTACAATCTCTGATTGCTCGCTGTCTAGAATTGCTCTGTTGAGGAAAGCCTGCCGCACCGTTTAGTGTAAAGAATACTCCCAGACCAACTGTGCTTGAGAGATTCAGTTCCATGATGCTGCATAGCCGCGCAAATTGTTTATCAGGCAACGGAGATTTTGTTGCCTTTGCCTCAACTACTATGCCTCTTTGATTCTCTTTAAGATAGAGCTGATTACAAACATATAACCAAGCTGGTTGATCTCCACTAACTAGAAAGTCGTATTGAGGCCCTGCTGACTGAAAGCTCTTGAAGCTTGTGGCTCCTTGAAGTCCACGAAAGACAAGACAGACAATTTGCTCAAGCAACTCACCTGCTTGTTTACTTTGTGGAAGTGTAGGATTTTTCAGTTGTGTAAAATCTTTGAGTTTTTCTAGATATTTTGAAAGTCTTGGGTCTTTTACGGTGTACAAAAAAGGTGCTAACTTATCTGATGCTGGGTCGTCTCTGTTAAGAAGTGCCAGAGTATCGAGAGCTGATTGAACTAACTCTTCTTGACTGGGCATACTTTAATTAGAGAAATTCGATTGAATGCATATAGGACTTACGCATTGACAAAAAATATCATCCATGTGTACTAGGCAGCACAAGTATTGGTGAGATTGTCCACAATGTAATCACGCACAACTAAAGTGAACAAGTTTCTTTGCAATTCATACCAATTAGAAATGATGTTTTCAGAGCGCATTAGCTCTAAACGAACAAATGCTTGAAGTGAGCAAAATATGTGTGTTTTAATTGCATGGCTATCTCTAACCCTTACGGGTTCGCCAGTTGCTTCAAGTCGGGAAACCCGCCCAACGCACTGGCTCACCATGAATCGACAAATTCCACATACTTGTTTTATCGCTCTATGAAAACTTTCAATTCCCCAATGAGTATCATGAATTGTCACAAATTCACTTCGAGTTATTTGCTGAAGAGTTTCTGCATCTGGTAGATACAATATATAATGCCTAGAGTCTTCTTTTTTGAAGATTTTCCTAAACAATTTGATAAATCCAAATTCTCTCAGATAAGTTATCAACCCTTCATTAGGAATCTCTAAACCACTTACTTGGCAGTACTTTCCCGGTTCGTTAGAGACAGTTCTGTTTTTCTCTACCCCAAATAGAAAACCTAATTTCTGGTTTCTTAAAAATTTTAAGTTTTCTACTCCTGAGTACCAACTATCTCCTGTCACTAATCTTGGTTTTACACCCCACTCAATCACTTCTATTAACATTTCTTGAAAATAATCGTTCTTAGTTTTCCCCTCCTTTTTGTCGTATATTCTGTAATTTATTGGTACTGAATTTCCATGTACATCGCTGTAATACAGTGTAATTAAATTTATTCCTTTAATGCTCTTATGATATTTACCAGACCAAAAATAACCTATTAATTCTGCACAGTTTGGATCGCTGTACAGCTTTTCTATTACTGTGTCATCAACACTTAAAATCCCTCCTGTCAAGTTGATAATCGTCTTTACCATCAACAACAAATCTTTTGGTTCGTACCTCTCTCTCAACAAAAAACGGTTCACACTATCATGTGAAACATCCCCCAGTATTTCTGCTAACCTACTGCATCCTCCATGCTTCGGTTCCGATAACAAAAATAGGGTGTAATGTTCCAGATTGCATTGTGCTGTCGAGGGTTTACTGATTTCTCTAATTGTCCTATACCTATTTTTTGACGACACCTGTTTCTCAATTCATTATTTTATCATTCTGTCAATGCGTAAGTCCTATTATAGTGAAAATCATTGATAGATTTGTTGAGATATTTGTTCCACATTTCATGCAGAACTAAACGAGGAAGATTGGGGTGAACCCATTGACCTTGCAGATAATCAGCTAATTGATCGAAGAATGCCGGAATATACAACCAGAAAGGAAACTGCGTTGATTTCTCTGTGTGTTCATCACTGCGTGGAGTAAATGAGAAGCCTTCCCATGATAAAGCAATATAATTATGACCAACCTCAGCAATGACAGACCACCGAATATTGCATTCCTCAAATTGGCTAGTCTCACCAGTCCTCCTGCGGATGTAATCAGGAATCTTATAGGTGCGAATATACCATTTCTGTAGTCCCGTAGTCTCTTGAATAGGGCCATACCAGCCCTCTTCACCAAATTCTCTTAATAGGAAAGCAGGAGACTTTAAATTAGGTGTATAAACACTCTGTCCTTGCTTGATGCTCAACCACATTCTTGGCTGTTTGACATACGCTAGAAGAACTTCGTCCGGATTAAGTTGACCCTTTTCAAGAGAATCAGCAATATGTAAAGCTATTTTTTCCTTCTTTTCCTTACTCGATACTGACGGAGCAATTTCTCTGAGGGTTGCAGCTTTAAACTCCGGACTAGACAAAAATTGTACGCAAAAATCCCTGCCGGAAGGGAAGCCGTAATCCACAAAGGCGTTAATGCTCATAAAATTTTTTGAGAGGGGTCAATTTTAGTCAGTGGAAGTGATGATAACACTCGGAACATACTAAAATAGCGTCCACCTTAAGTGTTTGTTTTTGATATTTCTTTCAGAAGCGATCGCCCGCCTCTTCTTCCTTTACTTAGTTTGTGCTACTATTCCCAAAAAATTCTGTCGGCATAGCTGGTCTTATTTAATAATCAATCTTCTGTAGCATCATCTGAATTTTCTAACTTATCTAGTGCATCCCAAATTGCTTGCCTGACAAATTCTGGATAGTTATCTAGACTTTTTAATTTCTCCAGCATTGATGGAGGAAGTCTAAGAGTTATTTTTGCCGTTAATGGTTCTTCCCTATTAGTGGTAAATTGATGCTTTTTTAAATAAGGTTTTTCTTCGTAATTAGGCATAAAAATATTTTTTTAAATTGATATTATCGCGTGAAGTCGTGCGATAATTTAATTGGCAGCTAGCCAGCCCTAGCAAGTTGGGGTAGCTGCCAAACCCAATTAGAAAATTAGGCACTTCTATGTTTACACGTTCTGAACTTGAAAGCAAAACAATTAAAGAATTGAAAGACTTGGCTGCACGCTACGGAATCAAGCCAGTGGGAAATCCTGGGTATAAAATAAGTTGGATTATTCCGTTATTGGCTTTCCCAATGCAAGCTATTCAGCAATTCAAAGATCACAAAAGAGGATTAAGGAATCTTAGTTGGAAAAGTTCTGAAGCTCTTGGCACAATGCTTTATGAAATAGGAGAAGCCACTGATGAACAAGCCGCGCTGATTCGAGCAACGCTAGAAGGTAAGTTACTTCCACTACCAGAACGCTATGACCAAACTAGACTGCTAAATCTTCACAAGACTAAGCAGTTGATAAAAGAAGCAATTGAAACGCTAAACAAATAGCATTTAAACCATAAGTATTTACCGCACTCCTCTCATAAGAGAGGAGTTCTCTGAATGATTTTATGCTTGCGTTGTGATAGCATAGTGATCAATCCTACTTTGAGGTCAAGCGATGGCTACCCTTTATGTAAGAAATTTACCCGATAATTTGTATACCAAGCTGCAAGAGTTAGCCGCTTCGGAACACCGTTCCATTAATGCTCAAGTGATAACTTTGTTAGAACAAGTTTTGGAAACTGAAGCACAGCCAACAGAAGAGGAAAGACGAAAAAATGTCCCAAAACTTCTAGAGGAAATTCGTGTTCGTCGTGAAAGTCGTCGGACTGATGTCGAATGGCCTGACAGCACCGCCATGATTAGAGAAGACCGCGACAGATGACTATTCCTCTTAGGTGTGTTGTAGATGCCAGTGTAGGTATCAAACAATTTATACCCGATGAGCCATTAATGGCGAAAGTTGATCAACTCTTTGCTCATCTTGCCAATCCTCAAACAGCAATCTTTGTTCCTGACCTGTTTTACATTGAGTGTGGCAATATTATTTGGAAGTATGTCCGCGCTAGGCTTTATGCTGTTGCTGATGTACCAGCAGATTTAGCCACTCTCAAAAGTTTCCCTTTACGTGTCGTTTCCACGGCTGACTTGATGGCGGATGCAGTAACGATCGCATTAAATTACAACATCTCGGCTTATGATGCTTCTTATGTTGCGCTTTCACAGCAAACTAGCGCTACCTTGCTGACTCTCGACAGTAAGTTAATAAGAGCTTTAAGCACTTCGTCTTATGACGTTTGTTTGTTTAATGAATTTGAAATTCCACCATTGCCATCAATATAAAAGCGATCGCTTCCCAATTATGCTTGCATTATGATAGCATGGTGATCAATCCTACTTTGAGGTCAAGCGATGGCTACCCTTTATGTAAGAAATTTACCTGATGATTTGTATGCCAAGCTGCAAGAGTTAGCTGCTTCTGAACACCGTTCCATTAATGCCTAAGTTCTAACTCTGTTAGAACAAGTTTTGAAAACTGAAGCGCAGCAAATAGAAGATCACAAACGACAGAATATACTTAAAGTCCTAGAAGAAAGTCGCCAGCGTCGGCGTGCGAATCCAGCAGACTTTGGATTACCTGATAGTACTGAAATGATTCGAGAAGACCGCAACAGATGACCACTCCTCTGCCATCAATATAAAAGCGATCGCCAACTTACCATTTAGGATAAAATCATATTCCGCCTACTCTTGTACCACCTCAACCAATTCTTCAATCATCACATCAAAAGTTCTAGCCAACTTCTGAATAGCGGTAAAGTCAACAGTTGCTAGCCCAGGCGATCGCGCATAAGTTCTCAGAGTGCTGTAAACTACACCAGAACGATCAGATACCTCTTTTAGTGTCCAACCCTTCTCATCAGCAAACTCTCGAATCTTTAACCGGATCATTCCCATAATATACTTGACAACTGACTTATATAAGTCTTTTAATATCTTGTATCCGATAAAATGATCGCCCCCGGCCTGCAAAACTGAAAGGCGATCGCAATACCTATCCCGTAAAACAGATCACATATTTACCGACAGGGCAAAAATCTACCCGCTTTACAGACATTTTTATGGTATCACCACTCCAGCCAAAAGCGCTGAACATCCGCACATCAAAAATTGTCCACAAATCGTTAATTCTCCACCAATTAGGACGATTTGTTACAGAAGAGGCAGTTTGCCTGATGTTCCAAATTGGCCTTACAGATATATATACAGTTGAATGTTGGCGATATGTGGTTTATATCCACGCTAAAGGTGTGAGTAAATTTGTGAGTTATGCTGATTTTCCGCCAATTGTGGGAGTGCAACCGCCCAGACAATCAGACTTAATCAAATGGCGGAGGCGCTGGCGAAAGCAACAGGACTATATCTATAAAAAACAAGCGCCCAAATGGTGGGCGCAATTCTTTACTCAGGAATTTTTGCAAGCTACTTCTGAGTCTGAGTTGTACAGTTGGGGCGAATTAATCGAGTTAATTCATTACGCCTTTCATGAAGAGACTTTACAAGAACTCCGCCAGAACTATGGTCAGGAAAAATGGCTGCTATGTGTTTAACAGCTATTCCGCAGTTTTGTTACTGGCTCGGTTAGCGCGCGCCTCAGCTGTCGCCATCACCTCATCCATATTTTCCAACAGTTCACCAGGGAAGTTTTCCAAAACCCTGGTAGAAAGAGCAACCCGACCTTTACCTTCATCTAAGTCAATAATGATCGCTTTAATAATTTGACCGACTTGAAAGACTTTTTCTAGAGATTCAATGAATTTTTGGCTCACTTGCTTGATATGAAGCAAAGCACTCATACCATCTAAATCTACAAATACTCCAAATGGTTTAATCCCAGTCACTTTACCTTCTACTAGTTGACCTAGTTCTAATAAACTGAAGTTAGCTGAACGAGCCGCTAAACGCTGGGAAAGGACGAGTTTGTTAGTGTTACGATTAATTTCTAAAAAACCTACAGTTAGATTTTGACCTTTAAGTGCTTCTAAATTATCACGTTCAGCCAAATGCGATCGCGGAATAAATCCCCGCAAAGAATTAATATCGACGGTGACACCACCTTTATTCACACCAGTAACTCGTACTTGCACTGTTTGGGAATTTTCTTGCATTTGCACAAGTTTTTCCCAAACCTGCTGAATTTCTAACTGTTTACGAGAAAGAGTAACTTGACCTTCAGCATCTTGATCTCGGATCACCAAAAATTTTAATTCTTCTTGCAAAGGCAGTACCTCCGATAAATCGGTCACTGCTCTCAAAGAAGCCTCATCGCGGGGGAGAAAAGCTGACGACTTGCCACCAATATCAACATAAGCTCCATCATGGTCAAGTTGAAACACCTTACCATGTACAACCTGTCCCTTTTGAAACTGGTAGTCGTGTTTTTCTAGTGCTTTGGCAAAATCGTCCATCGTGAAAGACGAATTGGCTGTTTGAGAAAGTTTCGATTCGGAGTTCATGACAATTGCAGATAAATTGTTATTTGAGCTGATGCCACTGGAGTTTTACTAAACGTCTCACAAAGTCTGACCGAAAAGGAGACTTGTTAAAGATGTCTATAATTGTGGCATCAGAGCTTAGCAGATAGAAAAGACCGAAACAACTTGCAAGGGAACTTGGCAATGCTTTTGTTTCTACACCGCCAACACGCTGCCAAAAAGTTGTTTCACCTGCTCCCAAGCATCGGCTGCCGCTTTAGGATTATAGCTGGCACGATGGTTACAAAAAAATCCGTGGTCAGCTCCATCGTAGCGAAACACGCGATGAGAAATTTTATATTTTTCTAACTCTGAGGCAATTTCATCTACCTGTTCGCTGGGAATGCTGTTATCTTCCATACCTACAAATACATAAACTGTACCTTTAATTTCTGAGGTGCGAGTTACAGTCGGAGCGCCACCTCCGAATGTCCGGGTAGCAATACCAGCACCATAGAAAGAAGCAGTAGCTTTAATATCTGGAAGAGTAGCCGCCAAATATGCCACATGACCACCAAAGCAGAAACCAATACAGCCGAAACCTTCTTTCTTGACTTGGGGGAGGCTTTTAAGGTAGTCAATTGCTGCTTGGATATCGCTCAATAGTTCTGATGCTTGAGTTTGCATCGCATAACCCCTACCGGTTTCAATGTCTTCTGGGGTATAGCCAGTTTCAAAGCCAGGAGCTTGACGTTGGAAAAGTGCTGGAGCGATCGCTACATAGCCTTGTTTGGCAATTCGCTCTGTAACTTCTTGAATGTGAAGGTTAACACCAAAAATCTCCTGTAAAACCACAACTCCTGGATAAGAACTGGATGCTTTTGGCTGTGCCAAATAAGCTGCTATTTGCAAATCATCTGGCGATCGCGTAGCGTCTCGTAGAGAAAGATTAACCGTTGTGGTATTTATTGCTTGCTCTGTCATAATAATTTTTACTAGTGCCGTAATTTAGCCCTGTGATAATTTGATATAACTATGCCAGTATGTCCGGTCGATTGCCATTTAAATTATTAATTACCGCAAGTGAATACATGAGTACCAAAAAAATTTCCTGTCAAAAGAAAACATTTAACACTTAGCAAATGCAGCTAGTACAGCACGGCGTAAATAAACCTACCATTCAAAATGCCGCAAAAACCCGGAATCCAATTCTTTTGACTTTTGACCCTTCGACTGCGCTCAACTGCCGCGAAGCCGAAGCCTTGACTTTTGACTTCCGCGCAGCGGTACTAGTATCCTAGAGGTTTGGTGATGATTCAATTCCGTATTCAGCCAGACAGCGAAATTCCTGCATCAGCCCAGCTGTTTAATCAAATCCGGTTTGCGATCGCTTCGGGGCAATATCCACCTGCATACAAATTGCCCAGCACACGGGCATTGGCAATGCAAACTGGGCTACACCGGAATACCATTAGCAAAGTTTACCGCCAGCTAGAGGATGACGGGTTAGTTGAAAGTCTGGCTGGTTCAGGTATTTATGTCCGCGCTCAAGGTCATGAGGGTGGTAGCAAGTTGCCATCACCAATCCCCAGACAACATCCTGACGAAGCCTATACACTTGTGCAGCAAGCACTTGACGAGTTGCTCTCCCACGGATGTTCACTCAATCAAGCCAGAGAGCTATTTTTAGGGGAGATCGACTGGCGCTTGCGTTGTAGCGCCCAAGTCCTAGTTGCAGTCCCATCCTATGACATGGGTGCTGGTGAATTGATGGTGTATGAATTAGAAGCAGCTCTCAAAATACCAGTGCAGTTGGTAGCAATGGAAGAATTAGCCGCTGTGCTAGATAAAACTAACTCTGCGACCGTGGTTACTAGTCGGTATTTTATTGGAGATGTAGAAGCGATCGCTGCTCCCAAAGCTGTACGTGTAATTCCTTTGGATATCTACGATTACACTAAAGAACTCAACCTGCTCAAAACCCTACCCAAGGAAAACTGTGTGGGCATAGTTAGCCTCAGTTCTGGAATCGCCAGAGCCGCAGAAGTTATTCTCCACGGCTTACGAGGAGATGAACTACTGGTAATGACTGCTCAACCCAAAGATGCTTATAAACTTTATGCGATCGTCAAGCGGGCTGAGGTAATTATCAGCGATCAAGCCTGTTTTGCAACGGTACAAGCAGCAGTGCAAGCATCCGCCGAAGATATTATTCGTCCACCCAAATTGATTAAGGTTGAAAATTATATCGGTACAAATTCGATTAATTTGTTGAAACGAGAATTGGGTTTAAGTTAACCCATAAGTTAAAAGGATAGAAAGGAAAAAGTTTGTTAAATGTCACAAATTTTGACAGAATATTGGAACTTATACACGCCCTCCATGTATTAGATTCTGTAAAACATCATGTAAAAATAAGTTATACAAATTTAATCTGGAATAAGCTGTTAGTTTTACTTCCCAATCAAAAGTGTTCAAGTTATTTTTGCGTGGCTCCTAAAATGTCAAAACCTAGGACAAAAGTTTCTTATATTCCTCTAAAGCCGCAAATGCGATTTTGTCCCACTGGAGATGCTCAAGTGCATAGTGTCGTCCTGCTAAACCCATTTCTTTCCACTCTGAACGCCGCTGAATTAGCTGCATGATCCCTGATTTAATCCCTGATACTTCTGCTTTAACTACGACACCACAGCCGCTTGCTTCAATATAGGGTGCAATTCCAGCAATTTCTGAAACTAACAATACTCGTCCGGCTAGCATAGCTTCTAATGCAGCTAAACTAAAACCTTCAAAACGTGAGGAGATGCAGAAAATATCATAGTTTTGTATGAGTAAAGAAGGAGATTTGCTGAAATCAGGGTTAAGAAATGAAACTTTTGTACCAAGAGATAATTTCGTAACCTGTGCTTGTAGACTCTTTTTGTCTCCATAATCCGGGCCTTGAATTGTCAGATGAGCATCTTCTATAGCAGCAATTTGAGCGAATGCATCTATCAGTAAATCTAATCCCTTGTTATGTGAATCTATACGACCTAAGAAAAATAATTTTGCATGACTATCACTTTGCCACTCTAGGGATGTTTCTTGATAAACATCTTGTGGCGAAAAGCCATTAGGTATAGCTAAAAATGGAGTATTAACTCCTCGCTGTTCTAGAAATTTGCCGTGCCTAGAGTCTAGAACCTGAACAGCCTTGGCTTGCCTTAATACTTTTCGTTCAAAAAGATACCAATACGGTAATTTTAGATATGCATTTTTGCTAAAAATAGCAGTATTATAAGGATCGTGAGGTGCAACAACATATGGTACTCCATATTTGTGTAGTATGCGAGACATGGAGTAGACAGCCGGATGAAATATACCAACAAGAATTACAAGGCTCTGATCATCTAGGTTCTGCTGAATGTATAGTTGTAAATCAGATGAAATTTGAAACTTTTTTGCGTTTCCCTTGGGCTTGTCAAAAGATTTAAAAGATTTAATTGTATAGCCAGCTTGAGTTGTATGTGACCCCTCTGAGAAATTGTCAGTTTCACATAAGATTGTGACTTCAACTCCGCAATTTACAAGTCCAGAGGCTAATCCATGTGAAGCTTTATGTGGCCCAGTTTTGATTTTGTTATCACCCAAAGGCGGAAAGTTTTGTACATAAAAATAAATATTCATAACTTTACTATTACTGAACTTATCACTAATTGTACTGATAGCGATCGCTTATATTATTGGTTGGTTTAGGTATTCGCGTAGACGCTCTAAGCGTCTTACCAAAGGCATCGTCTGCTCGATCATCTTTGCTGGGATAGCTTTTTCGATTGTTTTTTAGTGCAATACAGTTCAGTTAAGGCTAAACTAAAGAAGTATTTTGAGTGTCAGTTGTACAGGCAATGTATGTGGATTTGCCTTGTGCGATCGCATCAACCCACTTGTAGTTCTGGTTCTGGTACGGGAATTTGCAAAAACTCTCGCACCCGTTGCATATAAGTCGGTGCATCCTCCAACATCGGGAAATGTGCTGTATTAGGAATCATCGCAAACTCAACTTTATCATTTAGTGCGGCTGCTTGACGACCCATCTGGGCTGGAATAATCTTGTCATACTCCCCCGCCACTAGCAAAGTCGGTGTTGTCAATTTAGCAAATTCACCTGGCATGACTTCAGATTGTGCCTTACTCACTGAAGTAAAAATTGTGCCTAAGGCTGCATCATAATCCGCTTCGAGAAAATCTTGTAAAAAAGCCTGACGTTCAGCAGCTGGTATGGGAATATACAAAAATCTAGCCATAAACATCCGGTCAACAAATGGTATTTTTCCCAACCACTTGGGACGAAACTTGACTACATAGCCACCAAATTTATGAAAGGCTGCAAAAGCTTTTTCGTCATACTCAAAAATACCACTACAAGTCAAAATCCCTCTTTCCACTCTTTGGGGATAGCGATTAAAGAATAAAGTAGCAATAGATGCGCCCATTGAGTGGGCATTAATATAGACACGCAAAAGATGCAACTTATCTAGCAAAGCTGCCAAATCTTCAACGTATTCTTCTAATTCATAGGTTAACTCTGTGATTGCCTCTGATTGTTCTTGAAAAGACTGGGAATCAACAACAGCACTGGCTTGGACTATGGTTGGTTTACCACAGGAACGCCCAAATCCCCGCAAATCGTAAAGCAAACAATCAAATTGTTCTACTAAAGCTTCAGCGGTACTTCTCCAGTACCTAGCTGAACCGGCCCAACCGTGGATAAAAACCATAACTGGCTTTTTTGAGGAAGTGGATGGTTTTTTTACCCACTCGTAGTAATGCTCAACTCCACGAACGTTAATAAAAGGCATCTGAAAAAAAAGTGTAAAGTGTGAAAGCTAAAGGACAAAAGATCAAGTTTCATCCTTTGTCCTTCATACTTTATGCTGATTCTGGCTTGGGTAACGAAGATGGGTGTACAAGTAATTCGGCTGTCGAACGTTTCTCAACCATCTCCCGCGTAACTGTGCAGAAAGTTACATCCTTGCGGGATGGTAACTCATACATCACATCCAGCATCAATTCTTCCACAATACCTCGCAATGCTCTAGCGCCAGTTTTGCGGCGGTATGCTTCTTGGGCGATCGCTTGCAAGGCATCTGGTTTAAAGTCTAATTGGACGTTATCCATTTTCAGCAGTTTCTGGTACTGTTTTACCAAGGCACTGCGTGGCTCGGTGAGAATCGCCATCAGCGCTTCTTCATCCAGCGGATCTACTACCGCTACCATTGGTACCCGCCCAATAAATTCGGGAATCATCCCAAATTTCACCAAATCATCCGGTTCTAGATAACGGAGAGTATCTGCGGTTCGCTTCTCTTTAGACTGACCTTGCCCAGGTTGAACAAAACCTATTGACTTTTTGCCTGCTCTCTGCTCTACAACCTTTTCTAGACCAACAAAGGCACCGCCGCAGACAAACAGAATATTGCTGGTATCAATCTGGATACAGTCTTGATAAGGATGCTTACGTCCTCCCTGGGGTGGTACATTGGCAACTGTTCCTTCTAGCATCTTCAGCAAAGCTTGCTGTACACCTTCGCCGGAAACATCGCGTGTAATTGAGGGATTCTCACTCTTGCGAGCAACTTTATCAATTTCGTCAATGTAGATAATGCCCCGCTGTGCTTCCTCTACGTCTAAATCTGCTACTTGCAACAGTCGTAGCAAGATATTCTCGACATCTTCCCCTACATACCCAGCTTCTGTTAGCGTCGTGGCATCGGCAACAGCAAAGGGGACATCGAGTATTTTTGCCAGGGTTTGTGCCAAGAGAGTTTTGCCACAGCCTGTCGGCCCAATTAACAAAATGTTAGACTTTTGCAGTTCTACTGCGTCATCTGCTCCAGCTTTGCCATTACTTTTAGATTGAAGGACTGCCAGCCGTTTGTAGTGATTGTAGACTGCTACTGACAGTACTTTCTTGGCTTCGTCTTGACCAATAACATGTTCATCCAGATAGTGTTTAATCTCTCTTGGTTTAGGTATTTGATTAAATGAAAGACTGGAAGAGCGGGTACGGCGTTTTTGAGGTGGTTCTGATTTTGGTGCTGGTTGTGACGCGGCACCATTAGTATCAAGTAACTCCTCATCTAGTATTTCATTGCACAAGTCAACGCATTCATCGCAGATGTAGACTCCCGGCCCCGCGATCAATTTACGTACCTGCTCTTGAGACTTGCCACAAAACGAACATTTTAAATGGGAGTCGTACTTAGACATACCAGCCTCTTATTTCAGAATGGTGACGTTTTCCCCTGCTGTGGGAAGATTTTGTCTGGAGATGACTTGATCTATCAAACCGTAGTTTTTAGCTTCTTCTGCCGACATAAAAAAGTCGCGCTCAGTATCCGCTTCAAGTCTTTCTAGGGGTTGACCAGTATGATGAGCCATTAACTGATTCAACTTACCTTTAATATAAAGAATTTCTCTAGCTTGAATTTCTATGTCAATGGCTTGACCTTGAGCGCCTCCCAGTGGTTGGTGAATCATAATGCGGGAGTCAGGTAAAGACATCCGTTTACCTGTAGTTCCTGCTGTTAACAAGAATGCCCCCATACTAGCGGCTAACCCAAAACATATAGTAACAACATCGGGACGGATTTGCTGAATTGTATCATAGATTGCCATGCCTGCGTAGACGGAGCCACCAGGAGAATTGATGTATAGTTGAATGTCTTTTTCTGAGTCTTCAGCGTCTAGAAATAACAACTGAGCAACAATTGAATTAGCAATAGTATCGTCTATGGGTGTTCCCAAAAAGATAATTCGCTCTCGCAGTAGGCGAGAGTAAATGTCGAAAGCTCTTTCTCCCATACCGGACTGTTCTACCACCATCGGTACGATGTTGCTAGGACTGCTGAAGTGGGAGTAGATTTCTACTCGACTGGAACTGCTAATGGGGTAGTTTCCCGACTGCGATGTAAGCATAAAAGCACATTTGAGAATAAATGAGGACAGAGTTTATAGCAGCGAGAGCCGCCTTTTTCACGAATGCGATTTCTATTTGAGGTATGTGTTAACCATTATGCCTCATCCATATTCTTCTCGTATAACACTGTATCAAGCTAAGGCGTTAATAGATGCCTCGGTTTATTGAAGATTCCGTAAATATTCAGCCCAAATTTAGTACTAAGTGCTGAGTCTTGAGTAATAATTTTTAATGCTCAAGACTCAACACTTATAACTGAAAATTTCTCTCTAGGGGAATTTTCATCATCCTTCCGTTGATTCTGTGGTATCTGATGTATTTTGTTCCTCAGTTTGAGGTTCTGTTGTTGTCTCTGACTCTAGCAGTTCAGTTTCTGTTTCCTGAGTAGCACTTAAAGAGCCTTCAGGTAGAAGCTCAATTGTTGAATGTTCTAAAAGCCAATCAATGATTTTTTCTATTAGGAGTTCGTTTTCCACTACTGATTGCAGTCTGTCTTCATCAATATCTTGGTCTGAGTACTGCTCCAACAGTTCTGTAACTCTAGCTTTAACTTCTTCTGGTGTGACCTCAATAGACTCGCGTTTACTGACTTCTTTCAATCCCATAGACCGCTTCAGGCGTTCAATAGCCTCATCGCGCGATCGCTCCCGTAATTGGGGAATGATATCTTGAGTAAACAGTTTCTTGACATCCAATCCCTGTTGAGATAGCCGGACTGCTGTTTGCGTCAGCATTGTGTCTATTTCCTGCTCAATCAGTGTTGTAGGCAAGTCAACTTCCACATACTTCAACAGTTCCGCTAACAAAGCTTCCTGCTTATTAGTTTTAGTTTTTTCCTCAGCCTCTTTTTGATATCGCTCTTCTAAAGAAGCACGCAATTCATCCAAGGTGTCAAAGTCGCTGACTTCCTGAGCGAAGTCATCATTCAATTGTGCTAGCTCTTTTTCTTTGAGTTCTTTGAGCGTCACCGTAAAAATTGCTGCTTTGCCTGCTAACTCCTCGTTAACATAAGGATCTGGAAACTGAGCCGGAATTTCTCTGGTTTCTCCAGGATTCATTCCCACCATCCCAGTCACAAAACCTGGAATAAATTTATCTTCCTGCAAATCTAGTTGAAAGTCGGTTGCTTCGCCTCCGGGAATTGGTGTTGGTTCGGCTGTTTCATCTTCACCTTCGGCTTGGGAGAGCAGACCTTTAAAATCGACTACAGCAACATCACCAATTTGGGCTGCACGTCCTTCCACAGGAATCAATGTCGCTAATCCTTCACGTTCTTGGTTGAGAACCTTTTCCACTTGCGTAGGGTCATACTTAATTTCCTCGGCCTGAGCTTGCAAACCTGTGTACTGCACTAAGTTAACTTCTGGCTCCACATCAACCGCAGCAGAAAAAATCAGGGGCTTACCTGGTTCATAATTATTAATTAATTCCTCAAACGAAGTACGCAATTGCGGCTGACCAATTGCCTGGATGGCTTCTTGTTTGACTGCTTGCTCAACGCCATCTTGAACTAGTTCTTCCAGCGCTGCTACCTTAATTCGAGTTGCGCCTAGGCGTTGTAGCAATATCTGCCGAGGCACCTTGCCTTTACGAAACCCAGGAATATTAGTGGTACTAGCTAAATTTTTAATTACCTGCTCGTAAGTTTGCTTGGTAATTTCTGGCGTAATCTCTATTTCCAGCCCGATTTGACTGGCGGGAAGTTTTTCCTGGGTAACTTTCATACTTCGTTTCTGTTTTCTGGTATTTTTTACTCCAAGTACACACAAGACGCGATTTACCGCTTCTATGGGTTGATGTCTCTTGGTTTATGATGGTAGATGCCCACGAGGCAGATCACAAAATCCAAATATTTATGGATGAGTGGCCTTCAGTAGAGATCCAGTTTACTGCCAATGGCAAGGGACTTGATACTTTACCGCAATAACTTAACTGCTCGCATCTCCAGAGTCGTAAGAATTTCCGCAAGCCTCGTTGCTGAAGACTAAAAAATCCCCTAGATTGTGATTCTGTGAAAGATTTTTAATCCCCCAAGCGGCACTGTTAAGTGGACTTGTTCCTCAGAAGACTAACACCGTGATATCCTGGTTATCAACTCACAAATTTTATTCCTAATGTTGTACAGTTGGGTTTGTCTGGTTTTTGTGACCCAGCGTGGCTATTGAGGTAACGTATAGCCCCCTTTTTTCCTGTAGTAGCTTAGTTTCGTTCCATTTGGATCATAGTACATCCACCATCTAGGCAAACTGCGTCTAAAGGCAAAATGTTTATTTGTTTACTTAATTAAGCTGAAGACCTGGACAACGCCCAAGCACAGACACTTCAAATTTTTCACTTAGGTAGGGGTTTGTTGTATAATGATATATGCTTTAAGATGCCAATTTTGCATAAAGGTTTGTTGTAAATTTCAATATCATTCAACTTATGCAATTTAAAAAGTAAATGTATATTATATAGGAAATATAGGAAGAAAATTGCTCTAAATATTAAAAAACCTTTATTGAAAGTTGGCTGTTGCTATCTAAATAAATATGGATAAATTATGAATTATTTCCAAAAATCGCACATTACCTCTTAAAGGAGGAATCCAATTTGTCTAAATCCTATCGTGTAGCTATTTTGGGAGCGACTGGTGCTGTTGGTACAGAGTTGCTAGAATTGCTAGATTGCCGTAATTTTCCGATTGCGGATTTAAAGTTATTGGCATCTGAGCGAAGTGTCGGGAGATCGCTGTGTTTTAAAGGAGAAAATTTACCAGTAGAATCAGTAAATGCTCGTGCCTTGGAAAATGTGGACTTGGTGCTAGCTAGCGCAGGTGGTTCCATATCTAAAAAATGGGCAGCAGTTGCAGTCGAAACAGGTGCAGTAGTCATAGATAACTCTAGTGCCTTTCGAATGAACCCTGAAGTTCCCTTGGTGGTACCTGAGGTAAATCCATTAGCAGCAGCTAACCACAAAGGCATTATTGCCAACCCTAACTGTACAACAATTTTGATGACGGTAGCAGTTTGGCCATTGCACAAGTTCAGACCAATACAACGTATCGTAGCTTCAACTTATCAATCTGCTAGTGGCGCTGGTGCCAAAGCAATGGCAGAAGTCAAAACCCAAGCTAGTGCTATCTTACAAGGACAGCCACCAGTCGCTGAGGTATTGCCTTACCCATTGGCATTTAATTTATTTCCCCACAACTCTCCATTGAATGATGCAGGGTACTGTGAGGAAGAAATGAAAATGGTCAACGAAACCCGAAAAATTTTCGGAACGCAACAGATTAGAATTACTGCTACTTGTGTACGGGTTCCCGTACTGCGCGCTCATTCAGAAGCAATTAATCTAGAATTTGAGGAGCCTTTTGACCCAGATGAAGCCAGAGAAATTTTAAGTCACTCCCCAGGAGTAAAACTATTAGAAGATTGGGGAACAAATCACTTTCCGATGCCAATTGAAGCAACTGGTAGGGATGAAGTTTTGGTAGGCAGGATTCGTCAAGATATTTCTCATCCTTGTGGTTTGGAACTGTGGCTTTGTGGCGACCAAATCCGCAAAGGCGCAGCATTGAATGCAGTACAAATTGCCGAGTTATTGGTAGAACAAAACCTACTGAAACCTGCAACTGCTTATGTGTTTAGCTAGCAATCACAGAAAGCCATAATTGCCATTATTTTGCACCCATTAAGATAGAGAAACATCAGCATAATTATGCGAACTACGCTTGAAAGAAATTGATGAATAAGTTCTTACAATAAGAAAATAAGAAACCACCAAGACATTAAAAACAATTTGGGTAATCAGGAGTGAAAAAAGGGTGGGAGAATTTGGCAGAGTTTTAACCGCCATGATTACACCGTTCAAAGCAGACGGTAGTGTCAACTATGATGTAGCGGCAGAACTAGCAGCGCATTTAGCTAACAACGGTACAGATACATTGGTGGTGTGTGGTACAACAGGGGAATCCCCTACCCTGACTTGGGATGAAGAGTATCAGTTATTTGTGGAAGTGTTGCAGTCTGTAGCAGGAAAAGCCAAGGTAATAGCAGGATGTGGTTCTAATTCCACCAAAGAAGCGATCGCAGCCACCCAAAAGGCAGCTAAAATAGGAGTGCATGGTTCTTTACAAGTTGTACCTTATTACAATAAACCGCCACAAGCGGGTCTTTACCAACACTTTGCGGCGATCGCCCAAGCCTGTCCCGATTTGCCGTTATTGTTATACAATGTTCCTGGGCGTACTGGTCAAAACCTCAGCCCGGAAACAGTTGCCCGGTTAGCTGAGATTAACAATATTTTTGGCATCAAAGAATCCACTGGTAATATAGATCAGGCTAGTGAAATTCGCCGCTTGACATCAAAAGAATTTCAGATTTATTCTGGAGATGATTCCTTAACCTTGCCCTTATTAGCAATTGGAGCAAAGGGTGTGGTGAGCGTAGCTTCTCATCTGGTAGGAAACCAACTACAGCAGATGATTCAAGCTTTTAGTGCGGGAAAAACTGAAGTTGCCACTGAAATTCATCTCCAACTCTTCCCGTTGTTTAAAGCCTTATTTTTAACTACAAATCCCATTCCAGTTAAAAAAGCATTGAATCTTAAAGGTTGGGAGGTCGGTTCAACTCGTCTACCCCTACACGAAGCTGACTTGGAAGTTAGTCAAAAGTTAAAGGTAGTTCTAGAAAAACTGAATTTAATCTAAACAGCAACTTGTTGAGCGCTTGCTGGTTACTCATCGCTTGAAATAAGCAAAATTTTACCAGTTTGTACTTTCAGAACTCATATTGCAATTGTCATAGATCTACTATGAATTCTTCAGTTTAAAGTTTATTTTATTGAACAAATAACTGAAAATCTGATTATTTGGCTGCTTTTAGTATAGATAGCAAAATGTTTCCTTTCATACAAGATCCTAACTTTGAATTTATTAACACTAAAAAACAAGCAACAATCTAAGGAGAAAATGGTAAAAAACGAAACTAGCTCCGCCCTGAAGATTATTCCCTTGGGTGGTCTGCATGAAATTGGGAAAAATACCTGCGTTTTTGAATACGACGACGAAATTATCTTGTTAGATGCAGGATTAGCATTTCCTACAGAGGCGATGCACGGAGTAAATATTGTCCTACCAGATACAACTTATCTGCGGGAAAATCGCCACAAAATTAAAGGTATGATCGTTACCCACGGTCATGAAGATCATATCGGCGGCATTGCTTTTCACCTGAAGCAATTTGACATACCCGTGATTTATGGGCCGAGACTAGCAATGGCAATGCTAGAGGGTAAATTAGAAGAAGCAGGAGTGCGCGATCGCACAGAATTAAGAACAGTCCGCCCCCGCGATGTCGTGCGAATTGGGAAATCTTTTGTTGTAGAATACATCCGTAACACCCATTCGATAGCTGATAGCTTTACTGTTGCTATTAATACTCCCCTTGGTGTGGTGATTCACACAGGAGACTTTAAAATTGACCACACCCCAGTAGATGGTGAAAACTTTGACCTGCAACGACTAGCAGAACACGGCGAAAAAGGTGTACTTTGCTTATTGAGTGACTCAACTAACGCAGAAGTACCCGGATTTACACCTTCAGAACGCTCAGTTTATCCCAATCTTGATCGGGAATTTGGTAAAGCCACTGGACGATTGTTTGTCACTACCTTTGCATCCAGTGTGCATCGCATCAACATGATTTTGCAGTTGGCGCAGAAGCATAACCGTGCAGTGTCAGTTGTGGGCCGTTCCATGCTGAATTTAATTGCTCACGCCCGTAATCTGGGTTACATCAAGTGCGATGATAGCCTGTTCCATCCCTTGCACGCAGTACGTAATATGCCTGATGAAAAAGTACTGATTTTAACTACTGGCTCTCAGGGTGAAACAATGGCAGCAATGACCCGCATTGCCAATAAAGAACACCCCCACATCAAAATCCGCCCAGGAGATACAGTACTATTCTCTGCAAACCCGATTCCCGGTAATACTATCGCTGTGGTCAACACCATCGATAAGTTGATGATTCAGGGAGCAACAGTAGTTTATGGTCGGGATAAAGGCATTCACGTCTCTGGTCACGGCTGTCAAGAAGAACAAAAACTGATGATTGCCTTAACTCGTCCGAAGTTTTTTGTGCCATTTCACGGCGAACATCGGATGCTGGTGAGGCACGCGCAAACTGCTCAAAGTATGGGCATTCCTGCCGAAAACATGATTATTATCCAGAATGGCGATATCGTAGAATTGACAGAAGATGCCATCCGCATCGCTGGTAAAGTGCCGTCTGGTATAGAACTGGTAGATACTACTAGTTCTGGTATGGTAAGCGCCAAAGTACTACACGAACGGCAACGTATGGCAGAAGAAGGTATTGTGACCATCGCTGCTGCCATTGATTGGAATGGTAAACTCTTGGCCAAACCAGAAACTCATCTGCGGGGTGTGGTAACAAGTATAGAGCGATCGCTTGTGCAAAAATGGGTACAACAGCGGATTGAAGAAATTCTTAGCGTTCGCTGGTCAGAATTTACCCAACCTAGTGAAAGTGAACAAGTAGAGGTAGATTGGGGTGGATTGCAAGGGACTTTAGAACGGGAATTACAACGCTCGATTCGTCGGGAATTGCAATGTCAACCATCTGTGACTTTGTTAATGCAAATTCCTGATGAGCCGCCTGTGAAAGTTGCCGATGGTAGAAGACGGCGGACTCGGACTGCTGCTCAGGTAGCATCGTAGGGAATTAAAAGTAAAAATCTTACGCACAGATGCAGTGAACCAGCGCTGCGGGAGGGTTAGCCCGACCCAAGAGCTAGACAACACACCCAACAGTCTCATTATATTCGCGAAAACTAGCTCCATTCATGAAAAAACTTGCCTCAGAAGCATCACACTCCTAAGGCAAGTTAACCCTCTAAATTCTTCCTCCGCGTTCTTTGCGTCTCTGCGGTTTGTTAAAGTTGCTTCACTTCCGAAACCAACTTCGACACCATATCCTTAGCGCTACCAAAAAGCATAGTGGTTTTATCTTTGTAGAACAACTCATTATCTACACCGGCAAAACCTGTACTCATCCCGCGCTTAATGACAATTGTCTGCTTTGCCCGATCTACTTCTAAAATCGGCATACCATAAATCGGACTACTGCTATCACTCCGCGCCGCAGGATTTACCACGTCATTAGCCCCAATTACCAAAGCCACATCCGCTTGTTCAAATTGGGGATTAATATCTTCCATGTCATACAGCTGGGTATAAGGTACATTTGCCTCTGCTAATAACACATTCATGTGTCCTGGCATTCTCCCAGCAACGGGGTGAATGGCATACTTGACATCAACGCCCATCCGTTCTAACTGATCTGCCAACTCCCGCACACTATGTTGTGCTTGAGCAACTGCCATACCATAACCAGGCACAATTACCACGTTACGGGCATAACCCAACATCATCGCGCCTTCTTCAGGATCGATGCTGCGGACAGTTTGATCGCCTATACTACCTGCTGCACCGCCACCGCTAGCAGTCGATGAGCCGAAAGCACTGAACAGCACGCTAAATAAAGAACGGTTCATTGCTTTACACATAATCTCAGTCAAGATTAACCCAGAAGCTCCCACCAAAGCACCAGCGATGATCAACATATTGTTCATTACCACAAACCCAGCAGCGGCGGCGGCGACACCTGATAACGAGTTTAACAGCGAAATTACTACTGGCATATCGCCTCCACCAATGGGGATGACGAACATTACACCTAGTATTAAAGAAACAGCAACTACTCCCAAAAATATGGGTAGGCTATCTGGTGTAATGATTAAATAGGCACTTCCTGCCAAGTAAGCACCCAAAAGTAAGAGGTTAAATGGTTGCTGCAATGGAAATGTAATCGGAGTACCGCTGATTAAACCTTGCAGTTTGGCAAAAGCCAGAAAACTACCTGTTAAGGTAACACCACCGATTAACACATCCAATAGTATGGAAATGTTGACATCGAGAGGTATGGGCTGAGAAGTTCCCATTAACCGCCAAAATTCGGCAACGGCGATGAGTGCGGAAGCTGCACCACCCAAGCCGTTGAGCAAACCTACCATTTGGGGCATTTCGGTCATTTGGACTTTGTAGGCGGCGATCGCCCCAATTCCTGCACCAATCGCCAAGCCCAACAAAATCATCTCGTAATTCAATACGTGCTGATCTAGCATTGTGGCTGCGATCGCTAGTAGCATTCCCACGGCTGCTACAACATTACCGTTGCGTGCTGTAGCAGGTGATCCCAGCTTTTTTAAACCGAGAATAAATAAAGATGCAGCGACTAAGTACGTCAGCTGAATCCCAGTTGGTAGAAAGTCGCTCACGCCTTAATTTCCTTCTTCTTGAACATTTGCAACATCCGATCTGTAACTAAAAAACCACCAACAACGTTGACTGTCGCCAATACTACGGCAATCAACCCAAGAATCACCGACACACTTGTCTCTTTAGCACCAGCAGCCACAATTGCCCCTAATACTGCAATGCCAGAAATCGCGTTAGAGCCTGACATTAAAGGGGTGTGTAAGGTAGGTGGTACTTTGTTGATGACTTCAAAGCCGATAAAAGATGCTAGAACAAATACAAACAAAGCAGCAAGTAATGCCTCTGTCATGAAATTAAAACTCCTTGTGTAAATGGGCATTGGGCATTATTAAAAAGTCAAGGGTTAAAAATTCTTACCCTGTCCCCTCTCCCCTAATTAACCGCTGATTGCTGATTATTCAAAGCTTCTAGCGCATCCCGTACTTGTTGATTGCGAATTTCGCCTGCGTGGGTAATGCAAGCTGCATCAACTATATCGTCGGCAAAGTCTACCTGCAAAGCTTTGTCTTTTATTAGTAGTTGAATCAAAGATGTGACGTTCTTGGCATACAACTGGCTGGCGTGGACTGGCATTGATGATGGTAGATTAATGGGGCCGATAATTGTTACACCATTCCACACAATATCTTTGCCGGGTTCTGTGCAGGCACAGTTACCACCTTGTTCAGCGGCTAAATCTACAATCACTGAACCTGGTTTCATTTGTGCAACCATTTCTTCTGTGACGAGCCTTGGTGCTTGTCTACCAGGAACTTGGGCAGTAGTAATCACTACATCAGCATTTTTGACGTGTTCGGCGACAACTTCTTGGGTGCGCTGTTTGCTAGCTTCAGAAACTTCTTTGGCGTAACCACCAGCGGCGACGGTTTCTTCTTCTAATTTGACTTCGACGAATTTTGCCCCCAAACTTTGCACTTCTTCTTTGACAGCAGGACGAATATCGAAGGCTTCTACTACTGCGCCCAAGCGTCTGGCGGTGGCGATCGCTTGCAATCCTGCCACACCAGCCCCCATGATAAATACTTTAGCTGGGGCAATTGTCCCTGCGGCTGTTGTCAGCATTGGGAAATATTTCGGTAATGCCGCCGCTGCAATCAATACTGCTTTGTAACCTGCTAGTGAGGCTTGCGAGGACAAAGCATCCATACTTTGCGCCCTGGTAGTACGGGGGATCATTTCCATACTCAAGGCTGTGACTTGGCGATTTGCTAGTTGCTGCGCCACTACAGGATTACCCAAGGGATTAAGGAAGCTAACTAAAACGGCTCCTTCTTTGAGCAAGTCAACTTCTGAGCCTCCATTTTCTCGCTCTTGCGGCGGGCTAACTTTCAGCAAAATATCTGCTTCTTTCCATAATGTGGCAAAATCGCTGATAATTTTGGCTCCTGCTGCTTCGTAGGCGGAATCGCTAAAAAAAGATCGCTCTCCCGCACCTGTTTCTACCCAAACTTCCAAATCTTGTTTTACCAAGCGGGCAACAGTATCGGGATTTAATGCTACGCGACGTTCACAAACTTCTATTTCTTTAGCAACTGCTATTCTCATGAAATCTCCTGGAGATAAATACCTAACCTCTACAAAATATGCACTTTTCCCAACTTAGGGATGTCTCACATTCATAGTTCAGGACAGAAACTGTCAGCGATTACTTTTTTCCTAGATTGAACCTTGAACTTTTCCTTTCCCACTCTCGGTTCTCCAGGCAAAGCAATGCTTTGCCCCTTACAAGTGTCATACTTGCTGATAGTTACGCATAGATTTACATATTGCAAATCCTATGTTGATTCCCAATTTTGCCTCTGTGTCTTTAGCTTGTTTTAGGGATTGAAAAATTTTAGTCTTCCTTGCTTACATAGTCCAATATTTATCAAATTTTTTAAGCTTGATAATTTCCCAACTAATTTTTAATGATTATTCCTGACGATTCAAGCTTATTTTAATCAATCTATCTCAAGTTCAATGGCGATCGCCCAGAGCATGGCTCAATTTTTATAACAAAAACCTTAAATTAAGATACACTTATACATATTCAGAAACACAATCAAATCCCCACTGTGTTTCTATCTAGTTTAAATTCGGTTAAAATTCTCGATAAATGGCTGTAATACAAGGTTTATCTGACAAATAATATAAATGTTAAATATGTCACTACGTATTTACCTGAGTATCTTAATCCTGAGAAGAAAAGGCACTTTTTGTTTCAATTTAACGTCAATTGTCAAGAAGTCAGTAATAAAGTTTAGTTATTTAAATTTTTGGTGGAGGAAGCCCAATTATGCGACGTTTACTTTTGCCAAGCTCTCAGCGGCAACTACCGTTAAAACTTTTGTCGGCTTTAGCTGTGACTAGCTGTTTGCTAGCTGGGTTACCGACTGTGACTTGGGCGCAAAATGGTTTACCTGGATTTACACTGTTTAGTGGTGTTAAAAGTGAAAATCAGTTGCCCTTCCGGTTAGATTTTGGTGGACAAACTAATAGCTGGGATCGTTACAACCTGAGGATTCCAGCAGAAAAAATGAAATTGGCAGCTGCTCAATTTGCTGTTACCTACCCAGATTATTATAAGGGAACTTTTGACCCCAAAAAGATAGAAGTCCGGGTTAAAGGCAAAGCAGTTCCACTTTCAGAAGTAAAGTGGGATAAAGAAGGTCGCGTGATTGAAATATTTCCCCAAGAACCAGTGCCAGCAGGAACAAAGGTTGAATTGGTCTTATCTAACGTCCAAAACCCTGCTTTTGGTGGTGTTTATTATTTCAACTGTCAAATTCTTTCGCCTGGAGACGTGCCACTACTACGTTACTTAGGAAGTTGGATTTTGACTATCGGGTAAATTTCAGTAGTCAGTTGTCAGTCGTGATTGATAACTGACTAAAGTTTTGCCTGAATCTGTATATTTTGTCTGTAAAGTGATACGATTATAGATTGTGACTTTTTATAAAAATCGCCTAAGAGGAGAACAGTATGCAAAGAACCCTGGGCGGCACTTGCCGTAAGAGAAAAAGAACCTCTGGTTTTCGCGCCAGAATGCAGACACCAACCGGGAGGAACGTGATTAGGGCTAGAAGAAAAAAAGGGCGACATCGTTTAAGCGTTTAGGGCAATTGAAGCTAGAAGAGCAACTGTGGCTTTGCCCAAGGCGAATAGACTAAAATCCCATAAGGATTTTCAGGCAGTTTTCCGAGAAGGGATTCGGCGACATAGTTCTCATTTCACATTGAGAGCCTTACGCCCGTCACGGACAATAGAGTCTTCTTTGGATGCTGCCGTCAAGACTAATCTACCAACTGACTCACACCAGCTAGCCAGTACCCAAATTGGGATTACGATTAGCACAAAAGTTAGCAAAAGAGCAGTAGTTCGCAATCGGATTAAACGCCAGCTTGTCGCTGCTTTTCAAGAATTGTTACCGAAACTGTCACCAGGCTGGCGGTTAGTAGTTGTTGTGAAACCAACAGCAGCAGAATCTAAATGCGTAAGCCAACAATTTCTGCAAGAATTAGAGCAGTTGTTGGCACAAACTGAGGTGTTCGATGGGCATTCGTGAAGAAATTTATTATGAAGGTGGACCCCATGTTGGAGACTTAATTCTCAACTTGTTAGTTGGGCTAACTGTTGTGGGAATACCATTAGCAGTTGGAGCAATTGTCAGGGCATTGTGGTTACGCTACCGCATTACTGATCGCCGAATTTCTGTGATGGGAGGTTGGAGAGGACGCGATCGCACTGACGTGATTTACTCAGAAATAGTCAAAATTGTCAAAGTACCCCGTGGTATTGGCCTTTGGGGAGATATGGTGCTAACCCTCAGAAATGGTAGTCGTCTGGAAATGCGGGCTGTTCCAAATTTCCGTGAGACTTATGACTACATCAATGAGAGGGTTACAGCGAAAAATCCTCTGTATAGTGGTGCAGGCAAGTAGCAGGGAGCAAAGGGAGCAGCGGGAGCAGGGGATGCAGAGAAAGAAAAATATCCCATGCCCCATGCTCCATTATTTATTTGAATGTGCGGCTATCCGTAGCGTAGGATAGTCGCAGGCGAATCTTGATTTAGATAAATTAGATTCAGTTCAATTTACAGTAACTCAGGTTGGATTCAGAATAATGGATTTTGGTATCGGGTTTCTCTCGAACAACGTAATGCTGCCAATCATAGATTTTTTCTATGGTATTGTGCCTAGCTATGGATTGGCGATCGTTGCCTTGACATTGATAATCCGCTTTGCGCTCTATCCCCTGAGTGCTGGCTCAATTCGCAGTATGCGGCGGATGCGAGTTGTGCAACCTTTGATGCAGAAGCGGATGGCAGAAATCAAAGAGCGTTATAAGGATAATCCGCAAAAGCAGCAGGAGGAAATGGTCAATGTCCAAAAAGAATTCGGCAATCCCCTAGCAGGATGTTTGCCACTACTGTTGCAAATGCCAGTTCTTTTAGCGCTATTTGCAACTTTGCGGGGTTCGCCTTTTGCTGGGGTTAACTATTCTGTTAACCTGCAAGTCCTTCCGTCTGAACAAATTGAACGAATTCAACCACAAGCCTTTGCTACTTCTCCCCAAAACATCTATGTTGCTGATGGAGAACATACTCGGATTACAGCTATTCTCCCTAGCGGTAACAAGTTGGCAGTAGGAGAAACAACCAAGATCCAATATCAAACTCTCGAAGGCAAACCATTTCAGGTGCTATTAGCTGAACATCCCGAAAATAAGCTGGTGCCTGAATGGAAAATCATCAAAGGGGAAGATAGGGTCAAAATTGACGCTGAGGGTAATATAGAAGCCCTACAACCAGGAGATGTCACAATTCAAGGCACAATTCCTGGATTGGCAGCAGATAAAGGATTTCTCTTCATAGATGCCTTAGGTAGAGTTGGCGCTATAGATCCCGACGGTGCAATCCATTGGGATATTGTCTCTATGATTGTCTTCTTTGGGATTAGTCTCTATGTTAGCCAATTGCTTTCTGGACAAAATTCCAGTGGTGGGAACCCACAGCAGGAGACAGTGAACAAAATTACCCCAGTTATATTTTCGGGGATGTTTTTGTTCTTCCCTCTACCAGCTGGGGTGCTGATGTATATGGTGATTGGGAATATTTTCCAGACACTACAAACTTATATCCTCTCCCGTGAACCACTACCAGAGGAACTACAAAAAATTGTAGCCACCCAGGAGAAAGAAAAAGAAGCAGCAGAGGCAGAACAAAAGACATTACCTTTTGAGCCAAAAAGTTCTAAGAAAAAGACTACAGGTTGATAATGCTCGACAGTCCCATGCAAAGAGGGCAGCAGTGGTTAAAAACACTGCTGCAACTAGCAGAAATACCTGCTGAAATTCAGGGTAATTTAGCAACTGCTCTACCTCAAGACGGTGATTCTTCAGAACCAGATAACTACTGGTTGACGATTGATGAAACCAACCTGACACCACAAGAAATTCAAGTTCTCATTGGCCCTGATGGTTCTGTGCTTGATGCAATTCAGTATCTAGCTAATTCAGTTCTCAATCTGAGCCAACCCCAGGAGGGACAAGCCTCTTACACTATTGAGTTGAATGGCTACCGCGTCAAAAGACAAGCGGAAATTAAGGCAATGGCAGAAGCCGCAGCCGATGAAGTGCGTTCTACTGGTCAAGAAGTGGAAATTAAATCCCTCAGTTCAGCTGAACGTCGTCAAGTTCACACCTTCTTAAAGGAATTTGGAGATTTGGAAACCTTCAGCCGAGGTAAAGAGCCACATCGTCATTTGGTTGTCCGTCCGGCTGCGTTAGAAGAAGTTGGGAGTTAGGAGTTAATTAAAAGCTCATAACCATAGATAGCAGGGGACAGGGGATAGAGAACAGGCAATAGGAAAGAAGTGCGTCGCCACAACGCGGCGGCACGTTTTGGGAGGAAGTTTCCCCCCAAAATCTATCTTGGAAACCCGCGCAAGGCGCTGCTCTCCTTGTGGAGCAACTTCTCCCTACAGCCCTTTGGGCATCCTACGGCAGGCGCTAGCCTCTCCCAAAAGGAGAAGGGGAGACGCTACGCGAACGGAGGACAGGTTTGAAAGTCATAAGGTGTCTGGGTTTTATGATCAGTTGATGTCCTAAACTAATACCATTTCACGAAATTATTGATACAAATTACTTTTCTTACTCCCCCTGCCTCCCCTGCTACCCCTGCTCCCCCTGCTTGCCCAAATGTATCAACTTTAAAGTGAAACGATACTGGCGATCGCTATAATTTTAAGATTTATCTAAATCCCAAAGAGATAAACTAAAAATGTAATATTCAGTAAAATTGCTGATAATCCACATATATTTTCGTGAGGATGTCTCACCAATCCTATGGACGCAATTTATATTCCGCAGCTAACTAGAGCATCGGAGCGGACAGAGGAGTTTCAGGTTCAGGAGTTTCTGCCTGGTCTAGAAACGTTGACACCAGTTCGCGGCAATGTCCGCGTGCAGCATCATGGTAACTACCTGGAAGTGTCCGGTCAGGCAGAGACAATTATTACTTGTACTTGCAACCGCTGTTTGCAACAGTATAACCAGCGTTTGGAAGTTGATACCAAGGAAATTATCTGGTTAGACGAAACTGCTAGTCAAGCAGAAGACTTGCCCTTAGAGAGGGAAGTGGCTGTGGAAGACTTGATAGAAACCTTACCACCCGATGGTTATTTTTATCCCAGCGAATGGCTGTATGAGCAAATGTGTCTAGCAATACCACACCGTCAATTGTGCGATCGCAATTGTCCAGGTATCATTAGTAATAGTGTTGATAGTTCAAATCAGCCAGTTGATAAACGTTGGGCTTCTTTAGAAGCTTTTAAAAAGCAACTTCCAGGATAGACAAATCACTGTCAACTTCCTGATTTAGTCTCGGCTAGGTGGTTGATTTAATCGTCTCCCACACTTGCTACAGAAGTTGAAATTTACCGGATTATTCCGACCACAATTGGTACATGCTATTAAAGTTTGAGATGAAGTATCTCTACTCAAATTGTTGTTTGAATTAAATTCAGGAGACTGATGAATTGGTTGTGAAGTTGGTTGAATAAATGCTGGCTCCATTTGGGCAAAATGCTCTAACAGCATTCGATGGATAAAAATGTAACTACCTCCAACCTTTTGCAAAAAGATGTGTTCAGTCGCATATTCAAGAAAGCGGGCATAGTTTCGAGGTATACAATTCTGGCTGTAGAGAATGAGGCGTAAGGTGAAATGTTGCAGGCAAGCTTTACCACCTCCAAATACTAGCCCAAAAACTAACCCAAATACTATTCCCACTTGCAGCCATGAGGGGTGATTTAAAATTATTAAACCAATTAATCCCCCAAAAAATCCGCCAAGTAAGCCGCCAATCAATCCTACTATTACGGCATTCTTAGCTGAGTTCCATATACCTTGGTTAGGAGTTGTTTTAGTCTCTATTTCTGGGCCTCTCAGCCCATCTAATAATCCTAAAATTAGCCCACCAGTTAACCCATGTATTAATCCTAATTGTAGTCCCTCAATGATATCTGGTTGAGTGTTGGCTAGCTTAAAACCCAGTCCGACAATTAGCCCCAAAGATAATCCACCTAGTAGTCCATTTCTGAGAGATTTTTTGGCTTCTTGCCAAGACCATTTCAAAGTTTCAACTGGTTTTATTTCTGTAGTACTTAAATAAACAGTTAATACAACAGTGATTACAACAATATATATCAGATTTATTGATTGTGATTTACTTATTAAATTGCCAAAAATGCCGATTAACTCACAAATTATTACTCCAAATAGAAAAACTCCCAATTGATAAAATATTTTTGGCACTCGATTGGACAACCAAGTAGGCTGTATTCTTTCAATCACAAAAACCGTTTGAGACTTTTGATACATCTGCTGTGCTAGCCAAATTAGCCAGCGCCTTGCTTGCATTTTTGAGTATCTTTGCTGAGATTGACGACGCTTAAACATCCGTTCAATATAAGCATCAAATAGGTGCTTTCGGCGTTCTTCTTTAGAACCTGTATTGGGTAAATCTTCAAGCTTCTTACCTTGATAAGCCAGGGTCATAACGCTTAAAGTCAGGGGAGACTTGGCTAACTCTTGCAGCGTAGTGTCTTCTTGAAGCAACGTTTTTACTGCTTCGAGTTGTTCTCCAGCCCTGTCCAAATATTGGTTAACTTGCTGAAATGTCAAAGATTGGATGCAGATAGCAGCTTGCAATTGTAAACGTTCAGAAAGAGCTTCATAATCGCGGATACGGCTTGTCACTACAATCTCAATTAGCCCATGTTCTTGCATGAATTGGTTGATGGTCTTGATGCAGTTTTCCCGTTGCTCAATTCTTACCTCATCTAGACCATCTAGTAGTAGTAATAGTTGTTGATCTTCAATCCAGACTTTACCAAGCGCCTGAGAAATTTGATATGTACTATTCAATTCCTCAATCAGCCAATCAGCAATTGTTTGCTGTTTATTCCCCCAAGAAGATAAGTTCAGCACTACTGGAATAGGTTGGCTCAAATCTTTTTCGGTACGAGCAATTAATTCTTGTGCCAGTTTCAAAAGAGTAATCGTTTTACCCGCGCCGGGTTCTCCTAAAATCAGTAAGGTTCGTCCTTTTCCCATCTTATTGAAGACATCAGAAACACTTTTACCTTCAGGTAAGATTTGCCCAGACTCATCAGGAATTTCTTGGACACTGCTCAAGGGGCGCTTTACTGCGTCTAATCGTTCTTCCAGTCCCAGATCAATTAGAGCTTTAGTATATAGCGACTTTTCTAGTACGCCTTTAATCCAATACTGTTTAACTTTATTCAGTAAAACTTCTCGGAAACGGTACTCTTGTTTCCCTGAAGGAGGTTTTACTTCTCTGTTACCTATTAATTTAGCTAGGCTAAAGCTTTCATTTACAGTTAGGTACTGGATTTGGTGCAAATCACGTCCAGCTTGTCCAATTTGAGCTTCTTGAATCAAAGCACCATCAATATTCAGATTTTGAAGTGGCTGTGGTTCTTGATGCATAACCTTTGTTTATGTAAGAAGTAAAAGACTTTTCACTGCAACTCCTAACCAAGGAGCTAATTGTTTAGCAATTGGCTCTAACTTTTGCCAAATTCCTTGACCTGCATTAAAGGTTTCGTTGGCTTCTTTGAGGACTTTACTGGCTTTTTGCAAACTTGTGGCCGCAGTATTTTTGTCTGGTTCTTTTTCTTTAACTGCGTCGGTTGCATAATCTAGATGCTTCAGTGCTTGTTTCTTTTGGTCTTCTGGTAAATCTGAATTACGAAATATGGATTCAATTTGTGCCATTAATTCCGCAACTTCAGGTAAGGTCAATTGTTTTTCAGTCCCGCCTTGAGTATTTTGCTGATTTTGGGTTATGTCGCCAGCAGCTTGTCCAACTTGAACACCTGAAAATTGACCACCACCAATATTGAGGGACATTCCTCCAGTGTTTTTGGGCTGTGAGTTGTTTTCTGCCATTTTATTTGCTTGATAAAAACATAATTTAATTTAAGCTCTACTTCAGGTTGAGGAGACAACTTTCCTGAATATTCAAAAAAATTGCGTATATGGTGAGCTAATTATTACATTAAGGATGGTAGCGTAAATTTACTCGTTCCTAATCCCCTTGTGGAACGAGAAATATATTCGTTTTTAGTTGTGAGACACAATACAAACCTGAACAATGAGAGAAGAACTAATAACCACAGCTATATATGAACTTTCGTGAAGAGTTTAAACTGCTACTACGCGCCCGTTATCCTTTAATTTATATTCCCACTTATGAAGAGGAACGGGTAGAAGCAGCGATTCGGGAAGAAGCAGCCAACCAAGGCAATCGCCCTGTGTATACTTGGGATTTTGTCGATGGCTACCAGGGAAACCCCAATGATGCAGGCTTTGGGCGACGTAATCCTCTGCAAGCTTTGGAATTTATCGAAAAATTACCAGCTTCAGCATCAGCAGTGTTAATTCTACGAGACTATCATCGTTTTTTAGAAGATGTGGCGATCGCTCGCAAACTCCGCAACCTAGCCCGACTTTTGAAGTCTCAACCAAAAAATATTGTACTGCTGTCACCACGTATCGCCATACCTGACGATTTAACCGAAGTTTTGACAGTTGTTGAGTTTCCTTTACCTGCCGCCCCAGAAATTAAAATTGAGGTGGAACGCTTACTGCAAAGTACTGGTAGCTCCCTTTCGGTGAAAGTTTTAGATGACTTGGTGCGTTCTTGTCAAGGGCTTTCGATGGAAAGGATTCGGCGGGTTTTGGCGAGGGCGATCGCTACCCACGGCGAATTGCAACCAGAGGACGTGGATCTAGTTTTGGAAGAAAAGCGTCAAACTATCCGCCAGACCCAAATCCTCGACTTTTACCCAGCCACTGAGCAAATTTCTGATATTGGCGGACTCGATAACCTCAAAGATTGGCTACTTCGTCGGGGGGGTTCATTTACTGATCGAGCCAGACAGTACGGATTACCGCACCCCCGCGGTTTAATGTTGGTGGGGATTCAAGGTACTGGCAAATCTTTAACAGCAAAAGCGATCGCTCATCATTGGCATTTACCTTTATTACGCTTAGATGTAGGGCGGTTATTTGGTGGTTTAGTGGGTGAATCAGAATCCCGCACCCGCCAAATGATTCAAGTAGCAGAAGCCCTCGCTCCCTGTGTACTGTGGATTGATGAAATCGATAAAGCTTTTTCGGGACTTGGTAGTAAAGGTGATGCAGGTACTACTAGTCGTGTATTTGGTACTTTTATTACCTGGTTAGCTGAAAAAACCTCACCTGTGTTTGTCGTGTCTACTGCTAACGACATCCAAGCCTTACCACCAGAAATGCTCCGCAAAGGGCGATTTGATGAGATTTTCTTTGTCGGTTTGCCTACCCAAGAAGAGAGAAAAGCAATTTTTAATGTGCATTTATCCCGACTACGTCCCCATAATTTAAAAAGCTATGACATCGACAGGCTAGCTTATGAAACACCTGATTTTTCTGGAGCCGAGATTGAGCAGACTTTAATTGAAGCGATGCATATTGGATTTAGCCAAAACCGTGATTTTACTACAGACGACGTTTTAGAAGCTGCGAGTCAAATTATACCCTTGGCACGAACTGCCGTTGAGCAAATTCAGCAACTACAAGAATGGGCTGCGGCTGGAAGAGCGCGTATGGCATCCAGGCAGAGTCCTTTGAGTGATACTTTTGGTAAGTTACGCTAACACAAGAACAAGGGAAGCAGGGAGAGAAAAAGATTTTTCTTGTTGCTCTATCAACTCTGCGAAGTTGCCTTTTCAGAGTACTAGTCAAGAGTCCATAGTAATTGATTAATAATTATGGATTCTTGATTCGTATACAGACGAGTTGAATTATAACGATTCTCAGATGAACAAAATACAGCCCGAAAAAGTCAAAGTATAGCGGTTTACATGGATGAAATATACCACTCTAGTCCTTCTTACTTGTGAAGGTAGATTGTACACAATCAAGAACCGCTATATTTCTCAATAACCATTGACGATTGACGATTGACGATTGACGATTGACTATTGGTGATCAGGTTTTAATTATGCTTTCTGGTTTACTAAAATTTATACTTGGGGTTTCCTTAGCGATCGCTGTTTTAATCGGTAGCGGCGTTGCAGTTGCGCTCTATTTCATGAATCGAACTGCCATACCCCCGGCTAAACCCGTTTTTTCTAATGATAGTCCCGCCTTGCAAACCAAATCTCCTAAGGCGACTAATAGAAAAACTGCGTCCACTCCTTCTACGTCTCCTACGGAATCGCCAGAAGCATTGCCACCAGGAGCTTACCGCGGACGTGTTACTTGGTCTGAAGGTTTAAGTGTGCGAGCAGAACCCAACCAAGATGCTGAACGTATTGGTGGGGCGACTTTTAATCAAAAAGTAATCATCTTGGAAGAAAGCCAGGATAAAGACTGGCAAAAGATTCGTCTAGAAGGTGGCAAACAAGAAGGTTGGGTAAAAGCAGGCAATATTGAACGTGCTGAATAACACTTTTAATTGTCTGTATTGACTGATAAATATTTACATCAAAGCTAAAAATATACGCTAGATTTGAAAAATTACTTAAATTAAACCTAAAAAGCACAATTTGACTACAGAGAAAGTGGTATGTTTTTTTGTAGTCATAACTTTGTAGCAAGTAATTTCAAGGGATTGGGAACTGGAAATTGGGAACAAGCGTTAAATTTTGGTGGTGGTTTAATTCCTCCCCAAGATTTGAAAATTCTTTACCAGTGAACAGTAACTAATACCCGTAATTTTTATATACCCCCTCAAAAAAATTGCTGGGAAAATATGGAAGCTATTGTTTATCCTCATCTGGCCTCAGTCTACGAGGCATCAGAAAATATCGAAATTATTCCTATTCGAGTGAATTTCAAATTTTTGCAGTGGCAAAAGCTGTCTAGTGTTGCTGCGATGCGTCTTTTATCAGTAGCACTGACTATAGGGCTTTTGAGTGTAGCAGGACAAACTTTAGCACTCCAAAAACAAGGAAGTAATGGCACTGAAGTGGGAAACACCCAGAGGTGCTTAAAAAAGTTAGGCTACTTCAATGGCCCAGTTACAGGTAAGTTTGCTACCTTAACCAAGACATCAGTGATCAGATTTCAGCAAGCTAATAGACTAACTGCTGATGGGGTTGTGGGTGCTAGTACTCAACAAGCTCTGGAACGAGCGTGCCAAAGTAAAATCCCCAGTGGGAATACCAGTAACGGATTGCGAGTAGGTAGTAGCGGTGCAGTAGTCTCTAGGCTACAACAAGATTTGCGGCAGTTGCGGTACTTTAAAGGTCCTAGCACAGGCTATTTTGGATCACAGACTCAGCAGGCGGTAATCCGATTACAACGAGCTAATGGAATTGCTGCTGATGGTATTGTTGGTACCAGAACCACACAAGCAATACTGAGTAATCAAAGATCGAGTAATATTGGTGAAGGTGGTGAATATCCTGTACTTTCGGAAGGTAGTAGTGGTGCAGAAGTCACAAGGCTACAACAACGCTTGCGACAGTTAGGCTACTTTAATGCTAATCCCACTGGTAATTTTAGACGCATTACTAAAGATGCTGTAATTGCCTTTCAAAGAAAAGCTAGTATACCTGCCACTGGAGTTGCAAATCAACAAACTTGGGATGCACTCTTGGGTTACTCTCGATTTCCTAGTAGAGGTAATATCGCGGCCTCGCAAGTGAGAGATCTACAACAATATTTGCGGGATTTGGGATACTTTAATACTAATCCTACTGGTACTATTGGCCCCTTAACAAGGGATGCGATCGCTCGATTCCAACGAGATAATAGACTCTATGCCGATGGCAATGCAGATGTAGAAATTTTAGAGGCAGTACGTAGAGTTTGGGAAAATAGATATGCGACAGGGGTAAATAGTTATCCAAATAATGGCTATGTGATGATAGCGCCACCAATTAATAATGGTTTTACTGTAGGAAATAGTTATCAAAATAATCGTTATGTCGTGGTAGTGCCGATTAATAATAACGATATTCTCAACAAAGTACGCCTGTATATACCTAATGCTTTTTCAGAACAATCGAGTTTAGGAAATTATGTAAATGCTGGAGCATTTGGCGATCGCGAATCAGCAGAACGAATCTCTAGAATGTTACGCTCTAATGGTTTAGATGCACGGGTACAGTACTTTTGACAAATCGATGTATCGATTAAACTAGCAAATATAACTGTGAACCTTGCTGGGTTTTATTCACCTCAATGCGGGCTTGAAAAGCTTCCTTGAGGTGGGGCATGTGGGTGACAGTGAGGATACAGGCAAAATCACAGGCGATCGCATTTATGGCTGCAATCAGGCGATCGCATCCTTCGGCATCTTGTGTGCCAAAACCTTCATCTATAATCAATAACTGCAATGCTGCTCCTGCTCTTTGTGCCAATAATTTCGCCAGTGCTAGACGGATGGCAAAATTAATTCTAAATGCTTCCCCACCAGAGTAAGTCTCATAAGCTCGCGTTCCTCTGGCATCGGCAATTAAAATATCTAGGGTATCTATTAACTTGGCATTTTTCCGCTTGGCTTTGCTACTTCGTCCAGCTTTTTGGGTAACGAATTGCACATGTAACTGGTTAGCACTGAGACGGGAAAGCAGTTGATTTGTCTCTGCTTCCAGTTGGGGTAACACATTCTCAATCATTAAAGCTTGGATGCCATTTTTACCAAAGGCTTGCGTTAATTCCTGATAAATTCGGTATTGTCGCTTGCAAGATTGTAGTTGCTGTTGTTGTTGCTCATACTGAATTTGTAGAGTTTCCAATTGGTGAGCTAATTGTTCTAAACGTCCCAACTTAGTTATTTGTTCATCAAGTTGCCGTCTGCGGCTTGCTAACTGCTGCTCTAAAGCTTGAATTTGCTCGGTTGGATTGGCTGTTTGGGCTAGCTGCTGGGTAATGTTTTCGATTTGGGTGGCGAGTTGTTGTCGCTCATTTAATCTCGCACTTCTGGAGGTTTCTAAATCCTGCAATCTCGCCTGAAGTTGGGGATATTGCTGCTGGGCTGACAACATTTGTTGATAACGCAGTTGCCAAGATTGAGCTTGGCGTACAGCTTGGCGCAGGTTATTATGCTGCTCTGAACTATAGCCGATTTCGCCAATATAACGCGTCAACTCAGTGATTTCTCTGGCACAGTCAGAATCAATTTGTTCCTGCTGGATTTTAGTTTTTAATTGGGCAATAGTAGTTTGTAATTCTGGTTTACGGGTGGCTATTTGAGTTTGTCGCTTGGTAGCATCTTTGATTTGTCCCTGTTTAATTTCTGCCCACCGCCAGCGCTCTACTTCACTACGAGCTAAAGCATGGTCTTGCTCATTGTAATTCAGTTGTTGCAGATATTGATCTAGCTGCTGCAATTGGGCTTGTTTGTCAGGCGCATAATCACCGACTTGTAGCGATCGCTCCAGATGTTGCTTTTCCGCAGCTAATTGTTGCAGTTGTTGTTCAGCATCACTTGTAGATTGTAGTTGTGCTGCTAATTGCCCTCTTTGTTCTCTCAGAGAATCATAAATTGCCAATTTTTGGGAAATTTCTCGATATTCTTGCCTTAATAACTGAATTTCTCGATCTGAAACTGCCATTTGTTCCCGGAATACCCACAATTGACCCTCAGTATCTTGGTACTCAGCTTTGGTTTTCTCTGCTACACGATTCCAGTGATGTTCGTCTAAAGGACGCTCGCACAAGGGACAAATAGCGTCGGGGTTACGAAGCATTTGTAGTTTTTGATCCAGTTCTCCCAATAATCTTTCATACTCTCGTTGTTGAGCTTGTAGACGTTCCATAAAGTGCCGTCGTTCTTGGCCTTTTTCCTGGACTCGTTGCAGATAAACCCGATCTTTTTCCATTTGATCAATCTGCATTCCCACTTCTATCACAGCTTGTTGCAGTTGCGGTTGGCGGCGTGAAGAACTTTGCAGTTGGTTTTCTGTCGTTTGTAGCTGTTCTAGCCTTGCAATTAAACCAGCATGAACTCTATCGATTTGGCTTTGTAAATTTTGCCGCTGTTGTAATAAAGGACTAACTTGCATTTGCAATTCATCCAAATGAGCCACACGGCGACGCGCGACAGCAACTTGGGCTAAAGCAGCTTCCACCTCAGTTGATTTACTGAGAGTATGTTGAATTTCTTGCTCTTGCTGCTGCAATGCTTCTAGTTGTCCTTGGACTTGTTGCAGTTGGCGTTCAATTTCGTGAATTTGTTTGGTTAGCTGTTGTTGCTTTTGTTGACGCAACGCTGTAGCGCGGGTGTGTTCCTCAAATTTAGTAGCAAAGGCTTCTTCTTGAGATTGCAGATTTTGGTATTGAGCGTAGCCATTTTTAATTTCTGCTTCCTGATTCAAGATGGTTTCTAAACTGGAAATTTGACTTTTAACTGCTGATTGCTCTTGTTGTAGGCGATCGCAATCTTGACTCAAATTCTGATATTGCTGCCTCACAAAGCTGAGTTGTTCTACTTTTGTTTGGTGCTGGTGCTGAACAACTTGCAAACTTTGTAATTGGATATTATCAAAAGCTTGTACCTGTTGTAGTTGGTTAAGTTGGGCTTCTAACTCTGTTCTTTGTGTCTGCGTGACATCACGTTGTTGCAATTGAATTTTGCTCGATTCCAAAGAACGCCCTAGTTCCTCAACCTTGGCTTTGAACTGGCGCGACGATTCTTTCGCCCGTTCTTCCAAGTCATCGTACTGATTGAGTTTTAACAACTCGGCTAAAATTTCTTTGCGTTCGCTGGGGCGCTTGAGCATAAATTCATCTGCACGACCTTGACGCAAATAAGCAGAATTAATAAAAGTATCATAATCCAGCTTAATGTGTTCTAAAATCACATCCTGTGTTGCCCTTACCCCTTTGCCAGTCAAGGCGCGAAACCCAGAAGGTGTTTCTATTTGAAATTCCAGAACGCCAGTAGCACCCCGCGTTCTAGTGCGAATGACTCGATATTTTTGCTGATTACTTTGGAAAGTAAAATCAACCCGAACTTCTTTTGCACCCGAATGGATTACATCGTCTTCAGCAGCGGCGCGGCTTTCACCCCAAACTGCCCACGTCATTGCTTCGAGAAGAGACGATTTACCTGCACCATTAGAACCACAAATACAAGCCGTATGCAAACCACGAAAATCTAAAGTTGCATCACGATAACTAAGAAAGTTTTTGAGGATAAGTTGTACTGGGATCATTGAGGCTATAGCGCCACATCTATGTTTAATTAACTAAGCAGTACAGATGCACTCTTTGATAGTTTAGCTAGGTAAATATCAGTATTCTAGTCTTGAATACCGCAATTTTACGAAAATTAACAATATTTGGCGCCAATTTTTCACCTTAGGCAAATTATTTTGCCAATCCTCAGAGAAAAATTTAAATCTTATAGATGAGCAAACTTAAATTTTAAATATGCTTATAACTTGTATTTATTGTGGAGTCATTAAAAACCGCTGCTCACAGCCATGAAGAGTTTCAGGTTTCGAGAAACCCAAGGCAATAAATTGAAGAAGTGTCAAAATGTTATGTGTGAACTTTATTTGCAATCTCAACTTATGCCGAAAGCGATTTGGAATGGAACTGTTTTAGCCGAGAGCGATAACACTGTAGTTGTGGAAGGCAATCATTATTTTCCAGCTGATGCCATTAACAAGCAGTATTTCCAAGAAAGTAATACTCACAGTACTTGTCCTTGGAAAGGTGTCGCTAGTTACTACAGTATCGAAGTTGATGGTCAAGTTAACAATGATGCTGCGTGGTACTATCCCGCTGCTAAGGAAAAAGCTAAGAATATTGAGGGTTACGTCGCTTTCTGGAAAGGTGTAAAAGTCGAGGCTTAAATACCTCTTTAAGCTCTTTACTAGCTAAGTTCAGAGCAGCAAAAGCCGCTGCTCCGACTTTTCTCTGTGTCCTCAGCGCCTCTGCGGTTAAATAAATTATCTTAAACCGCAGAGGCACAGAGAGCGCTGAGAAACAGTAAGAGAGTTTAGGAGTCAACTAGCGCAAAAGGTACTAAATACGCGCTAAAACTGGCTCGTGTTGTCCTACACTTGCGGTATTTGATTCTAAGTCTGTGCAGTAGATTTCGCAGGAGTTGTTAGGACTTTCAATCAATTTTACTTTGAAAAGTTTAGCTCCCAATTCCTGAATAGGCGATCGCAGTAAATTACTAATGTAAAGTGCAATGTTCTCAGCCGTGGGTACAACTTCGGCAAAGTAAGGAATATCTTTGTTTAAAAAGGTATGATCGAACGGCTCTAAGACATAATCTTCTATCACCTGATTCAAAGCACCCAAATCGACAATCATCCCAGTGCACGGATCAATTTCTCCTTTGACGCTGACTTCTAAATGGTAGTTGTGACCGTGACCGTTAGGACGAGCGCACTTACCGTAAATCTCAGAATTTTCTTCGTTACTCAGGTGAGGATGAGCCAGCCGATGGGCGGCGCTAAAGTGAGTACTGATAGTAAGGTAGGCTTCCATTGCGTTTCCCATATAATCTGCCCAAAGTTCAGGATGTTCAAACAACTGCACGCGGACTAAAGGTAAGTGCGGTGCTAGCTTTTGCCAGATCACCTGTGCAATATTTTCAGTAGTAGGCAGAGTTTGTTGAAATTCTGCCCAGACATCGTTGAGATAAGAAAAGTCTAATTGGCTTGTAACTTCGCGTTTGATTACCTGTTTGACATCGGACAAGTTCAGCACCATGCCATATTGATCTAATTCTCCAGCTATGGAGATAAATAAGACATAGTTATGCCCATGTCCAGGAAATTTAGAGCAAGCACCAAATTTTTCAATATTTTCAGCTTCACTCAATTCTGGCAACCAATAGCGATGACTTGCCGAAAACTGAGCGCGGCGATTTACAATGCATTGCATGAGTACTCTGGAAACAAAATTTAAAATTTCTTAAACTTTCGCTGTTTCCAGGATAAACTAATTTGCTTGTCAGTTGTCTGTATACTCTTAACTACTTACAGACACTTGTGCTTCACAATGCAATCTTGTCGCTATGCGAAATAGTTCTTGCCCTGTGTGCAAATAACGCTCATCGTAGTTCAAAGGGAAGTAACCTAACTCGTCCAAGCCATCTCCTACTTGACTAAGGGTGTAGTAAATGTGAGCTGCTGTTCTTGCAAGACTGGGGGGATTTGGTCGAGAACGAAAAGTCACTTGGGCTTGTTTGAGTTCATCTCGACAAATTTTTAAGTATTCCTGAAATTCATCTAATAATTCATCGTCAAAGGGATCGGCTGCTAACTGCTCCATTTGTTCTTCTAGAGAATAGATAATGCCACAAAGCAAGCGATTAACTGGTTGATAAACTAGACGCAGCCACTCTTCAATTTGCTCATCAGCATCTCGTCCTGTCTGTCGCCTTGCTTTGTAACGTTGTTGAGCCGCAGCTGTCCGCTGTTGGCGATCGCTATTTAATTTCTGGGAATCATCTTGCAATTGCTGATCGTAACGGAGGCGGTTTTGATCGTCCCCTAAAACCTCGTATGCAGCATTAATCAGGATAATTTGCTCTTTATCTGATGTTTCTTGGTTGCTGTCAGGATGAAATAACTTAACCAAGCGGCGATAAGCTTGTTTAATCTCCGCTTGGCTGGCGCTAGGACTTACTTTGAGAGTTTCGTAATGGTTAGAATCTTGCTTAAAATCGACCATTCATCCAATTATCGTTAGCTGATGCTAGCGGCTACCTTTGCTTCTAAGTCTTGGAACAACGGTGTACTCAAATACCTTTCTCCAAAACTAGGCTGAATCATGACAATTAAGCGTCCCTCATTTTCTGGACGTTGGGCAACACGAATTGCAGCACATAAAGCTGCTCCACTAGAAATGCCAGACAATAGCCCTTCTTCTCGTGCCAAACGTCGGCCATAAGCGATCGCTTCTTCGTCGGTGACGACAATTACTTCATCAATTAATTTAACCTGTAACACTTGGGGAATAAACCCAGCGCCAATTCCTTGAATTTTGTGTGGCCCTGGTCGTCCTCCAGATAACACTGGGCTATTGGCTGGTTCAACTGCGATCGCCCTAAAGCTAGGCTTACGGGCTTTAATAACTTCTGCTACACCAGTGATCGTACCACCTGTACCGACCCCTGCCACAATCATGTCTACCTGTCCATCGGTATCTTCCCAAATTTCTTCTGCTGTAGTTTCCCGATGTACTTTTGCATTCGCCGGATTGCGAAACTGCTGCAACATATAAGAATGTGGTGTACTGTCAACTATCTCCTGGGCCCGTCGAATTGCCCCACTCATGCCTTCAATTCCCGGTGTTAGTTCTAGTTCAGCTCCATAAGCCCGCAACATTGCCCGGCGCTCCCCACTCATCGTCTCTGGCATTGTCAAAATCAATTGATAACCCTTTGCTGCTGCTGCCATTGCTAGAGCTATACCTGTATTTCCAGAGGTGGGTTCTATCAATACTGTCTTCCTAGGAGTGATTAGTCCCTCTTCTTCGGCGGCATTAATCATGCTAACTCCAATCCGATCTTTGACTGACGCGGATGGGTTCATACTTTCTAATTTCACCACAATCTGAGCTACACATCCTTCTTGTTGAGGGATGCGGTTCAACTGTACTAAGGGTGTACGACCAATAAGTTCTGTAACATTACGAGCAATCCGCATAATTATTCCTTTGTGATTAGAGTTATTGAAGTCAATGGTCAAAAACTTTTATACTATTGACTAAATGTAATACATGATATCCAACTGCTGCCGGGAATCTCTTTTTTCACGCAATTCCTGAAGTGTGTATTTTTGCAACACAGAATTTGCTGCTTGACATGCTTCTTGCCAGATGTCATCTATAACAGAACTGTCTAAACTTTTAGGATTAATTTCATCTTCACAGGTTCGCATATCTGAACCTTCTAAACATTCTAAAACTTGTAATAGAGTAATCTTCCAAGGTTCTCGCGTTAACAAATAGCCACCTTTTGAACCGCGTTGACTCTTGACTATACCTCCACGCCTCAAGGTTGCTAGAAGCTGTTCTAAATAGCGATCAGGTATGTTTTGTTGGGCGGCAATTTGTCGAATTTGCATTGGTTCACCGCTTTCATGATGAGTTGCCATCTCTAGTAAGGCAAGAATTGCGTATTCAGATTTGCACGATAGTTCCACAAGCAGCAAAGGATGAAGGAAGGATAGAGGATGAAGGCTGAAGAATTTAAGATGAATCATCAATTTTCCCTATTTTAGACTTCATCCTTCATACTTTCTTTAGTATACTCCGGTTCTCCACTGGAGTTTGCTTATTACCTCTACCAAAAACAAAAAACCCCGCCTAGTGGCGGGGAAAAATAGAGTTTCGATTTTTAGGCAGATTTTCAATGCTCTAGAAACCTCTAGAAGGTAAAGGTTGTTCTGAGAGTACCGATGATAGCATCGTCGTTGTCGCTATTTTGATTAGGAGATGTCAAATAGATCACACCAGGGGTGATGGAAACGTTATCAGACACGCGATACTTGTAGAAGCCTTCAACTTGGTAAGGTACATCTCCACTGTTAGCACCTCGATTTAGGGAATATGGTACTGCACCAGCGAAAATACCTAACACGTTACCTCTTTTGCCAACATCAGCTAAGGCTACACCAGCACCGTAAGTCCAAGATTCAAAATCATCACCAGCACCTGAACCTACAACATCGGTGTAGGCTACGAAGCCACTAACAGAAAGTTTGTCACTCGGTCTAAACGCCGCTGAGACACCGTAGGAATTACTTGAAGCTGAGTTAACCAGAGTATTAGCTTGTTGAGTACCTACTACACCAAGAGGAGTACTTACTGGATTACCGAGGGCATCAACACTATCTCTAGTGAGACCTAAACCCGAATCAAATAAAGCACTACCTGCTCCATTGTAGGCGTGAACGTAGGTAGCAGCTAAAGCTATGCGATCGCCAAGGCTAAAATTCAATTGACCTAAAGCAGCATAGTTACCGTTGAATACACCTTCGCCAGCACCAGGACTATTGGCTTCATTAGCCAAATAACCTATAGTGGCTGAACTTGGCTTGAGGATACCGCCGCCTTGACCAAAAGGTAGAGTTAGCGCTATACCGGAACCACCACCAATCCGATAGATGGGGCTTTCAGCAGAAAAGGCAGACAAAGCGCCATTACCACCATCAGTTTTGTCAAAAAAGTAAGGGTTATTGACCGCAGCATAATGACTGTGACGACCACCAGCAGCAGCCAGGTAAACTTGAGCTGGCCCAATGGGAGCTTCGTAGGTCAGTCGGTCTATCTCGACATTGTTATTGCCAGTACTACCGATTTGAAAAGTTTGAAAGCCTTCAGCACTGGCAAGAGTATTATCAGCGTTGTCTCTGATATCAAATGCTTGGGCATTACCAGCAGCCAAACGAGTGGTCAAAATATCTCTACCAGTGAAACTGGTTTGCAACCCTAAACGCACTCTGTCTTGGAAGACGGTATTGTTAACGTCGCCAGTAGTATCGCCAAAAACATCAGTAACAGCAAAAATAGCTTCACCAACTAGTTTGGTAGTAGTGGAGAACTGATTCGCTTCCAATTCAGCAGTCCGCGCTTCTAAAGAATCTACCCGACCGCGTAGGGTTGCTAGTTCTGCGGAAAATTCTTCTTGTAAACGCTGTAAGGTGGCCAAATCTTGCTTTGTTACCAAGTCAGCTGTTGCTGTGGCAATCAATTCATTAACCCGATCCAAACAGGCATTTAAACCAGCGGCAAATTCATAACGGGTCAAAGCGCGATTACCGCGATAAGTACCATTTGGATACCCAGCAATACAACCGTAGCGTTCAACCAAGGACTGCAATGCTTGGAATGCCCAATCCGTTGGCTGGACATCGGAAAATTGTGATACCGATGTGACTTGGGACAAAGAAGTATTTTCTTTGCCTTCGTTGCTGTAGCGATTAACTTGATCTATGACTTTAGTATCACTAGCTGCTGGGGTTGCTTGAGCCAGAACTTCTTGAGTTAAAGCAAATTCCGTTACAGCTGGTGCTTCTGTTGTTGATACTTCTTTGGTGGTACTTGGAGCCGCAATTGCTGTTGCTGAAACTAACAATGTTGCTCCCAAAACTGCTGGGCTAACTACCAGGGCTTTCCACAATAGATTAGACATTTTTCCTTTTCTCCTCACACCTTGTATAGATAATTGTTTTCGCTGCACCTATTTTCTCAAAAATGCGACATCTGTTAGGAAATCTATTGATGAGGTTATAGTTGCCTCTAATACAATTTTAGTTTTTGCGAAGCTAATAAATGCAATTTAATGTTAAAAATTGATGTAATTAACTTATGCAAAAACATAGCTTTATAGCATATCATTATAAGCTATTTGAAGTAGATGACAACATCTAAGCGATCGCCTGATCAACTGTCACATGGAATCACTGAATCTATTTCTAGCCGGAGTAGGGTTAAAGGCTTTTGCAAGTCCCCATCCCTACAGACTGCTGAAAGCATAGACACCTGGGGCTGATCAAAACAAATCGGTTAGTTGATTTGGGAAATTACCGTCGCCATATCAAAGTCACTTTGTGTCAACCCGCCTGCATCATGGCTTGTAAGTATAATCTTCACTTTGTTATAAGAAATCTCTATGTCTGGATGATGTCCCGCCGACTCAGCAGGTTCCACCAGTTTATTGACAAATTCAATTGCTGCGATAAAATCCTTAAACTTGCGGGTGGTCTGTAACTTAGATCCTTCAACTGTCCAACCTGACATACCGCTTGCCTGTGCTTGAATTTCTGCATCGCTCAGTAGTTGCGCCATATCAAAAAATCCCTATTTAAGTTACATCTTGCATTTTAGAGTTTATTTATAAAATAAACATAAAATTACTGTAGGGGAGCCAGTGCGTTGCAAAGAATTGTGTTAAGCGCATATTTCAATCTTAAATTAATCATGAAAAACATCATTAAAGCGCTTAAAGTACCGTCGGCAACATGTGCGTTAGTCTAAAGCCGTAACACACCCTACTTGAGATTTACTTTATAAATAGTCTCTTATTAGATCTTGTCCAAAATTATCTAAGCTGGCTCACTAGGAGGATCATAAAAATAAAAATGGTTTATCTTGTGAAGATTCAAAATACCATTTTTTGTGAAAAAGACTTAGAACGTGACAATTAGTAAAGTTGTCAACAATACTTACCCATAAAAACTATCCGCTCTGATTCAGATTGGTTAATCTAAATCAGAGCGGTCTAGCGGGTCTTCAGGTTGCAACCAGACTGCCGGAAGGAACTCCGAGCTTGCCTAGCTAATTGAGCTAACTTAGTATCTCAAGGATAACTAAGGCTAACTTTTAGAGAACAGCCCCGGCGCGCAGCCGGCTAACTGCAACCTGATGACCCACGCATTTACTACTTTCAATCATGGGCATCACCTCCTTATTGCCTAAGTGGTCTTAAGTTTCAAAAGGGCAGAGGATTTTACTCTGGGTTGTTAACCTTGAATCAATATAACACAATTTATTGGCTATTTCGAGCTATTTAGGTGACAGATCCCGGTTTATCCCTACCCGACCCTGACGCTATGCATACAGCGCAAGCTTCTGAGTCCCTGGCTACTCGATTCAGTTCCTTTCTCACAAATTAAGAGACTTCCAAATAAAAAACATCCAAAAAGCTAACGCAATAAACCTTTCTATTCCTTATTTCTTGGAAATCCCTAAGCTAAAAATAGAAAATCCTCCACGAAGTCGCGGAGGATAACTAAAGTAACTAAACAATGATCAATGACGAATCTAATTCATTCTTAGAGAGCGTTACCGCGAGGTAGAACTTCCTCCGGGAATACAAATTGTTCGTGAGGCTGATCTTGAGGAGCCATCCAAGCGC
>JAYGHB010000015.1:0-84364 GCA_034931985.1 Halotia wernerae UHCC 0503
TCAGTGAATTTACATTTCGTTATATAGTTAGGTTTATTCGTGCATACCTACTTATCTCTATTGCAAACTATGCTTAAGTCACAAATTTACAACATTTAACTACTCAATTTGATTGATATGAGGATACTGCTAGTCGAAGATGAGCCAGATTTGGGGGCTGCAATTAAGCGCACCTTAAATCAACAAAAGTACTTAGTTGATTGGGTAATGGATGGTAATGAAGCATGGGCATACTTAGAAAATAGTTCGGCACAATATACAGTGGCGATTCTCGATTGGATGCTTCCAGGAATTACTGGTTTAGAATTGTGCAAAAGACTGCGTTATGAAAGAAATCCTCTTCCTATTTTGATGCTAACTGCTAAAGATAGAATGGAAGATAAAGTTACTGGACTAGATGCTGGTGCTGATGACTACTTAATAAAACCATTTGGGATGGTGGAACTACTAGCTCGATTGAGGGCTTTGCAGCGGCGTTCTCCGCATTTTCAACCCCAACAATTGACTGTTGGTAACTTGACTCTAGATTATGGCAACAGTACAGTTGTAAGACAAAATGCTAAGGGAGAACAGCAAAGGATTCCTTTAACTAATAAAGAATTCCAATTGCTGGAGTATTTTATGAAGCACCCTAACCAAATTGTTACTACTGAACAAATTCGCAATCAAATTTGGGAAGTTAATGCAGAATCAAGTAGTAATGTAGTGGCAGCACAAATACGTTTATTACGTCGCAAACTTATCAATAGCGACTGTCCTAACTTAATTGAAACTTTGCATGGGATGGGATATCGTCTTAATTTCACTAATGAATCAAAATAAGCTATTTAGGCTCACCCGTATTCGTTTGGCTTTGTATTATGCCATTGTTATGGGTTTAATTTTAAGCATATCTGCCTTCAGTTTTTATCGAGCAGTTTTTCATGCTCATGTGGTGGCTTTAGACAGTGAAATCGAGTCTGTAGCGGGGACACTGCATGACAGTATCGAACTCAAGCTACAGTCACCTGGACGTTTGGAACCATTAGTACATCAGTTATTTCCAAATGTAGATAACTGTAAAAATGGAGCTACTAATTGTATTCAACAAAAGTCAGATTCTAAACGCCATCTACTTGGTATTGTTACTAAAACCAGCTACTATATACGTTTTTTTGATACTTCGGGAAAATTAATTGCTAATACTGGTTATTATCCAGAGGGATTACCTGATGTTTTTAATCAAAAAACTTGGCAATCTTTCAAAGACAGCAAAGGCAAAGATTATCATCAAATTACCCTAGCACTCCATACCCAAAATGATCAAGATTGGGGATACATGCAAGTAGGGCGAAGTCTACAAGAATTTAATCATTATTTGGATAGTATAAAATTAGTTTTAGTATTAGGGCTGCTAGTTGCAATGGGTATGATTATTGGTGCTAGTTGGTGGCTATCAGGATTAGCTATGCAGCCAATTTATCAATCTTATCGACAAATTCAACAGTTTACAGCAGACGCAGCACATGAACTGCGAACGCCTTTAGCTGCGACAGGTGCAACGGTGGAATCAGCGCTTCTGATGCCGCAAATAGACGAAAAAGAAACACGAGATATTTTACAAACTATACAGCGTCAGAATCAACGGCTAACGACTTTAGTTGTTGATCTGCTGATGTTAGCACGTTTAGATAGACAAGCCCAAAAGTTACAACATGAAATTTGTTGCCTAAATGATATTATTAGCGATTTAGTCGAGGAATTTGAAGCGATGGCAACTGCCGCAGGGGTAAAACTGACATCCTCAATACGAGTACATCAACCCCTAAATATTATAGGTAATTCTGACCAGCTTTATCGCCTGTTTTCTAATTTAATTGTCAATGCAATTCAATACACACCCAAAGAAGGGGAAGTAACGGTTTTCTTAAACCGCAACGACTATAATGCTGTAATTAAAGTTCAAGATACAGGCATTGGTATCCCAAAACACGAACTGACTCGAATTTTTGATCGCTTTTATCGGGTGAGTAGCGATCGCTCTCGTAGCAGCGGTGGTTCTGGATTAGGATTAGCTATTGTTCAAGCTATTGTTCAAGCACATCAAGGTAAATTAAATGTACAAAGCGAATTAGGTAAAGGCAGCATTTTTACCGTTGAATTACCCTTCAATACTCCCCCACTTAAAAGTTTTTACTCGATTTACTCTCTTCAAAAAAAGCATCGTTCCTGATTGCTAATCTGACTTTTCACGGGATGTGGAAAGGAGAGACTGGTTCGCGAATATCATTCGCGAACCAGTCTCCCATAAAAATGATCAAAAGATTTGCTGGTATTGTCGTTATAGGTGTTTGTCTTGAAAAGTTTGCTCAACGGGGGGAACCCCCGCACGCAACTTTTCGCTTTTTGAACCGATGAATGTCTCTAATTCATCCAGTTCTCCAACTTCTGGAATGATATCTTCTTTTGGCACGTCTGGAAGTTTTTCTCCTAATTTTTTGACCCAATAAATGATGGTAGTATGATGCACACCTTTAACTCGCTCAATCCCGCGAAAACCCATGCCGTTCAGGTACATTTTTAAACATTCTTGTTTCACCTCCTCTGAATATCCTTTCGGCGGATTGTACACATCTATAAATTGGCGTTAGCGAAGCGGGGCGGAACGCACATCGCAGTTAGTACAGATGTGATTTTGCTTACCTCTTCGCTTTCCATTCTTCCGGATTTCCGTAGACCCACAGTATGGACATTGCACAGTAGATAACCTCAATTCATCCCTCTATTATGCAACGCCGATTTTTTGACGGCTGTATCGATAAAAGTTATTTAAGCAAAATTACTTATTGACAAAAAATAATCATTTTATATTGATGTGAAACGACCATCAAACCGAAAGCACGTTTAAGATCTAAGTAAAGAAATATTTCTTAGTTTACGGGCATGAAACGTATCGTCTTGATTGCTGGATTTGAATCGTTTAATGCTGACTTGTATCGAAAAGCAGCTGACTTGGCTAATTCTCGTTGTCCCGATTTAGATATTCGGGTGTTTAGCGATCGCGATCTTAGCAGTAAACGCACCGAGGTAGAAGTAGCACTGCATCAAGCTGACGTGTTTTTTGGCAGCTTATTATTTGATTATGACCAAGTTGTGTGGTTGCGCGATCGCATTGCCCAAATTCCCATCCGCCTCGTGTTCGAGTCAGCTTTAGAATTGATGAGTTTAACTAAACTGGGTGACTTTGCCATTGGCGACAAACCCAAAGGAATGCCCAAACCTGTTAAATTCATTCTCGATAAATTTAGCAACGGGCGAGAAGAAGATAAACTTGCTGGTTACATCAGCTTCTTAAAAATCGGCCCTAAACTACTGAAGTTTGTCCCAGTCCAAAAAGTCCAAGACTTACGCAACTGGTTAATTATCTATGGTTACTGGAATGCCGGCGGTTCAGAAAATGTTGCCTCATTATTCTGGATACTGGCAGAAAAATACCTGGGGTTAAAAGTCGGTGATATTCCCCCACCAGTCGAAACCCCAAATATGGGATTACTTCATCCCGACTATCAAGGTTTTTTTGAATCGCCAAAAGCATACCTGGAATGGTATCAGCAGATCCCCCCTAGCCCTGCTTACAAAGGGGGGTTGGGGGGATCTAAAGGTAAAAATCCGGTTGTCGGTATTCTCCTTTACCGTAAACACGTCATCACCAAACAACCTTACATCCCCCAAATGATTCGCTGTTTTGAATCAGCGGGTTTGATACCTTTGCCAATTTTCATCAATGGTGTCGAAGGTCATGTAGCGGTACGAGATTGGATGACAACAGACTATGAAATTCAGCAACGACAATTAGGTAATATTGAGACTCCCTCACTTTCTAGTGAAGCAGTGAAAGTGGATGCGATCGTTTCCACAATTGGTTTTCCTCTCGTGGGTGGCCCGGCTGGTTCAATGGAAGCAGGACGACAAATAGAAGTAGCAAAGCGTATCCTGACTGCGAAAAATGTACCCTACATCGTCGCTGCACCACTGCTAATTCAAGATATTTACTCTTGGACACGCCAAGGTATCGGCGGATTACAGAGTGTGGTGTTGTATGCGTTACCAGAATTAGATGGGGCAATTGATACTATTCCTTTGGGTGGTTTAGTTGGTGAAAAAATTTATCTGGTTCCCGAACGGGTACAGCGATTAATTGGTCGGGTGAAAAGCTGGGTTGCTTTGCGGCAAAAACCTGCATCGGAACGCAAAATTGCCATTATTTTGTATGGGTTTCCTCCTGGTTATGGTGCTGTAGGGACGGCCGCATTATTGAATGTACCGCGCAGTCTCCTGAAGTTTCTTCATGCACTCAAAGACCAAGGTTACACCGTCGGGGATTTACCTGATGATGGCGAAGAATTAATTCGCTGGGTGAAAGAGGCAGATGAAGAGATTATAACTGCCGATGTACGCAGATTAACGCAGATGGATATTGGCGTTTATCGGCACGGCAGTTGCTACAAGTCGGCGAAGCCGCCCAACGCACTGCCTCGTCCATCGGCGGTTAATATTGTCAATGCCCGTACATTAGAAAAATGGCTGGGATATCTGCAAACATCCCGCGTTGAAAAACAATGGAAATCTCTCACGGGAACTGGTATTAAAACCTACGGCGATGAATTTCAAATTGGCGGTGTGCAGCTAGGGAATGTGTGGATTGGTGTACAACCACCTTTGGGAATCCAAGGCGACCCGATGCGGTTAATGTTTGAACGCGATTTAACTCCCCATCCCCAATATGCTGCTTTTTACAAATGGCTACAAAATGAATTGGCTGCTGATGCTATAGTTCACTTTGGAATGCATGGCACTGTAGAATGGTTGCCTGGTTCTCCTTTGGGAAATACTGGTTATTCTTGGTCAGATATTCTGTTAGGAGATTTGCCTAATTTATATATATATGCGGCTAATAATCCTTCTGAGTCGATGTTGGCAAAACGTCGTGGTTATGGGGTGTTAATTTCTCACAATGTACCGCCTTATGGACGTGCGGGTTTATATAAAGAATTGGTGGCTTTGCGAGATTTAATCTCGGAGTATCGAGAAGATCCACAAAAGAATTATGTGCTGAAGGAAGGTATTTGTAAAAAGATTTTGGATACGGGTTTAGAAGCAGATTGTCCTTTTGAAGATGCTAAACGATTGGGGATTTCTTTTACTCCAGAAAATGTCAGGATGTTTAGCGCTCATGCTTTTGACGATTATTTGGTGAAGTTATACGAATATTTGCAAGTTCTAGAAAATCGGTTGTTTTCTTCTGGGTTGCATACTTTGGGAGAAGCACCGAATGAGGAGGAGTTGGCTGCGTATTTGGAGGCTTATTTTGGAGGGGAGGAAGAAGTAAACGAACCGCCAAGATACCAAGAACGCCAAGAAGAAGAGGAAGGGTTAATTACAGATTTGTTGATGCAATCTACGGATGAGTTAACGAATTTGTTAAGGGGGTTGAATGGGGAGTATATTCCGCCTGCGCCTGGTGGTGATTTGTTAAGGGATGGTGCTGGGGTTTTACCTACGGGGAGAAATATTCATGCTTTAGACCCTTATAGAATGCCTTCACCTGCGGCTTATGAACGAGGACGGGAAATTGCTCAAAAAATTATTGCCCAGCATTTAGAGGAACATGGGAAATATCCGGAAACTGTGGCGGTGTTGTTATGGGGATTGGATGCGATTAAAACTAAGGGCGAATCTTTGGGGATTCTGTTGGAATTGGTGGGGGCTGAACCTGTTAAGGAAGGAACTGGTAGAATTGTTCGTTATGAATTGAAACCGTTGGCAAAGGTGGGACATCCCCGCATTGATGTGTTGGGTAATTTATCGGGGATTTTCCGAGATAGTTTTGTCAATATTATCGAATTGTTGGATGATTTGTTTTTACGGGCAACTGAAGCGGATGAGTCGGAAGAACAAAATTTTATTATAAAACATGCTTTAGCTTTAAAAGCCCAAGGGGTAGAAAATGTATCTGCAAGATTGTTTTCTAATCCGGCTGGTGATTTTGGTTCTTTGGTCAACGATAAGGTTGTGGATAGTAACTGGGAATCTGGTGAGGAGTTAGGCAATACTTGGCAAAGTCGCAATGTATTCAGTTATGGTAGACAAGATAAAGGTCAAGCTAGACCAGAGGTTTTAAATACGTTATTAAAAACTAGCGATCGCATTGTTCAAGAAATTGATTCGGTAGAGTATGGTTTAACCGATATTCAAGAATATTACGCGAATACTGGCGGTTTGAAAAAGGCGGCAGAAAAACAAGGCGGTAAAAAGGTAACTACTAGCTTTGTAGAAAGTTTCTCGAAAGACACCACACCTCGCAATTTAGATGATTTGCTACGAATGGAATATCGCACTAAGTTAGTCAATCCTAAATGGGCGCAAGCAATGGCTAATCAAGGTTCTGGTGGTGCATTTGAAATTTCCCAACGGATGACAGCGCTGATTGGTTGGGGTGGTACTGCCGATTTTAAAGATGATTGGGTATATGACCAAGCCGCAGATACTTATGCCTTAGATGCAGAGATGGCGGAGAAATTACGCAAGGCAAATCCTGAAGCTTTTCGCAATATTGTTGGCAGAATGTTAGAAGCACATGGGCGCGGTTTCTGGCAAACAGATACGGAAAAGTTAAATCAGTTACGTCAATTGTATGAGTTGACGGATGAAGAATTGGAAGGGGTAACGATTTAGAAATTAGTAGACTTTCTGCGCTTTCTCAAGACCAAGCAATTCCAGGCTTCCCGATACAATAAAGAAGGAATGATTAGAGATAGAAGATGACTAGCAAGTAATTATTATAAGGCCAGTGCTGACCGAATATTACGTGAGGCACTGCGTCGGGTCGATTTGGATGAGCGTGGGATATCTTCTCACAGCTTTCGGCGGACGGCGTTAACGTGGATGAGTGATGCCTGTGTACCCCTGCGCCACATTCAATCAATCAGTGGTCATCGCTCACTTGCAGCCCTGGAGCGATATCTGGGTGTGACTGAGCAGCAGAAAGAAAATGCCATCTCCACTTTGGTTTTTTAAGGAAGTGTTGATATGAGTATGCCAGTTTTAGAGCAGCCGACAGAAGAAAAATTGGTAACTGTGCGTGGTGTTTCTTGGGAGCAGTTCCAAATCATAGAAGCACAGCTAGAAAGTAACCGTTCAGTCAGACTAACCTATTTAGCAGGGGTAATGGAAATTATGTCTCCCGTAGGAGATAAGCACGAGTACGTGAAAACAACTCTCGGTTATTTGCTAGAAGCTTACATGAAAGAGTTAGGTATCCGGTTCTACGGTCGCGGTGGTTTTACCCTAGAAGAACCTGGGTATGCTTCTGGTACACCTGATGAGTCTTACTGCATTGGGAGCAATAAAGAAACACCGGATATTGTGATTGAAGTTATCGTCACCAGTGGGACAATCAACAGAAAAGAGTTATACAAGCCCAGGAGAGTGCCTGAAGTTTGGTTCTGGCAATCTAATCAAATAAAAATATTCCGTCTGACCGAGCAGGGCGAATATGAACTTTTAGACCGGAGTGGATTTTTTCCTGATTTAGACCCAGCTTTGCTGCTGCGTTATCTCGCCATGCCTGACCAGTATGATGCTGTGCAGGAATTTATTCAGGCTGTCCGAAATGAACTAAACAGATGATTTGCTAACTTTAAAAGCTAAAAGTCGGCAAATGTGTAGTATGAAGACATCTCAAGAGAGGGGCAAGGGAGCAACTAGCACCCCGAAGGGCGCGATGGCGTACCCGCCCGCTGGAAGCGATCGCCCTCACCCGCCTAGACCAACATCGTCAAAAGTCGCCACAGCTTATGCTAGGATGACGGCGAGATTTGGCGGTAATCCGATGAATAAACTCCAAGCAGCAGACTTTCTTGGCGTGAGTGTCCGGGCGCTTGAGCGTTACGTACAACAGGGGCGAATCAGTGTTAAGTACGAAAAAGGGAAAACTCGCCCCACTGCCAACTTTGATCAAACCGAACTGGAAGCATTCAAGGAAGAACTGAACCAACCAACCGTAAAACCTACCTTTGAAACTCGCCAAATTACGACAGAGCCAGAGCCACAGACAGGTAAATTAGTGCGTCAGTCTGGCGAGATTGGGGTTATTGATAAATTGTCCTCAATCATTGAAGGGTTGCTGGGCAGAGGCGACAATCAGCCAGTAGTGCCGATTGCCGATAATCTGCTACTGACTATTGCAGAGGCACAAGCTTTAACTGGATTGTCTAGAGAATTCCTGCGAGATGCAATTAACAAAGGCGAGTTAAAAGCCAAAGTGATTGGCAAGGGTTGGCGAGTTAAACGCAGTGATCTACAAGAGTACGTTGACAAGCTATTCTGATCCTTGTCAAATTACGACAGGGGAAACCTCGCCAGTAGCGTAGAGCATATATGGCTATTTATTTTATTAAAAGAGAATGTGAGTATTTAATTTATTAAAATTATGAGGTTTTTAAAATGTCGAAAGGCTTTAGATTTGAGATTTACGCAATTAAAAAAACGACTGACTATACATTAATTAATGATGCTGCAAGAATACAACAAATTTCAGAAAACTTAAAGAAGGATTCCCTTTGAGGTTGGTGTGAGCCTGTTGTTAAAATACACTTTGACAAATTTACAGAACAAGTATCATTAGCAGATGCCTCCTACGCATCGGAAGAAGATTTTAAATCAAGTCCAGAATACAAATCCCTTAAAAAAAGGGCCATTGAAGAACTACGAATTTATTTAAATTTTGTTCTACAGGTGCTTGCAACAAGAACCGAAGAATATTATCAGAGTATCGGTGAGGAAAATCCTTATCGGGACTGATTTATTAAAAGAGGAAATTACTTGTGAGAACGTACATTTTCACCTTGTCGTGCTGCTTGATCAATCGAACCCAACCTTTTTCAGTTGTTAATTATCAAAACTTTTTAACGAATATTCAATAAAGTTGTTAACCGGACTTAGATAAAAATTATGCCTAAATAAAGCCTAAATTGACTTTCTTTTTGTCAGGAGTAAAACTCACAAAAACTTAAGGATTTTTTAGCTTTAATGTTGCCTGTAAATGGAAACGTAAAATCTTAGGTGTTGCCCCAGAAGAAGGATGGTTTATTTTAACAAATTTAGATACTCTTGAGTTAGCGTTCGCAGCGTAATAAAACTAGATAAATTTTCCTAAGACTGTATGATAGATATCTTTACATAAACCGGATAAATGTTAATTTATCTTGTAACTATAAATAGTCCTCCAAAACAAAGTCAAATCCACATATGAATTCGTTGACTAAAAGTGGTTTTATCTACTTGCTTTGCTTGGACTTAATATTATGCTTGATAGCATTTTCAGTCCCTTCATTCTCAGATTATGATCAACAAACAAGACCACCAACGACAACAGAAATCCGTGGTGTTTGGCTCACGAATGTTGCCAGTGGCATATTATTTGTACCTTGGGGAATTGATCGCGCTGTAGACCAACTCTCGGCACTCAACTTCAATACAGTTTATCCTGTAGTTTGGAATCGAGGGCAGACATTTTACAAAAGCGCTGTAGCCCAATCTGTAACAGGTTCAAATACTCAACCGATTCTGACATTAATGCATGGTGGACAGGATGTTTTAGCAAAGATAGTTAAACTTGCTAAACCTAAAGGTTTAAGTGTCATTCCCTGGTTTGAATATGGTTTCATGACACCATCTGATTCAGAATTAGCTAGGCGTTATCCTGATTGGTTGACAAATGGGCGACAAGGTGTAAAATCTATCCAAGAAACTCCACCGGAGGAAGCCGACAATGGCTCGGCTAATAAGCAAGCTTGGCTGAATCCTTTGCATCCAGAAGTTCAAAAGTTTATCTTAGGACTAATTGTAGAAGTCGTTAGCAATTACGATGTTGAAGGTGTTCAACTTGACGACCATTTTGGCATGCCAGTACAGTTTGGTTATGATTCTTTCACCATTAACCTTTATCGGCAAGAACATCAAGGCAAAAGTCCCCCTAGTAATCCATTTAACTCAGAATGGATGCGTTGGCGAGCCAACAAAATTACTGATTTCATGGCAGAAATCTATCAAGCTGTCAAAGCAGTTAAACCCAAAGCTAAAATCTCTTTATCCCCTAATTCACATGCTTTTGCTTATAAATATTACCTGCAAGATTGGGAAAGTTGGGTAAAAAAAGGTTTAGTGGACGAGTTAATTTTGCAGGTGTATCGCAATAACAAAAGCAGTTTTATTGCTGATTTAGAAAAACCAGCAGTAAAATTGGCTCGTACTCAAATTCCTGTAGCGATCGGTATCTCAACGGGAACATTGCGAAATCCTGTAGAAATTGCCCAAGTTAGAGAACAAGTTCAGATAGTGCGCGATCGCTCTTTTGTTGGTATCTCTTTTTTTTATTGGGAAAGTCTCTGGGGTTACATCGCCCCTGAATCACCCCGACAGCGGCGCAGCGTTTTTCAGGAAATGTTTATAGACAAAGCTGCTAGACCTTCACGACCCAAGAAAGTTTGATATCATACCACAAAGTGAGTAAACCTGTATAAGCAAGAAAAATACTGATACAACAATTAAGGTTAGTAATTTACTAGCAGTGCAGCAGCTAGTAGATGAACAACCAGACGCAATACTTAAACAATTGACTGAAATGTTTGCGATTACTGCGTTTCACTTCGTTCCACTCGCAATGACATACTTAGAAATTTTCCTACCCACCTACTTAGTCCCTAGTTAATATTGCCAGCATTTCAATTGCCAACCAAAACCCGCTATAGCAATAGCAGCAAGATAATTTTTAGTAGGCACTATCTCTAAAAGGCTCCAATCTTTAAGTGTCTGCAACCTAGCTGGTTCTGTAGGGGTTAGCGCTATCTCAATTTGTTCTAATTGCGCTATTCCTTCGCCAGTAGCTTTTAAATAAGCTTCTTTACAAGTCCAGTACCGAAAAAATATCTCTTGCTTTTGCTCAGTAGGTAGCGATCGCATGAGATCATATTCTCTAGGTAAAAAGAATCTTTGGGCTAGGGCTTCCACATCAGATAGCGGGCGGATATATTCTAGATCTACACCGATTTGGCGATCGCAACTCACCGCACACAAAGCCAAACCTTGGGAGTGAGATAAGTTAAAAAATAGATTACTGCTGGCAAAAGTATTTGCTAATACTGGTTTCCCACGGGGTTGATAATCAAACTGTACTTGTTGCGGCTCGATACCTAAATAGCCACCCAATATCCAACGAAGGATTCCCCGGCCAGTAATGAAACGCTGGCGATGCTCCTGAAAATAAAATCGTTGAGCGCGAGTCAGTTCGTCACTAGAAAGAGTTGCTGCCAAATTTTGTAGCTGTGCTTCAGGTTGGTCAAGGTCAATTCGCCAGACATGAACATCATTCGGTAATAAAGTGAAATCTGTTGGTGCAGGCAGCCACATATAATTAAGACCAGTCATTGCTGGGGACTGGGAATTAGGGATTAGAGATTAGGGAGCAGGGAGTAGGGAGCAGGGAGTAGGGAGCAGGGAGTAGGGAGAAAAATTAGTCCAAATTCAAGGCATTATCTTCACTCCCCTCTGCACCCTGCCCCGTTCTCCCTTGCCTCTTTTTCCAATCCTTTTCATAATTTCAAAAATTAGCCATTTTGGCACACCTTTTTTTGCAAGAACGGCTATGCTTTGGGAGTGGGATACATTTCATGTGAAAAGTATTGGAAAACATCATCCCTCAGTTAACCACTGAGGGATTTTTCACGATGCTAGCAGAGCTATGAGTCTAGTACAGCCAAAAACCTGAGCAAGATAGTCCTTTAATCTAGGAAACTTCCCCATCTAAGTCTTTACTGTAATAAGTTTTACTTGAATTATCTCCGCGCTTCAGCTAAGTGAGTACCTCAATTAACTAAATCTTTTATCTGCTTAGCCCGCTGTTTGCGACTGAGTATACACATCATCAAAGTTAGCAAAACTATGGCTTTGAGTGCTGATGGTTCCATAACTTTCTTGACTTCCGGTGGTGGAGGGGGAACATTGTTATCACAGGGAACTCCCACTACTTGGCCATTCCCACCAGGAGTAAGATCACATTCAGGGGGGCTAGGGCTAGGGGGCGGAACGATAACACCAGGAGGTATATCTCCTCCAGGAGTAATGGGCTGACTTGAGGAACTGTCTCCATTGTCTCCACCTCCAAGGCTTAGTAACAGTGCAAGAAGACCAATACCTCCAAGTACTGGCAAAACTGGGAAACTAGAACCTCCGGCTGGTTGAAGAAAGTCTTGAAAAGCTAAAGAAGTATCTGGGGCTGCAACTATATCTACTCCCTCTGAGAATACTGGATTGATGCTGAGAGCTTCTCCTGGTAGCGGTATTCCCTCAAGTGCCGATTGTTCTGGAAGATTGATTGGCACACGTCCAAACTCGCCACCAACAATAGAGGGTGGCGAGTATGGAAAGGAGAATATTTTTAAAATGCTGTTTTGCAGTCCCTGCTCATTTCCAGCATTCAAGGCCTGTAACCCGCTAGAGATGGTATTAAAATAATATTTCGTCATATCTGGAGGCAAATCCAGAGAGTTAATCTGCTGTTTCAGGTTAGGAACTTTTGCCACTTCATTCAAGAGAACACGCCCATAAGAATATTTCAAGTCGAGCAAACCATCACGGCCACTGATTGAACTACCACCTCTTGATAATGGTGCCCAAGCGAAGTTCTTAGTTACAGTTCCTAAACCTTGTACAGGATTGCGACTTACTGACTGTCCAAGAACATATTGATACCTGTCTACAATTGAGGGTGACGGTTCTTGCCAAAACGAGGCGTATGGAATTTGATCAAGATTGGGATCGTTACCGTAAAAAGTAGCGAAATTACTGTAGTTTTGTGGGCCACCAGCCGCACGCATCAACATTTCCTGGTAGCTGGGCCCGCCATTAGAACTAATTATTTTCTCTAATACTGTTCCAGTTTTATTGCAACTCAGACCAAATCCTACACTACATCCAGGGATAACTCGCATCTGGCGTAGATCATTGTTATGTTCTAGCTGATACCGGAGATACTCTGGCTCTTGTCCTGGGGGAATACGATAACGCCCACCTACATCCAGTCCGACTGGTTGTGCAGTCGCAGATTGACCCACAGAAAGTGCCACCGCAAAAGACGAAAATAAAATTGTAATACTTTGAACAGTTGACTTCACCAAGATGCACCTCAGATAAACTAAAAAAGAAGTTTCTTGCCCATAATTAACAATGGGGTATGATTTATTGATTTGGTTTTAAAGAATCTCTTAAAGACGATGGGAATTTTCTTTTTACAGATCTGGAACTTAAGTTATTGGGCGATTGGATGTTGATTGTAATTGCTGTACCTTTGAGTTCTCCTGTTGGTAGGGTGTGGTATAAAAGTAATGCTCTATTAGGCTGGTCAAAGAGAAAGCCACGCCGTGAGGGTTTTATTTTTCCTTCCTTAACCAGAGCAACAAAGCTTTCCAAATATCTACGTATACTTTGACGGTTCTCTGGACTAGTATTCATGTGATGCTCGACCAGGGTCATAAAGAACTCGACACTACGTTGTTCTTGTCCCTTGATTAAACTTCCACTGTCGAGAAAAGAACTTCCTATGAGCTTTCCATCAAGCTCTTGAACTTTAAAAAGGGTATAGTAACGTCCCTCTTTTTTAGGGTCGTTCACATAACATACCCAAGCACCTCCTTCGCTCTGTGTAAAACCTTCTTGAGCGAGGTAAGAAAGTAAAGAATTACTTGGCTGGCTTTGTTGTGGGGGAGGTAATAAATCCTCAACTGGATCTAAAGAGCAAATTCTTTGAGTTGTTATTTGTGGAGGAGCGACAGGAATTTCTTGTTGTTGTGTTGTTCCCTGTGGAGGAGCGACAGGAATTTCTTGCGCGTAGACTCGCAGCGGTTTGTAATCAGACATCGCAACGCTAGACATAGCAGCGATCGCAAATACTTGGGGAGCAAATCGTCTAAACAAATTCACATTTATATTCATCTTTTTAACTTTTCAGACATCCTCTAAGGTTTGACTATAGATCATAAAGTGAGAGTGACACTCGACTTGTTTAGTTTCATCAGTAATTTCACTAATTAGCCACACAAACAACAAGTTTTCATAAAGTACAAAGGCAATGGAGCGCTGCATTCATAATTTATGTAATTTTAATTTAAAAATGTTTTATTACTTACAGAGATATCTTCTCTATACTGCACCTTACATATAGAAATATTAATGAGCTTTTGACAGGCTACTTGCTTTATATTTGACACTCTTGTTGATTTTCCTGCAAGGATTGAATAGATTGATGATTTTTAGAGATAGTAACCTGATGTACAGCTAAATTGCATAAGACGAAAACGTAAAATTATTGTAGTGCGGGCATCTTGCCCGCGTCTCATAATACCAATTAAATACATAACAGCTTATACCCAAGTAACTTTTTGTCTAAGTTTGCCATTTGAGTTGTCAAAAATTATTCTTCAGTGGAATGACTTTACCATTAGGTAATGAGCATGAAAATGTTGCATGGGCAACTTTAAAAATTGAACACTGTAAATTTTGCCTGCTTCATAACACCCATAATTTGATTTAATTAAAAGCAAAAGATAGATTAAATAAGTATATAAGTATAAATTCATGTATCTATTTAATGTAGATACTAAAGCTAAAGTGGCAAATGCTTCTGTCCTTATACCTATACCCATTTCACACAATCTTGGTTACAGATTATTAAATGGGTGGATATGTACTTACTAATTAAGTAAGTCTTTTCCCAATGCCCAATGTTTCAGCCAGAAGATAAGCCAAATCATACGCAAATGAAATTGTGACGGCGATTTATGGCAAGATAACTTGGACTGGCTACGCGATCGCATCTATTTACACGCTTGCAAACAGCTCCATCAATAGTTACACTTTTTAAAACATTCTCATTTTTGTTTGGTGATTGCATGAACGCCTCAAAGGTTGTTTCCGTAAGAGTAGTGCCTCCTACCGCCTAAACGTCTAATTAGGCGTTTGCCAGTTTCCTCAGGAATCAGGGAGGCGTTTTCCAAAAGAAAACTTCTCGGCAGTTATATAGGCGATCGCTACTCTATAAGGTAAAGTTCCTGAAACGTTTCAGCATAGTCAAACTACCCACACTGTCTGACTTAATAAGACTAAGCTGTGGTAAAACTCAAGACCCTGGCAATAACAAAAACTCAGAGAACTCTTTGAGGGGCAGTAGCCACTCAGGAATCTCGGTAAGAGAATTGCTTTGTAAACATAACTCTATCAAGGAGGAGCGTAGTCGATGGGACTACCCTGGTACCGAGTACATACAGTCGTTCTGAACGATCCAGGGCGACTGATTTCTGTACACTTGATGCATACAGCCTTGGTGGCAGGCTGGGCTGGTTCAATGGCATTGTACGAACTAGCTATTTATGACCCCAGCGATCCGGTTCTTAACCCGATGTGGCGTCAAGGAATGTTCGTGCTGCCTTTCATGTCACGTTTAGGCGTTACCCAATCTTGGGGCGGTTGGAACGTGACTGGTGCAACTGCAACTGATCCTGGTTTCTGGTCATTTGAAGGCGTAGCCGCAGCTCATATTGTTCTTTCTGGTTTGTTGTTCCTAGCTGCCGTTTGGCACTGGGTTTACTGGGATTTGGAACTCTTTAGAGATCCTCGTAGTGGTGAACCTGCTCTAGACTTGCCAAAAATGTTTGGCATTCACCTGTTCTTATCTGGTCTACTTTGTTTTGGCTTTGGTGCTTTTCACCTCACCGGACTATTTGGGCCGGGGATGTGGATTTCTGACCCTTACGGAATCACTGGCAGTGTCCAGGCAGTAGCACCAGAATGGGGGCCGGCCGGGTTTAACCCGTATAACCCTGGTGGCGTTGTTGCTCACCACATTGCTGCCGGCGTTGTTGGCATTATTGCTGGTTTATTCCATCTCACAGTACGACCCCCCGAACGGCTTTACAAAGCCTTGAGGATGGGTAACATCGAAACTGTACTTTCTAGTAGTATTGCTGCGGTGTTCTTTGCTGCCTTCATCGTCGCTGGTACTATGTGGTACGGTAGCGCTACAACACCAATTGAACTGTTTGGCCCTACCCGCTATCAATGGGATCAAAACTACTTCGCTCAAGAGATTAATCGCCGCGTGCAATCTAACCTTGCTAGTGGTGATAGCCTCTCTGAAGCTTGGTCAAAAATTCCTGAAAAACTAGCTTTTTATGATTATGTCGGTAATAGTCCCGCGAAAGGCGGACTGTTCCGTACAGGGCCAATGGTCAAAGGTGATGGCATTGCCAAATCTTGGCAAGGTCACGCTGTATTTACGGATGCTGAAGGACGGGAATTGACAGTACGTCGTCTCCCCAACTTCTTTGAAACCTTCCCAGTGCTTTTAACTGACGCAGATGGGGTTATTCGTGCTGATATTCCTTTCCGTCGGGCAGAATCCAAGTACAGTTTTGAACAAACTGGTGTTACCGTTAGCTTTTATGGTGGCAACCTAAATGGCAAAACCTTTACAAATCCAGCTGATGTGAAGAAGTATGCCCGTAAAGCTCAAGGCGGTGAAACCTTTGAATTTGATCGGGAAACTTTGAACTCTGACGGTGTATTCCGTACTAGTCCCAGAGGTTGGTTTACCTTTGGACACGCTGTATTTGCTCTATTATTCTTCTTTGGTCATCTCTGGCATGGTTCTCGGACAATTTACCGAGATGTCTTTGCTGGTGTTGATGCAGATCTAGAAGAGCAAGTTGAGTGGGGTCTCTTCCAGAAAGTGGGTGACAAGACAACCCGCCGTAACGAAGTTTAACCTCTAGGTATTGGGGACTAGTACCGCTGCGTTGGGCGGGTTCCCCGACTTGTAGCAACTGGCGTTCAAAAGTCAAAAGTCAAAAGACTTAAATATTATCGGCTTTTTTACCATTTTTAATGGTGAACCCGAAGGGTACCTTTACTTTCGCCGTGCTTTACGAGGGGATGGGAACTAAAAAAAGTTTTACCCAATCCCTAATCCCCAATACCTGATATCTTAATTACTGGCTGGATAGGCAGGAGTTTTTAAAATGGAAAGCGTTGCGTACATCTTGATTTTGACCTTGGCATTAGGTGTTCTATTCTTTGCGATCGCATTCCGCGAACCCCCCCGGATAGAAAAGAAAGAAGATGAATAGATTGCTATTACTAGGCTTGTAAGTGCATATAAACTTTAGTATCCGCTGCCACTATTATTTGGTGACAGCGGATATTTCAGTTTCTGTAATTGTTATATCGCAGGGGAGGGGTTAACCCGACCCAGGTGACTGGCGGGCTTGTCTGCGAGACGCTACGCGGTAAGCGCAGCCATGCCCGTTCGCGTAGCGTCTCCTTTTGGAGAAGGGCTTTACGCCAACGGCATAGCAACTCTACCAGACGCTGCTTTCGCTTTCCTGTTACCCGGACGCGCAAAGTTTTCGCTTTAGCGATACGCTTAGAGCGACGTTAGGAGCGTCATCCGAATGTCAGGATTTTATGCTCAGTTTATGTCCTAAACTACTTGGCGATCGCTATAACCATTGAATCAATTTTATTGAAGGTTATAATCCCCTGGCATAGACGCTGGCTAAGGAAATAAGCCATAAATTATATGATATAATCTCCTATCTGGAAGTTGATATGTGTTAAGACTAGCTTTTGTACGCTAGGATAAGAAAGATGTAATTGTAGACAGCTACCCAGCGGCTCGCATTATGCATCAATTGCACTTATGGCATAAACTTTACGGAGACTAGAACCAGGAACAAATCAGCATGGTCAATCAGAACTTAACCGCTACAGAAATTGGATTTACTCACGAAGATTTCGCTGCTCTACTTGACAAGTACGATTATCACTTCAGCCCTGGCGATGTTGTACCAGGGACAGTTTTCAGTATAGAGCCGCGCGGCGCTCTGATTGACATAGGTGCTAAAACCGCAGCATACATACCTATACAAGAAATGTCTATTAACCGGGTAGATGCCCCGGAAGAAGTTTTACAATCAAACGAAACGCGAGAATTTTTCATTCTTACTGATGAAAACGAAGATGGTCAGTTAACACTTTCCATTCGTCGTATTGAATACATGCGGGCTTGGGAGCGTGTACGTCAACTGCAAGCAGAAGATGCTACTGTTCGTTCCGGTGTATTTGCTACCAATCGCGGGGGTGCATTGGTACGGATTGAGGGATTACGGGGCTTTATTCCCGGTTCCCACATCAGCACCCGCAAACCTAAAGAAGAATTGGTAGGCGAAGAACTACCTTTGAAATTCTTAGAAGTAGACGAAGAACGCAATCGCCTAGTCCTATCTCATCGTCGGGCGCTGGTTGAACGCAAGATGAATCGTCTAGAAGTGGGCGAAGTAGTGATTGGTACAGTTCGTGGTATCAAACCTTACGGTGCTTTCATTGATATCGGTGGAGTCAGCGGGCTGTTACACATCTCTGAGATTTCCCACGAACATATTGATACACCACACAGTGTATTCAATGTCAATGATGAAGTAAAAGTTATGATCATTGACTTGGATGCAGAAAGGGGTCGGATTTCCTTATCTACCAAGCAGTTGGAACCAGAACCTGGTGACATGATTAAAAACCGGGATTTGGTTTACGATAAGGCAGAAGAAATGGCCGCTAAATATCGAGAACAGATGTTAGCGAAACAGCAAGGTATTACTGCTACTTCTGCTGCTTCTGAGGAAGTGGTTGAAGCTTTGGCTGAAGAAGAAATTCCATCAGCTATGGAAACTGAAGAAGAAACCTCAGCAACTGCGGCGATTGAAGAGGAAATTCCAGCAGTAGCGGAAACTGAAGAGGAAATTTCAGCAGTAGCGGAAACTGAAGAGGAAATTTCAGCAGTAGCGGAAACTGAAGAGGAAATTCCAGCAGTAGCGGAAACTGAAGAGGAAATTCCAGTAGCTATTGAAGAGTCATAGACTTTTAATTTTAGTTATTTGTAATTAAGAGTATTAGGACTTACGCACGCTCTACTAATTCTTGGCGTTCTTCTCTACGAGACGCTGCGCGAAGGCATCTTGGCGGTTCGATAAATTAAGCTTTTTGTCCATTTTTGCGTAAGTCCTGAGTATGAAAGCATCATAACAGAAGGAGGGAAATCCCTCTTTTTTTATGGTTAAAAACAAGGCTTTAAATTTATCAAGCGGGGTGAAATTTTTTGGCAACTATTAAATGTAGAAACATCACATTTACCAATATCCAGGCAATTTTTTTTGACAAAAATGGTACTTTAGAAAACTCAGAAGCGTATTTGCGATCGCTTGGACAAAAAGGAGCGCGGTTGATAGACGCTCAAATTCCTGGTACTGGAGAACCCTTATTAATGGCGTTTGGTATCAATAGCGATACCCTCGATCCGGCGGGTTTAATATCCGTAGCGAGTCGCCGTGAAACAGAAGTGGCCGCCGCCGCCTATATTGCCGAAACTGGGAGAGGATGGTTTGAGTCGCTCAAAATTGCCCGTCAAGCTTTGGATGAAGCTGAAAAATATCTTGGTACAACTCCTGCACCAATGTTTGCAGGTTGTTTAGAAATATTGAAATCCTTGTCGTCAGCAGGATTAAAACTTGGCATCCTGTCAGCGGCGACGACAAAAGAAGTTAGTGCCTTTGTCACACAACATCAGTTAAGTGATTACATCCAGGTGCAAGTGGGAGTGGATAATGGTTTAAGTAAACCAGATCCAATGTTGTTTGTAAAAGCTTGCCAAGCCTTGAAAGTTGAACCAAGCGCTACATTAATGGTGGGAGATTCTGTTGGTGATATGCAAATGGCGCGCAATGCCAACGCAGCAGGTTGTATTGGTATTACTTGGATAGGTAAGCCAGATAACGTCCAAGGTGCAGATGTAGTGATTCATCACTTGAATGAAATTGAAATTTTGACGTAAGCTAAACTTGCATTGAGACTCATCATGGAGAAACCCTGATGCTACAAGTTAAACATAGATTTCAAAGTTTTGAAGAATACATATCTTATGATGATGGCACAGATAAACTCTATGAGTTGTTTAATGGAGAGTTGATCGAAATGCCTCCAGAGTCAGGAACTAATATTCAGATTGCCACATTTTTATTAATTCAATTTGCCTCTGTGTTAGATTATAGAAGAGTTCGAGGGCATGGTTTAGAACTGGAAGTAAGAGGAGAACCCAGAAACCGTTATCCTGATCTGACCATTCTTCGAGAAGAGCATATTCAGCAGTTAGCAAAGCGTAATACTATTCGCCTATCAATGCTACCTCCTCTACTAGTGATTGAAGTGGTTAGCCCTGGGGAATTGCAACGGGATAGAGATTTCATTGCTAAGCGATCGCAGTATCAAGATTGTGGTATTCCTGAATATTGGATTATTGACCCCGAAAGCCGCACTGTGTTGGTATTAGAATTAACTGATAAAACTTACACTGAAATAGGTAACTTTTCTGGTGATGATTTAGTTGTATCTCCACAATTTACTCAACTAAATCTCCAAGTAGCGCAGATATTGGATGCAGTAAATCAAGCTTAAAAATAATTAGCTTTGAGTTTATTTTTTATGTCAAGCTAAAGATTCTAATATTCATAGGCAATTAGCCATGCAAAACACAGAAACGACATTACAACTTCGTCTGTGGACAGTTGAGGAATACCACCGGATGGCTGAGGCGGGGATTTTTGGTGCAGATGAACGAGTGGAACTCCTAGAAGGAAAGATTGTCTGGATGATTGCCAAAGGAACAGCCCATCGTTCATCAATGGGAAGGACAGATTACTTACTGAAAAACCGTTTAGGAAATCGGGCGTGGGTATCAATTCAAGACCCTATAAAATTGAATGAACGGTCTGAACCAGAACCGGATATTGCTGTCGTTAAAGTAGACCCACTGGACTACGCAGACCACCACCCCACTCCAAGAGAAGTTTATTTAATTATTGAGGTAGCAGATAGTAGTTTGAAACTAGACTGCGAAATCAAAGCTAAAGCCTACTCAAAAGCGGGAATTGTAGATTATTGGGTACTAGATGTTGTTAGCCGACAATTACATGTCTTTCGGGAACCAACTCAGGATGGTTATCACAGCCAAGTAGTTTTGAAAGAAGATACAACTATCTCACCCTTAGAATTTACTGATTTGCAGATTGTGGTTTTAGAAATGCTACCACCAATGCCTAAGCCTTAACTAAAGGCGTAGACACGCAGTGGCTTGTCCTTAGACATTGCTTTTTTTAAATAAGATATATGGGAGCGTACAAAAAATGTACGCCCCTATAGATAATTTATTTGTTACAAAGTTTTTTGTAAATATCAGCCTCTTTTACTATTCCAGGGACCCCAGATTGCGAAAGTAATACCGGGAGTTTGGATGTTAACAAACATAGTCTTACCATCAGGGGAGAAACAGGCTCCAGCAAACTCATTAGTATTTAAGGCGTTACGTGCAAAATTATATAGTTCTCCTTTGGGAGTTACACCTCTTAAGAACTGCTCACCATCTCCATCTTCACAGAGGATGAGATCTTCATAAGGTGAAACAACTATGTTATCGGGGCTATCAAGTTCGTCTACAGATGTAGATTCTACAAATAGTTCGATTGTCTCTTTATGCGGAATATAGCGCCAGACTTGACCTAGTCTTAAAGCACCACCACTGGTACAACAAAAATAAATTTCACCATTGCCGTACCAGATACCCTCTCCACGAACAAACTGAGCTGCACCTAAATTGAAACCTTGAACTCTAACATTATCTTCAGCAGGGTTCGGATCAGGAATGTTCACCCATTCCACTTTCATCGGTTTACGCAGAGGAAAACCTTCACCTGTAATCGCCTGGGGCATACCCTTGATTTTTAGAGCTTGCAGGGTTCCTCCAGCTTTGAGATTGCCTGGTTTTTTGGGGATAAAACGGTAGAAAAGACTATCTCCGCGGTCTTCCGTCTCATAGACAATCCCTGTTTTGGGGTCTACAGCCACAGCTTCATGGTTAAAGCGTCCCATAGCTATTAGAGGCTCAGGCTGTACAGCAGAAGTGGTACTAGCTGGAACCTCAAAATTATAACCGTGGGAAGTTGAGACATTATTGGTGGGATTTTCTGGGTTATTTGTAGCCACAGTGGAAGTGTTTTCTTCACAGCTAATCCATGAACCCCAAGGAGTTAGTCCACCTGCACAGTTACGATAGGTTCCACTGAGAGAAGTAAAGTGTTTGATTAGCTGACGATTAGACCCAACAACCAGGGTTGTTGTACCACCTTTACAAAGTGGGTCGTAAGGTCTTGGCCCGATGACTTGTGTACTTGAGCCGGGGCTAAGTTCGTGGTTGCGAACTAAAATTACTGTGTTTCTCGGCCCACCGAAAGCCGCCATACCATCATGACCACCAGCAACTAAAGTGCCATCATTCATGAGGTCGCCTGTTAGAGAGAAAGTCCGATATTGAAATCCGCGTGGTAACTCTAATAAGCCATTAGGATCTGGTAAAAGTGGCCCATATCCTCTACCAAGTTTTTGACCAAAGGCTTTTCTGGCAAGAAGACCTTCCAAGGGAGAGGCCATCAAAGTGCCAGCCGCGCTCGCACCCGCTATTGCAAAAAATTTACGTCTTGAAAAACTCATGAGGATATTTTGGTTACTTTAAAGAAATGCTTTAAAAAAAATATTTTGTCTTGATTAAGCTTGGGTAATGTTTTATTTAACGTAGGGTTAGAAAATTAATTAATTTTCTAAAAATTTTTCAAAAAAACAGATTTATGGTGCTACTAAGGCGTTTCAAGCAAATCCTGATGCTAAAACTTAGGGTTATTTAAACAGAGCCTGCGAAGTCAGATTTAGTTTATTTAGTCGCACCTCAAAGAGTGAAAGCTACCATATAAATAAAGACAAAAAATATTTATGTGGCGGTATTAAACAATATTATGTTTAAGAAGAGTTAAAGGTTTATTTAATTGGGGAAAAACATCACACTTCTAACACAAATTATAGCTTTGTTTGTTATTTTGAAAAAAATTAGGCATAGACTAAATGAATTAGATTAAATCTAATGATAGAATTTTTCTCAGATGCGTATTAGACATGAATCAGATCAAATAAGATCAATTGTTATCAGAACAATCAAAGGCTGATGCATCTGGCTAGATGAGGTGACTAGCTTATATTAGTAAGCTATATATCTTTGTTGTGTGCCTAATTAGATGTACAAACCTTCTAGGTTTAACCTTTTGAAAGAATACTCAGTATAACATAAAATACTGATAAAAAGTTTACTGACAACATCAAAATCTATTGCTCTTATCAAAAAAAATGAAAAGCATTTGTAACCAAATCAAAGCAACAGTAGCGGTTGCTGCTATGACCTCTATTGCTCTAGTTAACATTCCCAGTGCTGATGCAGCTTCTTTTGAACTTTCTTGGTTAGGAGATCAAAGTTATTCAGCTAAAGGAAAGTTCAGCTATGACGATAGTTTTTTAGGAAACATCGTCACTAAAAATCAACTGACTGATTTCGCTATTTCTTTCTTCAATCCAGAGGGGAATGTCTTGCAAAGTTTCCAATACGATTTTCCGAATCCCAGCAGTAGTTTTAATTTCAACTTCGATACAGTTACCAAAACTGTTCTCCAAAGTGACAACTTTGACACATCTAATGGTTTTGATTTAGGAAGTAATTTTGCAACAGATGTAACAGGTTTATTCTTCTACACTTATGTAAATGCTGAAGAAGGATTACCAGAGGCTAAAATATTTTTAAAGGATGACCTTTCGCCAGAGATATGCGACACATATCCCAACTGTCGATTGGATCTTGGAGGTCAATTAACAGCAACTGCTGTTCCTGAGCCTGGAGCAATTTTAGGTCTGTTGGTAATTGGTTCTTTAAGCCGAGTCTTGAAGAAAAAGCTAGCATCATAATTACCAATTTGTAATTCGTAATGGGCTACGCCCCGCTGCGCTAACGTAATTCGTAATTAATATGATGTCCACCAAATCTCCCATAATAAGCAGTTTGTAGTGGGGACTAAAGTCCTGACTACGAACATTTTTTATTCAGCTTGATTAATCGGACATGATAAGGAGAAGGTACAGAGCCAACACTGATTGCAACTACGAATTTATCTATTACGAATTACTTTGATAACTTATTGATAGTCATTATTAGGTTATTAACTAGATATACTTTCAGCATGGATAATTAAGCTGAAAATAAGCGCTCAAATGAATTGATAGTAAAGGGCGATCGCCATACAATTAAGTAGGGGCGTGTCTCGATGCAAACAAGTCAGATGAATGCTGATGAATTTTTTAACCAGGGGTTAGATAAGAATTTACGAGGGGATTACCAAGGAGCCATAGCCGATTACACTCAGGTAATCAAGCTAAATCCTGACTATGTAGAATCCTACTATAACCGAGGCATTATTCTCAGCGATGAACTCAAAGATTACCACGGAGCGATCGCTGACTTTAATCGGGCAATAGAAATTAATCCTAATTTTGCTGAGGCTTACTACAACCGGGCTAATGCATGTTACTTTTTAGCAGATTATTACGGTGCGATCGCTGATCATCATCAAGCGTTGCAAATTAATCCCAACTTCGCGCAAGCTTATCACAGTCGGGGTAATGCCTATTTTATTCTGGGAAATTATGACAAAGCGATCGCCGATTATCACCAAACAATAGAGCTTAGCACCAACTTAGCTGATTATATACATCTTGATATAGCCACAGCATTCTATCATCGGGGTGTTACTCGTTTAGATTTTGGGAATCATCCAGGAGCGATCGCAGATTTTCAACAAGCTTTACAGTGGCATCCTCACTTTCCTGAAGCCTATACCAGTCGTGGTCATGTTTACTATATTTTAGGAGAATATCAGCAAGCGATCGCTGATCACAACCGAGCATTACAACTAGATCCTAACCTGACAGAAGCTTACCATAACCGAGGTCATGCCCATTATGCTTTAGGAGACTATCAAGGTGCAATTGTAGATTATGATCGGACATTAGAAATTTGTCCAGACTTCACAGCAGCTTACTACAATCGGGGTCTGATTCGTTCTCACCTAAAAGACTATCAAAAAGCTATTGAGGATTTTAACCAAGTTTTGAAGTTGAATCCTGATGATGTCCAAGCATACTACGAACGGGGTTTGGTTCGAGAGAGTCTAGGCGATTATCACCAAGCAATTGAAGATTACGATCAAGCATTGCAGATTAATCCTCATTTAGCCTTAGTCTATGGCTTTCGGGCTACGGCTCGTCGCTGTTTAGGAGACTATCAAGGAGCAATTGAGGATAGCAATCAATTATTACAACTTAATCCTCATCTAGCTGAAGGATACTGCGATCGCGCTACAGCTCGTCGCTGTTTAGGAGATTATCAAGGAGCAATTGCAGATTACAATCAAGCATTGCAGATTAATCCCCGTTTAGTAGAAGCTTACTACGGGCGAGGTGTTACTCGCGAAGCTCTAAAAGATTATGCCAAAGCAGTAGAAGATTACACTCAAGCCACACAGATGTTTCCTGACTTTTCTTTAGCTTACTGCAACCGGGGCAATGTCCTTCGTCTTCTAGGAGCCGAACAAGGAGCCTTTGCAGATTACAACAAAGCATTACAGATTAATCCCAATTTGGCAGAAGCCTATTACAACAGAGGTTCTCTGCACTACGCTCTAGAAAATTATCAAGGTGCAGTAGAAGACTACACCTTAGCATTGCAAGTCAACCCCCACTTTGCGACATTTTACAGCGATCGCGCTCATGCTCGCTATGCCCTAAAAGACTATCAAGGGGCGATAGAAGATTATAATCAGGCAATTGCCATCGACCCTAGCGTTGCTGAAGATTGGTATAACCGGGGTCGTAGTAATTTTGTTTTAGGAGACTTTAAAAAAGCGTTGGCTGATTTAACCCAAGCCCTACAGCATCAACCTCACTGGGCTTCAGCCTATATGCTGAGGGCTGATATTCGCCGCAGCCTACAAGACTATCCAGGAGCAATTGCTGATTTTCAACAATCTGCTGCAATCTATTCCCAAGAAGGAAATACCCAGCATTACCGTCAAATTATCACAGCGATCGCAGAACTTCAGCGATCGCTCATGTTTGATTCCTCAAATAATTTCTTTTAGCAACCCAAGTTGCGGGAACTTTGTACTCGAACTTTTCTTTTTTGAGTCTAAATAGAAACTAATCCTCAGCACGCTGTACTTTTTTGGGGATATTAACCAGTAAATTAGATGTAGGGAGTAAAAAATAAACTGATGAAATCTATCGCCTCTTGTCTTGCATCTACTATCGGCGAAGAAAATGCTGTGTGCCTTTGGGAAAACCTTGAACTTAGTCAGCAACAACATTTCCAACAGGCGATCGCTGACGAAAAAACCCCAAGCGGCTATACTTCTGGAAAATCTCCCAGTTGTATTGTCTATCCCGATACCCAAGAACAATTAGCTGCTGTCGTTGCAGAGGCTTACCGTCACAACTGGCGCATCCTTCCCTGTGGTAGTGGTAGTAAACTTAGCTGGGGTGGTTTAGCCACAGGCGCTGATATTGTCATCAGTACAGAACACATCAACCGACTAATTGAACATGCTGTTGGTGATTTGACTGTTACAGTAGAAACTGGGGTGAAGTTCTCTAACCTGCAAACAATTTTGGCAGACTCTCGCCAGTTCCTCGCTCTTGACCCCACAGTACCAAAGTTAGCAACCATTGGTGGTATTGTTGCCACTGCTGATACAAATTCTTGGCGACAACGTTATGGTAGTGTGCGCGATCAACTTTTGGGTATTACTTTTGTACGTGCTGATGGACAAATTGCCAAAGCCGGAGGACGAGTAGTGAAAAATGTTGCTGGGTATGACTTGATGAAGTTGTTTACTGGGTCTTATGGCACATTAGGTATTATTAGTCAATTAACTTTTCGAGTGTATCCGCTGCCGGAGGTATCTGGTACGGTGGTATTAACTGGTACAGATGAGGCTATATCTCAAGCGGCTGCTACCTTGCGAGGTTCGGCTTTAACACCAACCCAGGCTGATTTATTATCAGCTAAATTAGTATCTAAATTAGGTCTGGGTACAGGGCTGGGATTAATTGCACGTTTCCAAAGTATTAGTGAGAGTGTTAAAGAACAGTCAAACCGACTTTTGGCAGTAGGGGAAAAGTTGGGTTTAGATGGGGTAATGTATTCAGCCGCAGATGAAGCTGATTTATGGCAAAGATTACCAGAACAAATGCATTGTTTTAACACAGAGTCTGTAATTAATTGCAAAATAGGAGTATTACCGACTGCTGCTGTGGAGGTTCTAAGTAAAGCAGAAATGGGTTTGATTCACATTGCTAGTGGTTTGGGATGGTTGCAGTTTGAGAATCAAAATCAAGTTTTAACAATGCGCGATCGCATTCAAAGTCATGGTGGTTTTTTGACTATTTTACAAGCACCAGTGACGGTTAAACAAAAATTGGATGTTTGGGGTTATAGGGGTAATGCTCTACCACTAATGCGCCGCATTAAACAACAGTTTGATAGTAAAAATATTTTAAGTCCGGGACGATTTGTGGGTGGTATTTAGTGGAAACGAACCACAGAGACACTGAGGAGCCATTGCGTTGCGCGGGTTTCCAAGGCACTCTGGTGGGCAGCTTTGCCGACTTGTAGGAAGTGCCGCCGCGTTGTAGCAAATGGCGTGACGCTGAGAGAAAAAGTAGGGAAATAAATATGCAAGTTTCAGAGAATTATGTTAACAATACAGCTAGTTTAAAGAATTTGCCAGGATTTGATCCTAATCATCCGCCTGACCCAAAGTTAATTGATAGTTGTGTACATTGTGGATTTTGTCTCTCGACTTGTCCTAGTTATCGAGTGATTGGTAAGGAAATGGATTCTCCTAGGGGACGTATCTATTTAATGGATGCCATTAATGAGGGAGAAATTGCTTTAAATACCGCAACAGTGCAGCATTTTGATTCTTGTTTGGGGTGTCTAGCTTGTGTGACAACTTGTCCTTCTGGTGTACAGTATGACAAGTTAATTTCTGCGACTCGTCACCAAGTTGAACGGAATTATTCTCGCAGTCTACCAGATCAACTGTTTCGTCAATTAATATTTTCTTTGTTTCCCAACCCTGACTTGTTACGATTTTTACTGGTTCCATTGTTGGTTTATCAAAAACTGGGTTTCTCTAAATTCTTTCAAGCTACAGGTTTATTAAAGAAAATATCTCCCCGTTTGGCAGCAATGGAATCAATTCTGCCAAAAATTACCCTGCAATCTTTTCAAGATAATTTACCGGATATTATTCCAGCTAAAGGTCAAAAACGCTACCGAGTCGGGGTGATTTTGGGATGTGTGCAACGGCTGTTTTTCTCCCCAATTAATGAAGCGACGGTGCGGGTGTTAACGGCGAATGGTTGTGAGGTGGTAATTCCTAAATCTCAAGGTTGTTGTGCAGCGCTTCCCGAACACCAAGGACAAACAGAACAAGCGAAAGCTTTGGCTAGACAAATGATTGATAGTTTTGCTGATACTGATGTAGATTTTGTCATTATCAATGCTGCTGGTTGTGGTCATACATTGAAAGAATACGGTCACATTTTAGAAGATGACCCAGAATATCGGCAAAAAGCCCAAGATTTCGCAGCTAAGGTCAAAGATGCTCAAGAGTTTTTGGCAACTGTGGGGCTAACAGCGAAACTATCACCATTAACTGACGAACCCTTGAATTTAGTTTATCAAGATGCTTGTCATTTACTGCATGGACAAAAGATTAGTGTGCAACCGCGTCAAGTTTTACGGCAAATTCCAGGGGTGAAATTAAGAGAACCAATAGATGCGGCTTTGTGTTGTGGCAGTGCAGGGGTTTACAATATGCTGCAACCAGAAGTAGCTGAGGAATTAGGTCAACAAAAAGTCGAGAATTTGCTGAATACTGGTGCTGATTTGATTGCTTCTGCTAATCCTGGTTGTACGTTGCAAATTACTAAGCATTTGCAATTGCAGGGTCAAAAAATTTCTGTGATGCACCCAATGGAGTTATTAGATTATGCAATTCGGGGTGTAAGGTTGTAATCTAATTCCTACCCATCTCTCTACCAATTCCTACTCATTCTTTCTATGTAGTTATTCTCAAATCAAGTAGTATACTCCGCGTTAATCTTCACGTAGTCATAACTTAAATCGCAACCCCAAGCTTTACCAGAACCATTGCCATTGCCAACACTAACTGCAATAATCACAGGATTATCAACCCGTTGAGCTTGAATAGTACTTCTATCAACAGACAAATCATTACTATTATTTGTAGCTATAAAGTCTTTAGGTAAAGAAGACTCCGTGGCAACTTGTTGCAAATAAGCACTCGCCGCTGCACGGTCAAAGGTTAAAGGTTGACCACTTTCTAACATCAAGAAATCCCCTAACTTAATTTGCAGGTTTTCTTGCTCAAAAGGTACACCTGCACGTCCGGCGGCGGCGGCGATACGTCCCCAGTTGGGGTCACGTCCAAAGATTGCAGACTTAACTAAAGATGAACCAGCAATGGTTTTGGCTATTTGACGGGCTGAGAGTTCATCATGGCTCCCTGTCACTTGCACTTCTATTAGGCAGGTTGCACCTTCACCGTCACGGGCGATCGCTTTTGCTAAATGCTGACAAACTGCTGTTAACATCGCCTCTAATTTTTCAGCTTCTGCACCCATTTCGGTAATTGCTGGGGTGCGAGATTGACCATTTGCAAGGGCGATTAAGCTGTCGTTGGTACTGGTATCACCATCAACAGTAATGGAATTGAAACTTTTATCAGCTGCCCTGGCTAACATTTGCTGCCACAGGGTTGTTGAAACAGCTGCATCACAGGTAACAAATGCCAGCATGGTTGCCATATTGGGATGAATCATCCCCGAACCTTTGGCAATGCCACCAATCCTGACTGGGCGATCGCCTATGATTGTTTCTAGGGCAATAGATTTCGGTACTAAGTCTGTAGTCATAATCGCCCCGGCAGCAGCATCTGAGCCTGTTTCAGAAAGTGCGGCTACTAACTGAGGAATGCCATGACGCAAAGCATCCATTTTAATCCGTTGACCAATCACGCCTGTAGAAGCGAGCAAAATTGATGCCGGCGAAATCTGCAACTCACGAGCTAATAACTCAGCACTTTCTTGAGCATCTTGCACACCTTGGTCGCCTGTGGCGGCGTTGGCTTGTCCAGCATTACAAAGAATTGCCCGAACGCCATGTTTAGCTTGCAAGCGTTGGCGGCAATAATCTACGCAGGCAGCTTTTACTTGGCTAGTAGTGAATACACCAGCTGCGATCGCCTCAACATCTGACCAGATCAAGGCTAAATCAGGCAATCTTGAAGGTTTCAGTCCCGCGGTTATTCCAGCTGCCTGATACCCCCTTGGAGCTGTGACACCTCCAGTAATTTCTTGCCAGTCTGTCATTATTCTTTCCTTACAACTATATAGGCGCTCGACTGGCGATTATACCAAGTATTACTCATTAATTTAATGGTTAGTTGTTAGTTATTAATAACTAACTATTCCATTCCAAATGCTTACAGATTAACCATCAAAACGCAAAAAAGGAGAGCTACTTAAGCAGCTCTCCAGATCATCAGGGTGCATCTACATAGCACAGTATATCACTTTTGCCATGAGGAGTAATACCCATCATTTATTTTTTTCGTATAAATCTTGTAAAGAAAGTTCTTGGTGTATTTAATCCTAGTGAACATTTAATGTGCAATGTGGCTAAAAAACAAAAAATCAGGGAGAGCTACTTAAGTGACTGATACATTTACGCGACATTTACTCGGCTATGACCGGACAAAGTAACGATTGCACTGTCACCTTCGTAGGAAACAGAGGCGGTATCCCGCAAAGCTTTCAGCAAGATACCAAAAGCGCCATTGAAATCCCGTGGGATTGAGTAACCACACTCAGGGCAATTAAACACCCAGATCATTAGGGTATATCTACTATTCACAGAATAGCTGTTTAGGTATGAGGGGTGTCACCTATTCTTCTATATTCTTTGTAAATATATAGTGAAGAAATTCCAAGGTACTAATACTGTAGAAAGTAGTCAGGAGCCAGAAAATATCTGTGGGTAAAGTTATCTTAATCACGGGGCCAGCCAGATCCGGGAAAAGTGAATGGGCAGAAACTCTGGCAATGCAATCAGGAAAAACGGTTGTTTATGTAGCAACGGCGACTGAAAACCCAGGGGACGAAGAGTGGCATCAACGCATTCACAAACACCAACAACGCCGTTCCCAAGACTGGGTAACACTCTCTGTCCCAATGGAACTTTCTGCTACTCTTGCTGATGCCAAGCCAGACAACTGCCTTTTGGTTGATTCTTTGGGAACTTGGGTAGCTAACCTTTTAGAACAAGATGAGGTGGACTGGGAAAACACCCTCTCAGAATTTTTAGAAACAGTACAACTAGTTGCTGCTGATATGCTATTTGTAGCGGAGGAAACAGGTTGGGGCGTAGTACCAGCTTATCCTCTTGGTAGGAGATTCCGCGATCGCCTGGGTTCTTTAGTACGTCAGTTAGGCACAATTTGCGAAGTCGTTTATTTAGTCACAGGTGGCCATGTTCTCAATCTCAGCGCCCTTGGTTCACCTTTGTCAGCACCAAAATCTTAATTCAAAATTAAGCATTCAAAACCCAAAATTGCCCATCTCAAATTTAAAATTATGGTTATGGCAACAAAACAAGAAGTTAAAAAATATCTTGCCTACTGGTTTCAACTAGGGAAGAAAGTAGTTATGAACAATGGTAAGGCTAGCTTTTTGCCTCAACCAGTGTTCCAAGGCGATCATTATAGCGATGAATTTGAACAGTTATGGCAGAAAATTCTGGTGCCGGAATCTGGGGATTGTTACCTAGAAGGTACTCATGAAACCATTGCTGAATTACTGATGCCGACATGGGAATTAGCACCTTGCGGTCGTTGCAGTATGCCCGTAGCGATGCGAAACGTGGGTATGCCGGCCTTGTTGTGTCCTTGCAACGATTTGTCCAATTGGCCTAATACCGAACTGCCAGCACCCAGAAGTCCAGTTAATACTAAAGAGCAACTATCGGCAATCCGCGATCGCCTGGCGAATACCAAATCGTCTACAAATAGTTGATATGGCAGAAAGTAAAACTACTGAAAATAAATAGAATAGGGGCGCACAACTAGCTAGCTGTGCGCCCCTTAACTTAGACAATAAGTCGTGGTTAAACTAATTTCAAATCAGGATACTCAGCCAAGACATCATCAGATGTCAGGGTATCGCCTTCAGCTTGGGGAGTCCAAAGAACTTCTATTGCCAGAAGTTGCTCGCTGGACATACCACCAATTTGTCGCAAGGCTTGACGCAAGTCATCAGCACTATTGATTGTTGGTATTTCAAACTTGCCTAGTGTAGCTGCCAATAAAGTAACAATTAGGTACTCTCCAGGACCTTCGGCAATTAAACTAGTTGGATTGTCAAGTTCACTAGCAGCGGGTAAAGCATCTTTTTCACGAGCTGCTTTTAGCTGGTTGTTGACGTTAGAAAGAGTTTCTTCGCTAAATTTGCTGCGTTCTGCCAATGACAGACGGTTAAACTGAGATTCAGCGGAATTTAACTTCGCTTGTTGTGTACCACCGCCTGCATATACCCAGTATTCTGGATGGCGCAACAAAGCTAGGCTAGCTTCTTGTAAAACTTCTGCTCTGCCTTGTGGAGAATTGGTATCGGCAGTTTCGGCAATTTTGTTGAGTTCGGTTTGCAGACCACGAGCTTGAGCTAACAAACCAACTTGCAAACGAGTTACTGAAACAGCAGGATTGCTGCTGTAGGCTACTTCCCCTTCACCACCACTACCGACACGCCGGAAGGTTTGCACTAAAAAGTTAGCGATCGCCAAGAAAATTAAGATACTGAACAGACCACCAAAGCCTCCTCCAATACCCCAGAAGGGAATTAGAAAAGGAAAGCCAAAACCACCTCCACCAGGATAGTACCCCCCTCCGCCAGGAGGCGCATAGGTACGCGGTGTATAGGTGCGGCTAGAAGGCGCTCTAAAGGAACCGCCGCCGATTCTACCACCACTACCACGGGCGAATGCTCCATCGGCATGACTCAGTACCAAGCCTAAAACTAGACTCAGGACAAAGAAAGTTTTTAACAGCGGTTTGATTGTTTGTTGTAGTTTTTTACGCATAGCACAGTCGTTTGAAAAATTGTATTGCTAATGGTTGCTCCCCCTGCTGGCAAGGATGTTTCAGGGTTTGGGTTCTACTAACCCGCAACAAGTCACCAGGTTTTTGATTAGCTGTAGCTTTTCGTAACATTACATCTTTGACGGCTACATATCCAATTTACCGCGTCTGATCTTAGTTAGACAGCAAGCAAAGGGGGGATTTCTTTAGTGGATAACCGTACCTTAAAACGTATACCCTACTCTGGAAACTTTGGAATCAATTAATTATTTCTGTCGGAGGATACTTACTCAACTACCTAATTAAACAAATTTTGGGGCATTATCTTCAGACTTGATTTTTGAGTTGTAAAAGATATTTATTGGTACTGGTTATTTTTTTGACTAGCATTTTCCGCGATCGCCATTGTCTGCAACTGAGTATTTAGAGATATTTTTAGTTATGATTATCTATAGTGATAGAAGCTAGTCTTGACTTCAAAATTTTGCATCCACATTTTGGGCATTTGGGCATTTTGGCACAACATATATACTTATTCAGGATAGGCTATTTAAAGAATCTGCTTTTAGTAACTTTTGCAGCAGTTTATTTCCAGAGAATTATCAGTTTTTGTCTCTTAATCACTATTATTTATCCAACTTAGGCAAACTGGTATTTAAACATATAATTAACAAACACTTCACATAAATAATAAGAACATCTCTACATTTAATGTCCTAAGATATTATTTAAAGCTTGGTAATCCACTCGTTCAAAAAAGAATGGATAATGATATTTTTTCAATCCACGTACTACAAATCTCTTAGCTATGCCTGAATTAACTACGGATTGTGAAAATTTTCGACAAAAAGTATGTAAAATCATGATTTTTGCAACGTAGCTGTTGGCTAACACGATAAAAGAGGAGAAAATTAGATACATAGTCTGCAAGTTCTCGGATGAAATTTTGTTAAGTTTCAAGCTTGAGCAAGAGCCATGTTAAAACTGATAGAGAACTTTGGTTTAAGTAAACCACGGAAGAGGGGGTAATATAGATTACCAAAAAATAATTGACACTTAGTTGCCTGAATCTTAGATTTCAGTATGGACAATTACAAAATTATTTAAATTAAATTTATCAAAGTTAACATGGAACATATCTCACAACTGGCAACAAATATTAGAGACCAAACTGCATCTTTGGATATTCTAGTCGTATCCCATCTTTTCTTACCAAAAGAGGCTGTCATTGGAGAATATCTCTATAATCGTTGTCTTCAAGATCCAGAGCGAGTAATCGTTCTGGCTGCTAGTTGTGCAGGTGATAAAATATTTGATCAGGCTCAACAGTTTCCTGTCTATCGTTGGTCTAACCCTAGATACTGGCTAGGTCGTTTGATGGGGAATTTCCTTACGCCTTTTGTGAATCTGGTCTGCTCATTTGTGCTAGCGATCAAACTTTATTTTCGCTATCACTATCGTTATATTGAGTGGGGTCACGGCTACGCATTTCCAGCGTTGTTGCTATTGAGCTATATCCTACCTATACGCTTTTTTATTTACCTACATGGTAACGATATTCTGAGTGCTTCAGATAATCCCTTGTGGCGATCGCTATTTAAATTGACGCTGACACGAGCCGAAGGGATTGTTTGTAACAGTTCTGGGACACAAGATTATCTCAGACATACTTTTTGCCTCCAAACCCCAACCCATATCATTCATCCTGTAGTCAGACCGGAAAAATTTGGCGTGGTTACAAGTCAAAGCAGTTTAGATGATTTGCGCGATCGCCTGCGTCAAGCCTACGATATTCCGCAAACAGCTATAGTCATTCTTTCGGTAGGACGTTTAGTAAAGCATAAAAACTTTGATCGTATAATTGAGAATTTACCACTACTGCTAACTATTGGGGTGGATGTCCACTATATAATTTGTGGTCAAGGTTCATCGGAATCTCAACTCAAGTCTCTGGCTCATCGCTTACGAGTAGACAAGCGAGTACACTTTGCTGGATATGTACGCGATCGCGAATTAGCAGGCTACTATGCAGCTTGTGATATATTTGCCATGTTGACTGTGTTAGATCAAAAAGCCAGCAATATACAAGGTTTTGGTGTCGTCTACTTAGAAGCAAGTTACTTTGGTAAGCCTGTGATTGCCTCTCGTCTCGGCTCAATTATTGATATAGTGCATCACGAAGAGAATGGTATCTTAGTAAATCCCAAATCTGGCTATGAAGTTTTTCAAGCTTTTAAAAGACTTTGCAAAGACCAACAATTGCGTGAACAACTCGGCCGCAAAGGCAAAGAATTAGCCAAGCGCAAAACTTTACACCATTCCCTGTACAAATCTGAATCTTTTGCTAACAGTTTATCAGTCGTACCGGAGAGTCAATAAGGATGGTTACACTCTTTGCTGGATTTGTTAAACACAAAATATCCGCTTTTGAGCCGAACTGTGAATATCTATTAATTAATATAGATGTATAAAAATAAAGTATTTCGTGTTAAAACCTGAGCAAAACCCAAGTTCGCACAAAAATATAAAAAGACTTATCATAGGTGATAATGATTATCCATAAGGTGAGATAAGAGGAATTTAGAGTATGGTGGCTGACGTAATTACAAATTCAGTTCCCGTTACTGTTCTGACTGGCTATTTGGGAGCAGGAAAAACAACCCTACTCAATCACATCCTCACCTACGAACACGGCAAGAAAGTTGCTGTGATTGTCAATGAATTTGGGGAAGTGGGCATTGATAATCAATTGATTATTGATGCAGATGAAGAAATTTTTGAAATGAACAACGGCTGCATCTGTTGTACAGTACGTGGTGACTTAATTCGCATCATTGGCAACTTAATGAAGCGGCGTGATAAGTTTGATCATTTAGTAATTGAAACTACTGGATTAGCCGATCCTGCACCAGTAATTCAGACATTCTTTGTTGATGAAGATTTGCAAGCACAACTATCTTTAGATGCGGTAGTCACAGTTGTAGATGCCAAACATATTTGGCAGCACTGGGATGCAGACGAAGCACAAGAGCAAATTGCTTTTGCTGATGTAATATTACTTAATAAAACTGATTTAGTAGCCCCAGCAGAATTAGATGAATTAGAAAAGCGGATTCGGACGATGAATGCTATGGCTAAAATCTACCGTACCCGCAACTCTGAACTAGAAATGGATGCGCTTTTAGGTGTGAAAGCCTTTGATTTAGACCGTGCTTTAGAAATTGATCCGAATTTCTTAGGCGAAGATGCTCACGTACACGACGAAAGTGTCTTTTCTATAGCTTTGGTAGAATCAGGTGCAGTCGATGGAGAAAAATTACACACTTGGCTATCTGAATTATTGCGTACCCAAGGCCCAGATATTTTTCGGATGAAAGGTATACTAAATATTGCTGGAGAAGATAACCGATTTGTGTTCCAAGGGGTACACATGATATTTGATGGTAGACCCGATCGCCCCTGGAAACCAACCGAAACTCCTAAAAACGAATTGGTCTTCATCGGTCGTAATCTGAACGAAGCTCAACTCAAACAACATTTTCTCGCCTGTCTAGCATAAATAGGGAATAGGGAACAGGGAATAGAAAAGAATTTTCCCAATCCCTACTTCCCAATCCCCAATTTAGCTTATGAACTCCATAACCAGCCAATCCCAAGAATTTGAAGAACAATATTCGGGGACACTTTCAGATTACGTTACGGCGATCGCCTGGTCGCCACAAGATACAATCTTAGGAGCAACTTCCGCCGCTGGGGAAGTTATCCTGTGGAATAATGGCAACCTCACAACCTTACAAACTGGTAGTGGTAAATCAGTAGACTGTCTGGCTTTTTCCCCAGATGGCAAATTTTTAGCAGTTGGTGGTCAGGATGGACAGGTAAAAATCTGGCAGGAAACTGAATTAATCGCCACTTTAGAAAATGCCCCAGCATGGGTAGATCAGCTTGCTTGGAGTCACACCAGTAACCAATTAGCTTTCAGTTTGGGGCGTTATGTCCAAGTCTGGGATGCTGATACTCGTGAGATTGTCGTGACGCTGAATTTTGATAATTCGTCTGTATTGGGTATTGATTGGCGTAGCGATGGACAGTACTTAGCTATTGGCGGTTATAAGGGAGTGAAGATTTGGCACGCTCAGAACTGGGATGAGGAACCATACACCCTGGATATGACTACTGTCAGTGTAGCGATGGCTTGGTCGCCCGATGGCAAATTCCTCGCTTCTGGTAACATGGATCGCAGCGTCACCGTTTTAGAATGGAACAACCCTGATCCTTGGGTGATGCGTGGTTTCCCTGGTAAAATTCGTCAACTTGCATGGTCAGAAGCTACTACTAAACTGGGTGCGCCTCTGCTGGCTTCTTCTAGCGTTGAAGGTATTGTAGTCTGGGAAAAGTTGGAGGATGACTCTTTAGGTTGGGAAGCGCAAGTTTTAACTAATCATGTGGATATCATCTGTGCGATCGCTTTTGCACCCAAAAGCTTTCTTCTCGCTTCTGCTGGTGCTGATGGCTGGTTATGTCTATGGAATAAAGCCAAGCAAGTGTCGCAAATTCTTACAGGTGTTTCAGGAGGGTTTTCTAGCCTAGCTTGGCATCCCCAGGGCAAAATACTTGCCGCAGGCGGAGAAAAAGGCGAATTATTGATTTGGTCAAAAGTTTTACGAGGACAAGGATTTGGGCTTAGTTAACCAACACTTAATAATTAAGATTGAAGATAGCACATAAAATTGGCTATGCTGTATCAACAATACTACCTATAGTGTTAATTATGAACATAGTTAGACTGATCTTACTTGCCTGTCCTGTAATTCTCGCATCTATACTATTAGTTGCCAATCCGGCAAAAGCATCTACTTTCAAATTTGTACCTAATGTACAAATGATTGCAGTCGTATCTACGCAGCCAATTATTGGATTAGTAGCGCCAAATTTGTTTCAAGCATCCAATCCCATAAAGGATCAAGTTGGTTGTAATTGTGCTAGTTGCGTTCAAACTAAATCTCAGATGCTACAAGGCAAGCTACCATCTGTCGGTTTTTAATCAAGTTCACTATTTTATAGATATTTTAGAGGCACAGCACAGCTAGCTGTGCCTTTATTATTTTGGTAGAGTGCGCGAAAATCTTGAACGGTGCATTGATTGGAAGTCCCTAAACCACCAATACACGCAGATGATACAGATTTTAGGCTTGCCACGCTACAAAAGAGGATTTGGGGTGATGATTAGATCAACCATAGCCTCACGGGGACCCAAACTAAATGCTTGCAATGTAAAAGGAGGGATTTATGTATCTCTTCTTGAAAACTTGCCCAATTTATCGATTTCGTCACAACCAGATGTCCACATCTCGCAAAACCACCGCTACAATTGCTTTAGATTCACGACTTGGTTTGCGAAATTATCTTGTATGAGCAATACGCCCCATCATCACTACATTCCCCAATTGAACTTGATCGCGTCGATCTATTTGCGCTCTGTAGCATAATTGCTGCTACTTTAGCAGACAGTGGAAGAACTTGCACTACACCACTCACAAAAAGCATCACCACAGCATCGCCCATTATTGTGCTTCCGCGACCTTGAAACCATAGCATCTCACCAATTCTTTAGCGATCGCCATTATCTTTTTTATATACCCAGCAGGAGTTGATGATGTCAAAAAAATCACCATCACATAATTCCTTACGAGCTAGCTTTATTGCCTTGACGATGGGATTTATGGGGTGTGTAAATCAAGCAGCAAGCACATCTTTTACTCAGACCACCACAGTCAACGAAAATCTGCCCCAAGTCGTAGCAACTACAAGTGTGCTGTGTGACTTAATCAAACAGGTTGCGGGCAATACAATTAACCTCGTCTGTTTAATTTCTCCTAGTACAGACCCTCATTACTATCAAACACAACCAGAAGATCGCCAAGCCATTGAGCAAGCAAATCTTATTCTTTACAATGGCTATAATTTGGAACCAGGACTGATAAAAATAATTAAAGCAACTAAAAAATCTGTACCCAAAATAGCCGTTGCTCAACTAGCGGTTCCCAAGCCTCAACAGTTTCAAAAAAATGGCAAAACAGTAGCTGACCCTTACGTTTGGCACAATCCTAAGAATGCTATCAAGATGGTAGAGGTAATTAGCAGCAAACTAGAGAAATTAGAACCCAGCAATGCAGCTACTTATAGCGACAATGCCAGGCAAATTAAAAATGAACTAACCCAGATGGATAGTTGGATAAAATCAAGAATTGCCAGTATTCCCGTCAAGCAACCCAAATTAGTGACAACCTATAATGGACTAGGTTATTACACCAAAGCATACAGTATTTCATTAGCAGGTTTTAGTACTAACGAGAAACTGACAGATACACGAGTGAAAAACTTGGTTAAAGACATCCGACGAGCTAAAGTGCCGACAATTTTTGCAGATACGACAATAAACCCTAACTTGGTGCAATCTGTAGCCAAAGAAGCCCAAGTGAAAGTTTCTGAAAGAGAATTGTTGACTAATGGACTTGGTGAACCAGGAAGCGAAGCAGACACCTATCAGAAAATGATGATTACTAATACGCGCACAATTGTAGAAGGGCTGGGAGGTACATACTTGATGTTTAAACCAAAAGATAGTCAGTAACAATATTCATACTTATGTATGTCACGTGTTTTATGCTCATTCCTCATACTCGCACTGTTACTTATAGCCCTGCTTATACAATCGTTCCGACTTACGAGTGCTTTAATCGCTGCACTTACTGCAACTTTCGCGCCGAACCAGGTCAAAGTCCCTGGATGAGTTTATCAGCAGCGCAAAGTATATTGAAACAACTGCAAACCCAGAAAGTCTGTGAAATTCTCATTCTCAGTGGTGAAGTGCATCCCCATTCACCAAAGCGTCAGGCGTGGTTTCAGCGGATTTCCGATTTGTGCGAGTTAGCATTAGCAATGGGATTTTTACCACACACCAATGCAGGGCCACTGAGTTTTGCAGAAATGCAAAAGCTGAAAAATGTCAATGTTTCAATGGGTTTGATGCTGGAACAGCTAACCCCAGCATTATTAAATACAGTCCATTGCCACGCACCGAGTAAGTTACCAGAACTCAGACTGCAACAATTAGAATGGGCGGGAGAGTTACAGATTCCCTTTACAACGGGGTTACTTTTGGGAATTGGGGAAACAGAAAATGATTGGTGGGAAACATTAGCAGCTATATCTAATTTGCATCAGCGTTACCATCACATCCAAGAAGTGATTTTGCAACCCCACAGTCCAGGGACTCAGCAAACCTTTGATGCACCACCATTTGACCCCCATCAACTACCAGAAGTGATTGCGAAAGCACGTGAGATTTTACCGTTAGATATTACAGTCCAAATTCCACCAAATTTAGTTAAAGATGACCAATGGTTACTCGCTTGTTTAGAAGCTGGTGCTAGAGATTTAGGCGGAATTGGGCCAAAAGATGAAGTGAATCCCGATTATCCCCATGTTCAGGAACAGGCTTTGAGAGAAATTTTACAGCCTGCGGGGTGGGAATTAGTAGCGCGATCGCCAGTTTATCCACAGTTTAATGGCTGGTTAGCGGGGGAATTGCAGGCGGTGGTGAAGCGATGGCAAAAAACTTTAACCCCAAATTCTCTTTTACAAACATAGGGTAGTAGAAGTTTGGCAGCGCACTATTTGGGCTTTGTGATCATTTTGTAACGCGAAAGTTAAGTTTATTTATATTGTTTTAATAATTACATTTTCTTCAATATAAAATAATACTTATTTTGAGTTGCTTGAAATATTGCAATTAACTATGAAGCAAAATTTAGCACCAACTCAGGCTTTCCCATTTCTTGATGAAATTCTTGCCCAGCAGTCTATTAGTCTGTTATCGCTCAATCCCAAAAAGACTTTAATTACCAGCTTTGCCGAATTAGAAAATTTGGTTGCGGCACAAACCACCGATATGCAGTTAATTTCTCATTTGCAGTCTACCTTGGAAGTCATACTTGATGCCCAGTTACAAAACTTCCCAGAAAACATCTTCTGGGATTTTGATTTTATGGTAAGCAGTATACTCAGGCAAGCTTTAGTAGCAAATGATGGTGCTGATTTTTTAGAATATTTTGGAAATAAGATGGTTGCACTGACCGAATTATTCGGAATTAAAAAAGAAATACGCTTTCGCTATGTTCACGATTTTATGTATGGATTTGAGTGGGCAAAATGGGTACAAAAAGAGCCACAAAATCGCGCACACATAGAGCCTTTCAGTTTGTTTTTTTTAGATTATTTGCTCATTAAAGGCCAAGAACTTGTGCATCGCATCAGTCTTGATCAAGTTTCATTTTATAAACTGTGTGACACAGGCTTCCGTAATCCTTTTTCCTTTTCCCGTGAACCGGAAGATGAATACCGGTTATTAACTTATCTGGCAGAAAAACAACTCATCCCCGTGGCTGCATGGAACTGGAATGCTCACCCTATATGGAATCAACCTTTTGAGGAAATACGCCAGCAATTATCATTAAAATTGAATATTCAGCCCCAGAGACACTAAAAAAATAATATGAAAATTGCTGATTTAATTACTTGGTTTGAAGAATGGGCAAATCCTGCTTGGTGTGAAAGTTGGGATAATTGTGGCTGGCAGATTGAGCCGGGAGTATTGCAGGATGAAGCACGGGTGTTGGTATGTTTAACACCAACTTTAGCGGTAATGCAAGAAGCGATCGCCCTTAAAGCCAATCTAATTTTTGCTCATCATCCTTTAATTTTTAATCCTCCCAAGTCGCTACGCAGTGGGGAGGCGATCACAGAAATGGTACGGTTAGCTTTTATCCACAATATAGGTGTCTACAGTGGCCATACGAATTTTGATCAAGTACAAGATGGAACTGCTGATGTTTTAGCTCAGATTTTAGAACTCCAAGAAGTGACTCCCATAGTACCAACACAAGCAGGATTAGGATACGGGCGTGTGGGGATACTAGAGCCATTTGTGTCTTTACAAGAGTTACTCGCTACTATTCAAACCCGACTTGCTCCCCCTAATTTAATTTTTTCTCCTGCTGCTGATTTACAGCAGACAATTTCACGAGTGGCTGTTTTGGGTGGTTCAGGAGCTAGTTTTATATCGGCGGTAGTTAAAACCGATGCTCAAGCTTATCTGACTTCTGACTGTAAGTTTCATCAATTTCAAGAAAGCCGCGATCGCGGTCTAATATTAATTGATGCAGGCCATTATGCAACTGAACGTCCTGCCTGCGATCGCTTGGTACAAAAATTTAATTCTTTCAACCTAGACTGGGTGCAATTAAGTCACAAGGATGAGGATTTCCGCCAATTTCTTCTTTGAGTTGTCTGTGTATCTTAGTACATGATTTCATAAGTTCGTAGCGAAAAATAGCCTTCCATTAAACCTTTGCGTTCCTCTGCGTTTAAAAAGACTATTTTTTTAAACGCAGAGGGACAAAGAGTAAACGCAAATAATCATATATAATAAAAATTTTGTCTTATTTTCTCTAAGTACAACACTATGTAATCGCTTTAAGTCCTACTGCTACGTTCGTATCCTGTGATTTAGATCACAAAAATGTGTAATTATAATCACCAACTATTACGGTTTCATATCAACTAGTTAGGGAGGAAAATGTTTCAGACTAGAAATAATAAACTGCTCTCTACACCCTAATCAACATGATTCGCACGCTCGTTGAATCTGCTTTCCAAACTGGGTATCTTAGTGTTGAATCTGAGGGTCTACTTCATCAGGTGTTGGCGACCAAGTGCTGTCAGTCAGAAGATTTGGTAGATCTAGCAACCTTATACGATGCAGTCCGCACAGGTGAAATTAAAAGAGAAGCATCCTCGCAACTGCCAATGACATTTCTCACACAATATAAATCTTGTTGATAGTGCTGCATTATGGGGGGCAAATAGAACTGTGTCGCATCAGCTAAAACTTTTGCAGTGTTGTTGCTGAAAACTATTAAGGTCGGCAAGAGAATGAGTTAAGATCAAATACATACGGGGAAAAGTAAAGCCGAGTCCCCAGACTTCCCAGTAATGCCAATGATTACAAGTAGGCAACTTAGACAACCGCAATCACCTCTTGTTTTGGAGTATTTTTTATTACATAATGGTAGAAATGACTTACCAGTAGGTTTTAGGCTGGTGAGTAAAATCCCCGAATTGTGTGACTTCTATGAAGTAGACATTCGCTGAATAACCTTGAAAGAGATTGAGTTTAACCGGTGCAGTAACTACTAGCTGATGACTCAAAATTTCCTAGATTCTGGCCACTATCAGCAAGTCTTTGGATGAAGTCACCAGACGTACTGGTTCTGAACCAAGCAACTTATCTCTAAAGGTGTGATCTAAGATGGGGTAAAACCCGGATTTTGAAAGGTTTAACTACGTTGTTTAAAAAGGCAGAAGCAATACATGCTACACCGCAAGATTTATCAACTGTGTTGCGATGGGCGCGAGGTATGTGTTTTCTTGCGGGACCAGCAACGCTGGATTGAACGCGCCCGCATCCTCGATATAGAAGGGGATTTAGTTACCCTGCGCTATGAAACAGAAGAGGAAGACGAAACTTGTTCTTGGGAGGAGATGGTTCGCCTTGAAAGTATCGGCGCTGTAACCCAAAAATTAGCTTCAGTGCCGCGCGGTAATGTAGAACCTCTTATGACTGAAGACTGTCCAGAAGCTGAGCGTATCCGCAACCATTACCCCGACTCGAACCCTGAATAACTAGGACTCGACCCAACCCAAAATTGACGGGTGAAGGTGAGCAGGGGAGGCAGGGGAAGCAGAGGAGGCAGGGGGAGAAAAAGATTTTTCTTGTTGCTATCAACTTTGCAAAGTTACCTTGCCAGAGTACTAGTTTAGTGGTCAGTTTTAACAACTGACCACTGACTATGAACTATTGACTATCATTTAAACGTTCAAAAGCAGGACAGTAACCTTCAAGAGTTACCTTGAAGTTATACAAGGGGGAAGCGGGATTCCAACACCGCTGCCCCCTTTGGTGTCGGCAGTTACCACAGCAATCGACATCAGACGAATTATAGCGATCGCCATTTTGGTTGAGCAGATCTCGTTGAGACAACCCCCGCAAGACTAGTTCTTCCCCCTGCCAATGACCCTCGATTAAACCAGTATCGGCAAATTGCCGCCAACGAGGATCGGTAGTAATTGCATCGGGAAGTGTAATTGTAATTACCGTCCCCAGTTCTGTCAGTTCACCTTCATAATTAGTTTCTGGAGCTGCTGGTTGTAAAAATGTGTCTCCAATTGGTAGTTCTACTAATGTCCCAGCAGACGGAGAATGTACATGGTAACGGTTTTGTAACTCTTCCAAGCTAGTTAGGTCTGCCAAATAAGTAGGGGAACCGTGAACAAAAACGACGTGCTGGGGACGCAAGTTATGAATTAGCTGGGTAGTACCAGGGCCATCACTATGCTGTGCCAAAAGATAACTATCAATAGTAGTGGGTGCTAAATATTTTTTGTGAACTTTTATATCAATTTTTTCTGGTAGCAGGATGAGCCAAAGCCCAGTGTCAGGTTGACAATATTGTCCCAAATCAGATGTAGAGTCGGTGAGAACAATACAGGGAGATTTACCTACCGTGGCACGATGTTCTGGTTGCAAACGACGGACTCGCGGCCGCACTCGTTCATCCCAAAACAAGGGTTGATGACGGGCGAAGTTCTGTACTGATGGGGGCAGGTGGGGTAGTAGTTCTAGATAAGCATCGCATCCAGTAGCGACGGCACCATCAACCCAAATATCTAAATCACGCCCTGTAAAATGGTGATGAGAGCGTAAAAGCATTAACAATTCTTGACCCAAGCCTAAAGCGGGTGTGGGCAGTAGAACAGAACAATTATCTGCGATCGCCCGATTAATTCGCTCCGCTAGTTGATTTTCTTGGTTACGGCGGTGGGGATGACGAGATGTGCCATAAGTACCTTCAATAATCAGCACACTGAGATCTAATCCTCGCAATTCTTCTAACCGCAAACCTTCTACCAACCTGGAATTTGATAAGAAAAAATCCCCTGTGTACAGTAGTCTATAAGAGTGCTGCTCGGTAGTGTAGGTGAGTAGAATTGCTACCGCCCCTGGTAAGTGTCCGGCGGGAAATAACTCTACCACTAGGCCATCTTGCAGTTCTACAGGCGATCGCAGCGGTAATGCATGACAAAATTGGGGAATTTCTTGAGGATCTTGATCTAGCCAATTTAGCGGCAGTAACTTACTGGTTACTTCACTGGCGTAAACAGGTAAAAGGGGAAAAGATTGATGCAGTGCTAGTAGCCCTCTGGCATGATCTGGGTGGGCATGACTAATCAAAACTAAATCTGCTGGTAGGGATAAACTGCCTTTGTTTGCTGACTTAGTTAGTGTGCTTAATAATAAAGAGCTATCTTTTAAGCCATAGTCTAATAAGATGCGATGTGGCCCCATCCGTACTAATAAACATACGCCCTCATCGTTATGCTGGACACTATAGGGCAAACATTCTAATTCTGCCGTTTCCCCAGCATTAACACCAGAGAATGCCGACACGTTATCCCTCATGCTCTCCTCCCCTCCAACCTCATAGTCATTGAAATATCCCAAAAACCTCAATTACAAGGATTTTAGTGTTTTGACTTTGGGATAAGTTTTGTATGTAGTGCGCCTCTACACCCTTAAGAATGCGGATTTTGGATGGGGGAGGACGCTTCTTGCGAACCCGCACTGGTTCGCAAAAGTTGGGTAATGAGAAACCCTTAAACTCAGGGCTATGGGAATTTGCCTTTTGCCTTTTTATGTTTCCAAAATTCTGAGTAGAGGTTTCTTCCACTCAGTCTTTTCTCTAATGTGCAGAGCCATTACCGTGATAGTTCTCTGAATCATAAAATCCATTTTTCGTACCAAAAAACAGGCACGAAATCGTAAATAGAACCGTTAACCCAACTAAAATCAGCTTTACTTCCATGTTATTTGCTGTCCTTAACTAAAGACCTCCCTATATTAATAGGGCGCTTCCACAATCGCGCGGAATCGCTACAAAATCTTTACTATGCTTGGGCTGATTGGGCAATAGGTAAACTTACCACGATCCAGTCAGATTGTAGAACCTTTTGGTTAACCTGTCTATCCATGTAACACGCCTTCATAAGTTATTTGGATGAGGAAGTCTTATTCAATTCACAATATTTTATGAAACGGTCAGTATTTCATACTTAAAGCTTTTAATACATTTATCCCTCGGTTTACTTGCTAAATTTTGCATGCGTAATTAAATTATATGAATTATTTGCATGCTAAATATTACAGATGTTTAAATACTTAAACATCTAAATGCTAAAGCTAAAAATAAATGTCTAGATGTTTAGTTATGCAGTAAAATTTTGGCATTATTTGCTGTTAAATCAAAAATGATCATCACAGTCGCTGCCTTTAAGGGCGGTGTCGGTAAATCTACGACAGCGCTGCACTTAGCTACATACCTTCAGAACAAAGCTGACACACTATTAATAGATGGTGATTTAAACCGCAGTGCTTTGGATTGGTCAAACCGAGGTTGTTTACCATTCAAAGTTGCTGATGAAATACATGGGGTGAATTTAGCAACACTTTATGAACATATAGTAATTGATACGCCAGCCCGACCAGATCTAGATGAACTAAAAACTATTGCTAAAGGATGCGATTTGCTGGTGATACCGACTACCCCAGATGCGATCGCTTTAGCTGCAACATTGCAAATGGTTAACTTACTGAAAAAATTGAAAACAAATTATCGAATTTTGCTGACTCTCATCCCACCAAACCCAAACAAGGCGGGAGAAGAAGCGAGAACATCTCTAGAACAAGCAGGGCTACCTGTCTTCAAATCTGGGATTCGGCGGCTGGCTGTGTTCCAAAGAGCCGCTTTAGAAGGGGTTCCAGTCAATGCTGTCAAAGATGCTTATGCACAAATTGCATGGCGATGTTATACCGAAGCAGGTAAGGAGATATTACGTTGAACAAGAAAAAAACTAGCCGTTTTGATGACTTGATTGATGCTGCTCGTAGTCGTCAACAAAGAGATAAACTACAGCCAACCGAAGATCAACCCACGTCCCAAAGCAAAAGTACTGATCCGGCTTATACTCGTACAACTATTTATCTGCCTAAGCAACTGCATCGACAACTAAAAGCAGCAGCAGTTTCACAAGAGCGACAGATGAGCGATATTGTTGCGGAGCTAGTTGAGCAGTGGCTTTTAGGAGGGCAAAGGAGCAAAGAAGAGAGAATTGACTAAAGTACAATTTCCTTAACCTGTGCTGCAATGCTGGAAATGATAAAGTCAAAACAAGCGGAGGTTTTGATATGGCTCAAGCTTTACCCAAACTATTTACCTTTGAAGAATTTATCGCATGGCTGCCGGGAAACACCGGAAAGTGTTATGAATTACACGACGGGATAATTGTTGAAATGCCTCAGCCGAGTGGAAAACATGAAAAAGTTACGGGTTTTTTAGCAGGGGAAATTACTGTTGAGTATAAGCGCTTGAAACTGCCATACTTTATCCCCAAAACAGCATTAGTAAAACCACCGAGAAAATCATCGGGTTACTCGCCAGATGTGGTTTTAATCAACGATGCTAATTTGCAAAATGAGCAATTGTGGGATAAAGAATCTACCGTGACTCAAAGTGAATCTATTCCTTTGGTTATTGAGGTTGTAAGTACTAACTGGGAAGACGATTATTACACCAAGTTAGGGAATTATGAAGCCATGAAGATTCTTGAATATTGGATCGTTGATTATGCAGCTTTGGGGGCAAGAAAATTTATTGGTAATCCCAAACAACCAACCATTTCTATTTATAATTTAGTTGATGGAGAATATCAAGTTACTCAATTTAGGAGTTCGGAACGTATTATATCCCCTACTTTTCCAGATTTAAAACTGACTGCTAGTCAGATTTTTAATGGTGCTTTGTAGAGCCTTTTTCTATCTACACTCCAGTAAACTCCCGATAATATAATGCGTAAGTACTATAATCTTTGCCATAACACCGACTATGAGACTAACGCACAACTTCTTTACCGCCCTCTGTGAAGCGAACTTCTTTAATATTCCATTGGGCGTTACTAGTTAAGGTTTTACGCAGGCTACCAAATAAAGCAAACTGCTCACAACTTGAAAGAGACACTAATTGCCGTTTTGACTGAGGTGATAGTCGTAAATCAACTGTGGCAATGCCATTTTTAACTTTGACACGATAACCAGCTAAGCTCAAATCAGCGGTATCTCGTTCTTCTATAATTTTGCCTACCGCACCTGTTACAGGTTCTGCTGCTGGTACTAAAACTTTTTGCGGAATCAACTTTTGACATTGCACATCACTGGTGTAGAGTGTGACATTCGCAGTTTTAGCAGTTGCAATAGAAGTATTTTCAGATGGCTCAACGTTGTTGTTGGATTTAGCTCTTAATTGCGCCACGCTAGGGGTTGGAGTTGGGGTCGATAAACCTTGTGTGGTGGTAGGCGCTGGTGTTCCGCTGGGGATATTATCAGAGGTAGAAGGAGAATTACAACTGCTGAGGCTAGCTGCGATCGCTACAACAATAAATGGTAAAAAATATTTTGGACTTGTATTCATAATCATGGTGATGCTATCTTTTTTATTAACTTCAGTGTTACTGGTATCAATTCCGCATAAATCTGAAAATTTTGTTTGTAATTTCAACAGTACAAGTTTTTCACGAGCTTTACTTATTTCTTGTTATTGGCTATCTTCAAAACCAAGACGGGACTTAAGTCTTGAAGTTAAACTACTTAAAAAATAGTCAGCAAAAGCTTATGCCAAGCCATAAATCCGGCACTTACGATCCCCGTAAAACTATATGGGATGGTATATCAATTGAGCAATGGGAACCATCGAAATGGAAGCAGTGGAAGCCCAAACACACTGCATCAGACGAAAATATCAAAATAGAGCGTGGGTATCTCAGGATCAAATATGCCATTCAGCAAGCCAATTCTGCATTAAGTTTAGATAGAGTCAAAATTAAACTTAAGCTAACTAGTTTGAAAACTATCGGTTTACAAGGGACTTTTCCTTGTAGATCTGGTGATATCGGAAAATATGGTAGTCCTAATAAACAGTATACCATTTCATGCGGTTTTCCTGCTAATGATCCTGGTGTAAAAATGGCAGTCCTGAAAGCACGAGAATTAGATTTATTGTTAATCACTAAACAGTTTCAGTGGACTCCAGAATTACTAGGTAAACAGTCCCAAAAAATAGAGGCAATAGATGAAAAAAAATCCCTCAAACTCATTGGCGAATTGATTCAAGAATATGAACGTGAGTTTTGGAAAACTCATGAAAAAAATAGGCAAGGGATACGCACTTGGGAAAGTCATTACATGCGACATCTTAAAAAATTACCTCAAGATGTGCCTATGTCTATAAAAGCGCTTTCAACAGCATTAGAAAAGACGAAAGCTAATACCTCAGCGAGGTTTTTTTTAGTTTGGCAACTGAAAAAATTTTGTGAATTTTGCGGAATTGATGATTTTAAAACTATTTATGCTTATACGACTCCTAAACCTCAACCTACCATTCGTAAAATACCTTTAGATGAGGAAATTATTCAAGGATTTATTAAAATTGGAGTGACTTTATCAGCTTATGCTAGTAAAGAGAACATGACACAACCTGAACAATGGCAATGGGCTTATGGGATGTTAGCAACCTATGGTTTAAGACCTCATGAATTATTTGCTGTAGATATAGAAGCATTTACAGACCCAGCAAATACTTTTCATCTAGTTAGTTTAAATCCCAGCCTCACAGAAGGTACTAAGACTGGTGAACGGAGTTGTGGTATTCCACCTTTATATCCTCATTGGGTGGAACTGTTCAATCTTAAGGATGTGAGATTACCTCATAATGAAGGAACGCTGAGTAATAAAACAGCAAAAATTCACATCAAATTTAGAACCTCTGATATTGGCTTTAGACCTTATGATTTACGTCATGCTTATGGGATACGTGGTCATCGTTTGAGAGTCCCTATTAAGACAATGGCTGATTATATGGGTCATACAGTCCAAGAGCATACTAAAACTTATCAAAGATGGATGAATGAAGATACTAACTTAGAAATTTATCGAGAAGTGGTTATTCACAGACAAGGTAATACCAAAGAAGCTCTCAAAGAGAGAATTAATGAGTTAGAGGCTGAAAATCTGGCGCTAAAAGCTGAGAATGCGACTTTGAAAGGATTATTAATTAAGCATCAATTAGGTGAATTGATGAACCAAGAGATGTAGAGGTACAAAGAAGTCCGTATAAGGCTATCTATCAAAAAGGAAATTTATCTTTTGACTCAGTACTTAGACAAGGAACCAAATTTGTGATTAAAAGGAAACAGGGACTGCGTGTGATGGGAGATTTAGACTCCCATCAACGCTTACCGCCACAAGAAGGGGGACTCAGACCCACTGGTTGGGAGAAGGAACGAACAGGCAACAAACCTCACTGTTGCCTATTGCCCGTTAAGAGTTCCCTCTCCTGAAGGGAGTTGATAATTTTAAGCTAATATACATAAATCAAACTAAGTTTGTATATAAAATAATTGCAGTATTTTTTTTATAAAGTATAAACTTCATATCAAAATTGAAATGTGTTGAAGTCGCTACTATTTAGATTAACCGTAGAAGCGAGGAAGGTTATGTTACTTGAACTCAACCAACTAATTGTACCTGCTGGTCATCAGTTACTAATTAAAAATATATCTTGGTCAGAATATAAACATATTTTGGCAGAATTGGGAGAAAATCGCAATTCTAGAATATCTTACAGTCAAGGGGTGTTGGAAATAATGGCTCCATTACCAGAGCATGAAGTAAGCAAAAAAATCATTGGCAATTTGGTAGAAATTTTACTAGAAGAACTTGATATTGAATTTTGGAGTTTAGGTTCTACAACTTTTGACCAAGAAAACATGGATGCAGGTGTAGAACCAGATGATTGTTTTTACATCCAAAATGAAGCTGCTGTTCGAGGTAAGGATAGAATCGATTTAACAGTTGATCCACCACCAGATTTAGCTATTGAAATAGATATTACCTCCCGTACTCGCTTTCATAATTATGAGGTATTGGGAGTCCCGGAATTATGGCGATGGAATGGGGATAAACTGGAAATTAACGTTTTGACTAATGGTAAATATATAAAGTCTTTTACTAGTTCTATTTTTCCTAGTTTACCTATTACTCAAGTAATTCCTGAATATTTTAACCGGAGCAAAACTGATGGTAGAAATGCAGCGATGAAGACGTTTCGTGCTTGGGTGAAAGAGCAAATATGATTTAATTATACAGAGATTATTATTAGAACCCCGATTTCTTAGAGAAGTCGGGGTTCTGAGTTAAACAGCCCTTAAAACTTGGAAATTATTAACAACAATTTTTGAATTTGTAGTTGACAAGTATAAAATTATACATTAGTATATAAACATGATAAAAGCGATCGCCTAATCCCGGAAAGAAGAATGCGATCGCCTTTATGTACCCCTTACATCAGGAGACAAATACAATGATGGCACAATTACTAAAATCCGCCCAATCCAAGTTAGAGCAATATCTGCGTGGCGAAAATTCACCCGCCCTCAATCAATCTCCTCAACAACCATTTCCCCAGAGAGAACCGATTAAGCACCTATTGATTGGTTCTCCAAAAGCCGTTACCAGCACAATTCACTATTTGCAGGTAATTGGCTACGCCAGTGTTGGAGACTGGAGTCCACTGCTACCAACAGCCAACCCAGGTGAGGTAATGAGTATTTTAAGCCGTCAGCTATTGATGTAATAATCTAGATGTAGAGACGTTGCATTGCAACGTTTCTACTACTCTAATGTGTTTAACCAAGTTTCTAAATCTGCGATCGCCTGAAAATCTAACAATGCTTCCCCTAGATTTTCTAATTCTTCTAAAGAGAGCATTTCAATTCGTCCTAACAATGGTAAAGATAATTTTCCCACACGACGAGTGAGTTGACGGAGAACGAGCGATCGCCCTTCTGCTAGCCGTCCACGTTGTTCTCCGCGTTTTTCTCCTATTTGTTCGCCTTCAGCGAGAATTTCTTGATAAATCACCGATTCGCGCATCATACCCTCCCGAAATAAGTTTCTAATCAAGTCTTTTTTGTATTTTAACCCTGCTAAGATTTGGGTGTAGGCGGAGATTTGTGGTCGTTGTCTTGGCTCAAGTTGATTGACTCGTTCTACCACTTGTTGCAATAAGGTTTGGGGTTTGGTTGTGGCGGTTAGTGGTGCTAATGGTAATAAAGCTGGGTTATCCAAAAAGACTTAAGGATTTTCCTCCCATAAGCGAATTACTCGATATTCATGATGGGTGGTTTCAACGTTGAACGCGGTTTCAATTACTGTTCCTGGTGCGGGGGGAAGTAATAGTATGACAACTTGCGTAATTGGTAGACGATATAACCGATACAACCTTACCCAATAATCAAGCATCCGTAGGGGTAAGGGTGGTGTGGATTCGAGTTTGGTTTGAAATTCCAGGTGGAGAATGCGTTCTTGTAGTTGTAGGAATGTGACGTAATCTGCACGTATCGGTTCAATGCTCAATTCGGTTTTGAGGATTGTGACGTTAGTTTGTGGTGTACCTAATACCCAACTGGCAAAGGTGACGGGATGTTTTTCGGATAGGAGTTTGCACAGGTTATCAAAGGACATGAATGATGAACAATTCTCACAGATTATTGAATTCAATGAAGCGAAACTTCAGAGTTTTAGTTAAGAAAGGTTCTGACGTAGGTTGGGTTGAACAAAGTGAAACCCAACATTTAATAGGTGTTTACTCGGTTTTATGCTTGTTCAATATTGCTTAATATTTTATTTTAATCTAGAAGTTGGGTTGCGCTACGCTTAACTTTAAGTCATTGGACATAGTTAATTACAAAGCGTCATTGCGAGCAAAGCGTAGCAATCCCAGCCCTTGCGATTGCTTCACTACCCTGCGGGAACTTAAGAGCGAACACTCTCAATGACTGTAACTATTTTTGTCCATCGACTTTATTTACGAGCAATTTAACCCCACAGATAGCACATATTGTGGTTGTTGAGTTCAGTAACCCTGGTGTTGCTACCAATGAGTTACACTCACAGTAACGTAATTATATTTTTTCGTAATCAAGAGTTAGAAATGAGTCAGCAGTATTACATATATATTATGACTAATAAATATAACACTGTGATTTATACAGGAATGACTAACAATCTCCAAAGAAGAGTTTATGAACATAAAGAAAAGTTAATAGAAGGATTTACGAAAAAATACAATATTAATAAATTAGTTTATTATGAAATATTTGAAAATGCCTACACAGCCATTAGTAGAGAAAAACAAATTAAAGCAGGTTCTAGACAAAAGAAAATTGATTTAATCAATGGCATCAATCAAGAATGGAAAGATTTATATGATGAATTGTAACGCGTTAAATTTGTTGTAGCGATGGCTTCGTCGTTCCTCCTCGCCATGACAGAGTTAAGTCATTGCGATCCGCCTGCGGCGGAAGAGTGAAAAGTAAAGAAGTGTAAAGGACAAGAGGGCAAAAGAGCAAAGGGAAAGGAGTCCTCACGCGGAAACTAGGACGACACGAAAACCGGTATCGCTGATACGGTTGACGGCTGGTTTCCTGGTGCGGTTGGCACTGCGACAGTTCCCTGGGCTGCTGCTCCAAGAACCACCACGCAGCATCTCCCAATTTTTCGCCATTTCACTTTGGTTCTTGCCGTTTAAAAGTCAGCTTTATTGCTCCTTTTCCACTAGCTTTTACACCACTACCAATTAATTTAACTTCTCCTTCACCGCTAATTTCTACCGATAGTTCAATTTCTTCTAGCTGCATTTGGGAATTTGCTTGCTGTTCTGCACGACTAAACAAGCGTCCTACGACTTGCAAAAAGCTAGTCATGTTTTGTTCTAATTTCTCAGCACTAACCTTAACGGCATCTCCTACCACTTTGTGATTAGTATCTCTTGTGGGTTCATCTCCCCAACTTCCCCGTGTAGTAGTTCCGCCTTTAACGCCTTCAGGTATGGATATTTGAGGCATTTCATCGGTAACAATCCAAATGGAGTCTGAAGGTGTGTCTAACATATTACTTTCAGTAATTATATGAAGTTGTCCCATTAACATAGATACAACGGTAGAGATGGCGATTACAAGAAAATTCTCAAATTTTTAATATTTTACTACTCTGTAGATTACCATTAAGTAAGAATCTGTTTACTACTTTTGGTAAGACTATGCAGGTTGAAAAGCTATCAATTTCCTTATCGGCTCCTCTGGTGAGGTTTGTGGAAAGTTATAAACTAGCCAAAGGCTGTAAATCTCGCTCTCAAGTTATTGAAACGGCATTGCAATTGCTGCGAGAACAGGAGTTAGAACAAGCTTACCGAGAAGCATCTGTCGAGGTTGACAATGATTGGGATGTCACAATTACAGATGGATTAATAGATGAAGCGTGGTGATATTTATTATGCAAATCTCAGTCCGGCGGTTGGCTCAGAGATGGATAAATGCCGTCCAGTGCTGATAGTTAGCAATGATGCGAATAATCGTGCTGCTAATACGGTGACAATCTTACCAATTACATCCAATGTCAGGCGTGTTTATCCGTTTGAGGTTTTACTCAATTGTGAGGATAGTGGTTTACCTAAAGCTTCTAAAGTACAGGCGCAGCAGGTACGAACAATTTCTCAGCAAAGGATTGTGGGAGAAGTGATAAATAGTTTGAGTGAAGAGTTGATGCAATTAGTAGATGCTGCTTTAAAACTGCATTTAGGAATTAGCCATTGACACTCTCATTCTCTCATTTGCGGATGAATTTTAAGATGGCGTTAAGTTCTTCTTCTTCTTCTTGTTTGAAGAGGTGGTATAGTTCACAATTTTGTTGCAGGTTTAACCAAAACTCCGCACTATTCCCAAAAAATTTTGCTAATCGTAAAGCAGTACTTAGTGTCACGCCTTGCTTGCCATTTACGAGTTCATTAATACGCTGATAGGGAACATGAATTGCTCCAGCAAGTTCGGCTTGTGATATTGCCAGAGGTTCTAAAAAATCTTTGAGTAAAGTTTCTCCAGGATGAGTAGGAGGACGATGTTTAGGAAATCTCACTGCTGTTTACCTCAATCGTGATAATCTACTATTTCAACTAAAAAGTCAATAAAATCAATAAAGCCAGTACGTTGAGTTTATTTGTGTCAACCCAACACTATCTACTCATTATTTACAATAGTTATGGAAAAACACTCTTGCATACAAATCTATGAATGTGTCCTTAACTCCAGAACTGGAGCAATTCATCCAAACTCAGATTGAAAGTGGTAAATATGCAACGGCTGCGGAAGTAATTGTCGATGCTCTCAAGACTTTTGCCGCAAAAGGTCATAATGAAGCAGCAGTACAGCCAAAAACACCAGAAGAATTGGGATGGCCTGCTAATTTTTTTGAACAAACGGCTGGTTGTTTGCAAGATGAGCCTCTGGTGAGATATCCCCAAGGTGAATATGAGGTGCGGGAGCCGTTAGAGTGATTTATTTATTAGATACCAATGCTTGCATTGTTTATCTTAATCATCCAACGTCTGGTGTAAGGCGGCGGTTAGAATCTTTATCACCACAGGATATTGCTGTTTGCTCAGTTGTGAAGGCAGAACTATTTTATGGTGCAGTCAGAAGCAAAAATTATCAACGCACTTTGGCTTTACAGTTAGCTTTTCTCAATAATTTTGTTTCTCTGCCTTTTGATGATGCAGCCGCTAAAATTTTTGGTGAAGTTCGGGCTGAGTTGGCAATTTTAGGTACACCTATCGGCCCTTATGATTTACAAATTGCATCTATTGCTAAAGTACATAATTTAATTTTAGTTACGCACAATACGAGGGAATTTAGTCGGGTGAATGGGTTACAAATTGAAGATTGGGAGGAAGTCTAAACCCAATTGTAGACATGATGGTGGTGGAGCGATCGCCATTCTCAAAACCAATTACTACCACAAATAACTCTTTTTGTCAAATTATGTATCAGTAAAAGTATTAAAAATTTACAATAAAAAGTAAGAAAAAAGTAAGAAACGCGTTTTTTGCAAAAACCTGAAGACTAGATATAGTAAGGAAAATTCATGGTACGACCGCGCAAGCTATTTGCTCAGCATTGGCTCAAAAGTGAAAAGGCATTGGACGCAATTGTCAAGGTAGCAGCATGTCAGCCAACTGATCGCGTTCTAGAAATCGGCCCAGGTACAGGCATTCTCACACGTCGTTTATTACCCTTGGTGCAATCTCTAGTTGCAGTAGAGATAGACTTTGATTTGTGCAAACTCTTAGCAAAGCAACTAAGTAAAACTGAAAATTTTTTACTGCTACAAGGAGATTTTCTCACCCTAGATTTACCATCTCATTTAGTAGCATTTCCCAATTTTCAACAGCCTAATAAAGTCGTAGCTAATATTCCCTACAACATTACAGGGCCAATTATTGAGAAACTATTGGGAACCATCGGCAATCCTAATCCAGAACCCTTCGACTCGATAGTACTACTAGTGCAAAAAGAAGTAGCAGAAAGGTTATATGCTAAACCAGGGTCGAAAACTTTTGGAGCCTTAAGTGTACGGGTACAGTATTTAGCTGAGTGTGAATTAATTTGTACAGTGCCAGCTGGTGCATTTCATCCACCGCCGAAAGTAGACTCAGCAGTCGTGCGGTTGTATCCTCGACAAATAGCAACGCCAGTCGTTAACCCCAGAAAATTTGAGAACTTACTGAAATTAGGGTTTGCAGCCAAACGCAAAATGTTACGAAATAATTTGCAATCAATCGTCGAACGCGATCGCCTGACCCACTTACTGGAACAATTAGAAATAAATCCCCAAGCTAGGGCTGAAGACCTCAGCGTTCAGCAATGGGTAACACTAGCAAATCAGTTAACAGTAAACTGATGACTGATAACTGATAACTGATAACTGATAACTGATAACTGTTATGCGTTCCTACATCTTAATTGCCCCTGCCAAAATCAACTTATACTTAGAAATCATCGGCGATCGCCCTGATGGGTATCATGAGTTAGCCATGATCCTCCAAAGCATTGACTTGGCTGATCAAATTGAAGTGCATTCCCTTAGTGTTGACACTATCCGCGTTCATTGTAACCATCCACAAGTACCAACAGGCAAGAGTAATTTGGCGTATCGGGCAGCGGAACTAATGGTAACGCAATTTCCCGAAGCTTTTAGTAAATATGGAGGTGTAGAAATTAATGTCAGGAAGCATATTCCTGTAGCTGCTGGGTTAGCAGGAGGTTCAACAAATGCCGCAGCAGTTTTGGTAGGGATAGATTTATTGTGGAAATTGGGATTAACTCAGTCAGAATTAGAAGAACTGGGCGCTACTCTAGGTTCAGATATACCATTTTGTGTAGCTGGTGGTACAGCGATCGCCACAAGTAGAGGTGAACAACTTGCTCCTTTACCGAGTTTAGATCATATATATATAGTATTAGCTAAATATCGCAGCTTAGAAGTTTCCACCGCTTGGGCATACAAAACCTATCGTCAGCAGTTTGGTAGTTCTTATTTGAGAGACGATAGTTTGACAGCGCGTGCTAGTAAAGTCCATTCCGGAGAAATGGTCAAAGCTATTCTTGACAAAGATGTCACAGAAATTGCCCAAAAACTGCACAATGATTTAGAGCGTGTAGTCTTGCCAGAGTATCCCCAAGTTCTGCAACTGCGAGAACTATTTGCAAATCAACAAGAAGTCTTAGGAACAATGATGTCTGGTTCCGGGCCGACAGTCTTTGCACTCACAGAGTCCAAACAACAAGCACAAGCAGTTAAGTTAAAAATTAGAGAAGCAATTCCTGACGAAGATTTAGAATTATTCGTAACTCAGATGACTACACACGGCATTCAGATAGTATCTTCAGTATAATGCCCCATGCTTCGCTCAATTAAAAATTGAATTAATTCGATAATGAATGACCCAAATTTAACACCACAAACAGAAACTCCAACCCCAGTTCCACCAAGTTTGTTACGTTGTGTAACTGGAGCAGTGATTTCAGGAGGACTAAGCTTTGCAGTATACTCATTGATGATTGCGATCGCTACCAATTTTGCCACAAAACCCATTCATTCAGATAATTTATTAACGCTGAGAATTTCCTCTGCTGTTCGTACCCTAGTTGTAGGTGTGTTTGCCTTAGGAAGTGGGATCTTTGGTATAGTAGCAATCGGTTTATTGGCTTTGGCAATACAATCAATAATTCAGCAGTTGACAAAGCCTAAGAACAGTTAACAATTTTATTTATCCAAGATTATAATCTCCCAGTTGAAAGTCAGGATTGATTAATTGCATATTCTTGTTTCGCGAAGCCTGAAAAAGTTGATTTTGCTGATTTTGATGTTGTTTTCTCCAATTTTTGGGAGGTAGCCCATGATGTTGACGAAACTGGCGGGAGAAATGACATGCATTTTGATAGCCCAACTTGATAGCAATCTGCTCGATTGTCTGATCAGTATCTTGCAATAAAGGACGTGCTGCTGCCATCCGGCGCTTAACAATCCAGCTGTTAACAGTTTCTCCCGTTTTTTTGGCGACTCTACTGGTTAAGTAAGCTGGTGAATAACCAACAGCGTCCGCCACATCAGACAAAGTAATTCCTTGATCGTAGTTAGCTTCAATGTAATCGAAAACTTCTTTAAGTTGGGGAACCGATGGAAAAAAGGACTCAGAAGTTACTGACGAAGTAGTGTTTGTGGGTAGTGCTTCTGAGACTTGATGAGATTTAGTCGCATACCAGTGCTTGAGGATAGCTTGGTTTTTTTCTAATCGAACTGCGATCGCTCTCAGTAACTCGCCTACTGTAGAGGGTTTGGTAAGATAATCATCAGCCCCCAGTTCCATACCTTTACGAACAGATGCTTTAGTGCCGCTACCAGTGAGAAAAATGAAGGGAATAATCGCTGTCAGAGGATCTTGGCGCAGCGTATTCAAAACATCATAACCATCCATATCCGGCATACCAATATCGCAAAGCACCAAATCGGGTAAATGTTTTTGTGCTTGTTCAATGCCAACAAGACCATTTTCAGCACCTATTGTATCAAAATCTTCAGCCTCAAGAATATCTAAGAAAAGATGGCGGGTAGGAGCATCATCTTCAATTACAAGAATTGTTTTCGACGATTTATGCATCATTTTTCTCTCACTAGAATTTTCGGCAGGGAATAATGACCAAACTCTGTGCTGAGTACACTAATAAGAATAGGGGACAGGGGACAGGGAACTATAACTAATTTTGTTTAGGTACTTAAACAAATCTACATAGAAGCGAGTTGAGATTTCATAGATGGGAACACGACTGTCACAGTAGTACCTACACCAACCTCACTTTCTACAGCAATTTGACCGCCATGTAAATCCACAAGAATTTTGACAATCGATAAACCCAATCCGGTACTGGATAGATTATTAATATTTTTACCTCGATAAAATGGCTCAAACAGTCGTTGTCTATCTGCTGCTAGAATGCCTATTCCTCTATCGATTACCTGGAAAATTACTTTTTCCTGCTCACAAGCAAGTTGTAAATCAACCGCGCAACCAGTTGGGGAATATTTAATGGCATTGTCAAGCAAGTTCTTCAGAATACGCTCCAGTAGTTCTTGATCCACATCAGCACTTAAAGAGTTACATTGACTCACAAAATTGATGGCATTATGAGCGCTACTCATCTGCATTTGTGCCACTAACTCATTACAGAATCGCACCAAATCAAGTGGCTTAGTCTCGAAGTTGAATTTTGCTGCTTCCGCCTGTGCAAACAACAAGATATCATTCAACATCTGGCTGAGTTTTTCAACAGCTGTTTGAATGTGATCAAGTAGCGATCGCGTTTTTGCTGTTGTTCCTTCATCAATGCGTTTCTGGAGTAAGCTATTAGAGACTGAAACAACATTCAGCGGTGTGCGTAACTGATGGCAAGCCATAGAAACAAAATTCGCTCTTTGTTCGCTCAGTTGCTTTACTTGTTCTAAAGCCTGACTCAATTGTGATTGAGCCTGTTTGTAGTCAGTGATATCAATACCTGCAATCATTTCCACTGGCGTACCCTCGAAATCAAACACTGCAACTGTACAAGCTAGCCAGCGCTCAGTACCATCTTTGGTCAGAATATTTATCTCCTGATATTCGGAGTTTTTGTTTTGTATATATCTGCCCTCTTTACTCTTGATCAGTTGGTCAATATCAAAGCTAGTTAGTAGTTCCTTTTTTGTATAGCCAGTAAGTACCTCCCCTGTCGGATTGACATAAGATATATCCGAACCTTTAATTATGAAAATATTAGCATCTGTTGCTTCTGCTAAAGCCTCGACTACGCTCGGTTTTAGCCGTAATACATCCTTAGTCGTTTTAGATGAGGTAATGTTCCAAATACTCCATACTCTACCGATAATTTCGTTATCCAACCACTGGGGTTTAGAGTATTGAACAAAGATTTCCCCATCTTTCAGTTCCAGAATATCACAACTCTCAAAATCACGTTGGACGGAAATTTTTCTCAGGACTTGGCGAAAAGTTTCTGGGTTTATTAATTGGTTCTCAAAAAAGGCACTGACTTGAGGAAAGTTCCTAGATAGCATCAGGGAATCTGGGATCTGCCACATATCCACAAATTTCTGATTAAAGCTCTTAATATTGCCACCAAAATCCACTGCAATAATACCACTGGCAGTAGATTCTAGAGTAGAACGAAGTAGAGAAACAGATTTTTCTAGCTCTGTCTCCTGCTTCTGCAATTCAGAAACTTCCTGTTGTACATGCTCTATAGCATTTTGTAATTCATCAAACCACTTTTGCATTCTCAATTCTACTACTTTATCAGCGAAAGTTAAGGATAAGCACATCCCTTCAAGGGATAGGAGAGATAGCCCCGATACTTTCACTTGTGCAGTGCTATCGGGTTTGCAGTTGCTCATAGTAACCCCCTCCGTATCCGTGCTAGCTTGATTGACCAGGAAATCAGCAAGTTTCAACTTTGCTTTTGGCTGTAGTGTCAATTGAGATATGGAAAAATATAATTCAGTCTTAACCCAATGTTAAGAATAAAATAAATTTCTCGGATAGTTTAAGTTTACTACACATTGATCGGTTGATCTGTTCTTTATTCTCAAGCAGTATTTACATAGTTTTTATTTCTGTTTTGTGATTTATATTTAGTGTTTTATCTATTCCAATTTAGATGTTCTAAGCACAATATTTTTAGTTAAAAAAAGCGGCTTTTTGTGCATAAGTTTATTTCCTTTTAATTGTACTCTTTCAGGGATTTAACTACATAATAATATGTTAAGTCATCTTTCATCAGACATATATTTTTATTAAAGTCTATGTATATGTTACTAAGACATCTTTCAAAAGACAGATAAAATGTTAAGGTTATATGTGTTTATTAACACATATACTTGGTTTGAAGAGATGCTAAGTAGCAAGATAACGTTAAAATGCAGTTATTATCAAGCTATTGGCATTTAGATAACCTGCTGCTCAACTATACTCATTTAGATTAGAAATTAAAGATTACCTGCTATAGAAAGGCTTTAGGTCTAAAACTGCTCATATCTCAGTGATGGGGATTATAGCTTGATTTTAGCCATCTATCAAAGCCAGGGATTACCCAACTTTTCAAATCTATAAACTTTTTTAGCAATCAATCATGAAGTATTATTTTTTACTTATATTTTAAGTATATAAGTTAATTGCTACAACTATCAATTATCGCAAATATAAACCGTTTAGCTTCGCTAAATAGGCATCATAGACGTTTTTGCCTAGTTAATATTTAGCGTGGTAAATACGTAGACAATTGTCGCCTTATTTTTTTTTAGAAACATATAAGTAAATCAAGCTGACCAGGGTTAACCTCAGTATTGTATAGTAATATATGCTACCGCAACCTTAGACAAAATGCTAACTTGTGATCGGAACGGTGAGACATGGTAAATTAAAAAGACAAAATCAAAAAAGAGTCTTGAGATTGAGATTTTTCTGTGACTGAATATAAACTTGTATAATTTTTAATTTCTAGAGCAAATATGACTCAACAAAAGTTTTCGTTGACAAGAAGTAATAAACTATAAAAGAGAAAAAAGAGATAAGTCTACCAAAAAATTAGACATATATCTGTTGCTGAAGATTGAGTATTCTTAAAAAAGAAGCTACTTCTGCAATGCGGGTCATCTGTAGGGGCTGGTTTAACTAGATATTCATGAGGCAGATAAAATGCTGGCTGGTTAAATTCACCCCTATTTCCAAAACACATTTGCAATCATCAAACGCTTCCTATTCTACTAGGCAGTAGAAAGACTCTGAAAAAACATAATTTTTGATTTTAGATAAGAAAACATCAATACCAAACAAAATCACTGTCTCAACTCAGGACTGCAAATTTAACAAAATGAGGAAAGACTATGCATCAAAAAATGAATACTACTTATAGCTCACAGACTGGTAATAAAATCAATACCGAACAAATCGAACAGATAATTAAAGCGATTATTGCCGGCAAGTATTCCTGGGCATGTGTTTTAATTCTGCGTTTTTCTGGCTACAACCCTATAGACTATATACCCTATCGCACCTATATTCGACTTCTGAAAAACAACTATTTAACTGATAGCTCTAAGACGAAAGAAGCTGAAAATAAAGAAGTTTTTGACATGAAACCAAATTGGATGAGACTCTGAAGCAGAACATCAATAGACAGTAACCACCTACCGCTCAATATTAGTAACAAGTTTGATCACTAAAGTTAGGCAAAGGAGTTCCCCTAGGGTAGGAACCCGGTTTTATGCTTCATACTTTTTGAGTCACCCCATCTCCCGATTTGTCGCAGCTTATGATTTACCCACTTACTCCTGTTAATAGTCGTCTGCAACCCATTCTCAGAGAGATTGTGTGGCACAAAAAGCAAGAAGTAATACAAATGCACCAACAGATGTCTTTGGCTTCTTTGCAACGTCAGTTAACTGCTGCTCCAACCGTGCGAGATTTCTTGACAGCCTTGCAACAGAGTCCTCATCGACCCAGCCTGATTGCAGAAATCCAGAAAGCATCACCACTTCATGGAATTATCCGAGCAGACTTTGACCCAATGGCGATCGCCAAAGCTTATGAACGTAGTGGTGCAGCTTGTATATCTGTGATCACTGAAGCATCATTCTTTCATGGCAGTTTTGAAAGTCTGCGTGCAATCCGCCAGAGAATATCTTTACCTCTACTGTGCAAGGAGTTTATCATTGACCCGTGCCAAATTTATTTAGCACGAGCAGCAGGAGCAGACGCGGTGCTACTCATCGCCGCCATTTTGACAGATCGGGAACTCCAAGACTTGTTACGAGTGATTCATTATTTGGGGATGAACGCTTTATTAGAAGTCCATAACTTGACTGAACTAGATCGGGTACTCAAGCTAGACGACATCCGCTTAATAGGAATTAACAATCAGAATCTAGAAGATTTTACAATCGATACCAGCACTACTCAAACATTAATAGCAGCCAGGCGATCGCAGTTGCAAAACTTGGGTGTGATGATCGTCAGTGAGTCGGGATTATACACACATGCTGATTTATCACTGATGAAGGAGGCTGGTACACATGCGGTTCTTGTAGGAGAATCTTTAATTAAAGAACAAGATATAGAACAAGCCGTACGTCGTCTAATGAAGCTTGATTCTCCTGCTTAGGGAAGTAGAGCGATTTTTCAATCCACGCCAGCAGATTCCGGTGCAAGGGCGATTGTACGCACTTTAATTATGCGGATTTCCCTGTTCCCTTAACTCTGGTACAGGATCATAACCACCTGGATGAAATGGATGACAACGCAAGATACGCCGAATTGCCATCCAGCCACCACGCCACACGCCAAACCTTTCAATTGCCTCAATGGCATACATTGAACAAGTTGGTTGAAACCGACAAGTTGGAAGAAACAGCGGCGAAATAAACATTCTGTAGCCCCGAATCAGCCAAATAAATAATAATTTCATTGCGATCGCCTAAATCTTATAAATTAGTAACAAAGGTAAAAATTACCCATCTTGTAAAATCTTTGTTGACTTCAGTTCCCGGTTTAACCTCAATTCCATTTTTGTGGCTGCAAATTACGATAGTTGCAGTTTGGGTGTTACTCATCCTCCTAATCGCATGGGTGGTAAAACGTTTCGCTAGTGGTGAGCCAGAAATATTGCGGAAGATTGTTCATATTGGTACTGGTAATGTAATTTTGCTAGCTTGGTGGCTTGATGTACCTGCAAGTGTAGGCATTACGGCTTCAATTGTAGCGAGTGCCGTTACCTTGTTATCATACCGATTTCCTATTCTTCCTGGTATTAATAGCGTCGGCCGTCAAAGTTTAGGAACATTTTTTTACGCTGTCAGTGTTGGTATTTTAGTTGCTTATTTTTGGCACTTACAACAGCCCCAGTATGCAGCAATAGGAATTATGGTGATGGCATGGGGCGATGGACTAGCAGCCTTGATTGGGCAACGCTTTGGTAAACATAAGTATAAAATCTTCGGAGCGCAAAAAAGCTGGGAAGGCTCCTTAACTATGGCTTTAGTCAGCTATCTTGTTAGTAGCTTAATTTTACTGGGTGTAGAAGGAAACAACTGGCAAATTTGGGTAGTATCACTGGCAATTGCTTTAGTAGCTACTGGCTTAGAAGCTGTATCATTGTTAGGTGTTGATAATTTGACAGTTCCTTTAGGCAGTGCAGCCCTTGCCTTTGCGTTATTTCAGCTATGGCCGCTTAATTAATATCCTCCTAATCACCTCACTTGTTGTTTGTTCGTTTCGTCATCTGAGAGCGATCGCCCATCCTCTAATAATTTTAGTTAAAAAATGTTAAATTATTTGTTAAAATTTACCAAGTAATGTTTTAAATTTAACCATAATTATTAAATAAAAATCCTGAATGACTGTTTTACCCATTTCTCAACCACTACTGCGTGATAAACAGGAAGCTTTAGACTTTCAAGACTTGCAAGGTTTAGTACGCCTCAATTTAAAAATTGGTCAACTGAGAGTATTGTCTGGATTTTATACCCGAATAGATCAGGTTTTTCTACTTTGGGGTCTAATATGTGCAGGGATGTTCCTGACAGCCCAGTTTCTACCCATCAGCTGGTATACGCAAGCAATTTTGTGGTCAGTACTTACCTTCGTCGGGACGATGGGAATGGTAGTTTTGACTTGGTTTTGGGTGAGTGTAGAAAAGGTGCGTTGGCTGATATATTGTTGGATCATTTTGATGTTAGGCGGTGTTTTCATAACCGACGCAAGTATTTTTCTTGGTTGGGGCGAAATTCTCATGCGTCTGTGTCCCCTATGGTTGGGATTGAGTAGTATTGGTTACTTGTGTACGGCGTTGGCTTTGCGATCGCGTACTTTTTTGATGACAGCAATGATTCATCTGTTAGGAATTGCAGTTATGCCTTGCTTTGGTCAATGGCAGTTTCTCGCCACTGGTGTCATCATCATGATGAGTTTACTAATATTAGCTGAGTGGCAATGGGATATGCGCCAACCAATTGACAACGATATCTTAACACCAGAACAAAAGCAGTTTAACCAGCAGCAGCACCAGATTCGGCAGTTAGCTGATATCATTTCCGTTTAATCAAGCTGAATAAAAAATGTTTGTAGTTAAGGACTTTAGTCCTGGATTTGGGGACTGTAGACACGTAATACCCACTACAAACTGCTTATTATGGGTGATCATTAAGCCTCTCTCCGTTCTGGGGAGAGGTTTTTAGTATACTTTGTGACTTTCCAGACAACTTCTTGATCTCCGAAAATGAAAGACTAGAAATAATACCTCATATCCAATCTTTTAACAAAAAAAAATGGTACGTGTAGGGTCTATTTTTCTATCAACTTTAATCACAAATTCTATGGATATTCATTTAAATACTTCAGATAACTTCAAAAAAATCGATAATTAACTATTTCACCTCTATAGATATTAGTATATCTATAAAAAATAGAAGTTTTTATATCTACTTTTAGGAGTAAATATACAACTTTGATTTATACCTCTAGGTTTATGAAATCCTGACAAACAGTGTTTATAGTTGAGTACTTAGGTGGTCTGTCTATCTGATTGCGTAAGTGAGGCTAACAATCATGTCACATAAAATAATTGCGTCCGAGTTATTTGTCGCGTTATCTGATAAACAACAGCAGTTTCTCGCTGAGCGATGATCTTAAAATGAGTTGCAGCAATTTTGCTCTAGAAACTCGCCGCTTTACAGGGTACAAGCATTTCTTATCCCTAAAGCAGCGCTAGCAATTTCCTTGGTTTAGAATATACATCACAACATGTTTTAGGCTTGATAAAGCTACTCTTAGAGTTACCGCAAGTCTAGCTTTTGCAACTATCATTTCGTCAGTTAAAGTACAAAACTTTGTATATTTAGACAACACTTAAGTTAAGTGGAGATTCCCAAATATTCCAGAGTTGTACTAGTAGTGTGTCAAAGACTAATTGACAGATAGATTTTCTGTAGAGACATCGATTTACCATGTCTCTCTAACCTAATTAATGCTAGAGCCTCAGTGTGATGTTCTTCTTTTAAGACCTAAGACTTTAACTAAATGCATCAAAAAACAAGAAATTTGCTAGTAAATTTCTACAACCCTTTTTTATTATAAAAAGGGGACTGGAGGAGGTTGTTGCTACTCGCTCAACGTAAGTGAGGACTTTGAGGGAGTTTGAGCGTTTTCCTCCGTTGTCTCAACGCATTATCCACGTTTGAGATTTGAGAAAGATAATTTTTACGTCTCGCGTATACCCTTCTCATTCCCCTTAGATGATTATAACCGATCGTAAAGCAAGATTGTTGCTACTGTTAGCAGCAGATGTTGCCGTTTTACTAAATATCACCCTAAAGACTCATGTTTACAGGAATTTTCGTACTCATCCTGAATTAATGAGCCGTAGATGCCTTTTAGTGCAATTTGCCATCAACTCATAGATAAAAACAGTTTTCATGTGGATGAAATACACCCCTCTAGCCCCTAGTCCCTTTTCTCCACCAGAATGTACTGAACACAACCGAGAAGCGCTATAAATCCGCTTGTTTTGAAAATCTGCATTACAGTGTACTTCAAAAATCAACATAACATTAATAACCATCATTAAGGTACAGTACCGTGAACTTTCTAGGTCGCGAGGAAAACAATTTCTGGCATAGTTTAAACGAACCGATTCCAGAGCAGCTCCCTACAGTTGAAGCTAATGAGTTCCTTCCACACATTGGTAAGTGGATAAGCATCGGTGGGGGGTTTCTGCTGAGTATTTTTGTAGTAGGGGTGAGTCTTACATCTATTCTCAAATACAAAGTTACGGTCAAAGCCCCTGCAACTATCCGACCAATAGGAGAACTGCGAGTTGTTGAATCTGCTATTACTGGAGCCGTTGAAAAGATTGGGGTTAAAAATAATCAGGTCGTCACCGAAGGGGAAGTTATTGCTTATGTCGACGATTCTCGTCTTCAAACTCAAAAAAGCCAGCTACAAAACACTATTCAGCAGGGTAAATTACAACTAATTCAAATTGATGCTCAACTCGGTGAAATCGATACTCAAATAGCGGCGCAGACAAACTTCATTAACCGCACGATTATCGCTGCACAAGCTGAGTTAGGAGGTACTCAACGCAACTATGAAGACCAGCAAACTAAAGCTTTAGCTGAAATGACGCAAGCAAAAGCAGCATTGACCTTAGCCAAGGTACAACAAGACCGATTACAACGAGAAAAACTCTTAACAGTAACTGTGCAAGAAGCAGAAACAGCCTTAGCTCTAGCCAAGGTGCAGCGAGACAGATTGCAGCGAGAAAAAGTCTTAACGGCAACTGTGCAAGAGGCAAAAGCAGCTTTGACCTTAGCTAGAGTGCAACGAGACCGATTGCAGGCGATAATAGCATTGGGCGCAATTTCTCGCAATCTTTATGAAGAAAAAGAACAGGCGGTGATATCTGCTGAAGCCAGGCTAGAACAAGCTAAAGCTAATGCTAAAAATCTTCTGGAGGAAAAAGACCAAGCGGTGATATCTGCTGAAGCCAAGCTAGAACAAGCTAAAGCTAATGCTAAAAATCTCCTGGAGGAAAAAGACCAAGCCCTGACGATCGCCCAAACTAATCTAAAAAAAGCCCAAACCGAGATCAATCCCAGTAATTCTACGGTTACAGTAGCATCTGAACGGATTAAACAAGAACGGGCAAGGGGTGAAGCTACCTTGGCCGCTTTAAAAAAAGAAAGAGAAACTCTGCTCCAACAACGCCTAGAATTTCAAAAGCAGTTCACTAGTACTGGCAAAGATTTACAACAGGTAGAAAATGACCTGAACAAAAGTATAATTCGCGCCCCGATCGCAGGGACTGTGCTGCAATTAAAACTTCGCAACCCTGGTCAGGTAGTACAACCCAGTGAAGCTATTGCTCAGATTGCTCCTTTAAATGCTCCAGTACAAATTAAAGCTGAAGTGACATCTCAAAATATTGACAAGGTAAAAGCAGGTCAAAAAGTCCAGATGCGGGTTTCTGCTTGTCCCTATCCAGACTACGGCACTCTCAAAGGAACCGTCAAAACAGTTGCACCAGATGCCTTACCAACTATCCAAAATAGTGCAACGCCCAATACACCACAGGTGGCTACCTACGAAGTCATGATTGAGCCGCAAACCTTACATCTGGGTAGAGGCGATCGCCAGTGTGATCTCAAGCCAGGAATGGAAGGTCGAGCCGATATTATTTCCCGTGAGGAAACAGTGCTTCACTTCATACTCCGCAAAGCAAAATTAATCACCGATTTTTAATTCCATAATTGTTTACCTGACCGAATTTTCAATTTTGGATGAAAATTTCTAATCCAAAATTGATCGACTTTCAGCACTTACGCACAGATTATGATTTCACGTCATTACGAGCAAAGGCTTAGTTTTTCGTCACGAGTGCGTAAGTCCTAACTTTGTCTACCAACTTCATAGGTCTAGTAACTATGTTTAATCTATTCAAAAAAAATTATCAGTCTGTTTTACAGTTGAGCGAAGAAGACTGTGGAGCAGCTTGTTTAGCAGCGATTTGCAAACATCACGGTCGGTTTTTAAGCATCAATCGCAGCCGAGAAGCAGTAGGAACTGGACAGCTAGGAACAACCATGTTGGGTCTAAAACGGGGATGTGAGACTCTGGGTTTTAATGCCAGAGCTGTTAAAGCTTCGCCAGCCGTTATTGACAGAATCAAAGAAATTCAGTTACCAGCGATTATCCATTGGCAAGGCTATCACTGGGTTATTCTATATGACCAACGGGGCAAGAACTATGTCATAGCTGATCCTGCTGTAGGCATCCGTTATGTCAATAAAGAAGAGTTAACAACAGCTTGGAATGGAGTGATGCTCTTACTAGAGCCAGATCCAGACCGCTTTTATGAGCAACCCCAAGAAGAGGCAAAGGGTGGTTTAGGACGCTTTTTTAAGCGGATTCTGCCTTATCGTGGGTTGCTAACTCATGTTTTAATGATCAACGTTGTCCTGGGTATACTCGCCCTGGGAACTCCCATCTTGATCCAAGTCCTCACAGATGATGTCTTGGTGCGGGGAGATACCCAGTTACTCACTGTTGTAGTGTTGGCTGTTGTGGTTATGACCTTGTTCAGCAGTAGTCTACGATTACTGCAAGCCACTATGATTGCTCATTTTGGTCAGCGGCTGCAATTAGGGCTAGTCTTAGAGTTTGGGCGAAAAATTCTTCAGTTACCCTTAAATTACTACGAAGCCCGCCGTAGTGGCGAAATTAGTAGCCGACTGCGAGATATCAATGATATTAATCAATTGGTATCGCAGGTTGTGGTTCTTTTACCCAGCCAGTTTTTTGTTGCTGTGATTTCTTTCAGCTTCATGTTGTTTTATAGCTGGAAGTTGACCCTAGCAGTTGTCTTTATTAGCATTTTAATTACCCTATCCACCTTACCTTTTTTACCTATTCTCCAACAAAAGACCCGTAGTCTTTTGGTTTTGGGATCTGAAAATCAAGGCGTTTTAGTAGAAACGTTTAAGGGCGCACAGGTACTCAAAACTACCAATGCTGCTCCCCAATTTTGGGATGAATTTCAAAGTCGTTTTGGTCGCCTTGCCAATCTTACTTTCAGCACTACCCAAATCGGAATTATCAATAATACCGTTGCGAATTTCCTTTCCACTATCGGCGGTATTATTTTACTGGGGATGGGAAGCATCCTGGTGATTCAAGGGGAATTAAGCATTGGTCAACTACTGGCTTTTAACGCCCTACAGATCAATGTTTTAAATTTCATTGACACTTTAGTTAGCTTAACGGATGAATATTTTCGCTCTCAAACAGCCATCTCCCGCCTCTTAGAAGTGATTGATGCTACACCAGAAGTGGTGGGAGGTAGTCAAAAGCCAATTGCCCAAATTCCTGGTGATGCAGATATTCGTTGTTCTCATCTCACATTTCACCACCCTGGCAGAGTTGACTTATTAGAGGATTTTTCCATCAAACTGCCTGGAGGACAAGTTATTGCTTTGATTGGTAAATCTGGCTGTGGTAAAAGTACCTTGGCAAAACTGCTAGGAGGCTTATATCAACCAGACTCTGGCAATATTCGGATTGGTTTTTATAATATCCAAGACATTTCTCTGGATTGTCTGCGACAACAAGTAGTTTATGTACCCCAAGAGCCGCATTTCTGGAGTCGCTCGATTTTAGAGAATTTCCGCTTAGGAACGCCTTATATCTCCTTTGAAGAAGTTGTCAAAGCTTGCCATATTGCTGATGCAGACAGCTTTATCAGTCAACTTCCTAATAACTATCAAACTGTTTTAGGAGAGTTTGGCGCAAATCTCTCTGGTGGACAAAGACAAAGATTAGCGATCGCCAGAGGCATACTTACTGATCCACCTGTACTAATTTTAGATGAAGCAACTGCGGGATTAGACCCAGTTAGTGAATCTCAAGTACTAGATCAACTTTTAGAATACCGCAAAGGTAGAACTACAATTTTGATCACCCACCGACCTAGTGTTATCAATAGGGCTGATTGGATTGTGCTACTAGATAAAGGTCAGATACAAATGCAAGGCACTCCAGAAAATTTTCTCTCGCAACAAGGAGAACATTTGAAGTTTTTATCATTGTGAAACTTTTACTTGAAGAATAGTAGATTGGGTTGAGCGACAGCAAAACCCAACAAAGTCTTGCTCTACCCATTTTTAATTTTTAGTCTTAACTGAACTGTATTTAGGTAGAGGTACATCTTTTACTTATAATTTAGTTGGTTCAGAAATATATTAAATTCTGTTTTACATGGCTCAGCTTAATGTACTTAAAAATCTGTGTTTTGTATATAGTTACATTAATTGTTTCTTTGATATTCATGAGCCAAAAGAATGATATTTTGTCTCTTATTCTTTCTATATTTATCTAACCAAAGAATAGTTTAAATTTTAGGGCAATAGTCAATAATAAAAACATAGGTTATTAACACCTATGTACATAAGTGAGGCAAATAATTTATGTCAACTCTAATGATGTCCGAACTACTTTCTGATTTATCTCCAGAACAACAACAGCTTCTAGCTGGTGGAGCCAATGGTTCCGAAGACGAAGGTTCAGGTGATGAAACAGATTTTGGCAGCAGTGATTCTGACGAAGAATCTTCTTCGTCCATGTTTGGTAAAGGTTCTGGCGTTTACAAAATTAATAGCAAATGCATCGTTCGCGTTAAGAAGTTAAAGAAATCTTAAACTTTGCACTGAATAAGGGGAAGTGAAAATTTACATAACTGGCTCAAAACTAGGAATTTCAAGTCAGTGTTCTCTAAAGGCTTTAAATCAATGCCGCAGAGACCAGAAATCAAAGTGCTTATCCTAGCACTAATTTCTCTACTCTCCCCTTTATTTAAATGCAAATAGTGTTTGACTAATTAACGCTCATTTTTCCACGGTATAACTCAATCTAGTAACCGTAATCTTGCACCCATGAAGGTATTTTGCCATCGTGGGTGCTATCTATTTATAACTATAAAATAATGATTGAAACCAATATTTTATAAAACGATTTTAGATATTTTTATATAATACCTAAGGTATAAATATTTTTTACTTTTTTCTATGACTAAAGAATCATTTATTTCCCAAACAAAATGTTTATAACTAAGTCATAGGTGAACAACATCTATGTAATGTAAGTGAGGCAAATAATTATGTCAAACCAAATGATCACATCTACTTTGCTTGTAGATTTATCCACAGAAGAACAACAGTTTCTAGCTGGTGGATTTGGCTATTCCAGCTGCAGTGGTGGTAAAGAATACGGTGGTAAAAAGTACGGTGGTAAAGATACATACACAGATAAGTCATCTGGCTGCGACTGCGGAGCAAGTATGTATGTCGGTCACAAAATCAAAGTGACACCATATTCTAAGTGTGTAGGTGGTGAAACTGGTGGATGTAGTTAGTATGGGGAGGATAAAATTCACATAACTCACTCAAGATAAATCAAATGTTGTGAGAGTTGAGACTACAGTCTCCAGTCTCCCATATTCTCTTGAGCAATTAAATCAACGGAACAGAAACATGAAAGCTAGATGCTAATCTAGTATTTAATTTTCTACTCCTTGCTGACACCAAATGCAAATAGTTTTGACTATTTGATACTCGACTTTTGGACGGTATAACTCAAAAAGTTAGCCATAAATTTGCACCCATAAAGATATTTTACCTACATGGGTGCTACCTACAAACCATTCACAAAATTGAGGTAACAGATCATGATGTCTAATTTGTTTTCGGAGCTATCTACAGAGCAACAAGAGCTTCTAACTGGAGGACAATGTTATAGAAGAAGAAAACAATATTGTGGTCAAGGAGAAAGCAGACCCGATATAATTGTTAACGGTGATCTCACCGATACTAATAGTGGTCAAAGATTTCCCGTCCGCATTTTAGGCTTCCTTGGCGAGTAATATAGCCTTGTAATTAGTAATAGCAAAAAAGACTTATTTAACTCCCTTAAAATAAATTAGATTTTGAGAGAGTTTGGTCAGTCTCTTATATTCGTTTAGGACATTAGATTAAAAAGATAGGTAATAGGTTAACAATTAGCTTTCTGTCACATCACTACTAAGATGCAAATATTTTCGACTACTTGATGAATATATCTTTACGGTATTACTCAATATAGTAACCGTAATTACGCACCCATGAAGGTATTGTACCGTCGTGGGTGTTATCTATTTAAATGAGTAAAATTAATATTTTATAAAATGATTTTGGGCATTTTTATATAATCCCTAAGATATAAATATCTTTTGTTTTTATATAACTAAAGAATAATTTATTTTCCAAATAAAATGTTTAAAACAGAGTCATAGGTGAACAATACCTATGTAATGTAAGTGAGGCAAATTATTATGTCAAACCAAATGATCACATCTACTTTGCTTGTAGATTTATCCGCAGAAGAACAGCAGGTTCTAGCCGGTGGATTTGGATATTCCAGCTACGGTAGTAAAGAGTACGGTGGTAAAAAGTACGGTGGTAAAGAGACATACAATGATGATTCATCTGGCTGTGACTGTGGAGCAAGTATGTATGTTGGCCAAAAAATCAAAGTAACACCATATTCTAAGTGTGTAGGTGGTGGAACTGGTGGATGTCATTAGTATAGGGAGGATAAAACTCATATAACTCACTCAAGATAAATCAAGTTTTGAGAGAGTTGAGACAGTCTCCTATATTCTCTTGAGCAATTAAATCAACGAAACATAGACAAATAGTCTTAATTCCTTGAAATTCAATCTTTGGACGGTATAACTCAAAGAGTTAGCCATAAGTTTGCACCCATAAAGATATTTTTATCTGCATGGGTGCTATCTAAAAACCATGCACAAAGTCATAGGTAAACAACTCCTAAGTAATGTTAAGTGAGGCAAATAATTATGTCAAATCAAATACTCACATCTACTTTGCTTGTAGATTTATTAGCAGAAGAACAGCAGTTTATAGCTGGTGGATTTGGATATTTTAGATATCGTAGATACGGTAGATATGGTAGATATGATGGTGGTAAATGTGAAGAGTCAGACACAGATAAGTCATCTGGCTGCGACTGCGGTGGAGCAACTATGTATGTCGGCTACAAAATCACAGTAACACCATTTTATAAGTGTGTAGGTGGTGGAACTGGTGGATGTAGTTAATAGGGGGAGGCTAAAATTCATATAACTCACTCAAGATGAATCAAATTGAGAGAGTTGAGATAGTCTCCTATATTCACTTGAGGAATTAATTAAACAGAACAAAGACATGAAAGCTAGATGCTATATCTATCATTTAGCTTTCTTCTACTTGATGACGCTAGATACAAATAGTTTTGACTATTTGATGAATATATTTTTGCAGTTTTACTAAGTGTAGTAACCATATTTTCGCACCCATGATGGTAAAGTATCTTCATGGGTACTATCTATCTATCTATTTAGATCTATAAAATAATGATCAAAATAAATATTTTTCAAACAATTTTAGATATTTTAATATAATACCTAAGATATAAATATTTATTGTTTTTTTACGACTAAAGAATCATTCATTTCCTAAATAAAATGTTTAAAACAAGAGTCATAGGTGAATAACACCTACGTAATGTTAAGTGAGGCAAATGATTATGTCAAACCAAATGATCACATCTACTTTACTTGTGGATTTGTCCGCAGATGAACAGCAGTTTTTATCTGGAGGAAGAAAAGGCGACTATGATTACGGTGGCTACGGTGGCTATGACGACTACGGTGGCGGCTACGGCGGCGGTGGCTGGTCTCGTCGTTGTGTTAGAAGATGTATAAGACGGTGTAGTTACTAGTAATTTTGCTAGTAGTTTTATCGTTTAAAACTTGCAGTTCAGGGGAAGGAAAAGATTTATGTAACTCGCCTAAAATAATCTACTTTTAAGCGAGTTGGTACATTTTTAGATGCGGTTTCAAGCATTAAACCAAAAGTTTAAAGGAAAGTAAAGAAACTGCTCATTCTAGTACATAAAAGCGGAAATAAAGATACAACTTTAAATCGCTCAGAACCACATAATAAAGGTTTTTTTACTTTTGCGAGTGGTAGTACTAGTACTTATCCTTCTCCTACCCCATTTTCTTAGGATGCAAAGAATTTTGATTGTTTAATGATTATATGACGAATTACGAATTATCAATTACGAATTATGTTGACGCACTGTAAAAATCGGGTTAATTACAATCTGTACATAACTTTGTTGGGTAACGCTTACGCTCTACCCCACCTACCCCTTTAGCCTTGACTGAACAGTATTGCGCGATCGCCAACATAAATAGACCAGGACTTACGCAAGCAAAATTTGTCATTGCGACCGGAACGTAGTGTAGGGAAGCAATCCCAGAATTTTAGGCGATTACGTCGCTTCGCTCGTAATGACGTAATTCCGTGACTTTTGCGTAAGTCCTATAGACAATGATCTTTTTATGCTTTTATAAAAAGTTTTTATGCAAATAAAGAATAAATTAGTCATGAGCCGTAAGCAAGAGAATTAGTCTATTTATTTCTATCTTTAGGATAATTTAATATCTAGAAAACAGCTTTAGAAATAAAAGCATAGGTGTTATGCTCATGTCTTTTTTGTAAATATGTGTCTAATACCTATGTTAAGTAAGTGAGGTCAACAATTATGTCAGATCAAATCGTTAAATCTGATTTGTTTGAGGAGCTATCCACAGATGAACAGCAGCTTGTAGCTGGTGGCTGGGGTCGAGGTCCCTGGGGCGGAGGTCGTTGGGGCGGAGGTCCCTGGGGCGGAGGTCGTTGGGGCAAAGGTGGCTGGTACTAAGTCGGCAAAACAAACCCACAGATTTAGATAGCCTCTTAGTTTAAACTTGAAAATTAGTGGGGAGAGGAGAAAACTTACATAACTCACTCAAGATCAATTAGTTCTGAGAAAGTTTAAACAATCTCCTATCCCCCTTACTAGGGCATTGGCAACTCTTTCTCATACCCCTGTGTTGAAAAGTTTCCTACGGCGGGTTTCTCGCCGTAGGAAACTTTTCGCTTGTGAGCGTGGTTTTCATTGCTCATGAATCCAATCCTTTAAAATCGGATTGACCAATTCAGGAGCTTCATCTTGGGGGCAATGTCCTACTCCTTCCAGGGGAATAAACTTTTGCACTTGCGGGTAGTTGGCTAGCTCTCTACCCAACTCAATAGGTTCCCAAGGGTCAGCAGTTCCCCACAAGATAATGGCAGGGCAAGGTAGCAGTGGTAAGAGGTCTTCTGGTAGGGGGCCTGTAGAATAAGCAGTAAAGGCCACAAATACCGCTACAGCCCCAGGGTCGCTAGCTGGTGCAGTGAGAATATCTACCAACTCATCGGTCACTGTCTCTGCATTGACATAGGCTTGCAACAGAATCTTCCGCACTGTTTTAGGTTTAGCGACTTGATTGAAAAAGAACTTAGCAATCGGTTTAATAGATAATAAGCGTTGTAGAATAGGAGCGCCAACACGACGAGACCACGGTAAAGTTGCCCGTTTGTGATCGTGTAGTAACCGTAGAGAACAGTTGATTAAAGCAACTCCCAAGGCAATATCAGAATTGCTAACTGCTGCTTGCATTATCACAATACAGCCTATAGAATTTCCCACTAAATAAGCTGGCTCACCCACCACTTCCCGGCAAAAATCTGCTACCTGCTGTCCCCATGTTTCTAGGGTGTAGGCAATTTTTTCACCTGGTTGAGGTTTAGCAGAACCACCAAAGCCAATCAAATCGATAGCATAAACACGACAACTTTCTGCTAGCACGGGTATGTTTTTTCGCCAGTGCCACCATGAGGCTCCAAAGCCATGCACCAGCACAATAGCTGGGCCAGTGGTTCCTTGAGTTTGATAGCAAATGGGAAAGTCTCGCCAAATCCAAGTTTTTGTTGAGGTAAACGTGGTTGTAGAAGTCTTCATAAGAAATTAATGAATATATAGTTATAAATGTAAAGCCAAAGATGTGGAGCCGCTAGCCACAGATATCAGAGTGATAATTTTGATAAGAATTTATAAGACTGGAAAATAGAAAAACTTCTGGCATGATGTCTTATTCCTTAGATATCCTAGCCTGATTACGAGAGTTAGTATTTCAAAGTTAGCCACGTCCAACTCCTATGCACTCCTAATTGGTTGAGGTCACGTATGTAAAAATTACCATGCAATGAGATGTAATGTAATGAAATTAGCATCGGCAGTAGATTCAGTAGTTTCACAATTTACGGTAGTAAAGTTAGTCTGTAAAATCGTTGGATATCAAGCATTGACCATAAGGTTGGTTTGCACCAGATAAATTGACGCTAAATTTAACCTAGATTTTTTTGTTCTTAGTTCCTTGCGGCCAAAGAAGATGACCATACTAGAAAAAGTTTATACTCCTGTTGGTAGCTACGCACCAGATTTTGAACTGCCAGGAATTGACAATCAAGTACACCATCTCAGCCGCTATTTACGCAGTTTCCGGGCGGTTAGCGTTATTTCCATGTGCAATTACTGCCCTGATGTCAGCTTGTATTTAAATAGGCTAAAAAATATTCAAAAAGAATTTGCTAAAGACGGCTTCACACTGATTGGCATCAACGGCAGTGATGTGACGGGGCATCCAATGGAAAGTTTTGAAAATATGAAAGCTTTTGCCCAAAATCACCAGTTGAATTTCCCTTATCTGTGGGATTCAACTCAAGATGTCAGCCGTAGTTTTGGCGCTACTAAAACACCAATGGCTTTTTTAATAGACAAAACTGGTATATTAAGATACAAAGGAAAAATTGATAATCATCCTGAAAATGCACTATGTATAGGAGAAGATTATTTAAAACAGGCGATCGCCTCTATGTTTAAAGGTCAAGCAATTAAACTAACAGAGACAGAGCCAGTGGGTACCTCATTGATTTGGCGTAACTAGACATAGATGGTCACTGTACTGCTATCTTAAATTGGAGGCAATTGCAACTTTTTTGATAAAGCGTAACTTCATGGGAACGAATTACCGACGGGTTTTACTCAAACTGAGTGGTGAAGCCTTAATGGGCAACATGGGCTATGGCATTGATCCAGAAGTGGTCAAAGAGATAGCACAAGAGGTAGCAGAGGTAATAGCCACTGGCGTTCAGATTGCCATTGTCGTTGGCGGCGGCAATATTTTTCGTGGCATCAAAGCGTCGGCGGCTGGGATGGACAGGGCAACCGCTGACTACATAGGCATGATTGCCACGGTAATGAATGCCATGACGCTACAAGATTCGCTGGAACGAATAGGAGTACAGACACGGGTGCAGACTGCGATCGCTATGCAAGAATTAGCGGAGCCATATATCCGTCGTCGTGCCATCCGTCATCTTGAAAAAGGGCGGGTGGTAATTTTTGGTGCTGGTTCAGGAAATCCCTTTTTTACCACTGATACCACTGCGGCATTAAGAGCCGCAGAAATTGATGCCGAAGTGATTTTTAAAGCCACCAAGGTAGACGGAGTGTACGATGCTGACCCCCATGTCTATCCTGATGCCAAACGTTTCACCAGCCTTACCTACGCCCACGTTCTGGCTAAAGATTTGCGGGTAATGGATAGTACTGCGATTGCCTTGTGTAAAGAAAATAATATCCCAATTTTAGTATTTGACTTATCGGTACGAGGTAATATCCACCGAGCAGTCATGGGAGAATCAATCGGCACCCTTGTGGGAGGTTCTTGTGAAATTAGCTGAAGCTGAAAGTACAATGCAAAAAACCGTTGAGTCAACTCAACGAGCTTTTAATACGATTCGCACTGGTCGCGCCAATGCGAGTCTACTAGATAAAGTACAGGTGGACTACTATGGTTCACCTACGTCTTTAAAATCGTTGGCAAATATTAGCACACCGGATGCCACAACGATTTTAATTCAGCCCTACGATAAAAGCAGCATAAACATTGTTGAAAAGGCGATTTCTCTCTCAGATGTAGGTTTAACACCCAATAACGACGGTTCTGTAATTCGGCTGAACATTCCACCTCTAACGAGCGATCGCCGTAAAGAATTAGTCAAAATTGCTGCTAAGTATGCTGAAGAAGGTCGTGTTGCTATTCGTAATATCCGCCGCGATGCCATAGACTCTATTCGCAAACAAGAAAAAGCCTCTGAAATCTCTGAAGATGAATCCAAAGACCAACAAGATGACCTGCAAAAATTGACCAACAAGTATACTGCCAAAATAGACGAATTGTTGGTAGAAAAAGAAAAAGACATTTCCACTGTCTAAAATCTCAAGTCTGAAAAATGATGGCTGAAGAATGTTGTATCAATTCTTCAGCCTTTGTGTTTGATCAAATATTTACTATAAATTTATAAAACATGCTCATTAATTAGTGAAAATTTTGTAATTGCTGTTAGTAATCAAGTGTATTTTAAAAGCTGTTAAACAAAAAAAATGTCATGCAATAAATAACAAAAACTACTAAATAACATTTTTAGCAGTAAATTTTAAATCAGTTAAAGTCTAGTCACTGTCTGTATTGTAGAGTACAAATCTACACTAGATAATCAATTAATTTCAGGATAAAAATTCAGCCATTATGTACGACACCATCATCATCGGTGCTGGCCCAGCTGGTGGAACAGCAGCATATCATTTAGCTAAAAAGGGTCGCTCAGTATTAATTTTAGAAAAAGAATCTCTACCTAGATACAAACCTTGTGGTGGTGGTGTGTCACCAGCGATCGCCCAATGGTTCGACTTCGACTTTAGCCCAGCAATTTCTGTAAAAGCAGACTCCCTGCGCTTCACCTGGAAATTGGACGATCCCGTAGAGGCCAAAATTGCCACAAAAGAACCAGTCTGGATGGTGCGGCGAGATGTATTTGACCATTTTCTCGTGCAGCAAGCCCAGAAGCAAGGGGCTGAACTGCGCGATCGCACAGAAGTCACAGGAATTGAGTTTAAAAGCGATCATTGGCAAGTAAACACAGCCAATGGCTCAGTTACAGGTCGCTACTTAATTGCAGCAGATGGCGCTAAAGGGCCAATGGCTAAATGGCTAGGTTTTAAAGAACGTAAACGTCGCCTAGCAGGAGCTTTAGAGGCAGAAGTTCCTGCTGTTGTAGAAAACAAATCTACAATTCATTTTGAGTTTGGCTTAGTCAAAAACGGCTATATATGGAACTTCCCCAAAGCTGATGGTTATTCAATTGGCGTTGGTACATTTATTGGTGGTAAACCTCAAGACTTCAAGAAGATTTTGGATGAGTACGCTAAATCATTTAACGTAGAACTCACAGCTAGTAAGCAATATGGTCATCCCCTTTGTATTTGGGATGGTAATCAAAAACTGCACACCCAAAATGCTGTTTTAGCTGGAGAAGCTGCTTGCATAGTTGATCCGATGACAGCAGAAGGCATTCGACCCTCAATTTTTAGTGGTTTGCTAGCGGCTGGAGCTATTGATCAAGCACTTTCTGGTGACATCAACGCTTTAGAACAATACAGCGAAGCTATTAACGAACAATGGGGTAGTGATATGGCTTGGGCGCAAAAACTAGCTGGAGCATTTTATCGCTTTCCTGGGATTGGCTATAAAGTTGGTGTTAAGCGCCCCTCTGGAGCCCAAATTATGGGTAAAATCCTCTGTGGCGAACTCCGTTATGGCGACGTTGCTGGTCGGGCGCTGAAGCGTTTAATTCCTGGTTTGGGAAGTTAGTAAAGACTTCAGTCCTTATTTCCCAAAACTCTGCGTCACTTTGCGTTTAAAAAGACTATTTTTTTAAACGCGGAGGAACGCAAAGGTTTAATGGAAGGCTATTTTTTTCGTAGTGAAACGATATTATTATGATCCTTCTATGGCGGCAATTATACCAAAAATCAAAAACAAACATCCGCCAGCGAAGGTGAGTTGACGTTCCGAAATGCGGCCAGCAATCATTTTGCCACCAATAACAGCGATCGCAGCACAAATGGCGTGTCCTAAAATTGCACCTGCACTCACCCCTATGGGATTATTACCAGCTGCTAGAGCAATGGTGGCAATTTGTGTGCGATCGCCCCACTCTGCCATAAAGGTAAGTACAAAAGCTTCTATTAAAATTGCTAAGGAAGTTTTTTGTTTTGGTAACTGTGAATCTGCCTTTTTCACCACTGCTTGGGCTGATTCTACAACTTCTGTGTCACAAGCAGCAGCGGACATTTTACTAGCGTCATATAGCAGCTTCAGGCCAAAGGCAATAAATAAAACTATTTCGGCATAATGAATATAAACTTTTGGCAGCAAAGATGCTGCTTGTCCAAATAGCACCGAAAGGATTGTCATTGCTGCTAAAGCGGCTGTCACCCCCACAAATACCAGTCGCCGCGAATGGTGCATCGCTAAAATCACGGCGATAAAAAATGTTTTATCTCCTAGCTCTGAAACTGTAATTAATAATAAACCTGCTGTAAAAGCTGTTAACACTCTCTCAAGCTCCTGAAGAATCGTTTACCGATGTGAAGCTCGATGAGAGTGGCAAGACTCCACCAAGCTACACACTTTTTTGTCGTGTGAACTTAGTGAAGGTCTCGCTTGTAAATCCTTAATTATTTACCACCTGAACCAGGCCTATGGGCCAGTATGTTGATTTAGGTGAACTGGCTTCTTTGCCAGCAGCTACTCCCCTTCTATGCGATATGCATTATACATCTGTTCCAAATAGGAGTCAAGGAGTAGGGCATTGGGCATTGGGGAGGCAGTGCGGTCTTCTCCCTTGGCGTTAGCCTCTCCCTTTGGGAGAAGGGGAGACGCTAAAGCGGAAAGTTTGCGCGTCCGGGTAACAGGAGCGCAAAACTTTTCAAGAAAGCGATAGCGCAGCGAAGCGCGAGTCAGACGCTCCTGCGTCGCTAACGCTTCGCTATCGAGCGTCTGGGGTCTCCCCCTGCTTCCCCTCCCTGCCTCTTTACTAGTCCCTAACTCAACTGTGCCACAAGTTGATTTTCTAAGAGCGTGTCATTGGTCAATAAGTCTTCAACTGTGATTCGCAAAAAGCGTTGTTCATCCACTTGAAAGAGAATTTTTATGCGATCGCTTCCTGGAAAACCTGGGGGTGTGAGTTGGGCAATGGTTCTCGCGCCTTCTTGATCGTTGAGAGGCTTGACACTGGTTTCACCACTATCAAGCCTGCGAGTTATCAAGCGATCGCCATCAAAATAAACTTCGGTACCGCCTGTGTCTACTCCCAATTCTCCCATAATCAGTTCAATGCTGGGTTGATTTTCTAAAGATGCCCCTAAGACCAATTCCACGGGCTGATTCATGGGGTAAGCTTGTCCAGCTTTAATAATCGAATGCCAATTGTGACGTTGTTGGCGGGGGTTCCAATAACGAACGCCGTAACTATGGTAGAGAAAGTCTTTGATTTCTATACCTTGGGTTAACTGTAATGCACCTTGGGCGATCGCTTCAAAAGGTCGTTCACAACGAATTTTTTCTGGTTCAAAATACTGTTTTACCCATGTCTGCACTGCTGGTAGTTGTACTGTACCACCAACTAACAAAACTGCATTAATGTCTGCTAATTCTATGCCTTGCCGTCGTGCTTGTTGCAGGAGATTCGTCATTGATTCATCAAGTAGCTCAAAAAATGCGTGTTCTTTGAGGATATTTTCTAAGGTGTCGCGGTTCAATTCTAGTTCGTAGCTTTCAAATGTCTGATCATCAAAATAAACTTCACTGGCTTGGTTTTGGGTGGATAGCTGAATTTTTACCCGTTCTGCCAATCTTGTTGTCAAGGGACTTACCGCTAATCCTTGAGATTTGGCAAAGTAATCTACTAACCAATTATCAATATCAGTACCGCCTAAATTTTGCCCAGCTTTCGCCAAGACGCGGGCAGTTTTGACTTTTTGCTTGGAATCTTCAGCTAGGGACTTATTACCCCATTTGAGCAGAAATCCCACGGGTTTGGGATTAGCTTGCACCCCTTTGTTTAACTGCACAAGAGACAAATCCAAAGTCCCGCCGCCAAAGTCAATCACTAAAAGAGTTTCTTGATCTACCAAGCCATAACCCAAAGCTGCTGCTGTGGGTTCATCTAAGATTCGTACCTGTTCAACAGGAAGTGCTTGACAAACTTTGCCTAACCAGTGACGATAAGTTTCAAAGCTGTCTACGGGTACGGTTAGCACAAGAGAATCTAACCCCCCTTCTAGGGGTGCTAGTTGCTCAATTAGATGAGTGAGAAACCATTGCCCTACCTGCTCAAATGTGACGATTTGCCCATCTAGTTCGGGCAAGAAGCCTTGAATATCTACACCAATACCACGTTTGAAGCTGCGGAAAAATCGGGCATCTCCTTTAAGATCAAGGCCGCGATCGCGTACTTGTTGACCTACGAAGACTTTACCCTGTGCCGCTTCTTCTACATAAACTAAGCTAGGAATCAGTGGCGGATTGAGACTTTGCTGAATTGATAAACCAGGTAAATTCAGGGTTTCTGACTCCTGGGTTACGGGATTCCAGCGAGTAATAACTGTGTTGCTAGTACCAAAATCGATTGCGATCGCCATAATTTTTGATTATCTCACGCCCAGGAGGATACTTTTGTGCAAAGAGAAGAGTACCTTTTTGTGTGAGATTATTGTCCCATAAGCCACCAAGACCGCAAATTGGCGATCGCTTCTTCTTTGTGTTTGGCTTCGACTTCACTCTAGTCGTTTCTCAAAATAAGCAGCATTTGAGTAGCGTGATCGCCCGTTGCGATCGCCAAAAGTCAAGGCAAAAAAGATTGTTTTAAGTAGCAGATGAGTAGCATAGAGTGGCTAAAGTATTAAAAAGCTTATGTACTAGTGCTTTACTAAAACTTCGAGTAATCAACGGGTTCGTGTCTTAAACCCGGCTTTCGCCGACCAGATTAC
>JAYGHB010000016.1:0-75838 GCA_034931985.1 Halotia wernerae UHCC 0503
AAGTTATGTCTTAGATCCAAGAATCTCAGTGTCTTTAGACCTGAGAGTGTCAATTACCTAGTTTTGCGGCTACTTTCCTTTGCCAAGGAAATAAATTCATAAAGCGGACAAATAATACTCGAATCGTTCTCGGAGTTGGTCAATCGTGAGATTTTGAGTCCAGTATTCCACGATCGCATGACCAAATGCCCAAGCGTTGCGATCTGGTGAACCAGGGTTTTCCAGTAAAATCGGCCAGAGGTCTAGCAAGTCAAAGTTAAGCTTGTGATCATCGCCAACATGCAAAAGTGAGAACAATTCATAAGCCATTTGGAGTTTACCAATCACAATGGGTAACTGTTCTACGGGAATTTGTTCTGCGAGTATATATGCGAGAGTTGGAGAACCTGTTGATAGGGTAGAAATAAATTGAAGGACAGGACTTTTAAGTAGTGCTGTGAGTCCTTGGGTAGTCGTCATTTGAAAGGTATAGTGGTCGATGATTTTGGCAGAAGCGACGGTACGGGCTTCTAAGTTACGCAAAAAGCGAGCTAGCCGGAGTTGTTTAGCAGGGGTGATCGCATTGACTAATCCTAAAGATAGTGCTTCTATTCCCCAGGCTGCTCGATTTGTTTTAATATCATTGGTGACAATTGGTAGAACCAGATCACAAAATTCTCCTAACAGTTGAGTGCGATACTCTGTGGCTTCCCGAATCGCAACTTCTTTGGGGCGATCGCCCGATTCCCAATCGTAAGGCGGTTGCCATTCGCGGATCGGACGCAGGCGATCTACTTGAGTAATGATCGCAATTGCCGGTAGATCTGTAACTTCTGCTTTGATATCTTTGAGGAAGTCCACATCCATTTGCAAAGCCGGATCAAGGGCAGGAGTCACAAGCAGTAATAAATCGGCATTTGTAACATAGTCTAGTACTAACTTGCGAAAATCTCCCCGGTTCACTTGTTCGTAACCTGGAGTATCCCACAGTGTTAGTGTCTCTTTATTTGCAGCCTGCCATTGGTAATTTTGAATTTGATCGGTACTGGGCAGGACATCAACAGTTGCTAGATCAGCTTGAAACAAAGTATTAATCAAGCTACTTTTACCAGATCCAGTTCGCCCCACCAGCAGAATATTGACGGGTTTTTGTTCAACTGCTGCCGTTGGTTCTGCTTGAGTTAAGATCTCTCGCAGGGTTTGGGTTTTCGCTTTGGGTAGTGCGGGCGTAGTTACGGTAACTGTGGAAGATGGGAGTGTACTACCGCTATAAAGAGCGATCACTTGGTTACATAAGTTCCGCAAAGCAGCTTCTTGAAGCATTTGACCCAAATTCACCAAAAGTTGCTGAGTTGCTCGGTTACTGTAACCTTTAGTGGCGCGGTTGGCAACTGCTGCTACCGGATTGAAAACCCACTGCGCCCAATTCCAAACTCGCCAGAATTTACGAGCAGACGGCTCTAGTTTTCGGTAGACTTCATAAGCTTGGTAAGCTTGCCCAACCGTCACTTGATTTAAGACGGGTGATAACTTCTGCATCCACTGATCTAGATCATTCACCGTTCCCCGAATCAGCCCGTAAGCTTGGGGAACATAAATATTTAGTAGAGGATACTGAACTTCAGGATGATAGATATGAGCGATCGCTACAACCAAATCTTGGCATCGCTGCCAGAAAGTTGCCCAATCTTCCCAAATCGGGCGATCGTTTTGTGCTGCTTGCAGAATTTCTTGGAGTGCAGTTTCTGCTTGTTTGGTAATGTCACTTCCCCCTGGTAGCCCTGCTGTATGATCTACAGCTGATTCCATTTCTTCTCTTACTTCAGTGATTACGGTCTCCATCTGCTTGAGTGCAGGTTGAGTCCACTTGACCAACAACCAACGCCAGCCAACAAATATCAGTGTGAATATACCCCAAATCCAATTAATACCCCAGGCGTGAATCTGCAATCCTGCGGATATTAAAAGAAAAATAACTATAAAGGCGATCGGGATTGCCAACACAACCCACTGCCATATTTTTAATCGCACCATTGTTTTGTACCTACTTTCAAATTAATTTTTAACTTTTAACTTTTAATTCAAAAAAGGTCACCGTAATCCCTTCTTCTGTAACTTTTGCTCAATGTGCTGCATTTCCTCAATCGTCTCTCCAGTCACAATTCCGTAAATTTCGGTGTAAATTTTTCCGTATCTAACCAACTCTTTAGCTGACAGAATTATCAAGTCCTTACGCTCCAATTCTGATTTCAAGGTCATTAACATTGATTCCAATGTGCCAATCATTTGGTAGTTACTGGAATATTTAGCTACTTCCTTCCCCAGTCCCAATAAAGTATGACGCTGCAAGCACAATGGAGTTGAGCCATTGACTCGAAAATTGGCATCGATTACATAAAACTGTCCGCTTTGGTCTTCTAGCACGTCAAAGCCAATAATACCGAAATAACCTTGTTGATGAGCATTTTTCCCAATGGCAGCAATCATCTCAAAAAATATGCTCATATCTGTGTGGCGATAGTGAATTAGTCCCCCCAAATAGTTGCCCTCTGAGGTGACGAGTTGGCTAGTAGTGCCAATCAGAGTTATGTCTCCTGTCTTGCTAACATAAAACTGCACACAGTAATTCTGCACAATATTTTTGACGAACTCTGAGACGATAATTGTATCTAGTAACTTAATATCGAGATACTTTCTCAGTTCTGCAAAGCAATAGTTCAGATCGCTTGTACTGTTAATAATATAAGTGCCTTCTCCTGAGAGTCCGTGGGACGTTTTGATCAGATATGGAAATTGCTGTGGTAAAGGAATATCTGCGAGACTCAAGGAGTGCAAATTATAACTTTTGTATTTGGGATGTGGTACTCTCAGTTCGGCTAGGGTTGCTTTGTTGAGCAAGTGATAATGAATGTCTGGATCAACAGCATGTTTTTCTGTTTGCAGGTTATCAAAGGGAAATAAAGTGATAAATTTGTCAAAGCGTTCGCTACAGTTGAGATCATCTAGATAAAGCGATCGCTCTAATACTTCTGTATTTTTATAGGTGAAACCAAAATGCTCCCGCCAGTAATCAAGCAGCAGTTTTGGCGGTAAACTAATTATAATCCCTGGAATAGCATCGCCCAGCACAGCCAAATTTTTCCAAGGTTCCTTGTGGTGGATCTTACTATAAGAGGTTTTGGTAGCTTCATCACTACCGTCTTGAATTAAGTATTTTTGTGTATTAGGGTAAGCAGCCCAACTGGCAGTTGCAGGGTAATTGAGGATGAAAGCATAAGATATATCGTTGATATCGTCAGCAAACAAATCAGAAAAAGAACTTCCTTGAAAATAATCAAAGTGGAATGTTGATTTCATAGAAAAATTTAACAAGCCCTTTAAATTTCTAAATTATTTCATATTATTATTGTTTATATTTAACTCTTTTTTAATTAAATTAAATCTATCAAGCGAAAGGGAGATCAGGAAGATAAAAGAGCAATATTCCTCTCATTTCCCTCATTTCCAATTATGGGATATCCTTAAATAAGTGAAAGATTTGCCAAATAGAGTTAAGAATGAAGCTGGCAGCACGAGTAAGTCAGGTAACGCCCTCTTTAACCTTAGCGATCGCAGCTAAAGCTAAGGCACTAAAGGCGGATGGAGTAGATGTTTGTAGTTTTAGCGCTGGAGAACCAGATTTTGACACTCCAGCGCATATCAAAGCCGCAGCAGTAAAAGCTTTGGATGAAGGCAAAACCAAGTACGGCCCAGCAGCCGGAGAACCACAGTTAAGGGAAGCGATCGCCCACAAGCTCAAAACTGATAACGGCCTTAATTACAAGTCAGAGAATGTCATCGTCACCAACGGCGGTAAGCATTCTCTGTACAACTTAATGGTGGCGCTAATTGATCCGGGCGATGAAGTGATTATCCCTGCTCCCTACTGGCTGAGTTATCCCGAAATGGTAACTTTAGTCGGTGGTGTGCCAGTAATTGTCCATGCAGACGCAACGACTGGTTATAAAATTACCCCTGAACAACTACGTAAAGCAGTTACACCTAAAACCAAGCTATTTGTCCTTAATTCTCCGTCTAATCCTACCGGGATGGTGTACACGCCAGAGGAAATTAAAGCTTTAGCGCAAGTAGTAGTTGATGCAGATATCTTTGTTGTCTCCGATGAGATTTATGAAAAAATTCTCTACGATAGCGCAGAACAGATCAGCATTGGTTCTTTAGGTCAGGAAATTTTTGACCGTACCTTAATCAGCAACGGGTTTGCTAAAGCTTACTCGATGACTGGGTGGCGACTGGGTTATTTAGCAGGGCCAGCGGAAATTATTAAAGCCGCGAGTACCATTCAAGGGCATAGTACATCTAATGTGTGTACCTTTGCCCAATATGGGGCGATCGCTGCGCTCCAAAATTCCCAAGACTGTGTAGAATCAATGCGCCAAGCTTTCGCTAAACGGCGACAGGTGATGTTAGACAGACTCAACGCCATTCCCGGACTGAGTACTGCTAAACCAGATGGCGCTTTTTATCTATTTCCTGATATCAGCAAAACTGGTCTCAAATCTTTAGAATTTTGTAACGCTCTTTTAGAAGCACATCAAGTTGCAGTCATTCCCGGAATTGCTTTTGGTGCTGATGACAACATTCGTCTTTCTTATGCTACGGATATGATAACTATTGAAAAGGGCATGGATAGATTGGAGAAATTTGTGCGCTCGCGTATTTAGTTTAGACGTGACATACTCCTACACTGACTCTTCGAGTACAGTGTAGGCTTCCAAGACAATCCGGCTATCGCTTAGGAGGCTCTTGGCTTTAAGAACAGAATGCCCTACCGCTCTCAATACGGTTCGGTTAACCAAAAATCTCAATTTTTAGAATCCTAAATGGTTGATTATTACGTTCCAGTTTTGAGAATAATGTCAATACTTCTAGTAGGGAGAGTGTCAACCATTACTACTATTCACCAATTTCTCCCCTTTGAGCATTCGCACTGCCGCTTCAAGTAAAGCTTCTTCTAGGTATGGTTTAGTAAAGTAACCGCTAGCACCGAGTTGAATTGCCATTTGTCTGTGTTTATCCGCACCCCGTGAAGTGAGCATAGCAATGGGCAAGTGATTGAGAGTGGAGTCTTTCTGAATGCGAGAGAGCAACTCTAGACCATCGCAACGGGGCATCTCAATGTCACAAAATACAATATCGCAAGGTAAACCAGAACGCAGTTTATCCCAAGCTTCCTGGCCATCACGCGCCTGTTCAACGCGATAACCTGCCTTGTTAAATGTCAAAGAGAGCAATTCTCGTACTGTAATTGAGTCATCGACAATCAGCACTGTTGGATCAATTTTTACAGCCGGGATTTCTATGACATCAGGAATACCTTTTTGCTGCCAAAGAGTAGCACCAGTGTGTTTAGAAATCCGTCCTTGGAAGATGTCAATGATTTCTAGCACATCAGCGATCGGCATAATTCGACCATCACCCAGAACTGTAGCACCAGCCACACCAATGGGTTTAGGTGCTGGCCCTTCAAATTGCTTAATTACAATTTCTTGCTCGCTCAGTACTAGGTCAATTTGTAGAGCAATCAAAGTGTTTCCCGATCGCACTACGACAACAGAAACCATGTCATCATCTCTAGTACCGCCATAAACACTACCGCGAATGATTTGACGATTGAAGGTTAAAAGTTCTTTGAGAGGACGGAATGGCAGTACAGTATCGCGCCAAGAAATAAATGATTGCCCGTCGGCACTATGCTGGATGTTTTTGACTGGTATATCAAGGGTATCTTCCACACCATCCATTGGGAATGCAACTCTAGCTTTATCAGAAACGCAGCACAGAGCTTTACAAATACTCAAAGTTAGTGGTAGACGAATCGTGAATGTGGTTCCCTTACTGAGGATAGAATCTGTGTTCACTGTGCCACGAATTTCGCTAATTTCAGAGCGAACTACATCCATCCCCACACCGCGACCGGAAATCTCATCTGCTTTATCTTTGATACTAAAACCAGATTGGAACAGTAGGTCATAAACTTCCATGTGCGAAATAGTTTTTGCTTGTTCTGCTGTAATCATGCCCAGCTTTATTGCTTTAGCTTTGATTCCTTCTGTATCAATGCCTGCACCATCATCACCCACAGAAATGATAGTTTGATTTCCTTGGTGGAAAGCACGGATGGTAATCTCTCCTATGGGGATTTTACCAACTGCTTGCCGTACTTCTGGCGTTTCAATGCCGTGAGCGATCGCATTGTTGAGCATATGAGTCAGCGGATCAGTAAGATGATCCAAAATCATCTTGTCAATTAAGGTGTCGCCACCTTCAATCTTTAACTCTACTTGTTTGCCGTACTTGATAGCATTGTCCCGCACTCCTCGCCGTAAGCGATCAATAGTTTGGGAAAATGGCACCATTCGCGCTCGTGTAAGTCCTTCTTGTAGCTGGGTGGTTACTTGGCGGAATTGTCGCGCTACTCGTTCCGTTTCTTCTGTGACGAAATCAATGTCACTCGCTGACTCCCGCACTCGCACAATCAATTCAATCATTTCCTGAGATAGAGTATGGAAAGGCGTAAACCGATCCATTTCTAACTCGCTAAAACCCCTATCTGTATTTGTATCATCAGAAGGTAAGCTAATTTCTTTAGGAGATTCTCTGGTTTTGCGACTGGCTACAAGAGAGGCTTCTAATAGCGATCGCTCGTACAATTCTTGCATCCTCGCTCCCACATCTGAGAGCTGTTGCACCTGAACCAGCAAATTATCTAATGACTGTCGCATCCGTTCATGATCTTGCTCTAAAGTGTTGCGGTTAACGACCAACTCCCCAACTAAATTACTCATGTCGTCCAGTTGCTTGACTGGCACTTTCATTGTTTCCTCAAATTTGGCAGTACGTCGAGCAGAGGGACGGGGAATTTTGCCGATGTTTTGTTTTGCTGGTGATGAGTGAGATATGGTTTGGTCTGCTTCTGCTAGCAGTTTCTCTAAGTCGCCAAATTCATCCGCTACTGGTAATGCAGCTGTCCCTGGTCTCACTTGTTGCATCTGGGAAGGCTGAACGTTAGATTTCGCTGTCACTTCCTCATTGTCATCTGCACCTAGTAATGCTTCTAGAGCAGCAAAATCTTCTTCTGCGATGAAGCTAGCATTAATGTTTGGTGTTACTTCCTCTGTTAGCAATGCTTCTAAATCTGCAAATTCATCCTGGATATAAGTTTCATGTTGTTGAGTAACTTCCGCTAAACTTTCATCAATTTCCAGGTTTAAACCAAATTCACCAAAATCTAAGTCTGCTAGTGCATCATCTTCATTAGTTTCTGCAACTAACTCTTCTAGGATTGCTGGTTGTTCGGTGTCCAACGCGAATAAATCATCAGTTTCTGGCAAATCAGCGATCGCCTCTTGGTCTGTGTTAATTTCTTCTATAATTTCTGAAGAATCACTGGTATTTTCCAGAGTTGCTGGTTGTGACGCGAATAAATTATCAGCTAAATCCAGTTCTGTAGTTTCTGGTAAATCAGCGATCGCCTCTTGGTCTGTGCTAATCTCTTCTAAAGTTTCCGATGTGAATAAATCACCGAACGGCTGAATATAAGTTGAATGATCTGTGGCGGTTGTGTCCTCAAGATTCTCATCACTGTTTTCACCGAGAGCATCGAACAAATCAATTTCTGGCTCAGCCAGTGTTTCAGGAGAATCTACAACAGATTTGTCTGTAGACTGGTTGGTAAATTCGGGGATGAAATCTAAAGTTTCTGGCTCTTGTGAAAAACTGCCAATCTCCTGCAAAGAAATATCATCATCGCCAATGGTAGGAGAAATTGTTGAGTTGCTTGCTGTTAAATCGCCAAAAAAATCATCTCCAGTATCTGGAGGTAATATCGAATCTAGCGGCTGCTCTGGCTGCTCAAAAGAGGTATCAAACTCTTCTAGGTCAAAATTCGCTGATGGCGAGGATGTAAACTGCTTGTCGCCAAATATCTCACCAGAAGACGTAGCAGCAAACAAACTCTCTTCTAATGCTTTTGCTATATCCTGCTCAAGTACGAGATCAAATTCTGACTGTTGTTCTGCGTCAGTTTCCTGGTTCCAGAAGTTGCTTAAATCATCATCTGTCTGAGAAAATTCTATTTCTGTAGTCGGTGCTGCATCAAATAAATCACCAATTTCTGACTCGTCCGTAGGTAAAATGGTATTTTCTTCAGTCTGAGGAATGGTAGGCTTTAATTCTATGGAATCACTAGCGTTAATTGCTACCAAATTATCTGCATTTGCAGTTTCTATAAATAAGTCATCCAAACTGTTTTGTTGGTTGGTAGATATTTCAATACTGGCAATAATTTCAGTTTCTGGTTGAGTAACTTCACCAGCAGATAGCCCTAGATTTGCATCCAGTCCTATTGCCAATAAATCATCAATTGTATCCTGTTGATCCATCTCTTCAAGAGACTGTGGCAATTCGCTGGAAATTTCGGTTAATTCTTCTAAAATGTTGGTAGATATTGGTGGATTTTGTGATTCTAAATTTTCTTTTTCTAAAAATTTTTCGCCAAATAACAGATTTAAATCTTCTGTTTTAGTTGCGCTGATTTGAGGCTTATCGCTGCTTGTATCTTGATCCAAGGACAGAAAATCAGCTAAATCGCTATCAACTTCATCACTATCGCTTTCGTTGAGTTCAATTCCTAACTCACTGACACTCTTAATTTCTAGGATTTCTTCTTGTTGCCAAGTTTCATCAAGTTCAGGGGTTTCGCCTTCAAACAAATCAGCTAAAGTATTTAACTCGGCTAATCCTACTTCTGGGCCATTGTGATCATTGTGTCTATTAGTAACAGCTACATCGTCTTCATTACCAAAGAAGAGATTGGCAGTAGCAGCCTCAGAAACGGCGTTTTCTGCACTATGTTCTATATTAAGTTGCTCGGATAGTTCTGTGAAACTAGTTACACTGTCTGTTGGCTGTAAAACCGTAGCATCACTAGCCAAATTATCTGTTTGAGGTGGCAATATTTGCTCAGATGTAATTAATGGTTCTGTGACAGTAGCAAGCCGTTCCTCAAGCAAATCTGTGGTTATTTCTAACAAATCGATTTCTGGAAAACTCAAAAGTGTTTCTAATTGCTGACTAATCGCAATTTCAGCTTCTCTACTTTGGAGAACTAATTCTTGAGCTTGCTTAATTTCGGTAATAACAATTTTTGCTAGAGTCAGATATGTATTTTCGGGATTAGCGATCGCACTGGCTGCTGCTCGGCATAAACCACACCAGTTAGGTAAATTCCATTTCTCACCCAGGCTAACTAACTGGTGACAACATTGCTGAAGATTTTGTCGGGATTCGGGTGTGGTTTTTTGCTTAAATAGCTGCAACATTTCCCGTAGTGCCTGTAGCACCTGGCTTTGAAACTCACCCCAATCATTTTCTCTAGTAGTAACTGGCGATCGCGTTTCCTGGGATGGTGCAGAAAAGGTAATTTCTGTTGTAGTTGTCTGGGTGTCTTCTCCCAAAAGGGGAATATCCTGGCGAAGGAAAATCTCTGTGAGTGTGCTGACGCTATCAGCAGAGGCTGGTTGTACTCCCGTTGTAGCAGTATCGCTTACTACTCCATTGCTACCTTGTTGGACTAGAATTTCCAGATGCTCATACAGCCATTTAAAGACCGGCTCGGCTTCTGACATGAGAGTATTAGCAGCTTCTTCCGACAAACCAAACGGCCCGCTTAAATGTTCTAACAGTGCCTTGAGGGTGTCAGATACACCGAGAAATAAAGACTCTAACTTTTGATCAATTTGAACCGGATGCTCTTTGAGAACTTTAAAACAATCTTCTAGACGGTGGGAGGTATGCTGGATGCTACTCAGACCAAGCATTGCCGCCCCTCCCTTGATAGAATGAGCTGCCCGGAAAACTTCGTTAACCATTTCCGGGTCGTTCAAGGTACTTTCGAGATTCAGCAACCCCTGCTCAATCGTGTTCAGGTGGTCTCTTGCTTCTTCGATAAAGTAGCCTAAAATCCGCTGTTGTTGTTCCGGCAGCATAAGCAAGAATGAAGGATAAAGGATAAAGGATTAAAGATAAAAGATGAATGACAGGGTATAAAAGCTCAAGCATGAATAAATGTTCACACTTCACACTTCATACTTCACACTTCATACTTCATCCTTTACCTGGATTCAAGGGTTTCCACGCGGAAACGCTCAACGGAGGAGATCAAGTCGCGGGATACACCTACTAGGTTTTGTAAAGCCCCGGAAACTCTTTGTGCTTCCTGGGAAGTTTCTTGTGCTGTTAATTCTACTGATTGCATGACGTGAGCGACGGCGCGGGAAGTTTCCGTCTGTTCTACTGTGTCATTGGTAATTGAGCGTACAAGAGTGTCAATCCGATTCGCTACTTGAATAATATTTTCTAGCGATCGCTTGGCTTCTTCTGCCAATTTTGTACCTTTAATTACCTGTTGTGTGCCTTCTTCCATTGCGGTCATTACAGAGCCTGTTTCGCTTTGGATTTGCATGACAATTTGTTCAATTTCCTTCAGGGATTTCGCAGATTTATCTGCTAACTGGCGCACTTCATCTGCCACAATAGCAAATCCACGCCCAGCTTCTCCTGCCCGTGCCGCCTCAATACTAGCATTGAGTGCCAGCAAGTTGGTACGGGAAGCAATTTGGGAAATTAATGCCACAATTTTAGAAATTTCTTGGGAAGATTCCGCTAATCGCTTCACTTTGCGAGTAGTTTCAGCAACAGTTTCGCGGATTTCTAAAATACCTGCCACAGTATTTTCCACGGCTTCACCACCTTTGAGGGCAATGGTACTAGCATCGCGGGCAACTGCTTCGGCTTCTCGCGCTGCTTCGGCTACCCGCTGAATCGAGTCGGTCATCACCTGAACAGAATTTAGGGTGACAGCCAACTCTTCTGCTTGGCGCAAAGCATCACTAGATAAAGCTCTAGCGAAAGTTTCGGAATTGGTTGCACCTTTTGTTACTTCCTTCGCTGCCACTTTTACCTGTTGTACAATATCCCGCAGGTTTTGAATTGTCAGGTTAAAAGCATCGGCAACGGCTCCCAATACGTCGGCTGTCACCTCAGCTTGGACAGTTAAATCCCCTCTAGCAGCCCCTTCTACATCGTCCAACAAGCGAATTACTTGGCGTTGGAGATTTTCTTTAGCTTCCTCTTGTTCATCGGCTTTGCGTTGGGCTTCATAGGTAGTCGTGAAAATTACCCGCGCCATTTCGTTAAAGCCAGTAGCCAATAGCCCTAATTCATCTTCGGAATATACCGTTGCTTGAACATTGAGATTGCCTTGGCGAACTGCATCAAACTGAGCTTGTAAATCCTTGGTTGTACGGCGAATTTGCCTGAGTGTGAGATTTCCCATCAAGGCAGCGGTGGAAAATCCAGCAATGCCAGCGGCTAGGGACATAGCCCAACCTGTATTCCTGATTGATTCCCGCTGTTGGGGTGGAGAAACGTTGGTGGCTGCGAAGCTGACGGTAGCTACAACCAAGGCGGAGAAAACACCCACAGTCCCAGCAACAAACCAAGGTTTTACGTCCAGGGGAGCATTTTCTAATGGTGCTAGCCAGCCTTGCTCGACGCTGACGGTAGGTTCTAGCTTTGAGACATCGGTTTGGGTAAAAACTGGGACTGCCTCTTGTGCGCCAGTATGGGAGCCAGTAATTGAGAATAGTTCGTCATCGCGATCGCCTGTTTCATGATCTGGAGTAGCATCTTTAGTCTGGCTGCGTGGACTATCTGTTTCCATCGCACCCGAAAGCATTACCGCATCACCGAAGCTAGAATCTACTTCTGCTAAGTCAAACCCAGGAATACTTCCTAAATCATCAAATTCGTCAAAGTCGTCTAGAAAGTCTATATTACTTTTAGAATTTTCCCCGTTTAATATACTATTACTGTTTGGGTTGTCATCTGAGGTAAACTCCTCTGAGCCGAAAGCAGACTCAAATGCCTCAAAATCAAAACCTTCATCACTATCAAAGTTGTTTGGTTCTACTGTTACATCTTTTTGAAGTTGCTGCTGATCTTGCAAAGCAAAACTTCCGTTCAAAGATGAAGGCGTTTCTGGAAGCTTTTCTTGTGCTTTCGGTTGCTGTAACCAATTACCTGATTCTGATTTTGATAAACTCTCTTGGCTACTGTCTTTTAATTTATCTGTTTGTGTGGAACCATCATGTAGTTCCGCTTTGCCCATCAGTAAGGTTTCACCCTCCAGGCTATCCATTGGCAAATCCAAATCTGGAATCCTTGAATTTTGGTGATTTTCTGCTTCTACCAAGACTTCAAAAGTATTTTCCAAGCTATTGCTTGTGGGTAAATTAAATTCTACAAAAGGTGAATCATTACTATCGTTATTTTTAGGGTAATTTTCACTAGCAGAACTGGCATCACTATCTAAGAAATTACTATTAATTTTTGGTTCGTCAAGAATTTCTTCTGAACTATCTTCCTGCCAGAAAACTGGTAATTCCAAGTCTGATTGCTTTTCCCAGATGTTGGCGTTTGACTCTTGCTCATCTAGATTTTGATTTAAAGCAAAAGGATCATCGCTCAAAGGCACTGAGGAATCTGAGGTTGTATTAAATGAAATGCTGTCTGTAGGAATATCAAATGGACTACTTGAAGATAGTTCTTCTAGATTTACAGTTTCTTGTTCTTGATCAAAGTAATTCAAATCAAAGCTACTATTGCTATCTAAGTTCGCAAACATCCCCAAGTCTTGTAATTCTGGTTCGTCAGATTCCAGATTATTGGACATCCCTGGGGAATTTGTTGGCTTTTGCTCGCTATTATCCCCAGTAAGGGATTGTTCCTCGAATTGACTGATATTTTCTAGACCATTATTGGCAAAACCAATAATTTCTTGATCATCAGTCAACTGCAACACTTTTTGATATTCTCCTTGTGCCACATCATATTGCTGCAAAACGTAGTAGATGTGACCCCGCAACAAATGACAGTTGGGGTCATCTGGGACATTTTGCACCACCTGATCAACTAAATCAGCTGCAACTTCATATTTCTGTTGCGCGTAGGCTGTACAAGCCTGTTTGTATGTTTCGAGGTAATCATCTATACTTGCTGCCATTTCCTCTCTCCCAATTTCATCCTGCCCATCTTGCACTCCGTAAAATTGCCATTTGATCGAGCAGTCTTAGACACTGATTATTTTTAGCACCCAATAACCACTCTCCACGTAAAAAGGGAGCCATAGTATCTGGTAAATTAGTTGGTGGCATCAAATGTTGTACATCCAGCCAGTCCATACCACCGACTTCTTCCACTGCTAAACCCACTATTGTGTCTTGTTCTTCAATAGCAATCACCGGAATTTCTGCTCTATCTGTGTTTAACGGAGTTGCTTCCCCAAGAAATTGACCCAAATCAGCCACCCAAATTACTCGACCTCGTAAATTTAGAGTACCCAAAAGTAAAGGAGAAGCATTAGGAATTGGGGTGATTCTATCAGGACTTAGTTCCATAACCTCTCGGATACCAGTTGCTGGTAGTGCAAACTCCTGATGCGAGGGAATATAAAACCGCAAATGTAACTCACCCTCAGGACTTTCTACTTGTAATTCAGGGCGGAAGTGGTCTTGACCATTGCCACTTAAAAAGTCCGGTAACTTGCCCATATTGTTTTCATCCTTATCCTCGCAGCAGTTGTTTGACTGTTCCTACCAACTCAGTTGGTTGAAACGGTTTGGCTATATAGGCATCCGCCCCTTGTTTCATACCCCAATAGCGATCAAATTCTTCACCTTTAGAAGAACACATCACCACAGGGACATTTTGGGTTTTGGGATCGGACTTTAATCGACGGCAGACTTCATAACCGTTCATGCGGGGCATGACAATATCCAAGACCACTAAGTCAGGAGGTGTGGTTTGAATTGCCTCCAATGCCTCTACCCCGTCACTGGCATGGGTGACTGTTAAGCCAGTTGCTTTCAGGAGGTCTGTAATCATCTCCCTTTGGGCGATACTGTCTTCTACGATCAGAACTGTACTCATAAATGGCTATCTACCTCCTGATGTAGACGTTCCTTTTTGGAACATTCCCTGCTCTCCTCCGTAAGTAGTTAGTGTATAAATTAAGTCTATTGATTCACTAATTTACTAGATATAAAAGTTGTCCTGGAGTTGGCTGACTCTGTGATAACATCTTTTACTCTATATTTTGTAGAATCAACAAGTCTTATGTAGCGATCGCAAAGTAGTTTAGAACATAAACTGATCATAAAACCTTTGACTACAAGACTTTCAAGCCTGTACCCCGCCCCCTATACCCTGTTCCCTGCTATATCTTGTTTCGGTTCCTACACAAGTTTGTAGATCTACATATTTCTCTACAAGCATGAGTAACTCAGTATCGCTAAACGGCTTAGTTAAATAATCTGTTGCCCCGACCATACTAGCTCTGACGCGATCAGTGAATCCATCTTTACCAGTCAGCATGATAATCGGTATGAGCCGAAATGCTGTTGATTGTCGCAGCATGACACAAATCTCGTAACCATCTAATTCCGGCATAGCAATGTCGCATAAAATTAGATCTGGTTGGAGTCGAAAAATCAGACTAAGTGCCTCCAAGGGATTACTGAGAGCGATCGCATCGTACCCTTGTTGCCGCAAGATAGATTCTACAGTCTCACAGATAGTAGTTGTATCGTCAATACATACTATCCGCACCTTGTGATTTTTCTCTACAATTTGTGTTTTCGAGTTAGTTGTACCTGAATATACTAATTGCAGCCAACCCTGCTGTACGTATGGATATATCACCTTGGCGACTGTCAAAATGTCTCGGTTGAGATAACGAGCTAGTTGGCGTAGGGATGTTTTACCATCTGCCCATTGTTGTAACTTACTCACAGTTGCTGCTGGGAGTGAGGAACTAAGCTGAACTATGTCAGCTAACATTGGTAATTGTTCGGGAGACTGAATATGTGGATATAGTTGCTTCCATTCTTGGCGTTGTTGGGTAATTTTAGCTACTAAAGGAGCAATTTCTAAGCTGGTTAGTTGGGGGGCAAGTGCCGTACCCTGAAGGAAAATGAAATTACCCTGGTGTAAACTCAGTAGGTCAAAGAGAGTCTCATGCACTAATTGGTGGATGATATTATGAGCTACTTTCGGACTAATCATATTCCGTTCTAAAAGTGTCCAGAGATAGCCATATTCTGTAGCATGATCTAAACCTAAGGAAGCAAGTTGCTGTTCATCAAGTTGCATTTCAACTCGGTTATGTCGTAAGTAATCACTAATCCGCAACAAATTACTATCACCTTCTTGGCAATAAATAATTTGACCATTGAGAAAAAAGACAAACCAAGAACTTTGTTGACAGTTCCGGGAATGGCGATGTCTATTTGCCTTGTCTTTTATTGGTTGGTCGCTGTTGTGAAAGCAGGCTTCCACCAAAAGTTGCCCAGTTCGCTGCCCTAATTCAATCAGTTGCAGGATACTGCGAATATCAATTTCACTTAAATTTCCCCGCATTTAGCTCGAAAGCACTCCTGGTAAGTTAATTTTGTCCGTCAATTTTTTTCATGGTTCTAGTAAGCGGATCAGATATGGGGTACTCAAAATCTTATTTCCTTTACAACTAATCCTCATCAGGGGATACATTCAGATACAATCTGTAAATTTTCGTAATAGCTTTTGACAAAGCTAGTAATACCACCGAAGTCATCATTACTGTCATCAGTAGAAAATATAAAGACGCGATTCAATCGCTTCTATAAATATCAGGGCGTGACAACTCGCGTCTATAAATAGTTTTGTCTGTCTTGTTTTCCTCGACTGGGGTGAAATTAAGACAGGTTAGCAGAATTATCTAAGGTAACGTGAGTTCGACGGATTTTATGGGCTATAAACCTTGTAAATCAAGGATTATTGAAACTAAGGCTGATAGCAAATCTCAATGATTAGTTGAGAATAAGGTCAATAATTGACAGATTCAATAGTTACTGATTTTATTCTCAATAAGCCCAAGCCTTTTTAGGTACTGTTAGTTACCAGACAATATACTGGTCAAGGGTTTCAGGCTTTAAAGTTCATCGAACTCACGTTAAGGTATATCTCAAATCACAGACATTAAGTACACAAGAGGACGAACGGTGTGCTGTATTTAGCAGAATTACAAAAGCAGAAAGGCGGCTTACTGGGTGGTAGTTCCAAAACCGAACTAAAACTGCTAGCTTGTCAGCGAACCGACCAAAATTGGAGTACTGTGTCGGAAGAAGTAGTTGCCGCTGAGGAAGCTAACAAATTAAATGATGGTGCGTTGGTATTGGTGGAACTCAATCCGAATCGCCAAGTACAGCGGATTCAAGAAGCGGGTCGCCCATTAGTTAATATTTTGCAAAATTTTTCTCGCCAATTAGAAAAATTTAAGCTGAAGGAAGACGAGATTGACCAGTGGAAGGAGTCATTGACGTTCCAGGCGCAAGAAATGAATCGCCGTGAAATGGACATGGAAGCACGCTTAGAGCAGCTGCAACAAATGGAGTTAGATTTTCAACACCTGGAGTCCCAAAAACAGGAAGTTGATACATCTCGTGAACAAATTGAACAGTTGCAAGCAGAAATTGAGCGCAATCGTCAAGAACTAGAAGGAGCTTGGGAACATTTACGGGGAGAGCAGCGCCGTCTTGAGGAACATCAAGCGGATTGTCAGCAGGGAACAGTTTTGGATGAAGAGCAAAGTCAGGCGATGGGTGAGTTACTTGATCGCTTATCTAATCGTGTTGCTCCCACAGAAACAGTTAGAGAACATCTCCGTTTAGCATTTGAATTAGTCGAAACCCAGCAAGCTACTCTCAATCCACATTGGCAACAACTAGAGCAACAAAGAACTCTAGCAAATCAACAACAAGAAGAAATTGACCGCCTTTTACAAACATTAAGCGATCGCCAAAACGCATGGCAACAGGCACATAATTTTTTAAAACAGCAAACAGTCCAAATAAAAGTGAATACGGCAACTCTTGCCAGTAAACAAGAATACGCTCAGATAGTTAAAGCAAACTGGCAATATCAAGAAGATTTATATCAACAAATTCGCTCTTTTGCTGCAAATTCTAGTGATGCAGATCTCAACCAGAAAGTAGATGTGGAAGCTTTGCAGAGAATGTCCATAGAAGAACTGCAAAAAACTATACAAGATTTAATTAATAAGTTGGAAATAGACTCTACTTTTGTCCACGATCAAGAACAAGAACTGAAATACAAGCAAGAAACTATAGAAGAATTGCAAAATAAAATCCGCCAAGCTCCTGACCAAGATCAGATTAATTTAGAGATGGAACTAACAGATGAGAAAGATCTCTACCAAATGCTCAATGAAACTTTGGTAGGTCAGCGCCGTAATTTGCTACAGCGGCAGAAACTTGTCAAGCAACACCAAAATGTCTTATTAAAACGTCAAGGACAGACTGTTACTGATACAGAAGAAGATAACAATATTGATTTTAGTCCGATTCTTCTGCAAGTTGACACACAGCGACAACAACAATCTCAAGAACTCCAAAAATTAGAACGTGAAATTGAGCAGATGCATTCTGCTATCGAGCTAGACCAAGGAATGATTGATAATCAAACCCATGAACAGGAGGAAAAGCAGCAAGAACTAAAAACTATAGAAGAAAACTTACTGTCTTTGCGGACTGCAACGGCCGAATGTTGGGGTCGGGTGAATCTTTATCAAGAAGCACTACAACCTATTCAGGATTCCTTAGATGGGTTGCGGCAAAAGTTGCAAAATATTGGGGAATCTTTGGCTCAAGTTCAAGAAACTGGTGATTATCAACTCCAGACTATTAGTGAGATGCGTCAGACTCTGCAAAATTTGATGTCTCAGCCAGAGTTGCTAGCGTCTTAACCAATGCTAAGGATATTACTTCAAACGTCTAGATCAGCTGTTAATAGTAAAATATTTAACGCCTTTATTGGATCAGGCGTTAATAGAACGTGAGTTCGACGGATTTTATGGGCTATAAACCTTGTAAATCAAGGATTATTGAAACTAAGGCTGATAGCAAATCTCAATGATTAGTTGAGAATAAGGTCAATAATTGACAGATTCAATAGTTACTGATTTTATTCTCAATAAGCCCAAGCCTTTTTAGGTACTGTTAGTTACCAGACAATATACTGGTCAAGGGTTTCAGGCTTTAAAGTTCATCGAACTCACGTTAATAGAAAAAGTTAATAAAATAGTAAAATTAATTAATGGTTATAGCTTGTGCTTGACCAGACCAACTAATTCCTGTGACAGCAACTAAGGCAATAGCAGATATGACATTTTGAACAGATAAACTTAATTTAAACATCTGCTAACCTCAGTATTTTTTATAAAATTGATACCATGAGAAGAAACTATATAGTTGTTTAAACAATTTGTCTATACGTTAGATATTTCCATAACTAGTAATATTTACTACTCATTACAGTTTAAATAAATCCAGTCATTTTGTACTTGGGCGATCGCACCACCAGGAAATGGATCAGTTTGCGAACGGTTAGGCGCGGTAATTAAAGCTGTTAATTTTTCAATATGTTCAAAATTAGGTGCATCGGGAAGTATTTGTTGTAATACCTGACGCATGACACGACGTTGCAATGCTAATGGTGCTGTTTGCAATATTCGACGATTTAATCTGATGGGATGATTATTTTCCCCCTGTTCCATCGCTGCTTGTTGCAACTGCTGCGCTGCTTGTTCTAAATATTCCACTTCCGCTTGCAGAAGTTCTGCTGTTTGGGCTAAGGCTGATTCGACATTGGGGTTAAAATTTGCTTGCAAATAAGGTATTAACTCTTGGCGGATACGATTACGGGCGTATTTAACATCTTGATTGGTGGAATCTTCCCAAATTGGTAAATGAAACTCTTGGCAAAACTGTTCTGTTTGTTTGCGAGTGACTTCTAAAAGTGGACGCACTAGCATCATGCCTGTTTCTAATGGGCGTTGCCAAGTTAAAGCCTGTAAACCATCAGCACCAGTACCGCGCATTAAATTGTAAAGCAGAGTTTCGGCGCGATCGCTGGCTGTGTGTCCTGTAATAATATATTGGTAATTATTGGCTTGGGCGATCGCACTTAAAGTTTGATATCGCCAATTGCGTGCCTTCGCTTCACTATTTAAAGGTTCATTCGCCGTTTCTAAATAAAAAGATATACCCCAATTTTGAGCTAAATTTTTGACATGATTGGCATTAGCTTGGGAGTCAGAACGCCAGCGATGATCGCAATGGGCAATACCTAAATACCATCCCCATTTCGGTTGTAAATCTAACAGTAATTTGATTAAGCACAGAGAATCTTGCCCACCAGAAACAGCTACTAATAGGCGCTGGTCACGCTCAAATAAGCGGCGCGATCGGATGGTGCGATGTATTTGTGCATGTAGGGGAGTCCATACCATTGTGGAGAATGGGAAGAAAGATTTTTTGTTACTTTTTGTACCCAATAATATCTAGGATTTTATTTAATTCTTTGTCATAGTGTTTTAACCCTTAAGAAGTGACTGTTCCCTACCAGGACTTACGCAAAAATGGACAAAAAGCTTAATTTATCGAACCGCCAAGATGCCAAGAACGCCTTCTCTACGAGAGGCTTCCGCCAACGCGCAGCGTCTCGTAGAGAAGAATTGGTAGAGCGTGCGTAAGTCCTACCTACACTTACTTCTTCAAATCAGAAGATATCAAATGCAGCTTTGCCACCATTTCGGCACGATTTATAACTTCCAGCTTGCGAAATATCCGTTTTAAAGCTTGCTTAACTGAATTTTCTGTAATCCATAAAGCCGTACCGATTTTAGCATTAGTTAATCCCTGTGCTACTAATTCAGCAATTTGAATTTCACGCGCTGTTAGGCGATTATTTACAGAAGAATTTATTCTAATTTGTTGTATACCTAATGTGGCTAAACAAGCTGATATATGAGTGCAAACAGCGCTGAGATGAGCAATATCTTGATGATGAAACGCTGGTGTTTCACCCACACGAGCAAAATAAACTGCGCCGATGAGACTACCGCCGCCAACTATTGGCCCAGTCATAATGTGTTCGTGGTCGTAGGATGCACAACAATTCTGATAAAGTTCGCATTGCTTCCACCCTCCTGGAGGTAACACCATTTCCTCATGTGCTGGAGCATGATGCTCAACTACGTAGCGCAGAACTGGATCAACAGCTCGACCGACCTTTTCATAAAGTTCTACAAAAGTATCAGCATTGGGTACACCGTGGATATCGACCGCCATGTAGCGCGATCGCTCATTGAAAAGATAGATTCCCCAACGTTGAACGCTAAAATGCTCACCAACCCCATCCATAAAGCGCAGTCTGAGTTCGCGTTGATCGCGAGCAGAGGCTAAAGCTTGGAATAGCTCATGAAGAGAATTAGCCATTGAACTGAAAATGTACTCGATTGAGGACTAGGCAGTTTTAATACTCACTTCTACCATATTTCATAACTATCATTAACAGAAGTTAGCAATGACAAATCCAGCCAAATATCACATCGGCTTAGTTATTTTCCCTGGTATGACTCAACTTGATATTACTGGGCCTCACCAGGTATTTGCCCTGATGCCTAATACTTGTGTCCACTTGTTGTGGAAGTCTTTGCAGCCAGTAACTAGTAACGAAGGTATGACAATATTGCCTACAACCACTTTTGACGACTGTCCATCACTCGATGTTTTGTGCGTTCCCGGTGGTGCTGCGGGACAGGTGGAAATGATGCGGGATGCTGAAGTGCTGGAATTTCTCCAACAACAAGGTAAAACTGCAAAATATATCACTTCAGTCTGCACTGGCTCTTTGATTTTAGCGGCGGCTGGATTATTACAAGGCTACCGTGCTGCTTGCCATTGGGCATTTCGTGACCAGTTAGCGATGTTGGGAGTTGAGGTCGGAACTGAAAGAGTAGTAGTTGACCGCGATCGCATTACAGGCGGTGGTGTAACTGCTGGTATTGATTTTGGCTTGGTGGTTGCTGCTCATCTGTGTGGCGAGGAAACAGCTAAATTGATTCAGCTATTGTTAGAGTATAATCCTGCACCACCTTTTAACGCCGGTTCTCCAGAAAATGCTGGAGAAGTTTTAGTAGCACAAGTTAGGAAATTGGGCAGAAAAATGATTGTAGCATCCCTTGCACAGACTAAGGAAACAGCTAAGTTGCTGGGTGTTTAAACAGACTCAGAGGATATCAAATGCAACTTTGCCACCATTTCAGTACGAGCTGAAACTCCCAGCTTACGGAACATTCTTTTGAGGGCTTGCTTAACAGAATTTTGGGTAATCCAAAGTTTTTCACCAACTTCCGCATTCGTTAAACCCTGCGCCACCAATTCGGCAATTTCTAACTCACGGGGTGTTAGAGGACTTGGTAACAGAGAATTTGATATTTTTGGTGGTTTGGCTCGTAAGGTTGCCATTCTAGCTGACAAGTGAATGCATAAGGCGCTTAAATCAGCAAGGTCATCGCCATCAAAAGCCGCAGTTCCGCGATCGCGGGTTAAGTTTAGTGTTCCTACAAGCCTCCCATCACAAACAATTGGGCCAGTCATTACGTGTTCGTGATCGTGGCGTGAGCAAAAATGCTGCCAATCTCCTGGGGATAAAATTGACTGTTCATGAGCGGGTGCATGACGTTCAACTACATAGCGTCCGATGGGATTGCCTTCCATGCATACTGCTGGAATAGCCTGAGTATTAATTTCAGTTGTTGGCTGTTCATCTAGGAGATAGATACCCCAATGTTGTACGCCAAAATGTTCGCCAATTTTATCTGCTAAAGCTAGTTGTAGTTCTTGCTCATTGCGGACGTTGGCGATCGCTTCAAATACGGCGTAGAGAGAATTAGGCATAAGTGTACCCAGTTGGGGTCTATGCGAGACTCAGCAATTACTTCTATGCTAATACCAGCAAAGATAAAACGCTAATCTAACTGGTAATGCTAGGAGAAGTATATGACAGTTACAAAACTCTCTGCTCAGGAACTTTTCCGGGCTGCTTATGAAAATCGCTACACTTGGGATCAGAATTTCCCCGGTTATACCGCAGATATTACTTTTAAGCATGACGATCAAGTAGTCACGGGTAAAGTTGTCGTCAACGCTAATCTCAAGGCGGAAGTATTGGGTGTAGATGACGAGGAAGCCAAGAAAGCAATTCACGGTCAAGCGTGGGAAATTGCTATTCACCGTGTCCGTCGGTCTTTTGAAGACACTCACAGCACAAATACATTTAGCTATGGGAACACTGACGAAACTGGTGCAGTTGAGATCTTAGTTGGTGGTAAGTCTGAGGGTGATAAATACAAGGTTCGTAATAACGAAGTTTGTCATGTTCACCGTTTAATTCACGGTACTTTCGTAACAATCAACACTTTCAGCAGTCATGACACCGGGGAAGGCTATTTGTCTCATACTTATGACTCTGTTTATCATGACCCCAAAACTGGGGAACAAAAAGGTGGTAGAAGCGAATTTACCGATGAATACGAAAAGGTAGGCGATTATTTTATTTTGAATCGCCGGGAAATTCGGACTGAGACAGCAGGACAACTCTCAACTCAAGAGTTTGTTTTCTCGAATATTAAATTGTTGGAACCTGTTGCTGCTTAAGCTACATTCTGCAATATAAATAAAAGCGATCGCTCTTGAAACTCCAGAAGCGATCGCTTTTATTTTGACTTAAATTAATTTATGAACACGATCTTCCACATTACCCAACGCCAACAATGGGAACAAGCCAACCTCATCGGTAGCTATCGCGGTGATACGCTGGATATTGAAGGCTTTATCCACTGTTCAAAAGCTACCCAAATAGTCAAAGTTGCCAATAGGTTTTTCCTCAATCAACAAGGATTAGTATTGCTGGCTATTGACTCTAATCAAGTTCAAGCAGAAATTCGCTATGAAGTTGCTGAGATAGGTGAACTATTTCCACACATTTATGGTGTTTTGAATATTGATGCTATCTATCAGGTAATTAACTTTGAACCTAAAAAAGATGGTTTTTTTGAGTTACCACCAGAAGTTGTAAACTTATCGTTATAAACACAAAAAAAAGATGGAAAGTCAAGAATTTAATGTGGTTGAATATGTAAATCAAATGGCGTTACTGTTAGATCTACAAATAACAGATGAATATCAAGATGGTGTGGTGGCAAATTTTGAGAAAATAAAAGCGATCGCCAATCTCGTCAATTCCTTTCCTATACCAGAAGATATTGAAGTTGCACCAGTATTTGAACCATGAATGATGCTGTATCAATAGCTGCTGCTGTACGTGCAGGTGAAGTTAGCGCAGTGGAAGTTACCAAAGCTGCATTAGCACAAATCGCAGCACGAGATCATGAACTCAACTGCTTTACATCTGTGACTACAGAAATGGCTTTGACAGATGCAGCCCGAATTGACAAAGAAATTGCCCAAGGTAATAACCCTGGTTTACTGGCTGGTGTGCCTTTTGCAGTCAAAAACCTCTTCGACATCGCTGGTTTAACAACTCTGGCGGGTTCCAAAATCAACGCGGAAAATTCCCCAGCTACCCAAGACGCAACCGCAGTAACCAAGCTGAAACAAGCAGGTGCTGTGTTAGTCGGCGCTTTAAATATGGATGAGTACGCCTATGGATTTGTGACAGAAAACTCTCATTACGGTGCTACCCATAATCCCCATGATTTACAGCGTGTAGCTGGCGGTTCATCGGGTGGTTCAGCGGCGGCTGTTGCTGCTGGGTTAGTCCCGCTAACTTTGGGTTCTGATACTAATGGTTCAATTCGCGTTCCCGCTGCCTTGTGTGGAGTTTTTGGTTTCAAACCAACTTACGGACGATTATCTCGTGCTGGGGTAGCTTTATTTTCTAGCAGTTTTGACCACATAGGTTGCTTTACTCGTTCGGTAGAGGATATCGCTACTGTTTTTGATGTACTTCAAGGCGAAGACGATCGCGATCCAATTTGTACAAAGCGTCCACCGCAATTTTGTTTACCCCAACTCAATCAAGATATTGCTGATATTAGAATTGCAATTGCTGGTGATTATTTTGTCAAAGGTGCAGAACCAGAAGCCTTAGCAGCAGTGCAAAAGGTAGCAGATGCTTTGGATGTGACTGAGTATGTGACGCTACCAGAAGCCCATCGCGCCCGTGCGGCGGCGTTTATAATTACAGCTAGCGAGGGGGCGAATCTGCATTTAGACAAATTGCGATCGCGTCCTCATGATTTTGATCCAGCTACACGCGATCGCTTTTTGGCTGGGGCGTTAATTCCTAGCACTTGGTATTTACAAGCACAACGCTTTCGGAGATGGTATCGCGATCGCATCCGGGAAGTGTTTCAAAATGTGGATGTAATTCTTGCGCCAACTACACCAATTTCCGCACCATTAATTGGTCAAAAAACTATGATATTAGATGGGGAAGAAATTCTCATCCGTCCTCATTTAGGATTATTTACTCAACCTTTATCTTTTATTGGTTTACCTGTTTTATCAATACCAATTCAATGTCTAAATAATCTACCTTTAGGTGTGCAATTGATAGCTGCACCTAACAATGAAGGGTTAATTTTACGGGTTGCAGCCGTAATAGAGGCAAAGCTATGATTATAGTTTCAATGCATTGTCGCCAACTTCACGTATCAGGGTTGTTAATTTCTGGAATTTCTGGATATCTTCGCCAGCAATAGGCAACTTTACCCAACTTAGTTTGAGGATTTCTGAGCTAGAGAAAACAGCGATCGCACTGTAATACTTCCCCAAGTGCTGGAAGTATTACAGCAAAGGTAGAATCAGGCTCGCTGTTTTTATCTAAAATACTTTGTATGGTGTTTGGTAAAGCTATATCTGTCATTAAAAAGTAAGTTATTCTTTTGGCTATTTTCTCAACAAACTTCAATTTAAAAGATCACCCTATAGGCACAAATGACAATGAATATGATAAATTAATGGATATTAATAAGTAGATTACTTAAGATGTTTATGCCTATAAAATCACTCCATTTTTTTGATAAAAAATGGAGTATTCAATGGCGTATTCTTAATACTAAATCATTCTTAAATATTATATAGATGACACCCTAACATTGGATCTGGAGAAGCTAATTTAGTCAATCACTTTCTTCAGTTCATCTTTGATGTTTTCTGTTGTGTGAATAACTTGGGCTTCAGCTTGCTTGGACTGGCCTTCAGCTTTATCTGCCGGATTACCGCTTACTTCACCAATTACTTCTTGTACCTTGCCTTCAATATTTTTGGCAGTGGCTTCTACTCTTTTTTCTACGCTCATCTTTTTATTCTTCCTTAAGTTATTTGAAATACTATACTATTAAGTAAAATACCAGTATCATATGTTTTTACATACTATCCTAGGGTAGAATAAATATTTCTACATTTCATTACTTAAGACAGATGCATAATTAAATAATATAACTGCGATGAGAAGTGCATATCCAAACAAGGTTTTTATTATAGAGTCTACACAGATAATTAAACCTGTTTACTATTATTAACCTAAAGTCAGAACAAATTTTATTGATAAGGAAAACATTAAGAGTGGTTACAAGGCATAAAAAAAATGCGTGGGTAAGTGAGATCAATGACATCATCCGAGGTGCTTGTGGAGGTTTTTTATTTGGTATTCCTCTACTTTACACAATGGAAGTCTGGTGGATTGGCTCACTTGTAAAACCACAATTAATGATGATGGCGATCACATTAATGTTTACTGTAGTTTTCTTACTCAACCAGACAGAAGGTTTTCGTAAACGCAGATATCGCTGGCGAAATTATGAAGCAGCTATAGATACTGTAGAAGCAATCGCGATCGGACTAGCTTGCTCTGCCTTTATATTACTATTGTTACGAGAATTAACACTTGAAACTTCTCTAAAAGAAGCCTTAGGTAAAATCATTTTTGAAAGCGTACCTTTTGCTCTTGGTGTTGCCCTAGCCAACCAGTTTTTAGGAGAAAGTAATAATAGTAATACTGAAATAGATCATCAACCAAACAACGTAACTAAGCACAAGCAGAATGGTTTAGATGCTACCCTTGCTGATTTAGGTGCAACCTTAATTGGTGCAACCGTAATTGCATTTAATATTGCTCCAACCGATGAAATTCCTATGCTAGCAGCCGCTGTTTCTGCACCTTGGCTTTTAGCAATGATTGCCACATCTTTAATAATTTCCTATTGCATTGTATTTCAGGCAGGTTTTTCAAATCAACAAAAGCGTAGGCAGCAAAAAGGTATATTCCAACGACCCTCAAGTGAAACAATAATGTCTTATTTAGTGTCTCTACTAGCAGGTGCTTTTATGCTGTGGTTCTTTCAAAAGATAACTTTTAGCGATCCTTGGACAATGTGGTTAGAGCATACTTTAGTGCTGGGTTTACCTGCAACTATTGGTGGTGCAGCTGGAAGATTAGCAATATGAATAAAATCGAACAACAAGAATCAAAGCGTTCATTTGCCGAGTGGATGACATTCAGTATAGCCTCATTGATTCTAGCTGGAATTGTTAGCTTAGTAGGGTACATTTGGCTCAACGATAAAAATCAACCTCCGATCATTTCAGTCACTAACAAACAGACAATCCGGGAAATTGATGGACAATTTTATGTCCCCTTTGAAGTTGTCAATACTGGAGGAGATACAGCCGAATCAGTTCAAATTATTGCTGAGTTACAGATTAATGGCAAAGTTGTAGAAACAGGAGAACAACAAATTAATTTTTTATCGCGTGATGAAAAAGAAGCAGGCGCATTTGTGTTCAGTCAAAATCCTAGTCAAGGTAAGTTAATTTTGCGCGTTTCTAGCTACAAGTTACCTTAATATATTGGCTGCTGGTAACTGATTACCAGTTACCAGCAAATCAGGAAAATAGATAATAGATTAAACGTTTACTTTAGCCTTTGACCAAACACCATTTTCATCTTCATCATACCCTTGGTGAATAGTTTCCCAAGCAGCTTGTTCAGCAGTAAACTCATCGCTTGTTTCACTTAAAACAGTGTTATAACGCTCAATGAATGTGCTTTGAGCTTCTTGAGAAAGGTGAGATCGAACCTCAGGAGATAAATCTTCCGGACTGTTGCAAGGGCCAGGACAAGGATGAGACAGTGTTTTTTCTACTGTATGAATTTCTTCGCCACCAGCACTTTCGAGTAGCAATTGAAATTCGCCGACGCGATCGCTTGGCACTTCTGCCATTAATAAAAATTCGCCAGCTTGTAAGCGGGTTTGGTAGATCGCGGCTTTATCTTCTGGCATTCCCCAAGCAGTCAGAACCGATACCAAGCCTGCACCAGCACTACCTGCGATCGCTCCACTAGCGGCTCCTAGTAGTAAAGCACCAATTGGCCCTGCTGCCACAATTGGCCCCACAAACGGAACGAACAGTACGCCTACACCTGTGAGCAAGCTGAGAAATGAACCAAACAAAGAACCAAAAATTGCTCCTGTTCTCAATCCTCCCAAAATCACGTCTTTCTTAGTAATGAAGCCAGAAATTCGAGTTTCCGATTGGAAATTTCTGCCCATTACTGAAATATGATCTCTTGGTACACCTCTGTCGAGTAAGCGTCTAATAACATCATCAATTTGCTTTTGCTCTTTGAATAACACAGATATAGTCCGTTCTGCTTGATACACTTCTGGCACTTGAATCTCCTTAAATCTTGTTTTTGTAATTGACATCCTGAAGAAACAATTGCAGGAAGATTGAATCTCCCCCACAGACTGCTATCTCAGTTCAAACGTGTGTAGTTGGCTATGTCTGACAATAACTACACGCCTGCAGGAGCTTTAGCTTTAGTTCCTGCTGCGGGCTTTGTACCATTTGGCTCTAATGCCTGCCCTTCAATAAATGAGCGCAGCATCCAAGCCATCTCTTCATGCTCTTCCATTAATCCGGTCAAAAAGTCAGCAGTTCCCTCATCATGGAACTTCTCACTACAGTGATCAATATGCTCCCTGAGGTTGCGAATAACCTGCTCGTGATCTTGTACAAGATTAGCTACCATCCCTGTGGCGGTGGGGATATCTCCAACGTGTTCCTTTAGGCTAGCCGTCTTGAGAAATCCATCCATTGTACCCAGCGGATAGCCACCCAAAGCACGGGTTCGCTCTGCCAAGGCATCAATATTCATCGTCAGTTTTTCGTAGTGTTCTTCCCAAAGCTCGTGCAAACTGCGGAACTGAGGACCGACAACGTCCCAGTGGTACTTTTTGGTTTTCACTAACAGTAGATAAGAATCTGCCAAATCTTGATTCAACAGGTTAATTACACCTTGACGTTGTTCTTCTGTCAAACCAATGTTTATCGGACGCATTGCTTTCTATCCCTAACTGAACTTATCTCTTAAGTTCACAAAAATTAGACATAATACACATCAACCAGAGGAAAGATTCTCCAATAACAAATATTTACAACTCAGGTTGCTATTTATCTGTATCTTCTAATAGATAAAATCATCTAAATGATTGACAAATAATTTTTTTAGGCTTTATTGTTTTATCTAAACAAGATGGCAGTAGACATCTTGATATGAGCAATCAAGATGTCTATCTTCAAAAGAAAGTAAATCTGTCTGTCTACAAAAAGGTTTCGTGGATGAAGAGTAATTAATTCTTGGTATTATTACTACTTATTGCCTGTGACTTTTCCTAGAAAATTCTTTACTTCATCTTCAACACTAGTTGCACTCTGAGAATTTTCAGGACGATTCATCTTATCAATATCAGCATCACCTTGAACTTCATTTAGTCCTTTATTAGACTCCTCTTGAACCTTTTTCAATCCAGGTGGTTTTGATTTTGCTAGTTCATCAGTTTTTTTCTGAGTTTCAAGGAGTTGTGTAGGGCCTTCGGTAGGATTACTTTGATAGCTATCGATTGCAAAAGCAGGAACCGCACTAGACAATAACAGTAATGCACAGGTAAAAGCCACAATTAAGAAACGCACTGGACGTAAGGTAGATGAAACAACAGTAAAAATCTTCATTTGCAATCCTCAAATAACAGCTTCAACAACACAGGACTAGTAAATATAGATAGAAGCTTAGCCTTAATTAGGGTAAAATTAATTCACCAAACTATCAACTTATGCTTTTATCATTTAAGTCCTTTGGCAGTAAAACTTTGGTTGAAATAAATATCTTTTGTATTTCGCTTTACTATAAGTAATAAGCTAGAATAAACTAAATACTTATAGATATTACTACTTTTTACAGTAAAGATATTCTTCAATCAAATTTCACCTGATCCATTTTTACTTGTAAAAGACTAACACCTGCATCGACCTGTAGAATGAAGTTAATTTGATTTATATTTACTACAAAATCATTCTTTAGGTATATCGACTTGTACACAATCGAGTCTGCTGAATAACTTCGCTAGCCAAACGACTCATAAATATGATCAAACTGCACGTCAAAAGCGATCGCTTAAACAACATGTATGTTTTGAAAGTATCCTTTCATGCTTGATATACATAAGTGTGTGTATTAATTAATGTGGGTGATTGTAGAAGACTTTTGAAAATTCTTCTAGCTCGCATCTAACGAAATCCCTTAGCAGCAAGGGAAAAGTAGGTGGTCATCTGAGTTAGGTGATGTAAGTCGGGCAGTGCCTGCAATTGCTGTTTGACCTCAGAATCCCCCGAATTTAATTCGGGTGAGTATGTCAATATATTTGGCGTGCCAGCAACGGTAAGCACTATGGAGCAGACGTAAATGGTAATATCAGCAACTCCGAGCAGATGATTGGAACCAAGAAAACGATGCCGTTGCAAAGCCGAGCTATTTCTGGAATAGATGCAGCAAAGCTTGGTGATGCACATTGGGCAGACAAAATTACCGATTGCTACAGGATTGGTAAAAGAATTAACAAAAAGCTAAAACCCTCCGCACCAGCAATCGGTGGTGGATTCTGGTGCATCTTTCCTGGTCAACAAACAGACTTTACTAACTAACATGAATCAATCCAAAGAATTGAAGGAGTTGTTTGACAAGTCCCAGGCTTGTATTTATATGTCGCTTGAAGGCATTAATATTTCGTCTGACGATTTAATCGTAGGTGAACTTGCAACTACATTGGTTTTGCATTGTGAAATAGACAATACATCTAATCAACGAGAATATCCTAAACCGGGTAACAGATTAGATAACTATCACGTCAATAGAGAAACAGGAACTTGGTACACAACACCATCTCACTGGGTTGTTTGGCGAGTCGAAACTTTTAATTCTGCTGATGAGAATCAAGTAATGCAAGAAGTGGTAATTGCTTGGTGCAAGAAAGAACTTGTTGCACCAAGCAATTACGCAAAAATGGACAAAAAGCTTAATTTATCGAACCGCCAAGATGCCAAGAACGCCAAGAATTGGTAGAGCGTGCGTAAGTCCTAGCACAAAACTAAGCTTTGTTCAATAATTAATTTGCCTGCAAAGCGCAGGCTTTTTTATGACTTATAAATCAACAGCTAGGTCTATCTCTGATTTAAAAGCACATGCACATTTGGTTTTGACGTGTTTATTTTTATGTAATTCATTCGCTCATCACAGAAGCACAAGCTTGAGCTTCTTGCCAAAGTTTATGCAAAAAGAACTCGGCGCGTGAAGCGAAGCTATCGCCGTTAGGCGAATCATTCATAGTGGTGACAAACACACCCACAACATCCTCAGAACCATCTGATAACCAAGAACCCCTCAAGGTGACTTCTATATACTCATGATCACAAGCGCACAAGGCAATGATTTCACTATCATCTCGCTTCACCTCAGTTCTGAGCAAATCTACTCCCGGTAAATCGACAGGTAGCAAAAAGGAAGCAGTACTAGGTTCAACGCACAAACTTTGCCCAACGCGCAGTGCCAAAATCACTCGCTGTGCCACCCATTCCTCTAGTGACTGAGTGAGATACTCTAAATAAAAGCTCCCTTCGGTATAAGTTAATTTCAGCATTCCTTAGGCTCTCCTGTTATTCCAGGTTTGCTTGCACATCTTAATAAAAAACCCCCGCTTCTTGTTTAGGTGAAGCAGGGGTAAGAAATTGACCAAAAATTTCTCTGGTCTTATATCAGTACAGTATTCCTTCGTCTGTACCTCCCGCTTCTTTCACTTAATTGTGGTTTTACATTCAGCCCACTAATGCTGAGATATCTAAAATCATAATTACCCTTTCTAATTTGCCGATAACTTCGGCTACCATCACCCATAAATAAATACTCCACTCCCACAGCGGCTGATTCCCAACTGGCTCGGCAATTGGTAGCACTAAAAGAAGCAGAGATGGGGTAAATGGATTTCACAAAAAGTTTCACCTATTGAACATTCCTTTAAACATACTACACTTGTATTACTATCCTGTCTATACCTTTAAGGAGAAAAAATGATGCATACCATCGCTCGCACACCAACCACCGAGATGGAAGTTACTAGTATTCGCTTAGAGCGAGAACTTAAAGATAAACTCAAAGAGATAGCTGGCAATCAAGGGTATCAAGCTCTGATCCGAGATATTCTTTGGAATTATGTCCAGCAAAAGTCAGGTGAGTGGAAACCCCGATTTTCACGAGCCGATATTCGAGCTAGTATAGCGGCCACATCTCAGCAAGAAGAACGTTGTGTACTCACAGGTCAACTAATTCCACCTCAACAACCGATGTTGTTAGGATTAACGAAAAACGGCGATATGGTTCCTCTCAGTGTCGAGAGTTTGGCTGCATAGCCTTTGATTTTGATGAATGCAGCTCAGTTGCCTTCATGAGTAACTAGGCTGCATTCATACATTCAGCTTCATCTATCTGTAATCCAAATGCCACTTATAATAAAACTTAGAGGTTATATAGTCATAAAACTTAAATAAAGCTATTCTTGACCAAATAGTTATACTTGATAAAATTGAATTCCAGTTCTAGGAAAATAATACTTAACAAAAGGAAAACATCGACTTAATTATAAGTAAATCATTATAGAGAATAGGAGCTAAACAAAGATATAAAGTAATTATGGGGATTAGATCTTGATTGATCAGCTATCCAAAATTTTCTGTATTTCTACTGGCATAATGCTTGACTATTAATTCAGACTAATTAGGAGGATGGCTATTATCTAGGATAAGCAGGGTTAAAAATAATACTCTTTTATGTATTTGTAACCGTATTAATGCGGCTTTTGTTTTTATCTTGTCGCTCCAATTCTAGAAGAATTACGGTTTATGTATAGTTATAGACAGGATATCCTAGACCAAAGTTAATCAACCAAGTCTGCACAAATCGCCTACATGTCAGCTTGATCAAGCACTTTAACGTATTTTAAATATTTTAAAACGTATGTAATACCTTATTTAATATACCAGTATGTTGGTTATTTTTATAGAAAAAGGCTACAACAGCTAAAAGAAAGTTTTAAGAAAAAATTTTTAATTCATCAAGTGGAGCAACACCACTAAAACAGAAGAACATGCCAAGAACTTGGGTGCAAAAAAATGAGGTCATTATTTAAGGGTGTGCCAGCAATGAAAAAGCGTTTATCACTGCCGTCACCGTGTCCAAATGACCTAGAGCAACTACAATCATACCCGATCAAGCTGATGCAGCATCAGGAAGAACTAGCCCACCAGTTGACACAAAGGATTAACCACATTATTGCCAGTAGCCCAGCCACGGCGATAATGCTACAAGAGATTGCTCAATTGTTAGGAGTTGCCTTCAAAGTAGATTGTTGTTGCTTAGTTACAGTCACAAGCGAAGTGTCAGGCGAAGCTACTACTGCGAATTGGTGTTCTGATGAATATTTAGAGATGCCACACTCCAGTGAAATATTCTCTATGGAACAGTTACTGATGGACTTACCAGTAGTACAATGTGCTGCTGAAACGTTGACCATAGAGGACATCTCTACAATTCAAAACAGTTTGGTAGTTGGATGTCAATACTTACCACTACCAATCAAAACAGTTTTGGCAATTCCGGCTCGGTTTGGGGGCAAAAATAGTGGGGTAATTAGTCTGATCAAATTCCAACCTGATGATTGGAGTGAATCAGAAAAACAATTGTTAAAATCGGTAGAGTCTTCTTGTGCGATCGCTTTTTCTCAGGTAGCACAAGCACAGTTAATTGCTAGTCAACAGCAGCATTTGCAAAAGACTAACCAACATCAAAACTTGATTAAGCAATTAACGGTACTGAGTCGTACTAACTTGGAGTTAAATCAGATGCTCCAGTTAGCGATCGCTTCTACTGCCGAATCTCTCCAGGCAGATCGAGGTTTGCTCATCCTGCTGAAATATACAGATCCATTATTTAGGTTTCAGCCGAAAAAACAAATTCCCAATGCCAAAGCTACCGTTGTTGGCGAATGGAATCGGGAATTGCCAACCCTCCGCCCCGATAAAATAGAAGGATTGGAGCAGTCATTCTCTGTTTTAGACTGTGGTTTAGGTCAGCGTGCCTTCACAGAACCTGGAAAACCAGTCATCATAGACTATACAGATTTTCAAGATACATCAACAGCTGCTCCCTTATTTGCAGTTCAGGTATTACCTGCGGTGCTGTTAGTGCCATTAGAAAATCAAGGCAAGATTTTAGGATTTTTGGTGTTACAGCAAGCAGAGGCTCGCAGTTGGCAACTAGCAGAATTAAATCTTGTGGAAATGGTCTGTGCCCAAGTAAGTAATGCCATAATTCAGTCACAGACATTGCGACAAGTACAGACTCTAGTAGATGATCGCACGGCGAAGCTCAAAAGTAGCCTGGAACTCCAGGGAAAATTACATGAAAGAACACGGCAATATGTTGAGCAGTTGCGAGAACTCAATGAACTCAAAGATGAATTTCTCAGCAACATGAGCGATCGCTTGCGCTACCCCCTGACAAATATGCTGATGTCGATCAAGAATTTACGTCTGCCGGGAATAGCCCCAGACCGTCAGGTTAGATATTTGGATATTCTAGAGCAAGAATGTACTAAAGAAATTAATTTAATTAATGATTTGCTGACACTCCAAAAACTAGAGTCTCACCAAGAATCGCCGCAATTTGAAACTCTTAATTTAAATTCTAAAATTCAGGAATTAGGCGTATCTTTTGAGAAAAAGTTGATAGATAAAGGATTAAGCATAACCGTAGATTTGCCAGAGGAGCCGTTAAAATTACAAACCGAGTTAGATAGTTTTAACCGCATCATACAAGAGTTGTTAACTAATGCTTGTAAATACTCAGAGCGCGAGACTGTTGTTAACTTGCAAGCTTTTCACCGACTTGAGAAACAAATCGATCAAGTTATTATTAAGGTAACTAACACAGGGCGTGGCATCTCTGAAGAAGAAGCAACCTACATTTTTGATCGGTTCCGTCGTGGTAAAGGTCGCTGGACACCAGGTACTGGCTTAGGACTGGCTTTAGTTAAGTCCTTAGTACAGCATTTAAATGGGGAGATTACAGTTGAGAGTGCTTCAATCTCAGATTCTCAACTGAGCGAGATTTGCTTTACCCTGACATTGCCCCAATTTTCTGACGAAAGCAAACCATATTCTGAAAGTGACTGAACAACACAACACCATAGAAGATTTTGATCTCATCACCCTTGGTGAGGACACCAGCCTAGAAGATTCTTTGACTGCTAATATGGGTGATTTGCCAGCTGTAGCAGTCCAAATTGAGAAAATAGCAGAACGACAGCGGCAAATTACTGCTAATGTGCAAATTCCCCACTCCGTTGAGCAAATCTGGAAGGTGCTTACAGATTACGAAGCCCTAGTTGATTTCATACCAAGCCTTGCCAAAAGTCGCTTGCTTGAGCATCCTAATGGTGGTATTCGACTTGAACAAATAGGCTCTCAGCGCCTACTAAATTTTAACTTTCATGCGCGCGTGGTTTTAGATCTAGAAGAATGTTTCCCCCAAGCAATTAATTTCCAAATGGTAGAGGGAGATTTCAAAGGCTTTTCTGGTCGCTGGTGTCTAGAGCCTTATTCCCTTAGTGAGCGTGTAGGAACAAATCTCTGTTACACCATCCAAGTTTGGCCTAAACGAACTATGCCAGTGGGTATTATTGAACGTCGCCTCAGCAATGACCTGCGGTTAAATCTTTTAGCTATTCACCAACGTGTGGAACAGTTAGCCAACTCAAATTTTGAGCCTTTATAGCAAAGGTCAAGTACCTTAGGACATCAGAAGGGTTAAGTACTCAACAAAGAGCTTAAACTCCTTGTCCTAACTGATGTGGCAATTGCTATACTTTACAGGACTTACGCATGGGTAACGGAAAAACTAACCACAGAGGACGCAGGGGACACAGAGAAATAAGAGTTTGAGAGTTTTTTGCGTAAGTCCTACTTTTAGTAAAACCCATGAAAAAGTAAAGACTTAATAAAATACAAAGTCTGGTTTTTCGAGTACCAGACTTATGGTTTTTTCTTCCTTAAATACCCCCAGGGGAATTCGAATCCCCGTTACCTCCGTGAAAGGGAGGTGTCCTAGGCCTCTAGACGATGGGGGCATCAGACTCAGACCTTTTATAAATTAACGAATTTTCTGCTTGATGTCAACAAAATCTGCGAAGAAAGTTTAGGAGGTAGCTAAACTGGTCTTAGTAACTGGCGAAGTTGATACCCAAACAAGTTCTAGCGTTGAAATTGGAACTTCAAGAACACAGCGAAAGGCAGATTATGATTATGGAGCAGGAGCAGTCGGCTGTGGATTAGTTACCTGAGTTGGTGGAATCTGTTCGATAGGAATCAGTGCTTCCATCACCGACTTAACAATTGGTGCAGCGACAGTAGAACCATAAGCATTTTCTCCTTTTGGTTCATCTGCTAATGCCAACACTACATAGCGGGGAGACTCTACTGGTAAAATAGCCACGAAGCTAGTGATTCTAGCACCCTTGATATAACCACCAGAGGGACTAGCTTTTTGGGCTGTACCAGTTTTACCCGCAATGCGATATCCCGTAATTTGAGCCGGCTTGCCACTACCTTGGGAAACAACAGTTTCCATCATTTCTACTACCTTTTGGGCGATCGCACTAGAAAAAATTTGACGTGGTGCAGGGCGAGGAGGTGAATAATGCATCTGCCCTTTACTATCAATTAGTCCCTGAACTACATGGGGCGTGACCAGTTTACCACCATTAGCTAAGGCTCCGTGCAGTTGCACCAACTGTAGTGGTGTCAAAGAAAAACCTTGCCCAAAAGAGCTAGTTGCTGGTTCAATGGGTGAGGCAATAAATTCTTCTTGAGTTTTGAGGCGACCGCTAACTTCAAAAGGTAAATCTGTATCTACTTTTTGTCCTAGCCCCAAGCGTTCTAGCCAGTTATAGTAGATCGAAGGACGCAATCGCTGGATAATTTGCACCATACCAACGTTGCTGGAGTTTTGCAGAATTTGAGCAATGTTAATTCGTCGATAACCATTGACCACAGCATTTTTGATCACCCGGTCGGCTACTTTAATAGTACCGGGATCATCAAACAAGTCATCCGGTTTAATCACACCATTTTCTAAAGTGATCGCCACATTCAAAGGCTTGAAAGTTGATCCCGGTTCATAAAGATCCGCTACCGTCCAATTTTTAAACAATGAAATATCGGCTTTCGAGTACTCATTGGGGTTATAGGTAGGCTCACACACTAAAGCAAGTAGGGAACCATCTGAGGCATCCATCACGATAACCGCGCCGCGTTTCGCGCCAAACTTCTCCAATTGTTCTTTGAGAGCAATGCGAGCAGCTCTTTGTAGGCGACTATCGATAGTCAGTTGTAATTGTAAGTCATCAAAATGCAGAAATCCCTCTGGTGCATGATCCGGCATCAAGGCTCCGTTACCTGCACGACTCAGGCGCACCGTCTGCATAGAACGTTCTAATAACTTCTCTTGGCTATATTCCACCCCTGCTTGACCGCGACGGTCAATATTCACATAGCCCACCACAGCAGCAGCCAAATCTTCTGTCGGATAAAATCGGGAGTATTTTTGAATGATTTCCAAGCCATTTAAACGCAATGTGCTGATGCGATCGGCAGTTGCTTCTGGTAAGGCAGAAGCAAGGGTAATCCCACTTTTTTGGCTTTGAAAAGTTTTTACTAATTCAGCAGGTTTTTTGTCTAGTATTGGGGCTAGTTGATCTGCCATTACTTCATTAGACCTTTCAAACAGTTTGGGATGAGCAAATACTGTATACACAGGACGGTCAATTGCTAACACATTTTTATTTCGATCCACCACCAAGCGACGAGGTGTAAAAGGTCGCAAATTTACCATTTGTTGATTTCGTGCCTTCTGCGTTAGCTTGAAACCTTGGACAATTTGCAGCCTGTATAAATTGATGCCTAATCCCAAACCTGCGGCAATTAATATGCCCCATACTATTAACACTCTGGATTTGGTGTTCGGAATCTGATCTTGGGTCTTAGAGGTAGGTGTCTCCATCCCCTCTCGCCTGAAAGACTTTGGTCGCCTCGTAAATGCTGAGCGCCAAAAACTCCTCAATTTTGATTTGTTTGGTGACTTCTGTATTGGTTTCATCCGTTGTCTTTTGTCATGAGTAGTCCACCACATCTACTTTATAAGTAAGTTTGTAATCAGGATTTAGTACAAACCCTGCAAAGTTGCCTTACCATAGCACTCCATTTGTCACGAGTTAGAGTCTTAATGACAAAAACTAATGACCCTTGACTCTCAACTTTAGTATCCCAGTGGCGAGGGAATATACTGTTGCGTTTCAGACTTTGGTGGTTCGCTAGAGGGTGTTGGATTAGAACCATGAGATGCTGGTGGCAAAAAGATTGTCCTTGCTGGAGTTGGGGACACCAATCCTGTTGTTGGTCGTTCTGCTTCCTCAGCCATTTTGTTGGTTAGAGTGGCGTTGGTTGTTGTTAGTTGTCGCTCATTACGTTGCAGATTTTGCAGTCTGTGGTAATCTTGGCTCCAAAGTTCTTGGGAATATACTGTCCAACCATAAACTACCAGAGTTGCTGCTACCAAAAAAAATGCCACAACTGAGGAATAATGATGCAAGTTGTATAGTCGCAGTAACCATAAAGGTGCTGTTTTAGAATTAGATACTATAGGTAGACGGTGGAAGCCAGTCCCTAGACTTTTCTGTGCCGTATTTGAATGCTCTTGGAGATTTGAGACTGGTTGCTTGCCCAAATCTTGTATACCACTGGTAGTAGAAAACGATAATTTTTTTGAAGAACGCTGTTGTTTTAAAGAGGATATCGATGAAGTTTCAGCAGCAAGCGTAGATACACTCCGTGCGGCTGACCTGAGACGTGCGGAGCGTCGCTTCCCTACAGATGGGGTGTAATCTCGTTTACGAGCAGCGGCCATAAGTTTTTTAGAATTAGAAATAATGTATTTTAGATCAGTTGTTTGTTTTTGCTAAGGTTAAAATCGCCTTTTGGGTGATCAGGACTTAGGACACCTTTAATATTTCTGATAGATAGCTGTACTGATGTTTGCATCACTTAGTGATTGCAACGCTTGTAGTCAGCGAGCAGTCATTGGAAAAACTGAATCATTAGAGGTATTGCATCTAAGTATGGCAACGTTATACACCAAAGGCCAAGAGTTCGCGAAAACTATGACAATTTTTGGTATGATAGCCCGATTACCCACAAACCTTGATCATCTACATTCGGTAATTAAGTTACTTTGCTCTGGGCTTGGAAATTAAAGAAAGTAATCAGCCTACTGCATAATAACTAAACTAAAAAAAAAATCAACCTAAAGTATTGCTTTTAAATATGTAATCGCCGACCTTTAAAAAAAAAGCAACAAATAGGTTATCTTATTCAACAGGCGAAATATTTTTAATGCCGCAATTTGGTGAAAGAGGAGTTATGAGAACAAAAATCCTTGGTTTGGCTTTAATGTTAAGTCTGGCAGCAATTGTCGGAGCCTGCGAAAACACTACTAACACACCGGCTGGAACTACTCCAGCACCTGGTGAACCAGCTGACACGGGGGCTACTCCTACTCCTACTGTTACTGTTACACCTGCTACAACACCCTAGTCGTAGTCTAAATCACGCCCAAAATTATGTTAGTGATGGAGTCCATCACTGTTTAGCTTAAGGTAATTAATTTTGGGTGTGTCTATTTACTCTACTTTTGTCAGTGGATAAAAGCCTTAAGCTTGCTAAAGTATCCGTTAATTTGGGGCAGCAGGTACAAGGACACTTGTGAGGGTGGTTATTACCTTAACTAAGTGTCCGCCTGTAACTGTTGGTTTGTGTAGCTCTGAGCCACAACATAGCAAGTTTAGGTCAGAACCTACTGGCCTAAACACTTGAGATATGATCATTGATAATTACTGTTGATTGTTCTCTACTAGTCCCTTCTTCATCTGGGAAAGTGACCTGATTATATAGTTTTACCTAATTTTATTCAAAAGTTTCTAAGCGTAATATTTTGCAAAGTAGCCTGCAGTAAAGCCTAATAGCGAACGTTTTTAGACTGAACTCTACACAATTTTTAAAGTATCTGGATATATAGATCAAAAAATAACAATCCCTGCTCTTAACCTAACAACTAGCAACAAGCTAGCGCTTAAATGCTAGAAGATTGATTGGATGCAAGCATTGGTGTTGCAGCTAAGTGTTATTCCGTTTTCACCTGGAAATGGCAATAAATCAAGCGTAGTTGACCTTATTGATGATCTGTTGGTGTCAGGTTTGTAAAGTTTAAAAAATCCATAGCATAGGACTCATATAATAAGGACAGTGATGAAGCAGATAAGATTTTCTGTTTTGAGTGTCAGCACTAGTATTTTGGTATGGTTAGGTAGCCATTGGGGGACGGTAGTCATAGCGTTACCGCCACCAGAAGATACACCAGAAGAAATATTGCGGACAGAGATTATTGTAGATGCGCGATCGCCTATTGATGGCAAACATCTGAATGCTGCCGAATATGCACAATTGCAAGAGCAGTTGCAAGTTAGTCCTCCACCTAAACTGAGTACCAGTTTACGCCAGACTATTTACCTGATACGGATACGTAATGCTTTACGTCAGTTTTTCCCCTTTTTAGATTTTTGACGAATTTTTCAACGGCCAATAGATAGATATTTGCCTTATACTCTCCACCTTTCTCAGAAGGACTGATGACTCATTCTGATGTACGATAACTGTAGCGACAAAATGCAAATAAATGTAAAGAATATATATAGATATTACACAGCAGATTTAGTCAATCACTTTATTTAGATGTAGGTAGCTTCATGTCCATGACCACGATTGTCCCTGAACAGGTTAACCGTATAGTTTGGAATCAGCATCACGATCCCTTTGAAATATTAGGTTCCCATCCCATAGAACAAAATGGCAAAAATGTCTGGGTTGTGCGAGCCTACCTACCAAATGCCAGTGCTGTATGGGTAGTCCTTCCTGAACAACGACAGGAATATCCAATGCAGACGGTGCATCATCCCCATTTTTTTGAATGCACGATTGAAACAGCAGAACTAACAAACTACCAGTTAAGGATTAAAGAAGGAGAACATGAGCGTGTCACCTATGACCCTTATGCCTTCCCTTCTCCCCGTTTAACAGACTTTGATTTACACTTATTTTCCGAAGGCAATCATCACCGCATCTACGAAAAACTGGGAGCGCACCCTACGGAAATAGGTGGTGTTAAGGGCGTTTACTTTGCTGTATGGGCACCCAATGCTCGTAATGTTTCGTTGCTGGGAGATTTCAACCTCTGGGACGGGCGCAAACACCAAATGCGTAAAGGTTCCACTGGTGTTTGGGAATTATTTATTCCCGAAATTGGGGTAGGAGAGCATTACAAATACGAAATCAAAAATTTTGAAGGCCACATTTACGAAAAATCTGATCCCTACGGTTTCCAGCAAGAACCTCGCCCCAAAACAGCATCTATTGTCGCCGATTTAAATGCTTACAACTGGGGTGACGAAGACTGGATGGAAAAGCGCCGTCATACTGATCCCCTCACCCAACCAGTCTCGGTTTACGAAGTACATTTAGGTTCTTGGTTACACGCTTCTAGTGCAGAACCACCTAAACTGCCCAATGGTGAAAACCAACCTGTAGTTCCTGTTTCTGAACTAAGTCCCGGCGCACGCTTCCTTACATACCGGGAACTGGCTGATAGACTCATTCCCTACGTCAAAGAATTAGGATACACTCATCTGGAAATGCTGCCCATTGCAGAGCATCCTTTTGATGGGTCTTGGGGTTATCAAGTAACTGGATACTATGCCCCCACATCCCGTTTTGGCACTGCCGGAGATTTCATGTATTTTGTTGACAAATGTCACCAAAATGATATAGGGATAATTGTGGATTGGGTTCCTGGTCACTTCCCCAAAGATGGACATGGTTTAGCTTTCTTTGATGGTAGCCACCTTTACGAACACGCTGACCCCCGTAAGGGCGAACACAAAGAATGGGGTACTTTAGTGTTCAACTACAGTCGCCATGAAGTCAGTAATTTCCTAGCAGCAAATGCCCTCTTCTGGTTTGACAAGTACCACATTGACGGGATTCGTGTTGATGCTGTCGCCTCAATGCTCTATAACGACTACTGTCGTGAACCAGGAGAATGGCTACCTAACCAATACGGCGGTAGAGAAAACCTAGAAGCAGCAGAGTTCCTGCGTCAGGTAAATCATACAATTTTCAGTTATTTCCCTGGCATTCTCTCAATCGCGGAAGAATCCACCTCCTGGCCGATGGTATCTTGGCCTACCTACACAGGTGGACTGGGATTTAACTTGAAGTGGAATATGGGCTGGATGCACGATATGCTGGACTACTTCAGCATGGATCCGTGGTTCCGCCAGTTCCATCAGAACAACATCACCTTTAGTATGTGGTACAACCACAGCGAAAACTTCATGCTGGCACTATCCCATGATGAGGTGGTGCATGGCAAGAGTAACATCATCGGCAAAATGCCGGGAGATACATGGCAGAAGTTAGCTAATGTGCGTTGTTTATTTGCCTATATGTTTGCTCACCCAGGCAAAAAAACCATGTTTATGAGCATGGAGTTTGGGCAGTGGAGTGAGTGGAATGTTTGGGCTGATTTGGAGTGGCGTTTATTGGAATATGAACCGCACCAACAGTTAAAAACATTTTTCCAGGATTTGAATTATCTCTACCGTTCTGAACCAGCCTTGTACACCCAAGATTTTGCAGAGCCGGGGTTTGAGTGGATTGACTGTAGTGACAATCGCCATAGTGTGGTTTCTTTCATCCGTCGAGACAAAGATTCTAATGGTTTCGTTGTCGTGATTTGCAACTTCACACCTCAACCGCATTCTCACTACCGTATAGGTGTCCCAGAACAGGGATTTTATACTGAGTTGTTCAATAGTGATGCTCGTCCTTATGGCGGTAGCAATATGGGCAACTTAGGTGGTAAGTGGACAGATCAATGGTCGCTGCACAATCATCCTTATTCGCTGGATTTGTGTCTACCACCTTTAGGTGTATTGATTCTCAAGTTAGATCAGAAGAAGACTGCTGAAGCCTTAGGATCTTAATATAAGGGGTGAGCATAGTTCCACCCTTTTTAGGTTATTGGAAAGTCAAATTTTTCAGGAAAACCTCGCAGTTAAGTGATTGTTAAGGCTCAAGTGACTTGCGATCGCTTGAGCCTTAACACATAATTAAGATCATTTTATGAAATGCGATCGCAAGTTCACGCCTCTATTCCCTCCAGTCCAATGGCGGTTCAATTAAGGTCTGCTTTGACTTACCAACGCGGACACCTGGTTTGTCAATAATTTTTACAGTGCTTGCTTGAGGCCCTTCTTCCCCCTGTTCTAGGGAAAAATGGACACCTGTACCAATTTCTAAGCGTTCAAAGTCGTCATGTAGAACGCTATTGCGATGAAAGTAGATTTCTCGACCATCCAAGGTTTTCAAAAAGCCATAACCTTGGTCTCTAAATAACTTCGTGACAAGTGCCGTTGTTTCTTGAACTTCTTCATGACTTTTGGAGCGATCGCTTTCATGCTGCTGTTTAGTAAGCTTGACAAGTTGCTGACGAGCTGCACTAAAAGCATCTCGGATCACTGCATCTAGAGGTTCATATTGGTTACTCTCTGATGGATTGCTTTCTGCCACAAGTTCATGACCAGGCGGTACAGTCATATCAATCCGCACCCGATAAGGAGAACCACTGCGGGGGCGATCATGTGTTTTTTCAATCGCAATGTGGCAACTACTGATATAGTTGCAAACATCCTCTAACTTGGCAATTTTTTCATTAACTAATGTATCAATCGCATTCGTTTTCTCTACATTGCGATAGGTAATTTCTGGTGGTATTCTCATACTTCTTGTCTTGTCTAAATCCAAATCAGCAATCTGAAAAACCAAATTCCCCAACACCAATTCTGGCTTTATTGGCTCAGGAATAGTGGTTGATAATTTTTTGTAGCTTTTGTAAGTAGGCTGCGGACTTCATCATCCGTAGTTTGCGGAAAGATTTCGTACCAACGACCAACACTATAGAAAGGGTCGGGTGTGGCGGCGCAGACAATATTTTCTACCTGACTTTTCAACTCTTGGTAGGTTTCGGGCGCAGCGACTGGCACAGCAACGACAATACGAGCAGGTTGCTGTTGACGCACCGCCATCACCGCAGCCTTCATTGTTGCACCTGTTGCTAAACCATCATCTACCAATATGACAGTGCGCGCCCATAAATCTGGGAAGGGGCGATTGTCTCGATAAAGCTGTTCCCGTCTTTCTAGCTCCCGTTGTTCTTGGACGACGATGCTGGCTATGATCTCATCGGAAATATTTAGTTGATGCACAATATCTTTATTCAATACCCGCATGCCATCGGATGCAAGTCCCGTTTTGGGGAGCTTAGCTAACGCTCCCATTGCTAGTTCTTTGTCATTAGGCACGCCTAGCTTGCGAACCACAAGCACATCTAAAGTCGCATTTAATGCTTTGGCAACTTCAAATGCCACAGGTACACCACCCCTAGGTAGAGCTAACACCAGCACATCTGGGCGGTTAGCATAATCTGCTAGCTGCCTTGCCAAGAACTGACCTGCTGCTGTTCGGTCTTGAAATAGCATGGTGTTAAGCTCCTAATTGTTGTCTCAGAAAGTCTGTTTTTAAGTACTAAGGTGCATTTGTCCTTGGCTTCCTACCTCGAATAACGGATCATAGTCTGGCAGAAGTTGAGAGCAAATATCATTGACTTCCCCTGGCCTAATTGCCTCTAAACTGCTCGTGTTGTATTTTACCTCTAGATTGCTCTTAATGCATGACTTGCTATGGTTACTGACGCTAAGCAATAATGATTTCTTGCTACTGTTTTTGAGTTTTATGTTGATGAGTTGATCATAGGAACCTAAACATTACCTGTCCTCTGACTAGCGAGGCGACATCCTCAATCGATTAATCTACCTAATGGATGAATTATTGATCTGGCTAAGACTTCGGGCTAAGACTTCGGGCTAAGACTTTTATTCAGTTATTCATCAGTGCGTTAGCGTAGCTTACCGTAGGTATCGCCTGCATCTGCAACTTAATTGGAATCGATTTCCTTACATCCCTTGATTTCTGGCAAAAACCAATCCAGTGCCATGCTCGATAAATGCTCTTTGAACTTTGCAGTGTCCTGTTTGATGCTGAGTATATTTGTGTTGCTTAGCAGCTTAATTACTAAGTCTTTAAAAGCCCAAGCTATCAATACTACGCAATTACCCAATAGCAATTTCATCTTGTCGCAGCAACTTCCACCACCGCAAGATATCCAACCACCTGTGCCTTCTCCGTTACCATCGCCACAACTACCACAGCAACTTCCTCCACCAGCAGAATTACTACCACCCTCTGCACCATCTGTCACACCTGAGCAGCCATTACCTGAAAAAATTCCCCAAACCATAACTGTAGAAAAATTTGAAGTCATCGGTAGTACAGTATTCAGTCCCGAAGAGTTAGCCCAAGTTACTGCTGAATTTACTAAAAAACCTATTTCTCTAGCTGAAGTTTTTCAAGCTCGTTCTAAAATTACTGATTTATACATCAAAAATGGCTATATCACCTCTGGTGCTTATATTCCACCTCAAACAATTAAATCCGGTGTAATTAAAATTCAAGTAGTTGAAGGTAAGTTGGAAGATATCCAGATAACTGGCACTCAGCGGCTCAATTCTAATTATGTACGCAGCCGTTTAGCAATAGCGACATCAGCACCGTTGAATCGAGAACGGTTACTAGAAGCACTGCAACTGTTACAACTCAATCCTTTAATTCAAAATCTGTCTGCTGAATTGTCAGCAGGGTCGCGTCCAGGCGAGAGTGTGCTACAAGTCAAGATCAAAGAGGCACAATCTTTCAGTACTCCAATAGTTCTGGATAATGGGCGATCGCCTAGTGTGGGTAGTTTTCGCCGCCGATTACAAGTCAATGAAGCTAACTTACTAGGACTAGGAGATGGTTTAAGTCTAGTTTATACTAATACCGATGGTAGCAACGCCTTTGATGCTAGCTATACTTTGCCTCTAAATCCTTACAATGGGACACTTTCTTTTGACTTTGGCACTGCATCGAGCAATGTGATCGAAGAGCCTTTCAACATCCTAGATATCCAATCATCTTCTCGCTACTACGAACTGACATTCCGCCAGCCAGTAGTCCAAACTCCCACGCAGGAATTTGCTCTCGGTCTAACAGCCTCTCGACGTGAGAGTCAGGTATCTTCTCTATTTTTCCCAGAAGAAATTCCTCCTAATGAAATTTCACCCGGAGCTGATGCAGAAGGACGCACACGCATATCTGCGTTGCGCTTTTTTCAGGAATGGACATCTCGTAATAGTCGTGAAGTGATTGCTCTGCGTTCTCAATTCAATCTAGGTATAGGTGCTTTTGATGCCACGATTAACTCCGAAGTTCCCGATAGCCGCTTTTTCGCATGGCAAGGACAAGCACAATGGGCACGTCTTTTAGCTCCTGATACCATACTGCTACTTCGTACAAATATGCAACTGGCATCTAGAACGCTTTTGCCTTTAGAACAGTTCGGCATAGGTGGACTAAACAGTGTTAGAGGCTACCGTCAAGATTTCTTGCTGACAGATAATGGCACTTTTGCTTCTGCTGAAGTTCAAATACCAATTCTTCGTTTATCCCAAATAGATAGCATACTACAGGTTGCTCCTTTTATTGATTTTGGGGTTGCTTGGAATAATTCAAGTAAAAATAATCCCGACCCTAATACCCTTGCTTCTGTAGGTTTTGGCTTACGTTGGTCACAAGGCGATCGCTTCAGCGCTCGTTTAGACTGGGGGATTCCTTTGATATCTGTTCAATCGCAGGGAAGAACCTGGCAAGAAGATGGGATATACTTTTCCATACTCTATAATCCATTCTGAAGTTTAAAAATTTGCTTATTAGCTAATTGCTCATTTGCCAATTAAGAACTTCAAGTAACACTAAACAGTATTGAGAGTTATTTAGTTATTTTCTTAATATATTCAGCAATCAATCAAGTAAAGCTGATTCAAAACACTTTTGATTCAATACAGGCTATTTCACAATTGAAAATCATCTTGAAACAGGCTTAACTGATATAATATCGTGTTCGGTGAAAGACTTATCATTAAGACCGCAGGGGGAAATAGGGTTTTAAGATTTCTGCATAGATGCCTGGAATAATAACTAATCAAGCGGACATGATATAACTCGTAAAATAACAATAAAAAAAACGGAAAAGTATTTCTGACTACTCTCCCGAATAATTGACTAATTTATGAGCTATTAACTAACAGCTTTTTCTGTCGGTAATTAATACCAGTAGCCATGTTTAGAGTACCGTCCACCAGAATAACCACCAGACAAGCCACCAGAATAACCACCAGATAAGCCACCAGAATAACCACCAGATAAGCCGCCAGACCAGCCACCAGACCAACCACCAGATAAGCCGCTAAAATAACCACCCTCGATAGATCCTATATCCTGAGTAGTCAGTTCACCGAGAAAACTTTCAAAATCATGAAATAGATTATAGCCAATAGGATACAGCTCAAAGATTTTGATCTCAGCCATTAGGCTTACTCCTTTATTATCAAGTAATTGTTGTTTCTAGCCAAAACTAAAAGTTAGATTATGTATTGTCTAACTTTAATTTCAATACTTACAAATTCAATCTTATAAATCTATGTTATTAAATTGATTATTTAGACAAAAATTGATTATTTTTGTCTAAATATTTTTTATTTGGCACTTGATAGAATAATAAGTAAATGAACAGACTTAATTTTTTAACACAGTTTATAGTAGTAGAAACTAAAAATTAAAATGTTGCCTTAAGAAACAACACCATGTTACATGCTATAAATTAAAGACAAAAACTGAAAAGTAGTTGCTGTATCATTATTTACTGGTAAAAATCTTAGTTCTAACATTTTTACGCAACTAAAGACTTAAAGCATAATTACTTTAGTTATGTCTCATAAAAGTAATAGCAAGTTTGCTACTCGTTAAATGCACATCCCGTTTGACAATAATCGATACTCTCTGGAAACTCTCTGGAATTGGCAATAAAGCCAAGCATACTCAAATTCAAGGAAGGTTGATTATCCTCTAAAAGGTCGCTTATGGTCGTAATCATTATCTTTGGTTACCTTATATCCTACTTTAGAAGTGATGTATAGTTTTGCAGTGTTTTTTATTACTCACTTAAATCATTACTATTACTTTATGTAAACGATAATTTTAATTAAAAGTTTTTGTGATTAGTCTTATTATGTCAGTAGATTTACCAATATTTTCTCTATAAATTGACATATTGATTAGCTTAATAAAATGTAGTTGTGGTTTCTTAGTGGTTCTCCTCTATCTCAGATAAAAATCCGCATTTTTACCATGTATCATATCAGGTGAGAGAACTTATTCTAGATATTTCAGAAAATATTAAATTGGAGTGTAGTGACCGAAAGTTCTAGATTTTCTAACTCTGATCACAAGTGGAGGAAAAAAAAGTCCATAACTCCTGTATTACGAAACTGGCTGGTAACTATACCCTTCCATACAGTTAATCCTGGTGGAAACAACGGGGTTAATACCTCATAGATTGCATTTGATTTGAAAAATTAGCTTTTTCAGAAAATGGGGACTGAAAGTTAGAACTGGTTTGAGTAATACTTTTTGATGGCAGATCCAAAGTCATGAAAGTTTGAGGAAGAGTGATGGCAGGAAATGAGCAGGAAAAAATACGCCATCTGTTAGTTGTCCAAGACTTGCAAGGGCAACGAACTATCTCTCTTCAAGAGACTACTTATTCTCTTGGACGGGATTCTAGCAACGCTATCGTTCTCCGTTCCCGATCAGTTTCGAGGCAACATGCAATTCTATTGCGAATATCTATTCCAGAAACTGACCAATATGGCTTTCAGATTATTGATGGCAACTTTAAGGGAAGAGGGAGTACTAATGGCTTGTTCGTTAATGGCACTAAATGCTTCTCTCGTAACCTCAAACATGGAGATATCATTGTATTTGGCGATAATCAAGCTAATGCTAAATATTATGCTATTTCTAATCTTTCAGAACAAGCATTTTCTGAATCTTGTGAAGCTGAAGATCTAGCTGGCTTCTTGTCAGAACAAGCTCATGGCGCGAATCCCTTTCAAACTCTAGTTTTTGATCGGAATTTTGAAGCCGCTAGTGAGACTGCCTTAGCTCGCCTCGCATCTTTCCCTGAACTCATTCCCAATGCAATTATCGAGACAGATTTAGAAGGAACAGTAACTTACCTCAATCCCGCCGCAGCTCTTAAATTTCCTGAAATCAGGAAAGATGGAAAGCAGCACCCTATACTGATAGGTCTACTAAATGCAGTTAAGAATCAAGAAATAAATCCTTTTATGCGGGAGGTGAAAGTTGGTCAAGAAGTTTTTGAACAATCCGTTCATTTTCTTCCTGAAAGTGACTTAATTAGAACTTTTATTGTTAGGGATATTACTGAGCAAAAGCAAGCAGAAGCCGAATTACATCAACGCGATCGCTTGCTACAGGCAGTTGCTGAAGCTGCCAATTATTTGCTAGTAGAAATGAATTATGAAACTGGCATGGAAAGAGCTCTAGCTGTTTTAGGTGAAGCGGCCCAAGCAGATCGCGTCTATCTCTTCAAAAACCATCCTCATCCAGTCACAGGGGAGATGACGGTGAATCTCCAATTTGAGTGGACACGCTCCCACCTTGAGCCTTCAGCCCACCACTGGCAGAACCAACCTTATCAGTCTTTAGAATTAGCACGTTGGTGTAATGCTCTCTCTAATGGACAGCCAATTAGTGGACTCACACGAGAATTTCCCTTAGCCGAACAAAAACTCCTCATCCGAGAAAGTATTCAATCCCTGCTTCTAGTACCCCTGCGACTAGATGATCAGTTCTGGGGATATCTTGGTTTGGCAGACTGCTCACAAGAACGTTGCTGGTCACGCCACGAAGAATCTACACTTTTGACGATGGCGGCGAGTATCAGTGGCGCTCAGCAGCGTCAGCAAGTGGAGGAAAAAATTCGTTACCAAGCCCTCCATGATCTGCTGACTGGATTGCCAAATCGCCTGCTGTTTAATGAGCTACTGGCTAAAGCCCTACCCAATGCAGTGCGTAATCAGGAAAGTTTAGCGGTGATGTTCCTCGACCTGGATCGCTTCAAAGTTATAAATGACACTTTAGGACATACCTTGGGAGACCGATTGTTACAAAATGTAGCTCAAAGGTTGAGAGACTCCCTCAGAAGCGGAGATACCGTTGCTCGTTGGGGAGGAGATGAATTTACTATCTTATTAACCCGCGTGAGTTGTCTCGATGAAGTAACCCAGGTAGCTTGGAGAATTCTCCAGTCCTTAGAGAATGTCTTTTATCTTGACGGACACGAACTTTACGTGAGTGGGAGTTTAGGCATTGCCCTTCTGGATGAACATAGTCCTGATACCGAAACCCTAATTCAACACGCGGATTCTGCTTTGTATTTTGCCAAAGATCAGGGGAGAAATAATTATCAGTACTACACCACAACTCTCAGTACTAAGACTCCTGAACTCCTGACTTTAGAGAAAAGCTTGCGTTGTGCCCTAGATAGGGGAGAATTCACGGTGTATTACCAGCCTCAAGTCAATATTGCTACGGGGCAAATTACTGGCATGGAAGCTCTATTGCGCTGGCAACATCCTGAGATGGGATTAGTAGCACCTAATACTTTTATTCCCCTTGCTGAGGAAAGTGGAGCAATTATCCTCATTGGTGAATGGGTGTTACGGACAGCTTGTATTCAAAATCGAGCTTGGCAACAAGCGGGATTACCTCCGATCACGATCGCTGTCAATCTCTCCCCAAAGCAGTTTCGCCAACCCAAACTTGCGGAAATTGTAGCCAAAATTTTACAAGAAACAGGTTTAGAATCGCACTTTTTAGAATTAGAAATTACAGAAACAACCGCCATTGAGGATTTAGAGTTTACCAGAACTGTATTGCTGGATTTAGAAAAGATGGGTGTTCATCTTGCCATTGATGATTTCGGTACAGGTCATTCTTCCCTTTCACGCTTGCAACTGTTACCACTCCACAATCTAAAAATTGATCGGTCTTTTATCAAAGAGTTGACAACGGATGTCAGAGTAGCTCATATTGTCACAGCGATCGTTACCTTGGCCAGAACCCTAGGGTTGAGACTGACTGCTGAAGGAGTAGAAAAGCAAGAGGAATTAGATTTCTTAAAATCTATTCACTGCGAGGATGTACAAGGTTTCCTATTCTACAAACCGCTCTCTGCTGATAAGGCAACAGAAACCCTCCAAACTGAACGAGCCAAGGGTGTTTTAAAATAAATTGCTTTTGGGAAACGAAACAGCCCTGAATTATTAGTTTCGTCTATATTGTACAATTCTCTTGCTAACATTGATAAGCTTGCCTTCATCTGTGGACGATGTTATCTACGGGTAGCAATGTGTTTAGGATAACAATCCTACCATAAAGAACGGTAAAACCTCTCAAGGTACAATTTCCGAAGAATGTGCCGCTAAAGTAATGGATACAATCCCATTAGTGATGAGGTTTATCCGATCTAAGATGCGTGTCCATAATGCCGCTTTTCTATCTGTACCTCAGTTGCGATCGCTACATTTATCAACCGCAATCCTGGAACGCTTACATCATCCCCAAGAGCGACGGCGAATAGTCCTCAATCTTATTGACGAGGGTAAGCAGGACATAAACTGATCATAAAACCCGGACACCAACAGACTTTCAAACCTTTCCCCTGTTCCCTGTCCCCTGCTATATATAGATGAGTGAACTAGATAAGCGTTTTAACTTATAACCAAAAGATGCGATTCGATGAATTAGAAAAACAACGACAACGCTCAAATTTCTCTGTGACTTTTGACTTATGTAAACAGTATCAAAAACTACTAAAATAGTATTTAGTAATTTTTGTTAACTTTTCAATGCAGTTGTTCAATTCTTAATCTTCATAAAGTTATAAATCCCCATATTAAGTTTTTAATAATACTTGTCTCAGCTTGTATTTCAGATCGCAAGCTACCACTGAAATTGTGTAATCTGGGAACAGCTAAGCTAATGATTAACTTGAGGTCTAATGACTCCTAAAATTCTGCGTCAGCTTTGGTCTGTGGTTGAAAACTCCCAAACCAAGACCCTCTTGCAGATGGATGATGCTAGCTTGGTGCAATGGTTGGTAAAACAAACCACAACACAAGCATTTTTAGCTCCCCACGAAACCGATTTTCTCAGTGATTACATTGAATCGCGGCTAACTCTCATACGTGATATTGCTTATGAACGCCAGTATTAATAATTAAAAACATTCGCAATTAGTCCACGATCAATAGTTATAAGACTTACGCACTCGTGACGAAAAACTAAGCCTTTGCGATTACTTCGCTGCCAAAGGCTTTACGCTCGTAATGACGTAAAATCGTAATCCGTGCGTAAGTCAAGGCCTGAGTTATTACTATTGACTTGAAACTATTGGTTTCTTTGGGGTAAATAACCTTCAACTAAGCAATCGGAACCTACCACGCGCCAACGAACCCGTTCTAGAGATAGCGCTTCGGTCATCGTGGTCAAGCCTAAGTCACCTACAGGCGTGGGAGCATGACTACCACCAATGATTTTAGGAGCAATAAAAGCCAGAATTTTTTGTACTGCTCCTTGAGCGATCGCACTGGCAGCTAACGTACCCCCACACTCCCACAACACGCTACAAAAATCCCGTTCATATAAGTGCGTCATTGCTGCTTCTGGTGTAAGAGATGTCAATTCCACTACTTCTACCCCTTGTGTCAGCAAAAACTTTTGAAAATCGGGTGAGCTTCCCAACTCTGTCAACACCAACGTAGGAGCTGCCGCAGTTTGCCACAAGCGGGCATCTTCAGGCAAGTTGAGATGACGACTCATCACCACTCTTAGGGGATTATGTGCCCCTACCTGATGACTAGTTAAGTAGGGATTATCTTGTCGCACTGTATTACCACCAACGATTATTGCATCGCAGGCTGCCCGCAGTTGATGAACTTCACTACGGGCATCTTGGTTTGTCACCCAAGCGCTGTGACCGGAGGTAGTAGCAATTTTGCCATCTAAAGTCATGGCATATTTTAAAATGCCCAAAGGTTGTTTGTAGAGAATGCGATGAACAAAAGCTTCATTTAATTGATGACAGGCTTCTGCTTCTACTCCTACTAACACTTCTACCCCCGCTGCACGTAAACGGGCAATGCCACTACCAGCTACCAGGGGATTGGGGTCAACCATGCCCACCACCACCTTAGCAACACCAGCTGCTATTAACCCTTCTGAACAAGGGGGAGTACGACCGTAATGATTACAGGGTTCTAGGCTGACATACACTGTAGCACCACGAGCTAAATCGCCTGCGGCTTTCAGGGCAAAAACTTCTGCATGAGGCTCACCTGCACGAGGATGAAACCCTTCCCCGACAATCTCACCGTCTTTCACAACTACTGCTCCGACTAGGGGATTGGGTGAAGTGCGTCCCAAGGCACGGCGGGCAAGTTCTAAACACCGTTGCATCATGCGGCAGTCAAAATCACTACCTACCCTTTCCTTTGCTGGTGCATCAGATTCAACTGCCGATTGCACCAACAGCCGATTTTCCTGAGTGTAATTAAGTAGAGATGCATCTGCTTGAGCAACCACTGGGAAGTTATCCATAATTTTGGGCAATACTGTAAATATTTTGCACGCGATCGCGCTTTTATTGTGATAGTTAAACAGTAATATCCAGGCGCTATTTTCACCTTCGGGTAACTCGTACCAAGTTGCGAAAATAAATAGCATCTGGGTTACAGGATGACTTATATTTTTCTCCCTATGCCTCAATGACTATCTTTGACTACAACTTTGTATTAACTCTAGCTTGAATCAATATTGCCAGGGCTTGCCCAAATTCCAGAAAAACTTAGGAGTGAGGGTCAAGGCATAAACCTTAGACTCTCACTCCTCACTCCTTCCTAGATTTACTAAGGCTTGTCTCCTCCAGCTGATCTAGGCTATCCACACTCCGCACTATAAGAAAGGATAAAAAACCCTTTGATACTTCAAATTTAAGCTTTTAATTGACTATTGCTCTAATAATCTCATCTTTTGCCACCAGCGATTCAAGGGATAATAAACCACAGGTGCCCAAAGACTACTGAGAATAGCAGAAGCTAGAGCTACTCGCTGGTAGTATGCCCAGATGTATTCTACTTTGCGATTACCTATTAAACTCAATTGCAACCCAAAAATAGTTTCTGCCAAAACTGCCATTACAAAGACAATTAAGGCGATAGAAATAAAATCTTCCTGAATAAAACGTTGCTTCTGAGTTAGACCAGTCAAAAGTCCTACCAGTCCTAGTGTTATGGCATGAGTCGGATGAGGTGCTGTCATCGCATCCTGAAGCATTCCCAGAACTATACCTGCTAGTAATCCTTCAAAGACTGTACGCTTAACACTCCAAGCTACCACCCAAATTAATAGCCAATTAGGGCCAATTCCCAATAATTCCATACCGGGAAGGCGGGTTGGCAACAACATTAAACATAACAGCACTGACCCCACCGTCACCGTCCAATCTAGCAACTGACGCATACCGGGATGCCAACGAGAAAGAGGCTTGTTGGGGATTTTGAATTTTCGCTTTGACGACTGTGGCTTTTTCTGACTGCTGCCACTAAATGAAGGTATCTTCATTAATTTAAAAGATTTTTGAGAATCTAATTAGACTTTTGGGCTTCCTGGTTTGGCAATTCTTGGTTTTCCATTTCTTGATTTGTAGGCTTTGGATATACAGCTACCCAATCTAGTGACCTTATAGGTGGAAAAAGGTCAACTTTTGCCACTGATACCGGGAGTTTTTTCAAATCTAGGGACTTCACCCGTCCTACCGCCAAGCCGGCTGGAAATTTCTGACTATAAGTAGATGTAGAAACTAAATCTCCTACCTTGACATTGGGAACTTTTTCATAAAACTCCAGTACAGCCTCCGTAGAAGAATCTCCCCGCAAAACTCCCTTAGCTGAAGTACGGCTAATAGTTACACCCACTTGACTTTTGAGGTCACTAATTAATAGGACGCGACTAGTATTAGGAGTTACACTCTCTATCAAACCCACTAATCCGCCATCAGCTTTGACTACGAAGCCTTCTTGAATCCCCATATTTGAGCCACGATTGATAGTCACTTGTTGCCACCAATGGTCGGCACTACGTCCCACTACCCGTCCTGGAATTGGGCGTGATGAGAGTGGCTGTTTCTCAACGTAGCCTAATAAGTCTTGGAGCTTTTTATTTTGACTTTCCAAATCGGCTATGCGTGTTTGCAACTCTAAAAACCGAGCATCCTGGAGACGTTCTTCTGGACTTGGACCTGTCTGCAACATTTGTAATGGATGGGTGATCACTTGGTAAACTTCCATCAGCAGTTGCCCTTGAGTCTGCCGCAGCATCCAAGCACTACCTAATATTAGAGCCAGCAACCCGATTTGCAATCCTTTGCGATCCCACCAACGACGTAGAGTAACCATCTATACCTATTTATATAATTTGAGAAGATATTGGATTCTATTTATATAAAACCCAAATAATAGGCAAATAGAACCCAATATCTCATATTTTTTTTTACATATTACGAGAACGCCAGCTGATAACCCGTTCTAGCTGTTTGAAGTTTTCTAACACCCGGCCTGTTCCCAGCACAACACAGCAGAGAGGATCAGCAGCAATGTGTGTGACAATCCCCGTCTCATGGCTAATTAGGGTATCTATGCCTTTGAGTAAAGCACCACCACCAGCTAGCATAATGCCTCTGTCAATAATGTCAGATGCCAGTTCAGGAGGTGTGCGTTCTAATGTCCGCTTTACAGCTTCGATGATGACTGATAGCGGTTCCAACATACTTTCACGAATCTCCGGCCCTTTGATGGTAACGGTTCTTGGAAGACCAGAAAGCAGGTGTAAGCCTCGGACTTCCATCATGGCATCCCCATCATCATTAGTGGGATAGGCAGAGCCAAGCCGAATCTTGATGTCTTCCGCAGTCCGTTCTCCAATTACCAAGTTATGAACTTTCTTCATATACTGGATAATCGAATCTGTGAGTTCATCTCCTGCAACACGTACTGATTCACTCAGCACAGTACCTTGGAGACTCAGTACTGCGACTTCTGTTGTACCCCCACCAATATCGATAATCATGTTACCAGTTGGTTCAATAACTGGTAGCCCTGCTCCAATTGCTGCTGCTACAGGTTCATCAATTAAACACACTTCTCTAGCCCCAGCTTGAGCTGCTGCATCCATCACAGCTCGTCTTTCTACCCCTGTGACACCGCTGGGAATGCCAATGACAATCCGGGGTAAAACTAAAGATCTACCCTCATTTACACGATGGATAAAGCTTTTTAGCATCAATTCGGCTGTATCGAAGTCAGCAATTACACCATCGCGCAAGGGGCGGAGGGCAATCACATTGTCAGGTGTGCGACCTAGCATTTTTTTGGCTTCTTCTCCCACAGCCAGTGCTACCTTTTCGTTTTGATCGATAGCAACTACAGAAGGCTCTTGGAGTACAATACCTTTACCAGATACATAAACAAGGGTATTGGCTGTACCGAGGTCGATACCCATATCCCACGATGAGCGAAAGTTCCTAAAAAGACCCACGCGTCTCTACGCCCCTTATTTGCGATATTTTTTGATTACAACTATGAGAGTTAATTGTGCTGGATTTTATTACGTTTTTTATCCTGAGTCCAGCCAATTAGGCGGTTTTTTTAACTTTTGGCAATCCTTGCCAAGTCTCAGGTCTCTACGTTTTTAATCTTCTTTGGCTACTTCAGTATATCCGTATAGTTTTTCAGTTTCCCCCAGTCATTCTCCACCTTTTTATACCCAATTAGGTTGTTCAGTTTTTAACACATTTTCAATGGGTTCACAATTCGCTATGATGAAAGTCAGGATACGCGAGTACACATGTACTAAAAGGTAATTCACATGAGCATCAATATTGTCACCCTCATTGGTCGTGTTGGCGGCGACCCAGATATTAAATATTTTGAGTCTGGTAGTGTTAAGTGTAGACTGACCTTAGCTGTGAATCGACGTACTAAAGAAGGAGAACATACCGACTGGTTCAATTTGGAACTATGGGGTAAAACGGCAGAGGTGGCTGGTAATTATGTACGTAAAGGCAAACAAATTGCCGTTAAAGGTTCTTTGAAGTTAGATACCTGGAGCGATCGCCAAACCGGAGCCAGCCGTTCCTCACCAGTTATTTTAGTAGATCAATTACAGTTATTGGGTTCAAAGCAAGATGGAGACAGTGGGATGTCAGATATGTCTTCAGAACATTTTTAATTGGTCAGTTGTCAACTATAAAGCAAATAAAAGGTGAAAATAAAAGAATAAACAGATGGAACCGGAGTAAAGCTAGACTCTCCAGAGCAACTACAAGATGTAATACGCATACAACAAAAACATCAAGAGTAAGACAAAAACCAAATCTTTGATAAAGCCTTGTGTTTGCAGCACAAAGCTTTTATTTTGCCATAAAACACCAAGTAGTCAGTTGTTCGTTATTTTTCGTCTGCTACTGACAACTGACAACTGACTCTTAATTAATAACTAATTTGCAGCGTCACCGATGCTTCTACTTGCTGTTCGCCTCCAATTACAGGGGTGGAAGCATCTTGGTTAGCTAATTTAGTAGCCTCAGCACGGTATAACACAGGTGGAGGAGGTGGGCTAGCATTATCAATTTTAATACTTACCACTTCTTTGGGCTGGAAACCTAGGGCGCTGAAAACGGCATCCGCTTGTTGTCGAGCGTCTAGGGTAGCTTCTTTAAGTGCTTGTTTTTGAGCAGCAGCGATCGCCTGATCAGTAGCGACAAAACTAATACCATTAATTTGGGTTGCGCCTGCTTTCACAGCTTCGTCTAATAATGTGCCGGCTTGATCAGTGGCAATACGAAAACTTACGGTATTACTAGCTGCATATCCAGTAATCCGCTGCACATTATCTTTGTAGCTATAAACTGGGTTTAAACGAATACCTGTAGTTTGTAATTTGTCCACATTCCGGTTTTTAAGTAAAGCTACTACAGCCGATGACCTGCGGGCTACCTCTTGCTGCACTTCTTGTGCAGTTTTGCCTTGAACCTCAACTCCTAAATTAACTTCCGACAGAGTTGTAGGAATTGTTTCCATACCGCGACCGCTGACTGTAAGAGTTCGCCACAATTTCTCTTTTTCTTGGGCTAATCCAGGCTGGACAAAAGTCACAAATAGCAGTAAAGCTAACGGTAAAGTTTTCCAAAAATTCCCAACGTAAAACTGAGAACCGGATACAGCGGCTCGATACATAAGATTTGCACTCCTCAAAAGTATTTAATAAAACGTATCTAGCAATCATCAGTTAACTGCCAACTATTAATAGTCAACAGCTACCACGAGATTTACACAACTTAAATGCGATCAATCGATACGATTTGTATAGCGATCGCCAGGTAGTTTAGGACATAAACTGATCACACCAAAAGACTTTCAAACCTGTTCCCTATCCCCTATCACCTGTCCCCTGCTATATGTTCCTACTTTGTCACTGCCATAATCAAAAGTTGCAATGGTTACATTTTTGGAAACTGAAAAAATTACACCAAAACTTGTAGAGATTTTGTGATGGCATATTGGCTGCTGAAAACTGAACCGGAAAATTATTCCTACTTTGATTTAGAACGGGATGGCAGTACAGTTTGGGATGGAGTTAACAATGCTCTAGCTCTCAAACATCTACGTACAATGCTGACTGGGGATTTAGCATTGATTTATCACACAGGCAAAGAACGGCAAATTATGGGTGTAGCAGAGATAGTCAGTCAACCTTATGCTGATCCAGCATTAAATGAAATTAAACGAGTTGTTGTAGATGTGCGGGCAGTACGCAAAGTTTTTCAGCCTGTCACTTTAAGTCAAATCAAGCAAGATGGTAAATTTATAGACTTTGACTTGCTAAGACTGCCCAGGCTTTCTGTAGTTCCAGTGTCTGAGCTTTACTGGCAGTACTTAACTTAAGTTGACAGATACAAATTAATTAGTGCTGCTGTCAGCAGTGCTGATATAACGATTTTATAGTTACTTCCAGAAAAGAGTAAAAATAAAGAGAAGGATTTTCACAGAAAAAATGCAGTTTTTAGGTGTAATTAACTTCTCTTTTCCCCTGCTGGCCAGCACAACAGAAGCCGCAGACAGTTCAATGGTAGTGGAAGCAGTGCTACTGAGCTTAGTGGTAATTTACCTTGCTAGCAAAGTTGGCGGGGAGTTATCTAACCGAGTCGGTTTACCTCCTGTCTTAGGTGAACTTGTAGGCGGTGTGGTAGTTGGTACTTCTGTTTTACATCTGTTAGTGTTTCCAGAAGGTGGTGCAGACAGTTCTAGCTCGATGATCATGACTTTCCTCCAAACCACTGCCGGGTTAACGCCTGAAGCGACTCCAGCGGTGTTTGAGGCACAATCAGAGGTCGTTTCTGTTTTAGCAGAACTGGGTGTGATCATCCTGCTATTTGAAATCGGTTTGGAATCAAACTTAAAAGACCTCATGGCAGTCGGAGCCCAAGCCGTTGTCGTAGCAGTAGTAGGGGTGGTAGTACCTTTTACTGCGGGTACTGTAGGTTTGATGACTTTGTTTGGTATCGATGCTGTACCCGCAATTTTTGCTGGGGCAGCTTTGACTGCGACTAGTATTGGGATTACTTCCAAAGTGTTGACAGAATTGGGACGACTCAATTCTAAAGAAGGGCAGATTATTCTAGGTGCTGCCGTCATTGATGACGTACTAGGAATCATCGTTTTAGCTGTAGTTGCCAGCCTAGCTAAAGATGGCGCTGTAGATGTAGGCAAAGTCATTTATTTGATTATCAGCGCTAGTAGCTTTCTCCTTGGTGCGATCGTCCTAGGTAATGTTTTCAATAAAACCTTTGTGGCGATCGCGAATAAACTCAAAACACGGGGTGAGTTGGTAATACCAGCATTCATCTTTGCCTTTGTGATGGCATATGTTGCCGCTGTGATCCAGTTAGAAGCAATTTTGGGAGCTTTTGCCGCAGGCTTAGTTCTAGAGGAAACTGATAAACGTAAAGATTTGCAAAGGCAGATCTGTCCTATTGCCGATATGCTAGTGCCGATTTTCTTCGTAACTGTTGGAGCAAAAACCGATTTAGGAGTGTTAAACCCAGCAATCCCTAGTAACCAGGAAGGACTCATTATGGCAACTTTCCTGATTATCGTAGCCATTCTCGGTAAAGTGATCACAGGTTTCAGTGTGTTTGGCCAACCTGAAATCAACCGTTTAGCGATTGGTGTAGGGATGATTCCTAGGGGTGAAGTCGGCTTAGTGTTTGCTGGTGTCGGTGCTGCCAGTGGCGCTCTCTCTAAACCACTGGGGGCGGCAATTATCATGATGGTTATCTTAACCACCTTTTTAGCTCCTCCCCTATTACGTTTCGTATTTCCCGACCCAAAAACTATGGCCACAGTCTCAGAGAAACTGATTTTAGATGGTGCCTCTGGAACATCGGTGGCAATAGAATCATCTCAGTCGATAGTGTCAGACTCAAATGATATTAGTAGTCGGGAAACCATGCCGGATTCTCTGGAGAATTAATCAACGTCTTGCTGTTTGAAGGGATTAGTGCCGCTACACGGAAGTCAAAAAGCTCTTATGCTTAGCTTTCTGGCTATTTTGGGATGATAGCTTTATTTCCGTCATGCTGTACTAGAGTTTAGGGGTTGGGAACAGGGAAAAATCTTTCCCACAACCCAATAACCCCATCCCTTTCTTAGTCAATGGAAACTTCTATCCTCAAATTTCCGTCTCCTAAGTTAGTTTTTGTCTCATTACTACTAGCATTCGGAATGTTATTTGTTGCCAGTTATACCTCATTTTCTAGTCCTGATCTCGACATTTTTTCCGTAATTAGGAAGTAATAACTGCAAGTTTTGCCCCATCATTTACAAGTAGTTGAATTTTTTACACAGGATATCAATTGCCGACAATTAAACAACTCAACACTCATCTTTGGCTAAGTCAAGTATCACCACCTGAGGTTGACTGAGTGCGGTTAATTCTGGCGATTTTTGTCGCATTTGATGCTGTTCGGGCAGAATTTTTATGCCCTGATAGTAAAACAGAATCAGAAGGCATCAGAGAAATTTATGCAGCTAACTGCGTCTTGATAACAGCATAAAAGTCAAAAAAATATCAGATCTTTAAGATTAGGTGATGATGGTGTGACGATTTACCAATATGTTGAAATATTGACGGCCCCACGAACGTGAATTAGGAGAAAAGACTGTGAAATTACACTGGTTACTACCCAGTACTATTGGAACTATCTTCTTATTATCATCGCCTGCTGTGGCAGCGAAACTAGAATCTTGGCGTTTTGATAGTAATCAAAATCGCCTAGAGATTAATACTTCCGGGGCTGTTCAACCTCAGGCACAACTTGTTTTTAACCCTACACGTCTAGTAATTGATTTACCAGGTACCATATTCGGGCGACCGCAGTTAACGCAACAAGTAGGTGGGGCGATTCGTAATGTTCGTGTAGGGCAGTTTGACCCGCAAACAACGCGCATAGTCGTCGAACTTTCTCCTGGCTATACCCTTGACCCCAAGCAAGTAAAATTTGTTGGCATAACAGCAAGTCGCTGGACGGTGCAATTACCAACCCCAAAAGCAGAGCAAGTAGAGTCTTCCCCCAAAAATGTTTACAATGTGGTAACTATTGACTCCGATCGCCAACCGGAGTTTTCTAATAATGTTGTCAGCGCTGCACAAGGGACAACTCAAATTGAGAAATTACAAGTAACCGGGGATGGATTTTTCATCCGTACCAACGGCGGCAAGCCTCAAGTGAAAGTAAATCGGAGTAGCGATCGCACTACTATTTTCATGGATATCTCTGGTGCAACTTTATCATCACAGTTGGCGCAACAAAATGAGATGTCCATTAACAAATATGGTGTGAACAGTATTGGATTCACCCAATTGCGAACCCGACCAGCTGCTGTTCGCATAACTTGGCGAGTAGACAAAAATAGCCCAGACTGGCGGTTAACTCAGAGTAGTGCTAGTGGTTTGGTAGTTTTGCCCAGTCGTGTGCTCAGATTACCTAGTAATAATCAGAACGACTCACAAACAGATCAGCCAAAAATCCCCCTTGTTTCCAACAGACCATCTGCTAACAATTCGCCAGCAACTATTCAATCTGTAGAACTGGCTAACAATGGTACACAATTACTCATTAGATCTGACCAACCTGTATCTGCTACTAGTGGATGGGATAGATCTTCTGGTCTATTCCGCATTGCAATTACCAATGCTAAATTAGCTCCCAAGGTCACAGGCCCTACTTTTAATGCCAAAAGTCCCATACTGCGGGTACGTCTGCAAAAACAAGAATCCAATACTGTAGTTGTTTTGGTACAACCAGCAGCAGGAGTACAAATTGGTAAACTTAACCAAATCGGCGACCAGCTTTTGGCTCTACAATTACAAGGCTCTCGTCGAGTTGTTATTGCCCCCGGAACGCCTCCTTTACCTCCACTTCAAGGACAATTACCAGTTCCAACGGATCGAATCCAGCCAACCCAACCAGCTCAACCGCAGCCGCGTCCAATTCCCAGAGGAAAAGTAGTAGTGATGATTGACCCCGGACACGGTGGTAAAGATCCCGGAGCAGTTGGGATTGGAGGAATGCGTGAAAAGGATATCATCCTGCCTATTAGCAAACGGATAGCAGAAGTTTTGCAACAAAATGGTGTGCAAGTGAAGATGACACGCGACTCTGACTACTTTGTCAGCTTACCAGGAAGAGTCAAGATGGCAGAGAAAGTTAACGCCGATGTATTTGTTAGTATTCATGCTAATTCGCTCGGTCTGGGTCGTCCAGATGTTAGTGGCTTGGAAACGTATTATTACGATACAGGCCTGAGTTTAGCTCGCGCCGTCCATAAAAGTATTCTCCAAAGCGTGAATATCAGAGACAGGGGAGTGCGGCGAGCTAGATTTTTTGTTCTCAGAAAAAGTTCTATGCCCTCTATTCTCGTAGAAACAGGTTATTTAACTGGTCGAGAGGATGCTGCTAAATTAAAAACTCAAGCTTATCAAAATCAAATGGCAGATGCGATCGCTCGTGGTATTCTCCAGTACCTCAAACGAAAATAAGTAGTTTTGAGATAGGAAATTGAGACAAAATCTCTAAATCTCTACTGTTGACTGCTTTTTTAGGGGTCTTGATGACAGTGATTACACCAGTATTCCTGGCACAGAGATAACTTACATGACTGACAGGGATTAAAATCAATGCAATAGTAATTAATCTCATCTGTACCACTCGGCATAAACAACCATAAATATTGGGAACAATATCGGTGTGTAGCTGTCACCAGCTTTACTACAAAAGTTGACAGTAGTGGTAGTTAGTTTTTCTAGCGGTGCATCAACTACAGCCAATCTAAACAACTCAACACCAATCCCTACTTGATCTTAAGTGTGATTGACTGGGGTTGACTGTGTGCGGTTAATTCTGATTAGCTTTTGTTTGGTGTTATCTAAATGTTGTGTAGTCAAAATTTTTATGTGATCACAGCATGGCAAAATTACAGGGGCGTGCTAAAATTTTACGCCATTAGCTATGCCCCTAATACTAACGAAAAATTATTTTGCTGCATCAAAGCTAATATTTGCTCGGTGACGGTGTGAGGATTTACCAATATGTGGAAATATTAACGGTTCCCATGAACTCGAATCAGGAGAAAATACTGTGAAATTACACTGGTTACTGCCCGGTACTATTGGAACTATCTTCTTACTATCGTCGTCGGCAATGGCCGCGCAACTGGAATCTTGGCGTTTTGATAGCAATCAAAACCGTCTAGAAATTAATACTTCCGGGGCTGTTCAACCTCAAGCACAACTTATTTTCAACCCTACACGTCTAGTAATTGATTTACCAGGTACCATATTCGGGCGATCGCAGTTAACGCAACAGGTAGGTGGGGCGATTCGTAATATTCGTGTGGGACAGTTTGACCCGCAAACAACACGTATAGTCGTCGAACTTTCTCCTGGTTATACCCTTGACCCCAACCAAGTGAAATTTGTCGGCGTGAGTGCTAGTCGCTGGATGGTACAATTACCAACCCCAAAAGCTGAAGGTGTAGCTTCATCCCCAGAAATAGCATTATCCAATCCACCACAAACCCCTGAAAGTTCATCTGCCTCAGCACTCTCACCCAGAAGTATTTACAATGTGGTGACAACTAGGCCAGTCACGCCAGGTACTAACCAGGAAACAGTTGTTAAAACCGCAGCATCTGTGACTCAAATTGAAAACTTACGAGTTACAGGCGATGGTTTTTTTGTCCGTACCAATGGTGGTAGTCCTCAAATTCAGGTAAATCGCAGTGGGGACAAGAAAACAATTAATGTTGATATTTCGGGTGCATCTTTATCACCCAATCTAGAGCAACAGGATTTATCAATTAATCGTTATGGTGTTAGCCGCATTCAATTCACCCAACTGCAAAACAAACAACCAACTGTTCGCATGACCTTAGAAGTGGACAAAAATAGTCCAGACTGGCGAGCAAGTACAAGCAGCATCGGTGGATTTGTGGTTCTACCCAATCGTGCCATTGGCAGATTACCTAGAGATAATGATCCCAGCCCCACAGCATCTGCTAGTGATTCACCTGCAATTATTCAGTCTGTGGAATTGGCTGGTAATGGTACGCAACTTCTAGTTAGAGCCGACCAGACCTTCTCTGCCAAAGGTGGTTGGGATAGATCCTCTGGTTTATTTCGTATTGTTATTGATAATGCTAAGTTATCTCCCAGAGTTACAGGCCCTACTTTTGATGCCAATAGCCCTATTCTGCGGGTGCGCCTGCAATCACAAGAAGCTAATACAGTCGTTATTTTAGTTCAACCAGCGGCGGGTGTACAAATTGGGGAACTTAACCAAGTCGGCGACCAACTGCTGGCTCTGCAATTACAGCGTTCTCGTCAGATAACACCCCCGGTTGCTTTACCGCCCCTATCACCACCCAACCAAAGTCAATTACCAGACCCAAATACAGACAATCCTCGTCCCATATCGCAGCCAGCACCACGTTCCCCAGTTCCGAGAGGGAAACTTTTAGTAGTTATTGACCCAGGACATGGGGGTAAAGACTCCGGCGCTCCAGGTTTAGGTGGACTACTAGAAAAGGATGTAATCTTGCCTATTGGCAAAAGAGTAGCATCAATTTTAGAGAAAAATGGTGTACAAGCAGTAATGACGCGGGATGCTGACTATTTTGTAGAACTTAAAGGACGGGTAGATCTTGCTGAACGAGTCAATGCGACTTTATTTGTCAGCATCCACGCTAATTCGGTGGATAATCGCCCTGATGTGAATGGATTAGAAGTTTATTATTACGATAGTGGTTATGCTCTGGCTGAAACAGTTCGCAAAAATATTCTTCAGAATATTGGTACTCTTAAAGACCGAGGAACGCGCAAAGCCAGATTCTACGTTCTGAGAAAAAGTTCTATGCCCTCGATTTTAGTAGAAACAGGTTATATGTCTGGCCGGGAAGATAATCCCCGCTTGGGAACACCAGAGTACCAAAATCATATGGCTGAGGCGATCGCTTCTGGTATTCTCAAGTACTTAAAGCAAAGATAAGAATATAGCTAAGGTAGAACTATAGCGCAAATTACTTACTAATTAAAGAGGTGGTATTTAGACTACTGTTGTATACAGAATTTAGTGGTCAGTTAGCAAAATGTCTGTTAGATTCTGTATTTTAAATCCAATAACCTAAATTAATATCCGCCTGTGTATTCATCTTCCATCCTTGACGGTAATCTTTACAATTTCTCTGATCAAGAACCTCAACGTGCTCCAATCGGCGTTTTTGACAGTGGTGTAGGTGGTCTAACGGTACTGCGACAACTTTATCGGCAACTACCCAACGAATCAATTGTCTACTTTGGAGACACAGCTCGACTTCCTTACGGCATTCGTTCACAAACAGAAATTTTACAGTTCGTGCGCGAAATTATCGTTTGGCTGCAACAGCAGGGCGTAAAAATGGTGATTATGGCTTGTAACACCAGCTCTGCTTTAGCACTAGAAACAGTGCGCGAGGAATTTAGCATCCCAATCCTGGGAGTTATCCTTCCAGGGGCGAGAGCAGCAGTGCAACAAGGAAAACGTATTGGTGTGATTGCTACCCCAGCCACAGCTAAGAGCAATGCCTATCGACACGCTATTTTAGAAATTGATCCGAATACCCAAGTTTGGCAAGTCGGTTGTCCTGAATTTGTACCACTGATTGAGCAGAATCGCATTCACGACCCCTACACCACTGAAGTAGCACGCTCTTATCTGGAGCCTTTACTACAGCAAGAAATTGATACTTTAGTCTACGGCTGTACCCATTATCCCCACCTTGCACCAGTATTGCGATCGCTTCTCCCTTCTCAAGTTAAATTAGTTGACCCAGCTGTTCATACTGTGACAGCTTGCGCCCAAGAACTTGAACTGCTGGGCTTAAATAATACTCACCCCCCACTACCAACTCGCTTCTTTGTCAGTGGTTGTCCACAACAGTTTGCTCAGTCTGGAGTGCAGTGGCTAGGCTGTACCCCAATGGTTGAAGTCGTGGACTTTACTAATGTCGTAGTCTCCCAACTTTCTTGAGACTTTTCTAGTCAAGGGTCAATGGTTAAAAACTCTTAAAACTGTTGACTATTGACTACCTCAGTAACTTGTGATGTTACTGTTACATCCTGCGAATGTTTTCCTGTGGTTGTCCCAGGAAAACTCCTAGGAGCAGACTTTCGTCCGGTTCGTTTTACTAACGCTAACAACAGATAAACTGCGAACAAATATCCAGCAGCTAGAATAAAAATCATCATAGGCATATTTCCGTAAATCATTGTTCTCCCAGCACTTTCTTCAAAAGAATATGAAATTTCATAAAACGAATAGAACCTCAGCCAAACAAGTATGTGCTTGATGACTGTGGCTTGCTAAGCTAAGCCAACCGATAGAGCTATGATTCTATCCGGTCAATGGACTAATTATTTAATTAAATTTTTCGCAGACCACACATACCACAGCAGTTAAAAATTGCCAATAGCACTTTTCAACTGCACTCCTCAGCAGTTTACCTAGTCTGCATTCTTTTTATACTCACCTCTTATGATTGATATGAGCCTTGACGCTAAACGCACACTCAAGACTCATAGCAAGTATCCATAAGGATACTGCATAGCTCTATTCCCAGAAGTTTGCTTGCTGCACTAAAACCGGAGGAATTGCTTCCTCAATTGCGATCATTATGACAGCTAGTTAATCTGGACTCGCAACCCCATCAAAGTAAAATCACTTAATAGCGATTTTCTGATTTCGGTATACAGCGGCGAGTAATTCTAAACTCATAACCTCACATAAGTAAAATTACTTAACAGTAATTTGCCTTTTGAGGATGAATACTTGGAAAATTTAAAATTCCTATATTTTAGCTTAACACAATAGCCCTGAATTTTAAGCCGACTTTGGAGCTAAATTTTAAAATTTCTAGACTGCTAAATCTCAGGCTAGTCAAGCTTAGTATTCATTTCAAGATAGCCAGTGTGTAAAAGCTAATCATCCAGAGAAAAGCGGGATATTGATATATTATGCTTAATGTTACTTATAGTATTTATACTTAAAAGCGGATTGCTTGCAACAATAAAAGATAGGTTTATTGTATGGAGTTACAGAAGCCAACACTGTACTTGGTACTCCAAGTCAGTGTGGGTAGTTCACTCAAACTTACACTTATTCATGGGTTCAAAGGTCTGTAACGGTCAGTAAATGAGTATTCTCTAATCAAAACTTTGCGCTGGCACAGGTTATCTTAAAATGAGTATAGGATATGTAAACTTTCGTAACCTAAGCCAGAGTCCGCCCATCCATGACCCCAGCCACCTCCATGTTTACCCCTGTGGAAGCAGACCTGCAACTACTAGCAGAAAACTTAAAACAGCTAGTTGGAAATCGCCACCCCATTCTCTTTACAGCCGCCGAACATCTATTCGGAGCTGGGGGAAAGCGGATCAGACCAGCTATTGTTCTGCTGATATCGCGGGCCACAATGTTAGAACAAGATATTACGCCGCGTCACCGTCGCTTAGCAGAAATCACAGAAATGATTCACACCGCCAGCTTGGTACACGACGATGTGGTAGATGAATCAGAGGTGCGGCGAGGCGTTCCCACCGTTCATAGTTTATATGGCAATCGGATTGCCATATTAGCAGGAGACTTTCTTTTTGCCCAATCATCCTGGTATTTGGCAAATCTAGATAATTTGGAGGTGGTAAAACTACTCTCAGAAGTCATTATGGATTTGGCTACTGGGGAAATTCAACAGGGCATGAATCGTTTTGATGCTAGCATCTCAATTGAGACTTACCTAAAAAAGAGCTATTACAAGACAGCCTCGTTAATTGCCAACAGTTCTAAAGCAGCTGGGTTACTCAGTGAAGTTTCTTCAGAAACTGCTGAACATTTGTATAGCTATGGTCGTCATTTAGGTCTAGCATTTCAGATTGTAGATGATATTCTCGATTTCACTAGTACAGAAGATACTTTAGGTAAACCAGTGGGATCTGATCTTAAAAGTGGCAATTTCACTGCACCTGTTTTATTCGCTTTAAGGGAAAAACCTTATCTAGAAGTGCTGATTGAGAGAGAATTTGCCCAAGAAGGAGACTTAGAACAAGCGTTAGGGCTAATTCAAGACAGTCAAGGTATAGAGCAGGCGAGGGAATTAGCGGCTCAACATGCTAAGTCAGCTGCTGAACATCTATTAGTTCTCCCACCTTCGGAGTCACACCAGGCATTAATGAATATGACTGACTATGTACTGAGTCGGCTTTACTAAACAATTTTAGATTTAAAATTTAAAATTTTTAAATTTGGAGTTGGAATTTTTGATTGTATCTAATAAATCCCAACTCCAAAATTTATTTATGCAATATCAGGGGGTACTTGTTTAGGCTTATGCTGTTGTTTTACCTGTTGTTGCATGAGTTTTTGTAATTCATCTCGCTGCACTTCAACCGTATGAGTGGTCTTACCCGGCGTTTCCAAAAAAACGATACTATCTACGGGTTCTAATGCCACCAATTGGAACAAAATATGGGTAACGGGAAGAGGTTTCGCGACGATTTGAGGGTCAAGCCCAGCAGATGGAATTAGGGAAACATCCTGTATGGTAGAAAAAGCGTAAATCACACGTTTTTCTAATCCTGGATTTGCACGGTTACTCAATGTAGTTAGCACCCACTCTGACTCCAAATTTTGGAGAATATAGTATTGGGAATGGCGTAATCTTTGAGCGATCGCGTTCAGCACAGGAGAAATTGCTGCGACAAGATTTGGTGTTATACCATCCTGGGGTGCATTGTCAATCAGCAATTGAATTTGTCTTTCTAAATCCATAATGACTTGTAAACGACTCCTGGGTAATGGCAATAACATAAAAGCTAAGTGTGAACAATTCCATGAGAATTGGGAACAATAAAATTAAGCCACATCCTAAACGCAGGATTGGCCTCTGCGTTTAGCTTATACTTAAAACCCAAAAAGCCAATACCCACGGTCGTACAGGTTGTATTTAAGCATTTTAGGGTCTTTTGAAAACCGAGACTATGAATTCAGCCGCAACCGCAACAATTCCAACCACAACAACTCCAACCCCAACAGTTCAGGGAGAAAATTCTATAGGCGTGGAGGTGATATTTCAACTTCTATTCCAGGAGCTTCAGCAATCAACTAAAGCTTCAGCCCAGAATTGCCACGATGTCGCTACACGAATTACCACCGAAGTATACCGGATTTGTAGTGAAAGTAAACGTATCCAGGCTTCCGGTGCGATCCAAAACTCGGCAATGACTCTAGCTCGGCATAGACTGCAACAGTGTCTGAGATACTATCAGTTGGGTTCAAATCGGGGCAGAGTAGAACTGCACAGTACTCTGAGTGCGATTATTTATCGTTACATTAATCCTCCTCAGCGCCAGTTGAGTTATCAAGGGCGATTGACGATTATTGAAGATTTTTTGCAAGGTTTTTATCTGGAAGCTTTAAACGCTTTCCGGCGCGAAAGCCAACTTGGCCCCACTTATCGCCCCCAAACTCTTCTGGAATTGTCAGAGTACATGGCATTTTCCGAACGCTACGGTAAGCGGCGGATTCCTTTACCAGGCCGTCAGCAGCAGCTGATTATTCTGCGGGCTCAAACTTTCTCTCAACAGCAACCCCCAGAAACCAATGTAGATATTGAACAAGCCGCAGAAGGTAGCAGCAATGACTCTGATGGTTCTTGGGAAGAGCCAGCAGTACAGCAGTTGCGCTCAACAATGGCGACGCAAGCAGCACCCGAACCAGAAGAAGACACTTTGCGTTCGGTTGTAGTTACAGAATTAATGGATTATCTGGAACAACGGCAACAATCTGATTGCGCTGACTATTTTTCCCTTCGCCTCCAGGATCTATCCACACAGGAAATTGAGTCAGTTTTGGGTTTAACTCCTCGCCAGCGGGATTACTTACAGCAGCGCTTTAAATATCATTTAATTCGGTTTGCCTTGTTGCATCGCTGGGAATTAGTCCATGAATGGTTGGAAGCTTCATTAAACACCAATTTGGGCTTAACTCCCCAGCAATGGCAAGTATACACAGCACAGTTAGACGATAAACAACGATCGTTACTGGAGTTGAAGCAACAAGGACAGCCAGACGAAAAAATTGCCAAGACTTTAGGGCTATCAACAGCCCAACTACAAAAACGGTGGTTTAAAATTCTTGAGCAAGCTTGGGAACTTCGTAACTCCTTAGTGTCCGGATCAGGTGCATCTACTCATGAATAGTGACTCAGAATCCTTACAAGACCGTTTGCTTGATTGGTTGTTGGCAAATAATGTCGATACTCACGAGCAGAACTTGGTAGATTGTAAGGAAATTGACGGGGTGGATAACCCTCTCAAGGAAGCAGCTACATCAAAAAGTAGTGAGCCAGAGTTGGGAGGAACCCCCCAAACCTTTCAATTGGGAGAAATTCCTACTGTGCAAGAACGTTTCCAAGCCGTCCTCAAGCGTCGGTTACAAATCCAAACTGAAAACCACCCGCCGTTATTCCCCTGGGAATCACAATTAGTAGAGTATCCAGATTGTATTGAAGAGCGATCGCTAGCACTTAGTCCTGCCTGGGGATGGATGGCACAGCGCTCAAAGCTGAGCCTACCCATTCCCCTCCCGGAGAACATTTTCCGGGAATTACTAGAACAGTGCCAAACGCTGATTACATCTTCACTGCCACTAGGGGCAAAGTTAGTTCAAGTAGTTGAGGGCTTTTTCCCTAGTGAGTCTCAAACACTCAATGATCTAGCTGGATTGGTGCTGAGAAGCACCTATCGGTCTGTAGATACCTTGGGTATGATGCCTAATATTCAGAGCGACTACTCTGATTTACAACCGCGTCAACAAATGGCATTGTCGCTACTGGCTGCTAAACAACTGCTAGAGAATTTAACTTTACCAGTATCACCATTGCATCCAGTAGTTGAGAGACAATGGCTAACTAGTGCAGGTCTTTTAACCCTGAGAGTAGAATATGTATCTCAAGGGCAGTGGACACAGTTGCATGTTCATAGTGATTTGCCTACTAAAGGTATTTTGAAGTTGCAAGGTAGCGGTACTAAAGCCACAGCCAAATCTTCCGGTTCAGGAAACTTGAGTGTAGAATTACACTGCCAACAACTGAACCCGACTTATACTCTGGAAGTTGAGTTTCCAGAACTAAACCAACAGCCGTTGTTGTTTGTGATTAATCCTACGATCTAGCCACTATATCCATCGCTAGCATTCTAGATTGATCAACGCCGACAAATTAAGATGATTTTCTTGGATTTGCACCTTTTTTAATAACCGATCATTAGGGTTTCTACTTTTTTGCAAACGGTCATTAGGGTTTCTAAGATCAACAGCAATTAAAAAGACATAATCTACGAGATAGTTAGACTCCCAAAGGCTTCCTTCGGGGAGTTCCTGTTTTCTTAAGAGGGACTTCCCAAAAAATAGAAGTTGAAAGTAGGGTGGTCAGTTGACATCCCCAGCATTGTGTCATGGCATCTACTCATCAGGTTGCTTACACTCTCAATGTTTAAATTATCCAGGATGAATCGGTTTTGGCCTCTATCTATGGGTCATGTTTGGCGACAAAATACGCAGGGTTCGCCTTTTAAAGAAGCGGAAGATACAATTTCCTTGCGTGTGCTAGTGCTAGCGTTGGTAATTATCGGAATTGTGGCAACAGATATTGCCACCGAGACGACATTTAGTCTTTGGGCAGTACCACCAAGTATTGTCGGCGCAATTTGGAGTTACTACCATCGTCGCCATGCTAATGTCACCGTTAAGTTCTGCATCGCCATCGGCATATTAATTGCACTGGGTGCTTTTTTTGGTCGATTGTTGGGAGAATTGAATGATACGCGGCTGGCATTGGCAGAGTTATTAATTCAACTTCAGATCCTCCACAGCTTTGATATGCCCCGTCGCAAGGACTTGGGCTATTCCATAGTTATAGGCATAATTTTATTGGGTGTAGCAGCAACACTCAGCCAAACTTTAGCATTTGCACCAGTGCTGTTATTATTTTTAGCGATCGCCCTACCGACTTTAGGATTAAATTATCGTTCGCAACTGGGACTTAAAAAGTCAACACTTACCAGTCAAAAGTCAAAAGAAATTAAATTATCTTCACGTATACCTGTTTATTTTTTACTTTTTACTTTAGTTGTAAGTTTAGGGCTAGGGATTTTTGCTGTTTTGCCTCGATTCCCTGGTTATCAACTACGGACATTTCCCGTTAGTTCACCTATTGAGGTCAAAGGCAGTTTTACAGGTCGTAGTATTATCAATCCTGGTTATGTCCGCCAAGGCAACGCCAAGAATCAAGGTAGTGGTAGCAATGGTGAGGAACAAAGCCAAACAGGTCAACCAGGACGCTTAGATAACGGTTTTTATTACGGTTTTAATAGCCAGATTAACCAAAACCTGCGCGGAGAGATGACATCCAAAGTAGTAATGCGGGTGCGATCGCAGGCTGAGGGTTTTTGGCGAGTGTTGGCATTTGACCGTTACACAGGTAAAGGTTGGGAAATTTCCCGCAATGAAAAGGTGAGGACTATCAAGCGATCGCCTTGGTCTTACCAAATTTATGTAGCTACACCAGATATCGTTGGTAAAACTAGAGATGTTGTCCAAACTTACACAATGGTTTCAGATTTGCCTAACCTGATTCCAGCTTTGACTTTTCCTCAAGAAGTTTATTTTCCCACACCAATAATTGCCATTGATCAAGAAGATGGGTTGCGCGCACCTGTGGAACTATCCCAAGATCTGACTTACACAATTATTTCAAAAGTACCATACCGCGATCGGGCTTTGTTAGGAAAGGCTTCTACTGAGTATTTAAAAAAAATTACAGATTATTATCTGCAAGTTCCTCCCGAAATCGAAAAAAAAGTCAAAGAACGTACCCAAGAAATTCTTGCTAACTACAACCGTGAACGAGTGGGGAAATCTTTAAAAACCCTAGATTCCCCTTACGAAAAGGCTCTTTATCTGGCTCAGTATCTCAAGCAAAACTACTCTATTCCCCAAAATCCCTTAGATCTGCCTTATTTAGAGGAAAAAGATGACTTAGTAGAAGCGTTTTTGTTCAAGTACAAGGGGGGATATCCAGACCACTTCTCAACAGTTCTCACAGTGATGTTACGTGCCATTGGCATCCCAGCGCGGTTAGTGGCAGGGTTTGGGGCTGGGGAATTTAATCCATTTACGGGGGTGTATGTTGTCCGTAACACAGACGCTTACGCGATGACAGAAGTGTATTTTCCTAAATATGGCTGGTTTGCTTTTGATCCAATTCCCAACCATCCTTTGATTCCACCCTCAATCGAAGATACTCAGACTTTTAGCGTCTTGCGGCAGTTTTGGCACTGGGTGGCTGGGTGGCTACCTTCGCCAGTTACGGGTTTATTGAATAATGTATTTGGGACAATATTTAGCTATTTGAGTCGGGCGATCGCTTGGTTTTTCGCTTTATTCACTCAAGGTTGGCTAAGTGTATTGACTGGCTTAATCTTGGCAACTACAACAGCCTTCTTGGGTTGGCTGGGTTTGAACCAGTGGCGAGAATGGCGCAAGCGCCGTTGGTTGAGTAAATTACCACCAATGGAAAACCTTTATCAACAAATGCTGCAATGGACAGCCCAAAAAGGTTTAGGTAAACATGCAGCACAAACGCCCCTAGAGTATGCCAACGTATCACATCAGTATCATACTCCAGCGATCGCTCAGGTAATAGATGAAATTTGTCAAGCCTACGTGGGCTGGCGCTATGGTGGTCATACGCCTAACTTGAACCAACTGCGACAAAGTTGGCAAAGTCTGAAAAAAACTGCTAAATAACTTACCCAAGATCTAAGTACATGATTTTACAAGTTCGTAGCGAAAAATAGCCTTCCATTAAACCTTTGCGTTCCTCTGCGTTTAAAAAAATAGTCTTTTTAAACGCAGAGGGACAAAGAGTAAACGCAGCGAAAAGTTCTGAAAGAGGGTTTCCCTTTGTAGGAAACTTTTCAAGACAAAGTGACGCAGAGTTTTGCCAAATTTAATTCGCTACGAATTAATGATTTGAGCAGCTTTTAACTTTTCATACAAAAGCGAATTTTTCTCTCTCAATAACTGTTGCAACTTCTCAAACTCTGCTTCACCTTCTTTCAAGTACGCATCGATTAGTTCCCGATTGGCAAGGTAAAAAGCAATAGCCCCATAAACTTGTTCTAGTGAAAGCAATGAAAAGTTTTGGACAATGCTTTCAGGGGAGTCACCATTTAAGAAGGCATATACAACGGAATCAAGAGATACACGAGTCCCTTCGATCCAATACCCTTGATCTCGTTGCTCAATATATTGCTTGATTAGGGTTGGTGTTGCTGTCATAAAACTAATGCTTACTTTCTACTTATGATATTAAGCGATCGCTCCACGCCCAACCTTAAAGTACCGCTTCACCGAATTTCATTTATTTACGAATATATTTTGATTGACAAACTCAGTAAATACTTATTAAAATTTAATTAGATGCTTTTTAAAGGTTATACGTATGATAAACCTTTAAAAAGATATACATTCTCTCACTGAGTTTAAACGGAATACAACTGAATTTTTGCAGCGTATTAAGCAAACAAAACATCCTTTGAAAATATTAGTTACTGGCAACGAGGGCATGATCGGTTCAGTTGTTGAAAAAGTTTTGCGTAGCGATGGATGTGAAGTAGTTGGCTTTGACATTGCAAGTGGTCACAATATTTTAAATCCGAACGACATCAGTTATGCTGTTCAAGGTTGTGATGCGATCATTCATCTAGCGGCGTTGCTCGGAAACCCTGAAGATGCACCAGATGAAATAATGACAGTCAATCTTCTAGGCACTTGGCATATTTTAAGAGCAGCAGCAGCGGCAAAACTCAAACGTATCGTTTTCTTTAGCAGCGTTGATGTGTTGGGAATCTTCAAAGGTCAGAGAAAACCGGATTATCTTCCGTTGGACGATAATCATTCTTGTTATCCAACCACTCCTTACGCTGTTTCTAAGCGGCTCGGCGAAGAAATGTGCCGATATTTTACCGATAGCACAGGTATCTCAACCATTTGTCTACGACCACCGGGTGTGTTTGATGAAGAAACCTACGATTTTATTATTTCTAATCGGCAAGCTAATCCCAATTTTGAATGGAATCCATTTTGGGAATATGGAGCTTTCCTCGATGTGAAAGATGCTGCTGAGGCGGCTCGATGCGCCTTACATTGCCCAAATCCTGGTCACGTAACTTTGCTGCTATGTGCAGATGATATTTCTTCGGCGCATCGAACTAGTCAAGAAATGGCTCAATCTCTACTTCCTGAAGTGGAGTGGCGCGGTGGTCAAGAATATGAACATGAGCCTTACAAAGCCTTGATTAACACCCAACTAGCGAAAGAAATGCTGCGATGGGTTCCGCGTCATCGATGGCGAGTTTGACATCCTCCCCACCCTAAAGAGGGATGGGGATTCCAAAGAATCACTTCTTGG
>JAYGHB010000017.1:0-70255 GCA_034931985.1 Halotia wernerae UHCC 0503
TTCAGGTTTTTGCACAGATGCGGGATTCATAACTAATAAGCCGGACATGATATCACAGAGTTAGGTAAACCTTCTGTTAATTATTTCTATGGCATCTTTGAATTGTTCTTTGTATTGCCAAACAAAGCCGCCAAAGATCATTTTTCCATCAGGATCAGCTAAAAATATATAATCGTCTCTAAAAATTGGGCTTGTCCAAGTTCCAACTACAGTCCCATCTCTGAGGATAAACTTAGACTGAGAATGTTTAATCAAGTTTGGGCGGCAATATGCGATTTTAGGTACACTTGCTAAAATCTGCATAGCTGCTGCTGTTGTTGTGGTGATTGGTTGTGTAGATATCCACTTCTCGTCTTCTATCTTAGAATCCCATTTACCAATCTTAAATTTTGAGAATGGAATTCGTGGAAATATATTTACCATGCTTAGTGTCCATCACTATATAGGCAGAAGAAAAGTGAAGTACCCTAACTTGCTTAGCTGAAGTTGGGGCTTCCAACAACAACTCAACTCAAGGACGGTCTTATTCGTCTTTCGGGCTTCCCGCTTCATCCGCCGACGCCTCCTCAAACCCGTGTTTGATTTGGTCTGACTCTGCGTCCACAGGCAGAACCTCGCCTCCCGCAAGGTTATATCTTTACGTACATTCCTGTATGGCTTTTCTTTTACCGCCTTAGTAGATCGGCCAACCAGTGACCTACGGCTATTGTCGTTTAGGGGTGTTTCGTCTTCTCCCGCTCCCTATCCCCACCCTCAATGTACTCATAGGGTGGGGACTTCCGCGACATGTTAATTTTGGATCAAGTCGAGCTTAGAATCAAAAAGTTTCAAGAAAACTGTCTCATCAGTATCAGCATATTCTGGTTGATGTAGACTTCGACTTCTGTGGAAGTAAAGCTGTAACCATACTCTGCACCTAATTGTACCGTTAACTCTACAAAATTTTCTCGGTCAGATGCACTTTTTAGCTTCTCTACTAGAGAAGGGTTTTGGATAATCACTTGGTGAAATTGTTTGACCTGTTTTGACATGTTTATCCTCACTTAATTAGCGCTGAGTTGTCATTTGTTATTCTCCCCTGCTCCCTGCCTTGCACTAGAACAGACTACTCGAAAACCAATACCACTACCCCCGTGATCAGCTTTATCCCAATGGCGCTGAGCGGCACGACAAAGGCTTGGTAGACAATACCAAGAACCACCCCGCAAGAGGCGATGCTCTTGAAGTTCTGCCTGTTCCCAAACGCTACCGTCACAGGGAGCTTCTTGATAGTTGTCGTGCCAAGCATCGGCACACCACTCCCAGACGTTGCCATGCATATCGCATAGTCCAAATGCGTTAGCAACTTGAAAGCTTCCTACTGGTACTGTCCGTTGGCGATATTGACCTACAGGTTCTAAGTTGTAGATATAATTGCCGTCATAATTAGCTAGTTCAGGTGTAATGGTTTCACCAAAATGGAAAGGTGTTGTTGTTCTGGCGCGACAGGCGTACTCCCATTCTGCTTCGCTTGGTAAGCGATAATCTCGTCTGGTGAGTTTGGTTAGTCGCGCACAAAATTCGCTCGCATCGTGCCACGAAACTTGTTCTACAGGTTGGTTTTCGCCTTTAGTATGGGCTGGATCAGGATTGAGGGAGCGATGGATGGTTGGTAAATTAGCGATCGCTCGCCATTGTGCCTGAGTAATTGTAAATCTTCCCATACAAAAAGGCTCAATTGTTACCTGATGCTGGGGTTCTTCGTGACTTTCTCGCCCTTGTTCCGCCTCTTGGGAACCCATCAAAAAGACACCCCCTGGCAGAATAATCATATCTAAAGCAACATTCTCTAGTTCTTCCTGGAAGTAGTGAGCTTCACTTCCGTAGCAATTAGCCAGTTGTCCCTGTGTATCAACAGTCACTACCTGAAAAATCAAAGTTTGCACCTTGATTGGTAAAGCTGTTGTAATTTGGGATTGTTCCAGTTCTAAAAGGGTATGAGCTTGAGATTTTGCTTCAATAATCTCTGGTGTTGGAGATTGAACTTGTACTTGATTTGTTTGCTCTAGTTTTCCCCGTAAGTCGCTTAATTCATGGTTTAACTGGTCTGATTGTGAAAGCAAACGTGCTAAATCTGATTCTTGTTGTTGTAAGGTGGTTAAAAGTTTTTGACATTGTTGGTTTGCTTGCTCTAACTCAGAATGGAGTTGAGCTATGGTTTGGTCTGCTTCTTGAAACTGGGACTGAAACTGCTGGATTTGTTTACGATTAGATTTGACCATTGCCCATATTTTTTGTGCCCATTCCAATCTCGCCTGCTCTTTCAAGGAGACTTCTGGAATCAGCCTGATTACCAAAAAGTGCGCTTGGAGGTTCCAACCACACAGTGAGCAATTCTCGGTTTTACCTGCAACGTATTTCGTTTGGCAAACAGGACAGCGAGGCATAATAATTTCCTCTGAACCTGAAGCAGTATTTAAACTGATGAATATCTAATGAAGTAATTGTAATTGTACGATGGAATCACATATATTCCACAAAATTTTTCAGAAATTGGGCGGGTTCCCAAGGCAGCTTTTGGGGGGAAACTTCCTCCCAAAACGTGCCGCCGCGTTGTGGCGACTGCGGGGGAAACCCCAGACGCTCACGGACTCGCGCTTCGCCAAGGGAGAAGACCGCACTTCTCTCCTGTTCTCTGTTCCCTGTCCCCTACTATATCCCCCGCTTAAAAACACGGGGGCTTTACGCATCACGACTCGTAAGTACTTGCAATTCCCTAGAATCAGCAGGGCATTCAGCAGATTTAGCAGGGCGTTTAGTATCGGGTATAGGTTTTACCACGATTGAATCGAAGCTAGGAGCTGTTTCATCATTAAACAGGGGACGGAAACTGTTCAACTCGGCAATCAGGGCTGAGCCATTACTGACGATGACGCCTAAAACTGGATCGAAAGCAAATAAAACGCCTGCAAGTGCTACACCAATATTTGGTATAGCGATGAGGGCAGTATTTTGGTAAATAATATCCATTGCTTGTTTTGCGATCGCGATGGCATGAGGTATGCCCCGCAGATCATCATCTAAGAGGACTACATCGGCGGTTTCTCGCGCAATATCAATACTACTAGCAAAAGAAATGGAAACATCTGCATGTGCTAAAGCTGCGGCATCATTTATGCCTTCTCCAATGAAAACTACAGTCCGCTCTTGACTTTGGAGTTGGCGAATAATATCGACTTTTTGGTCAGGAAACGATTCTGCATAAACATGATTACTTTTAATGCCCAACTCCTGAGCCACACGATTAGTGACTCGTTGGCTATCGCCACTTAACATATAGGTTTGCTGACCTTGGCTTTCTAAGATGGCAATTACTTGGGCGCTTTCTGGACGAAGGGGGTCTGTATACAAAATCACGCCTAACAACTCACCACCCATAGCGACATACACTGTAGATTGGCTGCCTGTTCTTAGCTCTGGATGGCGTTGATGAGTGGGATTAAGATCTATGCCTTCTTGCAGCATGAGACGATAGCTACCTACTAAAATCCGTTGTCCAGAAATTTGGGCAACAACACCAAAGCCAATGCGATAATCCCAAGTGTCACAAGGTCGAGTTTTGATATTATTCTCCTGGGCATGACGCAGAATCGCACTAGCTACAGGATGGGTGTTACATTGTTCTGCCGATGCCGCAATTTGTAAGATATAGGCTGAAGAAATTTCTGGTCTGGCGGTTTTGATCGCTACAACTTCGGTATTACCTTGGGTTAGCGTCCCGGTTTTGTCAAAAACGACTGTATCTGTCCGTGCTAAGATTTCCAGGGCACGTCCGCTATGGATGTAGATGCCATGCCGCGCAGCATAGGTAAGGGCTGCTAGAACCGTAGAAGGTACGGCAATGCGAATGCTGTGGCTAAAATCGAGGTGGAGAGGAGCAAGCGATCGCGATACATCTCTAGTAACAGCAAAAATTGCACCGCTTAATAGGAGGGTTGGTACAATGGTCGCATCAGCAACTTTGGCTGCATAATCTTCAACGCGTGTATCATGAACTGGAGCAGATTGTAAAAGTTCGACTGTCACTCCTAAGCGAGTATTTTTACCAATTCGTTTTGTTAGTATGCAGATCTTGCCTTCTAACAACAAAGTAGAGGCATGAACTACCTGTCCTTCAGAGCGAGAAACTAACGTAGACTCTCCCGTGAGTTTATGTTCATCAATTAATGCTGTACCCCGCAGTACTCGCCCACTCACTGGAATCATTTCACCTGGATAGACAATAACGCGATCGCCTTTTTGCACATCTTTCAGGGAAACTTGCACCTCTTGTCCATTCCTTTCCACCTTGACAGATTTATCTATACCCATGAACAAATCCATAAATTGCCGTTCCGAAGCGCGGGCGGTGGCATCTCGCAGCGCATCTCCTGTTTCCATTAAACTCAACATGAGTGATGGACCGACAAAGTCTCCTTTGATGGTGAAAAGACCTAGCCAAAGTGCGTCAAGAATATCCGCGTCTAGTCGTCGTTCTTTGATAGTTGTTTCCATAAGTCGAATCACAAAGGGCGCAGCAGCCACAGCAATTAAGCCACCAATTGCCAAAGCCGGGATAGGTAGCGTCAACTGACTCGAAAGTACAGCTAAACCCAAGCTGATCATAGGGAGTCCGAGTCGTTCTATCCAGTCGATTTCTGGTCTTAGTTCCGTTTTAAATGGCACTGTACTCGGCGGAAGATCAACGACGCTAGCTTGCTGAATGCTATTTAACAAGCTTTTTTGTACCGTTGTTAAAGACACGTCGGGTTCATAGTAGACAATTAACGAGCTAGATAGCTGGTTAATCCGCACACTAACAATAAAATCAAAAGATTCTATTAGCCAAGTCAGCGAACTTGCATACTCTGGATCATCGGCCAGTCGAGGTATACGAATCCGAAGTCGCTCCTGAGTAATGTGGACAATTTCATAATGTATTTCCTGAAATAGATTTTTTCTCGGAATTTCAGATTCTGTCGGCGCGGGCATAAGGTCTTACCTCTTAGGGAGAATTAACTAAAGAAGTTTGAAGTATAAAGGATGAAATAAATCGGTATATACCGGACAATGAAAATTAGGGTCAAGGGATATGGAAAGTCCAATTAGCACAATAATCCTAGTGATATTTGTAAAGATTTGCACTGCTTGCATGTTACAAAAATCATGCATTCTCTAAGAAATCGTTGCTTCTAGCTAAAGGATGAGGACTGAAAAGAGATTAGCGGCGTTGCAGCATTAGCAATCTTTACATTGCTTAAACAGCCCGATGTTTACCTACTCAATGCTGAGTACTGGGTGATGAGTAAAGTAGAAAGTACTCAGCACTCTTGATTACCAAGCCCCGTTGGGGCGGGGTGTGGGGTTGCGTGTCGAAGTAGCCCCAACAACCAGTGGGTACAAGCCCCGTCTTTTAAAACGATTGCATTGGTCGGGGAGTCATACGCCCCGTTCAATGCTGTCTTCCCTACCCCCTACCCCCTTCTTGCTGACACTACCTGAAAAATGGTTGTTCTTGGGAATTATCTTAAATCTTTAACTACAAACACAAAATGTTGCCAATCCTTCTTCTGACCTAAATACCTTTCCTCCTTACGGTATGAGAAATTAGCCCAGAGGTACTGTTATAATTTCGCTAAATTTAAGATATTCTTAGCTTAGAATTATGCCATACAAGACGTTGTCTGTTTGATACAAAGCTTTTACTACATGGTTAAGTTAACATTATGAATAAAAACTAAGTTGATCCAATTTTTGTGCTATGCAACTTACAGAAGATTTTTACCAGATTGCCTTACAATAATTTATAGTATAGACTCTGCGTAAGTAAAAATCTTATTTCAGGTGATCAGCCTGTTGTACTTGGGTTTCGCAGTTTTTCACCAGAATGAATATCAGCGTTGATATAGTGGTTCGCTAAAACTTTTTGAGGCAATTCTCTCGTTTGCTATTTAGAGGAATCCTTAAATCAAGATAAATGTCGGTGTCAGAAGTTAAGAGCAATCTTTGACGGTGCAGGCTTCAGGTGCAAAGAGCCGCTTTCAATTTTGAAAGTTTTGTGATCTGTAATAGTACTTATGTTCTAAACAAGTATAGAATTTCACAATATTAATACCAAGAAATTGTGAAGAAAGATTACTAGAGTTGTTGTTTTGCTATATTTTCTATAGTCTCCATAGTCTCTCTCTATAACCCCAGTTAAATTTTTGGTAGCTTTTATGTCCTTTATTGCCATTGATAGGGTTAGTATCCAGCCTAACAGGCGTCCTCTGAACGACCAAAAAGTTGCTGAGTTGATGCAATCTATTAAGGCGAACGGACTCTTGAACCCTATAACCATCGATCAAAATTTCAATCTGATTGCAGGGCTGCACCGCCTAACTGCTTGCAAGCTCTTGGGACTCGAACAGATTGAATACCGGATTATAACTTGTGAAGACGTAGACCATGCCAGATTGGCTGAAATCGATGAAAACCTCATTCGTAATGAACTAGAAGCCTTAGAACGAGCTGAACTCTGGCTAGAGAGAGACCAAATCTTAGAGCGAATAGGTCTGCGTGCTCAATCTGGAGAGAACCAATACACCAAAAAAGGGGGTGAAATTGATTCACCCCCTGGCAAAACGACAGTACAACTAGCTCAAGAAGCAGGCTACAACAAGCGGACATATCAATTAGGAAAGCAGATTGCTAAAAATATTGATCCAGAAGTTAAGGAGGTAATTAAGAAAACACCTGTTGCCAAAAATAACTCAACCTTATTAAAAATAGCCAGAGCGGGTAGTAAAGAGCGCGAGCAGGCAGAACAGGCAGAACAAAAATTGCAGGAAGCGAAGCGCCAACAAAAGCAAGAAGAAATGGAAATACAAGCTAAGTTAGCAGCAGAGGCTAGAACCAAGCTCAAGGAACAGCAATTGATCGCATTGCAAAGCTCTACTGCTCAAAAGCAGGCAAAGCAGTGTATAAAATCTACTAAGCCACTTGAAAAAAGCATGACTGCTACTCCAACTCTACCAGGAGCAGAACTAGGGGATGAGTGGATACTTGATAGGCATTTAGTTTACTGTGGTGATACTGCTGAAGATCAATTTATTGACCTTCTCCCTTCAAATGCTGCTTTAGCGATCGCGACTCTTTCATCTGAGTGGAATCATGATTATCTCATTAATGAAGCTCACATTGTTGCTGTGCTAGCTCATGAAGGACACATCCAAGATTTTTGTGCTCGCCATCGTATGCCCTTTAGATTTGAGTGGGTCTTGGGTGAATTATATGTTGGGATTTACTCTCAAGATCCCATTCTCAAACCAGAGAAGCCTGTTGGCATTGAGGGTGTAGAGGGAATTGTTGCTTATTTAATCAGTTTGTATACAAAACATGATAATTTTGTGCTTGCACCTTTTTTGGGACATGCTGAAGTATTAATTGCCTGTGAAAGGATGGGACGCATCTGCTTTGCTGGTGACAAAGCCATAGAGAATGTTGGCCGAGCGATCGCTCGGTGGCAAAAGTGGACAGGACAAGAGGCGAAAAGAGAAAAACACTGTTATAGTTAGAGGCTTTCAAATACAAAATGTCCTGTTGTCTATCGTACCAACATGAAAAGGGTGTAGGGGATAGGGTGTAGGGAACCCCATAGAACAGTCTTTTCCCTACACCCCACACCCTGTTTCGGTCAACAATCAACCGTCAACAAAATTGATTAGTTTTTACTAAGCGAAAGTTCAGTTATTCGTAACTTTCGCTTCTTTAATATTGCAAGTCCAGCAGTCTATAATATCGTAATTCGTGAGGAAGAACTATCACTAGAATTACCAAGGCTACTGGTTTTTTGTTTTAAAAATCAATTATAAGGCTCAGTAGGTAAAGCAAATAGGTTAATTATACCTTTAATAATTGCAGGCAGACTAAGGAATTTTTGATTCATAAGTTAGAAAATTATCTATCGTCCACTTTACTTGGAGACGTGCGGAAATATGGCATTTATAAAAGTTGATAATATGATCATTAATACCACTTACATTGCTGCTGTTAGGCTAGACGGTCAAGACACCTTTGGAGAAAAGAAAGTTTCTCTATTAGTAGCAATTCCTACTTTTCCTCTGAATCAGCAAGAAAAGACCTCTATCACTTCTACTAATTTTTATCAGTATGAATGGGTCGAATTTCATGGTTTTGCTGCCATTGCTCTAGAAGACTACTTCAGCAGCTTTAACAATGTGATTGATTTAATGCCCCAAAATAACCGACGAGTGCTATCCAATTCTAAGGAATGTTTGGGAAGTTAAGTTAAATCTCTAGCGAAAAAGGAACATTTACTCATGAAGGATGTGAGGTCTAAGGAATGTGGATTATATAAGTCCACATTCCTTAGTGTTTTTGGCATTATCGTCTATAACAAAGCTAAGGCATAACGAAATATTCATACACCCCGGTGATGATAACCAGAGCTGCTGAGAGGATACCAGCCCAAAGTCCAGATATCTTGGTCGTAAAGCGATCGCCTAGAAAGTACCCGCCTGATATTCCCAACAAGCTGAGGGTAAAAACTAAAAAGGTGGTAATAGCCACATTTAAGTTGGACATTCCACCACCCAATCCCGAACCTAGATTATTGAGAGTCAAGCCAAACGCCAGAGCAATAGATTCTTGCACATCAATATAACCTGAGCGGTCTACATCTGCCTTTTCAGGATGTTCCAAGAATTTTTCGTAAGAAAACTCTTGCAAGAATTCTTGAGAACATTCTTGTGAGAAATCGTCATGGGAGCTATTAGATATCGCCCGGTTTGAACCTGCTGCAACTAAAAAACTCATTTCTTGACGCATCCTGGCTGTTCTACGTTGGCGTTTGAGTGTTTTCCAAATACTCCAAACTCCGACGGCTATCAAGATAAAGCTACCTAATACATTGGCGACATTTACAGACAAGTAATTCTTAATGTCATTTCCAACTGAAATCGCTAGATATGTACCGACTGCGGAAATTAAACCAATAAATAGATTAGTAAACCAGCCGATTTGGAGTTTTTTAATTCCGTAAGCGATACCAACCGCAAAATTATCGACGTTAACCGCGATCGCAAGTAATAGAGCAGATAGGAGATGCATATAGTTGAATACGATTCAGTTAAAGATTTTGAGTGAAAATTTTTGAACAGTAGAGTTACATCAGTCCACTAATAATGCCAATCGCTAGAGTGAGAATGACGCTGTAGAAAAAGAACGACATCACTGTATGTCCTAAAGCTAGTCTTCGCATGGCAGAACTGGCAATCTCTGTGTCCGAAGTCTGGGAGGTCATACCCAGAGTAAATGTGAAATACATAAAGTCCAAATAGTCAGGCGGTTCACTACAAGAAAAATTTAGCCCTCCTATATATTCTGCCTCTGGAGCAAAAGAATGCTTACGGTAATAAAATGCTGCATAATGCAGTACAAAAGTAGTGTGCATCAGCAGCCAAGAGCAGATAATTGCCACTATGGACAGCCCAACCTCAGGAGTAAAGGTATCTTTGTGTTTTGCTAGCACTGCTGCAATAATAAACAAACTAGCAAAAGCTATAAAAATAACCAAAATAAAAATTGCTAAATGGTCAATTTCCTGTCGCTGTGCGCGATCGCGTGTCTGTTCATGATTCGCGCCAATCATCATTAAACCCACTAGTATTAGAAAACATAAAACTCCCGCATCCCAAGCGGCAAGTAGGCGAAATTCCAAGCTTGCAGGCGATATCAACAGAAAAACGACCCCTGCCAGTACCAACGATAACAGCAAACGAGGTTTAGAATTTTTAATCAGACTAAGGAAAATGCCAAATTCCATAACTTTTTCTACCAATCATGATTAATCCACCGCCTTAAATCAGTTCCGATGCCACACTTACGCTCGAAGCTATAATCACCATGTAGAAGAAAAAAGAAATTATTTCATGTCCTGTAACAAGCCTTCGCATTCCAGAGGCTGGAAGCGAAACATCTGAAGTTTGAGCTGTCATGCCTATGGTGAAGGAGAAATACATAAAGTCCCAGTAGTCAGGTAAATCATCCCCTGGAAAATCCAAGCCGGCAACATATCCTATCTCCTCGTTCAAGAAATCTGGATGGTAGTAGCAGGTGGCATAGTGGAGCGCAAACATGGTGTGAGTCAGAAACCAAGAACAGATAACAGCTACTAAAGATAGCGCAATTTGCAGCGCTAAGGTAGATTCAGGAATATTTTTGCTGTCGTTAATTGCTTGCATTAGCCCAATCGCAAAGATACTTGTACAGGCAGTAATGACTACTAAAAGAAAAACAGCTAAATGCTGAGCTTCTTGGCGTTGAGCGCGATAGCGCGTTTTTTGGGGAGTCGCACTGCACATCATCAACACTACTAATGTCAAAAAGCAGAAAACTCCTGAAATCCAAGCTGTGAGGATGCGATTGGCTAAATGTATAGCATCTGGCAGTCGTAAAAAAACTGTCATTGCCAACATAATAGCTAACCCCAGGCGGGTTTTTGAATCTAAATGCGAGAGCAAGCTATGCCCAGTTGAAAGACCAGTCATCAATACTCTACCCTTCAACCTCAGAGAAGATTTAGTATTTTGATGGGGTTCAGGATCAGGTGTCTTGTGTTGTGTAGTTTTCACAGTTTTTACATCTCACTATTTTTCTGAATATGAAATGCAGTTTTAATAGGTCTTAGTTGATACTTTGCTGGGCGATCGCTAACTAACTATCAAGAAAGCTGCATTATGGACACCAGCCATCGAAAAGCCTATTAAATTCAGTACATTTATTGCTTGTCTATTACAAGTACGGGCTATTAATGATACATTAATGCCGAAAATACTTAATAACTGTTGGTCTTTACTATGAGATTAAGAGTACAAAATCTGGTTACGCTTAAGAAAATTATATGATGTGAACTTCAAAATAACAAAGATATCTCAACTCATTTTTACCTAGCATTTTATTAACAATATCAATCATCAATCATTATTGATGACATAACAAAAAGCTATTAATCTTAGCTGATTTGAGGGTTGCATAACCATTAACATTGTGCCATTAATGCGGGAGAAATAGGCTTTGAGTGATCACCACAGATGACACATACCTGACAATACTACTAGTATTATTAAGTAAAATTAATATTTCCTGTAATATGTATAGGTATACTGAACTAATATTTATAAACTTAACAATTTTTCATTGATATAGCATCTGAATTACTTGTATCATTGGGGGGTATGGATGTAGAATCTAATTCAAGAAGAGATTCTTCCTACCTGCTAATGTATTTCGTATAACCGCCGTCCAAGGCTTGCAGTATTCTGTTTTCATTTTTCTATACGTGGTTTAATGAAGTAAAACCAACTCAGATTTGATGATGTTTGGAAATCAATACCGTCATCTGTAGCGCACGGTGGTAAATACGAATCATGATTAGCGATATACCTTTTTTGGAGGCTATGTAGATGTTTGAACTAGAAGCTTTATTGTTAGGACTAGAGCCAATGACTGCTGCGGTAATTGGTGTTGGGGCACTAGCTATTGCACCTATTTTTGGTGCTGTAGATGCTGCGACAGGTAACAATTTATCTGACTCAGCGAGATCGACAGCAAAAACTGGATTAGTTTGGGCTTTCCAAGCCTTTGAAAAAGTGCAAGCTAGCGCTGCTGAAACTTCCGAATCCTTCCAAGATTTGATTGCAGAAGCCAAATCTGATCTCAGGTCTTCCAATAATGGCACAAGTGAAGTATCTCCCCGTGAGGTAACGATTGGGTAAGCCCTAAAGAGTAAGCAGTTGCTCAATTCTGAAAAGTTACAAAGGCTGATGACTTGTCGGTTAGTCGAAAAAATTAGGGGTGTGAGGGAGTAAGAGTGTAGGGGTGTAGGGTCACTCCATTAACTAAATTGAGGCGGCTCAAACCTTTTGAGTGCAAGGGGTTACATAGCCTTTCCCCTAAACCCCATATCCTCATACTCTTACACCCCTTCTCGGTCAGTTGTCAGTCTTTACTTTTTTAAGAGAAAAGATTTTCCGGAATATGGCAGTTATTCTATAGATGCAATTTCTATAGATAGGCGTTGCTAAATCAAGAATTGAAGGGGAGTAATTCTTAAAACCTCTCTCCTAATAAGGAGCTACGATGTATAGACAAAGTGGTTAAATTAACCAAAATCTTTGGGAAACTTCACCCTATCCGAGAAGATCTCTCTCCTTGCCTAACTACGGTGTACAAACAAGTCGAACTACCCCCCTTATCAAGAAGGGAAAAAGAAAATCTAGTTCCCTACCCTTGATAAGGGGAGGGTTAGGGTGAGGTAAAACGGACGCTAAAACCTCAGTTAATAAGCTATATTTCAAACTTGTGTATACGCTGTAGTTGCTTAAGGAAAGGGAAAGGTTTTTGCACAGCAAAAAGCGAAGGTGGGTTTTTGTAGATTGTGGATAACCTAGCAAACTATCAAATTGCTTGGAAACAGATTTGTATATACACGGTGGCCTATAAGGAGAGGGTGACCCTCCTCTGTGTATTTGGAGCGTGAGCAAACCATACCGTCATTCAGGGCGTTGCATAATAGAGGGGTGAGTTGAGGTTTTCTACTGTGCATTGTCTATACTGCAAATCTACGGTTATAATAGAAAATAGTAAACGAAGGGTAAGCAAAACTACATTTGTGTAAGCTGTGGTCGTCAATTTCCTGTATTTCTCTGAATTAATCCCGCATTTATGTAATGCCGACTTTCGTCAACATTCTTTTTTATCCGGAATATACTGTAGACTTTGTTTATTAGCACTTTACTAGCAGTAGAGTAATAGAGTGATACCATACACTATAAGCATGTGCTTAACCTCTTGTTGTTAACCTAAATTATTGTTTGTGTTTGGTTGAGCTGAGAGCCAAATTTTGGCAAATATCAGCCGACAACTAGCAGCAAACCCCACCAGCAACATATGTAAAGAAACACAATCTTCCATAACCCTGAATTTCAAGGTTTGCAAAATTTGTTTCAGAAGAGGAGAGCAATAGAACTTTACTATGGTAAGTATTTGATAACTTGAGAATCTTAAGTTACGGAATACTTGCTAATCAGTAATTCTGACAATTTTGCTAATCAAAGTAGGAAATAGTTGTTCAATGGCTATGGTAAGTATTTGATAACTTGAGAATCTTAAGTTACGGAATGCTTGCTAATCAGTAATTCTGACAATTTTACTAATCGAAGTAGGAAATAGTTGTTTAATAGCTTATTAGCCTCGTAAATTTCAGGTAAACGTGTCCTATTTGTGAATAGGCTGTGCCAAGGATTTCAAGCCTAGATACTGCTGTACTATTTTCCTCAATGTGTACAAACCCAATACAAACTGAAGCCTTATGTCAGGTCAAACCACTGCTGAAAAGCTCGCTATAACCGTTACTGAGACTTATCCATTAAGTTACGCTGAAACTATACATTACGAGGTGATTCACTGGATTCCGGGGCGGTTTCGCATTCGGATTCCCCAACTTGCCTGGGATGAAGAATATACTCAACAGCTGAAGTATGTTCTGGGTAAATTGGATTTTGCAACTGAAGTTCAAATTAACACTCTGGCTAGTTCGTTAATTCTTAACTACGATCACCAGCCAACTGCGATAGGAATCGCCACTATTCAAGAGAAATTGTTTAAGGCAATTCAGCAGGCATCGACTGTTGAAATTCCTACAGGATGGACTGGTGAAGAGAAGGAAAAAGCTAACAACGAAGTAGACTTTGTAGAACGTCTAGGCTTTCCTGTAGCAGGTTTAGTACTCAGTTTGGGTGCAATGATTGGGCTGCCAATTCCTCCTGTTTTGATTGGTGCTGTTGTATTTGTTGGTGCAGTTCCAGTATTCAAACGGGCATGGGATGCTATTCAACAAGAGCGCCAGTTAACTATTGACTTCTTGGATGGCTTAGCGATCGCGTTGCACACAGCGACGGGACATTTCTTTGCTCCATCCTTCATGTTAGGTTTGGTAGAAGGAGGTGAAGTCATCCGGGATATGACGGCGCGGGGTAGTGATCGAGCATCCCTCGACCTTCTAGATTGCTTGAGTAAGACTGCCTTCGTGATCCGCGATGGACAAGTCGTAGAGATTCCCACTCAAGATGTAATTATTGGTGATCACGTCGTTGTCTATCCTGGTGACCAAGTTCCCGTTGACGGGATTGTCATGGAAGGAACAGGAATTATTGACCAGTGCAAACTCACGGGTGAATCAGTACCAGTAACGCGCAGAGTCGGAGAAGAAGTCTTTGCTTCTAGCTTATTGGTCGATGGTACATTAACCATCCTGTCAGAACGAGTTGGCAACGATACCCGGGCTGGTGTGATTGTCAACCTGATGCAGGCTGCACCTGTACATGATACACGGGTCGAAAACTACGCGGCAACAGTAGCAAATCAAATGGTAATTCCCACCTTGTTAATTGGTGCAGGTGTGGGTATTTTTAGCGGCAATCTGAGCCGAGCGATCGCACTGCTCACCTTAGACTTTGGTACAGGCATTCGGGTTTCTGTACCTACTACAATTCTATCGGTTCTTACCTACGCGGCTCGCAATGGCGTACTTATCCGCAGTGGTCGCGCTATTGAAATGTTAGCGACCATTGACACCGTTGTTTGTGACAAGACAGGAACACTAACTATCGGTCATGCAGGCGTCAATGATATTGATGTTATGGAAGTCCGCTTAACCAAAGATGAAATCTTGTGTTACGCGGCTAGCGCTGAGAAAGGTCTAACCCATCCCATTGCTGAGGCGATCGTTCATCATGCCAAAGACACAGGTGTTGCCCTCAAAGAATGCGAAGAGTGGGAATATAAGATTGGTCTAGGTGCAGGGGCAAAAATCGACGGTATGAATATCATCGTCGGTAGCCCCCGGTTCATGAAGCAAGAAAACGTGAATTTGGAGGAATACGACATTCGCTATCCCGATGCCAAATCAGGCGGTCAATCTCTAGTTTACGTAGCAGGCGATGGGAGACTGCTTGGCGTGATCCGCTACAGTGATCCACCACGTCCAGAAAGCAAAGAAGTCATCCGCGAACTCAAGGAAATGGGCATTACTGTGCATATGCTCACAGGTGATGTAACACGGGTCGCTAACTCTATCGCCAATAATCTTGGCATCCATCCCAATCATGTCACTGCTGAAGCTTTCCCAGAAAAGAAAGTAGAAGTAGTTAAAGGATTGCACGACAGTGGTAAAACTGTGGCATTCTGCGGCGATGGCATTAACGACTCTGCCGCTTTGGCTTACGCCGATGCATCAATATCCTTTGCAGGTGCTACCGACATCGCTAGAGAAACAGCCGATGTGGTACTGATGGAAGATGACCTGCGCGGCTTAATCATGGCGGTTAAATGTGCGCGTCAAGCAATGGATATTATTTGGCAGAACACCGTGATCGTGGCAGCTCCCAACTTAGGTGCGTTGATCTCCGGTATTTTCTTCGCTCTCGACCCACTTTTAGCCGTAGTAATCAACAATGGTACTGCGATCCTGGCAGAACTGAATGGTCTACGTCCGCTTGTCGGCCCTGGTGAAGTTATGCCACTAGGACATCAGCTAAGTGCAGCTGAAATTGCTGAAGAAGAAAAGCGACTGCAAGAACATGCTCATAAATCTGAAGCAACTCATATTTCACCAACTTTTGTAGAAGTAGAGACTGAAGTAGTGGTTCTTTCGTCTGAGGTGGAAGAAGCTCAAACTAATGATTTAGATGTGAATGAGTCTGAATCAGCGACAGCAAACATGGTTTAGATGGATATTGGACACTCTGGAGTGTCCATTCCTCTTTAAATTTTAGGCGTTGCATAATAGAGGGATGAATTGAGATTTTCTACTGTGCATTGTCCATACTGCAAGTATACGGATATAAGAAAAAATGGTAAACGATTTCTCTGATTCATCCCGCACTTATGCAACGCCGAATTTTGAATTATTTGTGAGGCTTTATGTTTGGTAAAATTCTCGTCGCACTCCATCGCTGTGACGATACTAGCGAGTATATCTTTCAAGAAGCACTGGAGTTGGCAAAAGCCACTAAGGCATCTTTGAAGCTGCTCCACGTTCTATCTGTTGATGAAAAAGAAAGCCCAAATATCTTGACCTTGATTAATACTCTAGAGAATAAGAAACGTTGGGAGGAGTTTGAAAAACCCGGTCTGGATTTACTAAGATCTCTCACAAATCAAGCGATCGCCGCCGGAGTACCGACTGAATATTACCAAGGTTTAGGCCGACCCGGTCATATTATTTGCGAAACTGCCCGTGTCTGGGAGGCTGGATTAATTGTCATCGGTCGGCGGGGGCTTTCTGGTATGAGCGAACTTATTTTGGGCAGTGTCAGCAACTATGTCACCCACTATGCTCCTTGCTCAGTACTCATAATACAAAACCCAGAACAACTTGATGCTGTAGGTGTTCAAGAAAGACAAACATTAAGAACTGCTACACTTTAGTTGCATATTTAACGTATAGACTGTTCACAGTTGATAGTCAAAATAATTCGTAGTTAATAATACTCGCTTTGCGACAAGCAAGCTAATTAATTCGTAGTTGCACTTCTAGGGAGCTTGTACCCCTTTAATGATGAATTACGAATTAGTAATTACTTGGTCACCTGTCAGCATATCTCAGGTGTTGTGTAGATCTTGAAAGCAAGATGTCTGCCTCACATTATATCTTTGATTAAAAATTGGTATCAGTGTAAGCAGCATCATCATCTCTTTCTTTCGGTGATTGCTGTAAGCTACAAGTAAGCACCCATTCAAAGATTGAATTAGTATCTCCTGGTGATTACCAACCCATAGATTAATTGTATGGGTTATCCAAGGCAAACGCATCTATATATATTATTAACAATAAGTAATATTTATTGTGTTGCCCTAAAGTAGGAGTTTATCGTTCAGTTTATTTGTAAAAGGCGCAAAACTAAGCCAAGAGTATCAAAAAAAGTCAGGAACCTCAGCCTAAAGGCATGAGGCTTGCAAGAGAAATCGAACAAGCCATTCTGACCCGCTTAAGTTCTTAACTGAACTACGTTTTTTGAGTCAAGACACCACAGGATACGAAGCCAGTCCTTTGCTCTGTCGCTTGTGATTAAAAGTTCTAAGGTCACTGGAACGGTGTTGCAAGCCTAACAAGCTCTTAAAACATTAGCCAGGCTAACATTACTCCCGCTCATGGAAGGCTCGAAAGAGCAAACACGTTATGCGTACAGGGTTGTTGATTAGAAACAGTAATTGTCCTGTTGAAAGTGCAATACAAAAGCACCCCTAATTAAACAACCCCAAGGCGGTAACGAAAATAAAAACTGTCCTAAAGAACAGGGTTTCAGACCCTAGGAGTATTTGACAAACGTTCGCCCTTGGCGTTCCCGTACCCCTACGGGGAAGCAAGCTACGCGTAGCGTCTCTGTAAGGAGAAGGGTAGTCTGCGTAGGCGGACTCTTTGAAACCCGCGCAGGCGGGTTTAGTTTGTGTAACCCCAAACTTCTAGTACAGCACGGCGTAAATAAACAGACCATTAAAAATGGTAAAAAAGTCGATAATACAAGTCTTTTGACTTTTGACTTTTGACTTTTGACTTTTGACTTTTGACTTCCGCGCAGCGGTACTAGTCTGTTCGCGTAGCGTGCGCCTTAGCGCAGGGCGATTTGCCAAAACGGAATGCTCCCAAAAAAATAGGGGATGAACTTTCGAAAGAGAAGCCCGGAAGACTAAAATTAATGTCATCAAATCAATAGATTGCTCTGAATTGCGATCACTCACTAGCGAAGTGACCACCTAATTTCCATACCATCTCGACAAAAAACAAGGTCTTAGAGGCTGAAAAATGTCAGTTACGAAGCCCAACAGATTATCGCGCTCACCAACAACCAAAAAAACCAAGCAACGTAGCTCAATGTCCCGTAAGGATGCATTACTCTTATGGATGCTGGTTTTTGTTCCCATCTGCCTAATTTTGCACCACCTGAATGTAAATCCCGAAATTGTCTTCATGACAGCAGGTTTGGCAATTATTCCTCTAGCAGCGTGGACAGCTAACTTTACAGAAGCGATCGCCTCTCGAATTGGCCCTGCTTTGGGTGGTTTGCTCAATGCTACCTTTGGCAATGCTACTGAGATGATTGTCTCTATCATTGCTCTTAGAGCCGGACTGATAGATGTAGTCAAAGCCAGTTTGATGGGTTCGATGATTGCCAATCTGCTCTTAGGTTTGGGTGTTGCCCTGTTTTTTGGAGGGTTGCGGATCAATCAGCAAAACTCCCGCATTAACCCAGAACACCTGAGTGCAGTTGGTCGTGTCAATGCCTCTTTGCTTAATTTGGTGATTGTTTTTTTGCTAGCACCCACCGCCATTGAAGTTACTTCGTTGGCGCTACACTTCCGTACAACCAACGAGTTTTCCTACATTGCATCAGCACTGCTCTTGACTAGCTACATTTTAATGCTGTTGTTCTCTATGAAGACTCACAGCCATCTTTATGGACTAGATGAGGATGTCGAACCGGAGAGTTACGGTAGTGAGGCTAAAGGAGAGAAATATGGGTTAAGGCTGCATATTGGCTTGCTTTCAGGCACAACAATTGTTTTGGTGTTTGTCTCCGAAGTACTGGTAGATAGTTTATCAGAGGCGATCGCTACTACTGGGATGAGTGGCTTATTCACCGGAGTAATTCTTCTTCCCATCTTTGGTGCAGCTGTAGAAATCATCACTTGTGGGATCTGTGGCGCTAAGAACAAAGTCAATCTTGCATCTTCAGTAGCGATCGGTTCCAGCTTACAGATTGCAATGTTCGTCACACCTATCTTGGTTTTTACTGGCTTCATAATTGGCAAACCGATGAACCTAGACTTTGATAACTTTACAGTTCTAGGAGTAGGTATTGCCGTCCTGATGACCAACTCAGTCAGACCCAACAGTAGTTCCAACTGGTTAGAAGGAATCATGCTCTTGATGACTTACCTAATGCTAGCCACGGCATTCTTCCTACATCCTACCGTAGCAGGATAAGCAATTCAAAATCACAATCTGAATCAATCTAGATAATGATTCAACCTTGTAAAAATTTTGAGAGCAATTTTTAAAAATGTTATTGCTTGAGCGTTGAAATTATGCAGCTTCAAGAAGTTAAGCAAGTATTAAGCCAACCTAGTATTCACTGGTTAGCAATATTTCTGCCAATAAGTTTAGCGCTAGCATACCTGCCAGGATTTCGGAATGAGATATTCCTGTTCTTTACTTCCTGCCTGGGGATGGTTGTTGTTGCATACTGGCTTGGCAATGCCACAGAACAATTAGCAGACAAGGTTGGTTCCACATGGGGTGGGATGATGAATGCTGCCTTCAGTAATTTACCCGAACTAATTTTTGGTTTAATTGCTGTAGCTAAAGGGTTAGGACCACTAGCAAAAGCTGCCTGGACAGGTGCAATTATCAGCAACATGTTAGTTGCTGTTGGTGCAGCCATTATGGTTGGTGGCTATCGCTTTGGTACGGTGACATTTCCCTTAGATAGAGCCAAAGATGCAGCCGCAGGATTAATGATTGCGGCGGTGGCAATTCTCATGCCGTCAATCTATGCCCATGCAGTTGATTTTTCTAGTGAAAGTATAAGTGCTGCTGATGTAATCAAGAATGTCTCTGTTTGGTTATCTGTATTTTTGCTCATGGCTTATGGTGGGAGCATAATCTATACCCTGGCTAGATTTAGACATTCGGAACCAGCACTGCAAGCTAAGAATCTCGCGGAAGCTTTTGTGCCAGAAGAAGATGTAGATATGTCTTGGGGTGTTTCCCTTTCTATTGGCGTGCTTGCTACTTCTAGTGTCTTGATGGCTTTTTTATCTAATTTTGTTGCTGATTGCGTAGATTCTGTTACTGCTGGACTGGGATGGACTGAGATGTTTGTGGGGGCGATCGTGATTGGCATTATTGGCAATGTGGGCGCAATTATGAGTGCTGTTATGGTCGCTTACAAAAATAAATTGGATCTGAGTTTTGAGATTGGCATGAATGCTGCTTCCCAAGTTGCATTGTTAGTGATTCCAACTCTAATTGTTGCCTCTACTGTGGTGGGTAAACCTGTTGATTTTCTTTTCTCTCCACCGCAAATTGCCGCGCTCATCGGTAGTGTTCTGATTATGACTCAAATATCTCAAGATGGGCGATGTAACTGGTTAAATGGACTGCAAATGCTAATTTTCTTTGGCGTTATTAGTGTCTTATTCTTTTATGACCCGACTTAGGAGGCAGAATGACAATTGACAACTAACAACTGACAATTGACAACTAACAAATGACAAAAAAATGGCTACTAGAGATTTTGAATTGGGGAGTATGGACGGTTTGCCAGAGTTTAGAGTTGTGATGGACAGTAATGGCTTTTCACCAATACCAGTACTTGAAACCAGAAAAACAACTCTCAAAGCTTTTGTAAGTATTGAACAGTTTGACAATGTTAATGAGGAAAGTTGGAAAGCTTTTGGACAATGCATTATGTTTGCAGCAGCCGGAGCAGCAGTTGCCGGATTTATTCCAGGAGGTGTAGCGGCTGCTCCTACATTTATGCACATGTTTGGTGCTTGTGCCACCTCTAAAGGATTGGATCTGGCTGCTAGTCAAATTAGCTTTCGAACTGAAACTTTCTACGGCGAATGGGAACGTTTTACATTTGTAGAAACCGCAAATCAGAATCTAAGTAAACCGAGGCTTCAGCCAAAATGCTAAGAGTGGTAATACCAATTCTCTATGCATCTTCATAGAGAATTGGTATAACGACCTTGTGGCTTTTGAAAAACTACAAGTGAAAAACATGATTAGAAATATTGACATACTCCCTCGAATTAAATTCGGGGGATTCTAGGGTCAAACAGCAATTGCAGGCATAGCCCGTCTGACATCGAGCGTCAAATTTATTTATCTTTACATTGTCTTATTGACTCAACAAAGATTGTAATATTTAATGGTGGCAATAAGCGTATTCATAGCATTTAATCATAGTGCTATGTGAGTTCAAGTTTTGTATTTAAAAGAGAATATCTATGACTTCTACTACGTCAGACTCTGGGTTCACTCAACCAGATGAAACGTCTGCATGGCATACCTTAGAAGTTGTTAAAGCTCTCAGGCGATTAGGAAGCGATCGCACATTTGGTTTAACGACCTCCAAAGTTACAGAATATCTCAGCCGTTATGGCTCAAATGAGCTAACAGAAGGTGGAACCCGCTCCCCCACAGAAATCCTTTGGGATCAATTTAAAAACATCATGTTGTTGATGTTAATTGCTGTGGCAATTATCTCAGCTGTTCTGGATGTGCGGGAAGCATTGTCCCAAGGAACATTCGTCTTTCCTAAAGATGCCGTCGCCATTTTTGTAGTGGTAATTTTGAATGGCATATTGGGCTACATGCAGGAAAGTGGCGCAGAAAAAGCTCTAGCAGCTCTGAAAAACTTGGCATCTTCTAAAGTACGGGTAATTCGAGATGGCAAAACCCTAGAGGTGGAGTCTAAAGAATTAGTGCCTGGAGATGTGATGTTACTGGAAGCAGGTGTTAAGGTTCCTGCCGATGGGCGATTGTTGGAGGCGGTGAACTTGCAAGTGCGAGAATCTGCCCTCACAGGAGAAGCCCACGCAGTTAACAAGCAAGCCGAAGTACAACTACCAGAAGATGCACCATTAGGCGATCGCATCAATCTAGTTTTTTCAGGTACCGAAGTGGTGCAAGGACGAGCAACTGTGCTAGTCACAAGCACTGGAATGCAGACAGAATTAGGAAAAATCGCCAGTGCTTTGCAGTCGGTAGAGTCGGAACCTACCCCGCTCCAAAAACGCATGACTCAACTAGGCAATGTCCTAGTCACAGGTGCATTAGTGCTAGTGGTAATTGTGATTGCTGGTGGTACTCTGTTCAATCCCAGTTTGTTTGAAGAATTAGTCAAAGTTTCTTTGAGTATGGCGGTAGCGGTCGTACCGGAAGGTTTACCTGCTGTGATTACAGTCACGCTGGCACTAGGAACACAGCGCATGGTGAAGCGGAATGCACTGATTCGCAAGTTGCCTGCGGTAGAAACCCTCGGTTCTGTCACCACCATTTGTTCTGATAAAACCGGAACTTTGACTCAAAACAAAATGGTAGTACAAGCTGTTTGCACAGCCAGCAATACAGCCCGCGTTACCGGAGATGGCTATACTCCTATTGGAAAATTTCAATGGCAAGATAAAACCCATCTTTCCCAAGCTCACCCAGAACTGCAAGCTTTATTATTAGCTTGTGTACTATGTAATGACGCCATTTTACAAAAAGAAAATGGTGAGTGGTCAATTTTAGGCGACCCCACAGAAGGTGCATTGTTGTCATTGGCAGGTAAAGGCTCCTTCCGCAAAGACGAGCAAGATAACCGCTTTGCGCGGGTGGCAGAGTTTCCCTTCTCCTCAGAACGCAAACGGATGAGCGTGATGGTGGAAGCAGAAGGATCTGGTGCAGGTATCAGCGCCTTCCATTTGCACACAACTCCCCATCTGATGTTTACTAAAGGCTCTCCCGAATTGACCTTAGAACGATGCACTCACATTCAAGTTGGTAACGATGTCAAGCCATTAACAGCAGAACAACGAGGCCGTATTCTAGAGCAAAATAACGAGATGGCAATGCGAGGGCTAAGGGTTCTGGGTTTTGCTAACAAATTATTAACCGAACTACCACCAGAAGGTTCCGAAGATATTTCCGAAAACGATTTGACATGGCTAGGATTGGTGGGAATGTTGGATGCTCCTCGTCCGGAAGTGCGGGATGCAGTTGCTCGCTGTCGCACGGCGGGGATTCGTCCGGTCATGATTACAGGCGACCACCAACTGACAGCAAAAGCGATCGCTGAAGATTTAGGTATCGCCAGTCCCAAGGATGAAGTCCTCACTGGTCGAGAACTCGAAAAATTCAGCATGGCAGAACTGGAACAACATGTAGACCACGTTAGCGTCTACGCTCGCGTCTCTCCAGAACACAAATTGAAGATTGTGCAAGCACTCCAGCACCGTGGTCATGTTGTGGCAATGACTGGCGACGGGGTTAATGATGCTCCGGCTCTGAAACAAGCAGATATTGGTGTAGCAATGGGTATTACCGGCACTGATGTCAGTAAAGAAGCCAGCGATATGGTGCTATTAGATGACAACTTTTCTACTATTGTGGCAGCAGCAGAAGAGGGACGTGTCGTTTACATCAACATCCGCCGCTTTATCCGCTATATTCTCGGCAGTAATATTGGAGAAGTACTCACGATTGCTGCTGCACCTCTGATGGGTTTAGGTGGTGTACCCCTGTCACCCCTACAAATCCTTTGGATGAACCTTGTTACAGATGGAGTTCCCGCCCTAGCACTAGCTGTGGAACCGGGTAGACCAATTGTGATGCAGCAACCTCCCAAAAATCCCAAGGAGAACATTTTTGCCCGTGGGTTGGGGTCATACATGATTCGGATTGGAATTGTTTTAGCGATCATTAGTATCGCTATGATGTCTTGGGCTTATGGATACACCCAAGCAAATACGGCGGGCGGCACTCTCGATCCAGACCGTTGGAAAACAATGGTCTTTACTACTCTGTGTTTGTCACAGATGGGACATGCTCTAGCAATTCGCTCTAACACCCGTCTGTTTATGGAGATTAATCCCTTCTCTAATCCCTATATTCTAGCATCGGTAATATTGACATCAATACTGCAACTGGCATTGATTTACGTTGAACCATTACGGAACTTCTTCAACACCCACTATCTCACCTTCATAGAATTAATGATTTGTATTGGTTTTAGTGCGCTTACCTTTGTGTGGATTGAACTAGAAAAGTTGTTTATTCGTTGGCGTAGAAACACCCATTAGATACAAAAACTCATGCCCCATTGGGCAAAAAAGAGAATGACAATTTCTTTCTCTATATCCTGTTTTCCCGATAGAAAACCTGCCCAATTAGGCACAAACAATAATTCATAATTCGGAAAATTTTAGGATTATGAATTATGAATTATTTTGTCAATAGTTATCACTAAAAAGGAGTCAATTAAAAATGAACAAAAAAGATAAAAAAGAACCTCAAAATAATCCTGATGGTGGATTATTGGGCGACATCCAGCAAAAAGCCGAAGAAATGATATCCCAAGTGGGGAGTTTCTTTGGTCAGCCAAAAGATGAAGAAGAGAAAAAGGATAACTTTCCGAAAAAATCTGACGACGATGAATGATGAAAAGAAAGGTAAATTTAAGAATAAAAAAGACGATGACGATGATGATGATGATGATGATGATGATGAAAAGAAAGGTAAATTTAAGAATAAAAAAGACGATGACGACGATGACGACGATGACGACGATGATGATTAAAGACTGTGACACTAATTCACTGAAGTTCTGTTCGTCGGAGACTTAGACGATCGCAGACTAACTCTCAGCGTACTCCTTCAAAATTGCATTTAAAAAAGCTACTCTTTACTATCCTAAAGCGATCGCCTACTAAGAGAGCGATCGCAAAATAAAAATTTTGATATTTTGATTGAATTTTATCTATGATTTAGATGAAATTTTTACTACTACTACTACTATTAGTATTATTATTGTTGTTATAAAAATATCTAATTTTAACAAATATTAAGAAGATTTTATCGGAGATTTATTAGATGATATAAAATATGCAATGAAATGAATTTTTGCTATTATTTGAATTGAATTTAGATTCAATTCAGTTGACTAATAAAATTCATTTTAAAACATTATTTACATTTTAATAGGGAGTTAGGAGTCAAAAATCAAGAATTATTGCTCCTCTGCTCCCCTGCCCCTCATTACTTTCTCCTCACAGGAATTCCAAACCAATGCAATTGTTTAATAGAATTCATTTCCGAAACTTACGCGGAGACATTTTTGGCGGTGTTACTAATGCCATTGTTTCCTTACCGATCGCTTTAGCCTTTGGGGTTGCTTCTGGTTTGGGAGCAGTTGCGGGTCTTTATGGCTCGATCTGTGTTGGCTTTTTTGCATCTTTGTTTGGTGGCACACCCACGCAAATTTCTGAACCCACTGGGCCGACTACCGTATTTATGACAGCGATCGTTGCTGGCATGATTGTCACCAATCCAGAGCAGGGTGTGGCAATGGCGTTTACGGTGGTCATGCTATCAGGGGTCTTTCAAATCCTCTTTGGGATCTTGCGGTTGGGCAAATACATCATCCTCATGCCCTATAGTGTTGTTTCGGGCTTCATGTCTGGAATTGGTGTCATCCTGATTATTCTTCAGATTCCGCCCTTTTTAGGTCATGCAACTCCTGAAGGGGGGTTGATGGGAACACTGCAAAAATTACCCCAACTTCTGGCAACCCTAAATCCTACCGAAACCGGACTGGCAGCTCTGACGATGGCAGTTATTTTCTTCATGCCATCTAAAGTTAAACGCTATTTTCCCCCACAACTGGCAGCACTGGTTGTCGGCACAATTGTTTCTTTCACCTTGCTTCACAATGTTGAACTAAGACGAATTGGTGAAATTCCATCGGGGCTACCTACTTTGTACATGCCTACTTTCACTCCTGCTCAAACTGTGCAGATGTTCATTGATGCAGCCATGCTGGGTATGTTGGGTTCCATTGATGCCCTGCTGACGTCCGTGATTGCTGACAGTATGACGCGCACTCAGACTTACGAGGATCAAGAGTTAATTGGTCAGGGAGTAGGAAATCTGGTTGCTGGTTTGTGCGGTGGCATCCCCGGTTCTGGGGCGACGATGGGAACGGTAATTAATGCTCAGGTTGGAGCCAGGACAGCTCTTGCTGGTTTGATTCGAGCTGCGCTCATGTTAGTTGTGGTTTTATGGCTGGCTGACTTGGCAGAAAATATTCCGATGGCAGTCTTAGCCGGGATTGCTTTCTCGGTGGGAATTGAAATGCTTGATTGGAAATTCTTGAAGCGGGCGCATAAGGTTTCTTGGAAATCAAGCTTGATTATGTATGGCGTACTGCTGATGACGGTGTTTATGGATCTGATGGTTGCTGCTGGGGTAGGAATGTTTATTGCCAACCTCTTGACAATCGAGCAGTTAAGTGATGTACATGCTCAACAGATCAAAGCAGTTTGTTATGCAGATGATTCTATTCCGCTCAATTTAGAAGAGAAGGAGTTGCTTAATTTAGCCGATGGGCAAGTTTCATTGTTATACATGGGTGGGCCAATGAGCTTCGGGGTTGCAAAAGCGATCGCCCGTGAGCATTTAACTGTGAAGCATTGCGATACCTTAGTAGTTGATCTCAGCGATGTTCCTTATTTGGATGAAACTGCTGCATTGTCCATCGAAACTGCCATCCTGGATTCTCAGGAAAAGGGATCTAAGGTGTTTATTGTTGGCGCAGTTGGCAGAGTTCAACAACTCCTAGAAAGTCTAGGGATACTAGATTTAGTACACCGTGAACATCTGTTTATAGAACGAACCGAGGCCCTGAAAAGAGCAGTCGTGGTGGATAAAATTGAAATCGGTTTGCAAACCGGTTGAGATGACAGATTGTTTGGCTAGAAGTCTGGGGATAACTACTGAAAAAATGAGTAAACTCACAATTCCATTAGAAAAACCTCTCCGCTATGACCCGGAAGCGATCGCTCAAAAATACTGCGATCAAAAAATGCAAGTTTTAAAACGATGGCTACAAATTTTACTGCCTATCGTTAACTTTACTGTCAAATGGTGGTTAAATCGCAAAATAGGACAGTCTAGACGAAAGCAGCTGCGCCAAGCCGTGCAACTGCGAGAAATCCTCACTCGTCTTGGCCCCGCCTACATTAAGGTTGGTCAAGCACTATCTACTCGCCCTGATTTACTGCCCTCAGTCTATATAGATGAACTTACTAAACTTCAAGATGAGTTGCCTGCTTTTTCTAACGAACTAGCATACAAATTTATTCAAGAAGAATTAGGGAAAACTCCAGACCAAATTTATGCAGAATTATCTGCTGAACCGATCGCCGCCGCTTCTCTAGGGCAAGTTTATCAAGGTCGATTGCAAACAGGAGAGATGGTTGCTGTTAAAGTCCAAAGACCTGATCTGGCAGAAAAAATTGCTTTAGATATATATATCTTGCGGAGGTTGGCTGTTATCTTACAAAAGCGATATCAAGGCATTCGCACTAATTTAGTTGCCATCTTGGATGAATTTGCTACTCGTCTTTTTGAAGAGATGGACTATATTCAAGAAGGAAAAAATGCAGAACAGTTTGCTAGTCTTTATGGTAATTTGACTGATATTCATGTACCCCGAATCTACTGGAAATATACTAATCGTCGTGTTTTAACGATGGAGTGGATTAAGGGAACCAAGTTAACTCACCCAACCGAAATTCAGTCTCAGGGAATTGATGCTCGTTACCTGGTTGAAGTTGGAGTACAGTGTACTCTCAGGCAATTGCTAGAACATGGCTTTTTTCATGCCGATCCTCATCCAGGTAATTTGCTGGCTATGGAAAATGGCAAGCTAGTTTATCTAGATTTTGGCATGATGAGCGAAATCAAGCCCCATCAAAGGTATGCCTTGATTAATGCTGTCGTTCACATTGTCAATCGAGACTTTCCAGCCTTAGTACAAGACTATATAGAATTGGAGTTTTTACCTCCCGATGCAGACATAATTCCCATCAGTGCTGCGTTGACAAAGCTGTTTAATGATGCCCTAACATCTAGCGTTGCTCAATTAAACTTTCAAGTAATTATTCAACAGCTTTCAGAGTTGATGTACCAATATTCCTTTCAAGTACCAGCGTACTATGCACTAATTATTCGTTCGTTGGTAGCATTAGAGGGAATTGCAATCAGTATAGACCCTGACTTTAAAGTTTTAGTTTCTGCGTATCCTTACGTTCTCAAACGCCTCTTAACTGATCCAGCCCCACAATTACAACCGACTTTTAATAATCTACTCTTCAAAAATGGTAGTTTTCGGTGGAATCGTCTAGAAACAGTATTAATAAACTTTAGTAATACTAAAGATTTTAACTTTAGTAGAACATTAGAACAGGGTGTTAGTTATTTACTATCAGATCAGGGGAAGTTTGTTCGCATCCGTCTAGCGGATGAGCTACTCAAAATCTTAGATGCTTTTGGTGAAACCTTGCTATCTAAAACACCAGTTATTTTTGGGATGCATATGAATTATCATCACCAAAATTTAGTAGTAAATTTTGATCTAAAAACGCTAGAATACCTCAAACGTATTTGGATACTATTGCAAAAATCGCCAGGATTTGACTCCATACAACTAGCACGAGCAGTTGCCCAAATTTTGATAATGCCAGCTACTCATGAAACTGGCCAATATATCGTCAAACAACTGTTGCAAAGAAGTAATGTTCCCCTCGACCTTCTCAAACGGAAATAGAGGCTGAAAAAGCCTACCAATTATAGGTTTCAGCTTTTTACTATTCAGCTCGCCGACTCCGAGCCACGAATTCTGAAACCCTGGAAAGAATGCTTTGACTACTGGCAGCGATCGCAGAAATTAGCTATGTCGTTTGCTGTGTGGCGGGAGCAATAGTCAGTATTATAGTAAAGCGGCATAAGGGCAAGGCGAAAGCCTATCGCATAGACTGACCCAGTGAATCGTATACACAACCATGAATGTACAACTTGTTAATTCCCTCGTAGAAGTGGTACTAAACCTCTCTCCTGAAGAGCAAAAACTCTTTCAAGAAAAGCTTAGTAACAAGCATTTAACCTTACTAACTAGTAAACCTAAAACATCATCAGAGAGATTATTACTTTGGCAGGAGTGGATAGATACAGCACCTAAAAGCTATGCCAACCTTTCTGATGAAGCTCTGCGTCGAGAAAATATCTACGATGATGAAGTATGACCCATTATTTATTAGATACCAATATCCTGTTACGCTCCAGGGATATAGCTTCACCCGATTATAATCTTGTTGATCGCACAATCAGGTATCTAATATCTAATAACTATCAATGTTTTATTACATCTCAAGTTTTAATTGAATTTTGGGTTGTAGCCACCCGTCCTGTAGCTGTAAATGGATTTGGATGGACACCAGAAGAAACCGAACGAACGGTGCAAATGCTAATAAATCAGTTTGAGTGGCTAGAAGAAACACCAGATATATTTCGACTTTGGTTTAGCCTCGCTACAACTCACAAGATTTCAGGGAAACGCACCCACGATTTACGCATACAAGCAGTAGTGCTTGCCCATAACATCAGCCATATTCTGACTTTAAACCCAAAAGACTTTGTAGAAGTTGAAGAAATTACTATTGTTCACCCCAAGAGCATAAACAGCTAGAGGCTGGGATAAGCGTGCGATCAGAATTTTTATTTCCGACCCCTTTTGATGGTGAGGTGTACTAACCATCGCTTTTTTGATGTGAAAGTGATGGCGGCAGCAACTCCTTTGAGGTATCGCTTTCCCTACAATGTGTGTTCCCTATATCGTCATCAAAATCTTAAATCAAACAATAGCCCCATGCCCAAATAAACAACACCAACTGACGCATCAACAGTTATCTTTAATTGTAATGGGGCAGGTAATTAAACGAAAAATACGCATGGTGTCTCAGCGAATAAGGACGTATTGTTTCTTTTGCCTTTTTACTTTTTACTTTTGCCTTGTTTGGTCAACTCACGCGCAATTCATGAGGACACTTGCGTGGGCGGGTTTCCCGACTTGAGCAAAGTGTCCGTGCCACGCTCCTAAGGGTGAGACGTGGGATGAATTGCTGTTTTAGCTAAACTGCTTCTATAATAACTGTAGGTACCTTTTTCACCGTTACTAACTATACCTAAGACATTTAAGCGGGAAGTTTTGAGGTTATCTAAAGCTCGCTTCACCAACGAAGATTCTGTTTTGTCAAGCCTAACCACCATCAAAAGACCGTCTGTATTAGGTGCTAGGACACTAGCATCAGCTAGTCCCAGTACGGGGGGAGCGTCATAAATTACTAAGTCATAGTTGTTATGGAAGTCTGTCATCAGTCGCTTCATCTTTTCAGAAGAAAGCAATTTTGTCGGATCGGGTGGTGTGGGTCCAGCAGTAATTACAGATAATCGGCTCATTGAAGGTAATTGCTGAATCACTTTTGCCATTGGTAAGTTTGCAGAAATTAAATTACTCAATCCCCACAGGTTATTTAAATCTGATCTGGTATGAACTACGGGTTGGCGAAGATCGGCATCTACAAGTAGTACTCGTTGCCCCATTGCTGCGGCTATTTCTGCTAGATGGAAGGCAATTGTGGACTTACCCTCACTAGGCATAGATGAAGTGATAATGATAGAGCGAATTGGGCGATCAGAACTGAGCATTTGAATATTTGTATGAAGCACCCGTAGAGATTCTGAAAAGTTTGTCAAATAGCCTTTGTAGTCTTTCTTAGGTGAAATATTTAACTGAGAGAAGCCTTTAAACAATAAGTTTTGTACCTTGAATAAGAGATTATTTTGAGAAAAAGTCCGCTCTTGATTACTTTGAAATTCTTGGTCAAGTGGAAGACTTGCTAACAATGGCACTTTGAGTTTATTTTTAATATCCTCAACGCTATGGTATGTACTATCTAGCTTTTCTATCAGCATAGCAGCGCCAATCCCTAAGAGGATACCTATAACCAATCCTTGGATTAAATTGCGTGTAAAATCTAAAGGGAAAACGGGCTGATCTGGCTTATTAGGTATCTGAAGTAACTCCCAGCCAAGTTCTCGTTGAGATATCTCAATTTGCAGGAGTTCACGAGTAGATAAAAGACGATTTAGACTCTCTAATGCAATCTGTAACTGCCCCTTTAATTGGGTGTATTGTCTTGTCAAATTTGGCCATTGATTGCGTTTATTTTCAAGTCTTTTTTCCGCTTGGGTAAGCTCTTGACTTTGCGATTCTAGATTCTGAAGCTGAGTTTTGAACTCTGCAAGTTTTGTATCTAAAACGCGCTGTGACTCCTGGCGTAGCAAGGGTAACAAGCTTGCTCGCTTCTCTTTCAATGTTTGAATTATTGGGTTATTTTCTTGGAAACGGACTGACTCTGTAGCAATCTGAACGTCTAATTGCCGTAGCTGAGTCATTAAATCCTGATATAAAGGAGAATTACTTAAAGTTGCTAACTTTCCATTTTCTCCTTGTAGAATCGCAAAATTAGCACGATTTTCCGCCAATTGGAGATCAAGAGTTCTTCTTTGCTCATATAATGCTGCGGCTAAGCTAGCTATTTCTGCCGCCTGGCTTTCTGGATCGTTGAATTCATACTTTTGTTGGAATAGTTGTAGTTGTTTTAGAAGTTGATCAACTCTATTTTGTGTTTTTGGCAGTTCTGTCTCAACAAACTGAATACCTTGGCGCAACTTTGTTTGGCGCTTTTGTTGACTGTATTTTAGGAATTGATTAGCAATTTCGTCTAGGACAAATTTAATTTTAGTTGGGTTTCTAGCTCGATATGTAACTTCTATAATCTTAGTTTTGTCTAGTTGAGTAATAGTCAGAGATCTGAGCAGAGAATCATAGCTGATATCTGGATAAGAAGTTTGTAAATCCTTAATAATATCTTTCATCATTTCAGGACTTTTAAGAACCTGAATTTGACTTTCATAATCTAGACCAGATTGTCCTATTCCATATTGTTCATTGATAAATTCAACAGCTTTGGTGTTATCAGTGAGAGGTTCCACTAACATCTGAAAGTTTCCTTGATACTCTGACTGGCTCTGTTTAAGCGTCAAGCTGATAACTACACTTGTCATCGCAACAGTAGCTACCCCTACAATAATTAAAGCTCTTCGTCGTAAAATGCGGAAAAAATCTTGAAAACTTGACTCATTTTCTTCACTTTGTGTAAACAAGGGAACAGGTTGAGTCTGAAAGAATGAAGGTGCAGAATTACCATTATGATTGGTACTTGATAATTGAGAAGAATAATTTTCCATTGTTTTTTAATGTTGGATACTTGAGAGGCAGCGAGATCCCCGACTTCTTCAAGAAGTCGGGGATCTGACCACCATCAGCCATCAGAATTAATGCGATGAAACACTAGTAGGACTTATGCATTTACAGAGTGGTAAACAGTCAATCAGCAACAGTATGAAAACTTGCTCCTGTGCGACCTGTGAACAGCCAAAGTAGCGAGCGAACAACATCACGAATAATACGGATGGTGGATTCTTGGGGATCGTTTGATGGTACAGAAAGGGGAGTGAAAGCGATACCTTGACTACCAAGAACAATAACAGCGATCGCCTTGGCTCTAGCCATGTGATAGTCCGAAGTAACTAGATATAAATGTTGCAATTGCCGTTGTTTGAAATCAGCAACTAAGGACGTAAAGTTAGTTACAGTATCGACAGCCCGCAGATCAATATGTACTTGTGTATCGGGTATGTTTTCGGCTTGAAAAGTTTCAGATGTTTTCTGAGTATCTGGAGGAGAAGACACCCAAATTTCTAAAGACGGATACCATTGGGCTATTTCAGCAGTAAATTTTTCTCTAGCTGGTTCGCCACCTAAAATCAAAAAAGCTTGTGGTTGGGGCGAATGATAGATGGCAATCTCTAAACGTACAGGAATGATGAGTAATAAAGAAAGAATGAAACCTGCTAAAAAAAACATCCAATTTTTGGTAAATAAATTAAATGTTTGGATAATGCTATGACTTACGCACTTGTGACGAAAAACTAAGCCTTTGCGATTACTTCGCTGCGCTCGTAATGACGTGAAATCGTAATCTCTGCCTAAGTCATGAATGCGTAAACGGGTAGTCAGTCTATTCCACTTTATTCTGTAGTTTTTCCATTTCATTTAAACGAATTGATAAGAGAATTTCGGCTAACATTCTTTGACACGCGTAGTACCAACCAGCCCAGCCATCCCAGATTCCTCCTTTGAAGATTAAGCAATACAGTACGATAATGAAAGGAGCCAGTATTTTTTGTCTACGGATGCGATCGCCTAAACTAAGTTCACTATTAGGTGTTTCCAGTAGCTTTTTAGTTTCAATGATCATGTAACGATCCTGCGCCCATAGCCAACGACTTAAAGGTTTGCGATCGTCATGATGAATGTATGCCGATAGTTGACTAGAATGACCTTGATTTTTTAGCAGTTGAGTATGGCCATCATCTATATAAATAGCCTTGTTTTTGCGGAATAATACTTCTCTTGGAGGAAGTATTGTACTTTGTAAAGGTTTGCCAAATACACAATATTTGAATTTAGTAAAGTAACCATCAATGTCATCATTTAGAGAAAGGTTAGATATTTCAGCTATTAGTGCATCAGTCAGGATGTAGTCTGCATCAAGAGAAAGAACCCATTCAGATTGAACTTGCTCTAAACCGTAGTTCCATTGAGTAGCATGGGTATCAAATTTGCGTCTAAATAGCTGAACTTGGGGATAAGATTCTAGAATTTCTAGTGTGTTGTCAGTACTGTAACTGTCAACAATAACTATACTCTTTGCCCATAAGAGACGTTGAATGGTACGCTCAATATTAAGGGCTTCATTGTAAGTAAGGATAAGAGGGGTAATTTTTTCTAGCATTTAGAGGAACATTTAAATGAATGCTTTGGGCTTAAAATAGGATGCTAGAACACAACATGGATTTCCAAACATAGGGAAATCTACCTGCAAATTTAAACTTGATATTTGTATAATTCTGGGTTTTAAGTAAAATAGTTAGAGTTTCCACAGAAAAGAACTTTATGTGACCACCATCCCAGAGAGTAGTGAAATGCTGATCCATTTTACCTGTGACAGCAAGAAACAAGTTTTTGAGATAGCCATGATAAGGAGTAGTAATAATTAAACAGCCATTGGGTTTGAGGGTATTTTTCGCACTTTTAAGTAATTCTGTGGGGAAAAATAAATGCTCGATTACCTCAGCAGCGATAACAATATCAAATTTTTCTCTTATGTCTGCATAGGGTAGATTGTAGATGCTACCTTGAATAAAGTGGCAATTAGGAAAAGTCTGTTTAGCTAATTTAACACCTGATGCTGATTCTTCAACACCAACAACCTCATAGCCATGCTGGGCAATTAAGTTGCTCAAGCTGCCATTACCACAGCCAATATCTAATATCCGAAGCTTTTTTTGATTGTTAATAAGGGTGGAATATTCGGATATCATCTCCATCAAAGGATTGAGAAGATAAATATGATGGTGTGGTGAATTAGCAGATTGATATTGGTATTCGTACTGGTTAATACTATTTGAAGTCATATAGGTAATTTATCTGGTGCTATTGCTAGTAATGAAAATAAATTTCCATCTGTTGGGACAAGTTTCTTTCCATCCCATAAAGAAAATTTATATGAATATAAAAAATCAATGACTCTTTTGTCTGAAAAACCATCCAAGTATACCGCCTTAATCCGTTGCTCCTCAAAAAATGAACTTGCTCCTTTTAACACTTGTAACTCTTGTCCTTCAACATCAATTTTTAATATGATAGATTCTCCTAATATGTCAAACTCATCTAATTTTAAGCATTTTATATTCCTAATTTTATCTTTAATGTGATATTTGCATGCATTTTCTACGGTTGTAAAAACATGAGAAACTACTCCTTCAATAAATTCCATTTCCCCTTCTGTATCTGAAATAGCAATATTATGAGCTTGAAAACCATACTTTTCTGCATTTATTTTCAAACGTTCATAAGTATCTGGATTTGCTTCAAAAGCATATATGTTTATATCGGTAGTTATTTGTCTAAAACGAGATAAAATGGATGAAAATATTCCTATATTTGCTCCAATATCAACAAAAGAATCATTCTTGGATAATAGACCAGCAATGTTGAGAATGACTGAGATTTCATCACGGAGAAGACTGCTTGTGTCACAAAGTCTAAATGCTCGATAATATCCGTTTTCTTTAATTGAATTGATAACTATTTTTGTATCAAAAATAGTTATTGGAATCGTTTTATCTTGAAATAATAACTTCATTATTAGCTTTCTAAGCTTTGGGTTTTTGTTATAAAATTTATCAACCATCCACATTAAATTCATGGTTTTGAAATCCTTGCATTGTTTTGTGTTAAAGCACGATTTTGATTGTAAAATATTCATTTTATGCTGGCTATACTTTAATGAATATTAATTAAAATCAGCCAATAAATTATCTTTCAAAACAGATCTATAAACTGTTACTAAATCTGAAGATATTTTTTCCCAGGTATGATTTTTTAAGACAAATTGACGAGCGCGATCGCCCATTTCTTTTGCTGCGTGAGCATGATCTAAAGCCTGTTGTATAGAAGAAGCGATCGCAGCTACATCAAACTCTGCAACATAGCCAAGCTGCTCCTGCGCTATCATATTAGCTAAAGCAACACCAGGCGTAACTACAACTGGAGTACCCATAGCAAGAGCCTCTAAAACTGCTACTCCAAAGTTTTCCGAGTAGGAAGTTAGGGTAAATAAGTCTGCTCCCTGTATTAATAAATTCTTGAGTTCTCCTTTGACAAATCCAGTCAAATGCGTTCTGTTGTCAATACCATGAGAAATCAGCAGTGATTTAACTTCAGTTTCATAATCTAAATCACCACTACCTGATAATATAAACGTAAACTTGTAATCAGATAATTTTCCCAAAGCTGGAATGAGGTAATCTAGACCTTTTTTCGGATGTAGGCGCGATAAAAATAAAATAATTGGCTCATTTTCCGGTAAGTTAAAGTATTTACAGAGGCGCTGACGAGCATCAAAAATTCTATTAGGAATAGAAAAACCATGAGGCAGAATGAAGTTGGGAGAAGTTAACTCCAACTGCGAAGCTTCTTTCCTTTCTTGCTCAGAAGTGAAATGAATGGCTCGACTAGAATTGATATTACACTTTTCTATGAGTTTGAGATAAATTTGCTTTTTGATAGCGCTTTGTTGTAGTGACCATTCACAAAGTTGTCCTAAGGGGCGAATAATATAAGGAACTCCCTTAAGGCGAGCGATCGCCATTGCTGCTGTAGAAGCATAAGAAAAAATAGCGTGAATATGCAACAAGTCATAATTGTAAATATTTTGCCACAGCCAAGTTGTAAAGTCTTTGGAAAAAGCGAATTCTGTTAGAGAGTGGATGTGTGGAGAAAAGCGAGGAAAGAACCAGACAGGAACTTGTTGGTAATTTGAGCATTGCCTCAGAGATACGTTCAATAACTCTGTTCCATTATCGTTAGTTGTGGCAATTTCAGCTTCAATACCAAAATTTCTGATTGCTCTTACCATTTCTAAAACTGCCTGACTAGGGCCACCTCTGACTGGAGCAACAGAAGGAATCACATGAAGAATTTTCATACTTATTAATCTGCGAAGGCAGACTACCCTGCGGGAAGCCGCAAAGCGTCTATGTTTGTGTAGCCCTACACTTCTAGTCGGAGGGGCATTTTGCTAAGATTGTTTAGCTTGGTTTGGACAGGCGTTTATAGCGATCGCCAATACAGTTAGGATGTAGACTATATGGATAGTTGCGTTGCAAAATCAGGAATGACTACCAATGCCAAACCTCTACAGCTATGATTTCTGCCGGAAAGTACTCAAAGTTATCGAATTGAATGGGCCTGGTTGGAAAACTGTAAGCGTCCTTGTACTTAAACCAGGGCAGTAACGATGGACAATGCTACCTACCTTTCATAAAGGTGGACGCATTGAACAGTTGATTTTAGAGGCTGGTTGTAAAGTCTTGTATTTGCCAACTTATTCCCCAGATTTCAACAAAATTGAGAAATGCTGGTCATCTCACATCTTGCACCTAGCTCTAGCTATTAGAAATCGTGGCTATACAAACGAAGTCCGCGCAGGCCGACTAAGGTCAAATCAAGGTTTTCAACCCGCGCAGGTGGTCACTGAGCTTGTCGAAGTGCGGGTTTTGCCTGTGTAGCCGCGACTTCCAGTCGCCTGGTGCAAGATATAAGTCATGGCTTAAGAGTCAAATTCGCAAACAAATCGATCAGTTTGGCACTCTTCGAGAGACTATGAAACACGTCTTACGTTTTGGCTATTGCTATAACTAGACTTGATATTTACCTGATCCCACCAATATTTGAGCATTGTTAAACTCCACCGACGATACCAGGGTTTAAGAGGTATATGTTTTGGGACACTCAAGTTTTGGAAAAAATTACCAAATTCACTGTTCATCCACTTTTCAAATGGTAAAGAAAAACCTTGTTTTGGTCGATTACTAACCCAGTCAGGTAACTCAGGAATAGATTGAATCAGCAGTTGTTTACCGATAGCTAAACGTAGATTACTAGGAATTGGGGCAACAGTTTCTAATAAAACTTGATCCACTAGAGGAACACGTAATTCTAGACCCCAATTCATGCTCATGACATCACTATCGCGCAATAACTGATTACGCATATAACAACTCAGTTCCAAAAAGCTAACTTTGTCCTCTGGGTTGGTCAAATTAGCCGCGTTTAAATCTGGGAGAGGGGGTCTTACTATCTCCCCAAGCCATTGCTGAGTAATTGCACAAGCTTCTCTACCAGAGAAAATTCCTCGGAAACTCTGATATGCTGAAATTAAGTTGGGGTTTTGCTGCAAGAAATCACCTAAACGTTTCATTTTTGGTGAGTTTCCCCAATTTTCTAGCCCCATACCTATACTGGTGGTAACAAAAGGCAGTTTATATAACTGTTGGCTCCATCTCACCATTTGGGGAATTTTCTGGAATGATTGGTATCCACCAAATATTTCGTCTCCACCTAACCCTGACAAGGCTACTTTCATTCCATTTTCATGAACAATTTTGGAGATACAAAAAGTATTGAAACCATCAATACTGGGTTGATCAATCGCCTTTAAAAATTGAGGTAATAGCTGTTGAGCTAAAGATGCTGTAACTTGGTATTCTGTATGTTTTGCACCAAAGTGATGAGCTATTTTCTGGGCTATTTTTCCCTCGTTACATTGTTCTTCGACGGCGATAGAGTAAGTATGTAATTGTTCTTTTTGGGTTTGTGTGGCTATAGCAAGAATCGCTGTTGAGTCAATGCCACCACTGAGGAAAAGTCCCACAGGTACGTCACTAATAAAGTGATGCTGGATGGAATCAACTAAAGCTGTACGTACTTTTTCTTGAGCTTCTAAGGGCGAAATTTTTTCAGGGCTAAAGTTGATTTGCCAATACTGCTGTTTCGTAATTTGTCCCCCTTGCCAACGTAGCCAATTGCCAGCAGCTAGACAATGAATACCAGAAATTAATGTATATGGTTCTGGAACTGATCCAGTGATCAAATAGCCATATAAACCTTCGGCACTCAGGTTAATAGATGGTAAACCTGATGCCAAAATAGCTCGTAGTTCAGACGCGAAGACTAAGGTTGAACCAGATTGCCAGTAATAAAGTGGTTTAATTCCTAATGGATCACGGGCTAAAAAACAAGTTTTTTCAAAATCATCCCAAATCGCGAAAGCAAACATCCCTCTTAGATAATGGACACAATCAGCACCAAGTTTTTGGTAAAGTTTTAGGATAACTTCTGTGTCTGTTTGGGATTGAAATTTTTCTCCTTGGGATATCAGATTTTGTCGCAGTTGTGGGAAATTATAAATCTCACCATTAAAAGTAATCCAGTAGCGACCATCGACGGTAGACATTGGTTGATGTCCAGCTTGGCTGAGGTCTAGGATAGCTAGACGAGTATGGGCTAATCCTGCTTGTCGATTACAAGAAATGTAAATACCTTGATCGTCAGGCCCACGGTGTTGCAAAGCAGCTTGTATCGAGTGAATATGAGTTTCTAAGCTATCCTGATATTGATTAGTTGTAATTATTCCGGCGATACCACACATAGTTCTAGTTTTCTCCGGAATTAGGTAAAAGATATCCTGCTGGTCGCCATGAAAATTTAGAATACTGTTTCACTTCATATACCTACGGTATGCTAGGCGATCGCAATGAAGGCGTATGTGATGATAATGACGATGAAAGGTATTGTGCTAAAGTTTGTTGAAACCGCTCAAAACCAAAAGTATCAATTACCTGCTGGCGAAGTTCTTCTGGTTGATAGATTAACGGATTGGGATATGTACCCTGTAGAATTTGCACTAAAGTTTGAGCAATTTCATCTATATCATCAGGGTTAACTAGTGCGCCTAATTCGCCATCACAAAGGGCATCAATAGCCCCGTCTTGGTTCCCTCCTAACACAGGTTTGCCACAAGCTAATGCTTCTAGATAGACAATACCAAAGCCTTCCCCTTTACTAGGCATGGCAAAAACATTGCAGAGATTGTAGTAATCACAAAGTTGTTCATCAGGTACAAACCCAGCTAGAGTGACACAATCTTGCACTCCTAATTTTGCAATCATCTCTTCAATTCGGTTTTTGTCATTTCCTTTGCCAACAATGATGTAGTGAATATTAGGAATAACTTGTTTAATTTGCGGCATTGCTCTGAGAACTTGGTCATACCCTTTGTATTGTTCAACCTCTGACAGTCTTGCCACAGTTAAAATTACTGGTTGTTCTGGTTTGAGTCTATACTGTTCTAATAGGTAGACAGGTTTTGGTGCTGGTCGAAAGTGACTGGGTTCAAATTGGCAGGGTAAAAGGGAAATTTTATTGGGGTCAAGGTTTTGTTCCTTTACTAGGCGATCGCGTGTATAGTTGCTTATAGCTAAAATGAAGTCTGCATCATGTATAGCTTTTTTCAAAGCAACATTTTGAATATCCCAAGCTTCTATTCCATAAACAATTGTCCAGTAAGGTATATTTGTGAGTCGTTTCAGCCAGTAAGCGGCAATAGCGAAATTTACATGGCCAACAATGACTAAATTTGGACGTTGCCAGAGTCCCCACGCTATGAGATGTAAAGCAAATGCAAATGTTCTTAGTGGTGATGGCACAACTCCAAAACAGTGAAATTTGGTAGTGGCTAAACTGGGAAAATCGGGTGAAGGGCTTTTATCGTGTTTGAGAAACACGCTATGGCAATCTTTAGGGTAGACATTTTGGATAGCTTGCAATAAAAAACTACAATATTTTTGAATGCCACCTTGGAACTCAAAGATATTAGGAAACCACAGATGAAACTTGACTTTCATCATAAGCGTTAGTGTAAATAGTTTAAAGATATTTCAGACTTTCAGCAGCGATCGCACTTTATTTGCCAACCTTTGTCGATACAGACCCCAATTTAACTCTTCAGCTTTACGTCTGGCTGCTCGTCCCATTGCTGCTAACTCTTGCGGATGAGAGTGACACCATTCAAGTTTTTCTTTAAGTGCTTCCACATCCCGTATAGGAATGATAAACCCTTCCACTCCATCAGTGATGATATCGCTTGCTCCCGTATTTGTAGTAACAATAACAGGTATTCCACAAGCCATAGCTTCTACAACTACTAATCCAAAACCATCTATTAAAGAGGGCAAAACTACAAGACTAGCTTGAGTATAATACTGATTTAGCAAAAAATGAGAGACTGAGTGGATATGTTGATATACTCCTAAATACCTTTCTTCTAACCATCCTGGTGGAAACCGATTTTGACCAACAAAAACTAGTTTGGCATTTTTAAATTTTAAATCCTGCCACGCTTCTAGAAGATAATGAACTCCCTTTAAAGGAGAAAATCTTCCAATAAACATCACACGAAAACAATCATCACGTTTGGCTTGAGGATAAAAAGTATCAATAGGTGAACCATAAGGAATAACACTAATCTTATCAGCGTTAACTCCAATATCAACTAAAGACTTTTGAGTTATTGATGAAGCAACAAAGATATGATCTGCAAGCTCAATTTCCTTTTGTTTACGTTTTAACTTCCAATCAGGCTCATTAATAGTTTGAATACTATCTTTAAGGCTAGGAAATCTATCAGCTTCTTCTTGCATAATTTGTTGAGTTGTCTGATAAAAAGGAATAGGTAAATCATACAAACAATAAATACCCTGTTTTTTAGCTTTTTCAAAAGTTACCGCTGCTAAATCTTCATAACTATATATAGCTGTAAGATTCTGTAAATGATCCTGGGATACTTGACGATCTAATAACAGATAACCCCAGTTTCCTATTTGTTCAAGAGTTAAACTGGTAAAATTATGAAGTCGAGTTTTTAATAAACACAACCGGAGTATTTCGTACCAAGGATAGGTAGTAATTCTTTTATCTTTAACTATCCAAGTTCTTTTACTAAGTTCATGTCGAATTAAGCTACTAAACCGAGATGGCAATAAATCAAGATAATGCCAAAATTTGGCATTAGGATTATATGCTAAAGTTGTGATTAATTCATGAAGTATACTCGCTTCTTCAAATGCCAACACTGCTTGACGTACATTACCAGGGTTGCCATGATGAACTATAGATAAGTTTATATCAGACATAGTGTTACAACTCTAGTTTTTCGTCTTCTTAGTATTCAGGACTTCTTATATACAGATAACGAAAAATCAAACGGGTGCATCCCAGTTTTTATTTTTCAATAAGAGAATAACTATCATCAGATTGTTGATAATAAAAATATTTATACTCACGTTTTTCCAATTCTGTGAGTAGAAAAATAAATCCTCCTAAAATCCAATAATAAATGCCCATTGTTGGATTAAAAACTACAGGGACTATTATTTGGATAGCGTTAAACAAAAAAGCAGATAAAGCTAGTTGTTGTAAAAATGGATCACGAAGTTTTCTGAAAGTTAGGAAAAGAGAAACAATTAAAGCTATTCTAATTGAATACCATAAAATAAAACCAAAAGCGCCTATTTCCAGGATCAATCTCGGAGCTTCTATTTCGCCTGAAGCTGGCACAGTGTCACCTTTAGGTAAATTCAAAAATTTTCTTAACTTTGGTGTTGCTTGGTGCGTGGCTCCAGTACCATAACTATCTATTAGTTTAGACTCTATTATTTGATTTAGTGTTGAAAAAGGTTCAGTGAAAGGTTGCCAAATACGAGTAACCATTTCTGTCGAATTTGCTGTAGAACGTTCAGAAAATAAATTAATACTCTTACTAAAATAGGTGGGAACAAGTACTGCTACAATAACTATTGGTAATATGAACTTTTGAATGTTACGAATTGCGTGCTTAGGTTGGGTTAACAACAGTATGAGTGCATAACTTATTAGAAATAAAGCTTCATAAAAAACTACTGCTCTTGAACCTGTCATGAAAGAAGTTCCTGTTACCAGTAGTAGTTCAATAATAGTTAACCAGTACCATGTAAGAGACTGTCGTAATTTAAGCAGGGGTATAAGTAAAGTAAAACTGGTACATAGATATGTTCCAAAACCCGTAATATAGGAAAAACTTCCAGTCACTCTAACTGTACTTTCTTCTCCTACTCCAAAGGTAGCAACTGTATCTCCACCAGCAGCATAAACATTTAAGGGACTTGAAGGAGGACTAAAAAACTGAATTACTGCTAGCAGACAAACAGGAATAATTAGTAATGAATAATTTCTAATAAATTTGTACAGTTCTGTTTTTGAGGGAAATAAATCTGGGAACATCCAAATTAAAGGAATGTACAATAAATATGCTCTTAATCCAAAGAAACCTACAACTGAAGAGCCTAAACTTGGGGCAAAAGCTTGTATGAAAGTCCAAATTGCCAACCAATATATCAAAATATTAATATAGTGATTTTTTGTTTTGTTGCTATTTATAAAATAAAAATTGAAATAAGCTCCTATTAAAACTAAATCCTTAAGAAAGTATATAAACTCGCTAGCTTGGGGAAAAATCCATTTTCGTACTGCTCCTTCCAATACTAAAAAGACTACTACAAAATAAAATGATTGTTTCCAATTGAATGCGGAAATACATATTATAAAAAATATGACAGTTAGAGCTATTATCATAATTAAATTTATCGTTTGAGAAGGTTATAAATTACTTTTATATTTTAAGCTCAATCTTATATAATCCTTGCTATACAACCTTTTGAGCTTAATTTATCATCACTTCGACAGCCATGCTTGATAACAAGCAATTAGTTTAACCGGGTTATACTTAAGTTCTTGTACTCTTTGCTTATCAAGTAATTTAGCCGGATTACCAATAGCAATATGATATTCAGGTATATTTTTACTAACTACTGCCCCGGCTCCTACTATAGCGCCTTTCCCAATATGAACACCAGGTAAAATTATTGCCTCTGTAGCAATCCAAGCATAATCATCAATGATTATAGGTTTAGCAAAAGAAGACCAAGATGGATCATTTACATCATGACTAGCTGTTAGTAATTTAACTCCATCGTTGATTACAACAAAGGAGCCAATTTTCACATCTGCATGTATAGCAATATGAGCTTGACCAATAAAAGTATACTCTTCAATAGTTAGTTGATTTAAGGAGCCTTCTATTCTACTTTTACTTGAAATAATAGTAATATTACCAATTTTAGAGCCTGCCATTTTCAATAATAGCTTGGTCCTTAGTACTGTAATTAACTTAGGAAAAGTTAAAATACGTTTTGCCCATTGTTTGAACCAGAACCACGAAAAAATACGTGCTTTTTCTCTATTCTGCCAAATATATCTAATACTCATATGTTATGTAGACTTTGCTAAAGCTTGAACAATAGCTTCTATATTTTTTTCTGGAGACCAAGTTTTTATATGCTGAGTAGCTGCAATACCCATTTTCTTTAACTGCTCACGTTCAAGAAGAATATATTGTAAAATTTCCGCTAAGACATCTACATTACCACAAGGATAAATAAATCCATTGATGCCATGTTGAACCAAATCGTGACGAGAACCTACTTGATCACTCACAATTACAGGACAACCACAAAGCATTGCTTCGTTGACAACCACTCCAAATGGTTCATATTCGGAAGGTAAAATGAATAAGTCAGAAGAACGATAAATTGCCGGCAGTTGGGACTGATTCACAAAACCAAGAAATTTAACTCTATCTGTGATTCCTAAAGATTCAGCTTTTGTTTCAAGTTCTGCTCTAAGAGTTCCATCCCCTGCAAATATAAGATAACTATCTTGAACGTTAGCTTGAGCAAAGGCTTTTAAAACATCTTGAGGGCGTTTCCAAGGTTGGAGTTTAGCACAAAATAATAAAACAGTGGCGCTTTCTGGAATACCCCATTGCTTACGGACTGCCTTAACATTTACTTGACTAGCTTGCGATATCCATCTATTGTTATCTACTACAAATGGAGTTAGAGCAATACACTCTTCAGCAATTCCTAAACTACGAACTACCTGCTTACCCAGGGTTGAAGTCACCATCACAATATCAGCGAGATGGTAGACAAGTGGCAGTAAAATGTTCTTTAACCATGTCTTCAATATTTTTTTATTACGAGGTTCAATACTACTAATATCTGTACTAAAAAAAAACTTACTTCCTTTCAGTTTTGTTGCTGCTGCTGCAATCCAAAAACTGGCATAAGTATAACCTGTATAGACAATGACAGCATCGAAATTTTCTTTGCTGATTAGTTTCCACAGACCTAAATTTATAAGTCCCAAAAAACTACCAAGTTGGGGTTTAGGAGAATTGTTTTTAACTTGCAGCCAAGGATAACCATCTAGTAAGGGTACATCCCAGACAACCTCTACACCAAATCCAGTATCAAAACTTGCTTGAACACCTTGTAGATTGCAATAGGCTACTAAGATATCCAGCTTGGGATGTTGCGCCATCAACCTAAAAAGAGGAGCGCCATACTGGACAGGATGAGAAGCAATTATTAAAACTCGATGTTTATAAACAATTTCGCTCATATATTTTCTAAGATTGCTCAATTAGCCATGAAAAGAAGCAATTATTTCATTAGATTTTTGGATATCTTCGCCATCAATTGTGTTTAGTGTATAACCAAGTGAATTTAAAAACTGACAACATTGTTTATGGACTTCAACTCCATGAGTAGCCAACAAAATTGAGGGATGTGTCTTGCTTAGTATAGACTTAGCTCCAGAAAGAGCTAACATTTCTGCACCTTCTATATCAATTTTTATAAAATTTGGTGGTGGAATTTGCTTGGTATCAATTAATTCATCTAAGGTAACTGTCTTGACTTTAAATTCACCTTCAGATGAAATATGTCCAGTAAAGCCACTACCATTAAATTGGATTACGCCACTACGATCATAAACAGCTGCATCAATAACTATTACATTTTTAATAGAATTGAGTTGCAAATGTTGTTTAAGAAAGTGTAGGTTTCGAGGATAAGGTTCAAAAGCAACTACTTTACCTTGATGTCCGACTAAAACTGATGCTAATATTGTGTAAAATCCACTATGCGAACCCAAATCATATACAACACTTCCTTCTCTAATTATTTGTTGAAAGAGAAGTTGTTTTTCGTATTCATAGCTTCCTAACCAAGCACCATGTTGCCCTGAGCCTACAATCCATTTCTTGCCTCTGAGTTTTCCCTGCAAAATAAACATTACTGTTGTTGCCGGAATAAATTGTAAAGGAAATCTCAAGATATTGCCTAATATTGTTTGATTTGAAATTCCTGAAAGGTTAAGAGACATAATTATTTGTTAAATAAGTTAAATAATTTAAGTAAAGTTTGGTATTACCTAGTCTTATTACCAATTGGGTGCATTCAAGTTTTTATTTATCAGTGAAAGAATAACTGTCATTGCGTACCCCTTTGGGGAAGCAAGCTACGCGTAGCGTCTCGTAGAGGAATAATCCCAACTATTACTATTAAGTAAGTCGGCGCTAATATTTCAAGCAACGTAATTTTGTATTTCTTGCTATTGCTATCGTGATATTAAATTATCCACGAAAAATTTTGCTTGTACTGAAAGGCTATGAGTTAGATACCATGTATAAGCATTATTTGCTATGTCTTGTCCTTGTTTTAAGCTTAATTTACTACTATGGTCATCAGCAGACAAGTAATGTTTACCCTTTTCAAGACCATCTATTGGTACTTTGCTAGAAATAGCCATGCACGGAATTAGTTTATGGGCGCAGTAAGCAGCAAAAACAGTTGATTTTGCTAAGTGTGCAGGAGGAGGGTAGTTTAAAAAACCAGCGATAGAATCTTGCAGAATTTTACTAATTTCTTCTGCTTTAGTTATACCTTTTTCTATCACAGTAATGCCTCTAATTTCAGAAATATTTAAATTAGTTGAGACACCAATATCCAATATTTCATTGATATTCAAAGTTTGACAAATTGTTTCTAAAGCTTTGATACGTTGATTATAAACTTGTCGTCTAGAGTTACGACTACCAAAAATTACTAACCGCTGAGAGCGTTCTGATAGCAATGGTAAATATTCTACCTCTCCAATATTGGAAAATACAGGAAAGCAAATAATTTCAGTTTGTTGAGTGCGATTTAGTTGATACAAAACTTTAGCAAAACTTTGTTTACTAGTTATACAGCGATCGCTCATTTGTGCCAAGCGTGCTGCCAAACTTTTCTGTAGGGCTGATAGCCAAAAAGCACTTGTCCAAGGTGGCCCTGAAGCATAGACTTCGTGAAACATGATAACAAGCGATCGCTTAGGATATAAAATCTTCCAGTGCTGTAACCCATCAACTAACCAAACTGGACAACCCCGCTTTGCATAACCATAGCCTACGTAATGTAAAAGAACGGTGGATGAGTGATCATTTGATAATAAATTTAGTAGTGCATTAGAGGAGGAAACACTTATTTTAGTAACAGGAAAACCTTCAATTTCTGTGGCTCCATTCCATTTAGTATTACCTACAATAAAATGAGTTTGAATATTGAAGTTTTGGCGAAGCTGACGAGCTAAATTTAGTGCATAATCTCCTACACCATCAATTGCCGGAGGCAGTCGAGGTACAATGGAAGTCACATGAGTTATAAAATTCACCATCAAATGCTATAAATTTAGAGGTTTAAACATGAGTAAAGAGTTAGCAGAAATTCTGCAACGGCTTAAAATATGCTTGCGGGAAATTTATGGCGATCGCTTAGTTAAAATGGTTTTATTTGGCTCTCAAGAGCGGGGAGAAGCTCTGATATTAATGAAACGAACCACGAGCTATCAGGGTCAAGATTGCCTTACCATTAAGGAAATTTCCTCAGCAAAGGAGAACTTATGACCCTAAAAGAACAGCTAATACGAGAGATTGAATCGATGCCAGAAGAATTACTGGCAGAAGTTCTTGATTTTGCAGGTTTTATCAAAGCTAAACGGGAGAAGCAGCAAACTCCGCTAGAGCATAGCGCAGAACTGCCATCACGCAAGCTTTCACCTATTTTGAGAGGCTCAAAAGCAGAGGACTTACTCAAATTTGCGGGAACATGGCAAGGAGATGACTTTGAGGAATGTTTCCAGGAGGTGTATGAGACTCGTTCGCCAGCACAATTTTAGGGGCTTAGAGTATGTCAGGACTTACGCAGGGATTACGATTTTATGTCATTACGAGCGCAGCGAAGTAATCGCAAAGGCTTAGTTTCTCGTCACGAGTGCGTAAGTCCTATATGTATTTACTCGACACCAATCACTGTAGTCGTATTACGAATGGAGATATCCAAGTTATAAAGCAACTCCAAGCACACAGCGGTATGGGAGTTGCAACTAATGCCATCGTGCGTGGTGAACTGATATACATGGCTGAAAAATCACAAAAGAGAATTGAAAATCTCCGCCAAATACAGGAATTTTTAGCAAATATAGACCTTTACCCAACTGATGAAGAAACTGCGGACATATACGGTCAACTAAAAGCTGCAATATTTGCTCAGTAATGTTTCTAGAATTAGCAGCAAATCTCATTGGTACTTTTTGACAAGCTTGCGTACCATTCTCTTTTACCTAAGCTTATTAGTTTATAATCAGCGACGCTGACGAGCTAAATTGAGTGCATAATCTCCCACACCATCAATAGCAGAAGTAAGTCTAGGAACAATTGAGATTACATAATCAAAGTTACTCATAATTAATCACTTAATTAGCATGAGTTAATAAAGCAACTGTTGCTGTGTGTAATTTGCGCTTTAGGACTAGGGGTACGGAATTAGTTAATTTTTCAAAGGTTGCAACCCAAGTTTTTGGCAGTATCTTTAACAAATAATGGAGTTTTATATGACCGTTAGTTAATGAATTGGTTATTAATCGAATGTCCTGAACGACTAATCCTGCTTTATGAGTTAGTTCTTCAAGTTCATCTAGGTGAATTAAAAAAATATGTCCGTCTGAGTTTGGCTTAAATTGTATTTCTTCATACTGACTTGGATCTGTGCAATCTGAAAACTTTGGTAAGCGATTATTAAAATATTCACCGTTAGGTGTACTCATTACTATATATCCTTCTGGCTTTAGCATCTGAGAAATTTTTCTCAAAAAATCGTCAGGATGCGCTACATGTTCTATAACTTCGGCAATTAAAACTACATCAAACTTAGTGTCAAAATATAATTCAAAAATATTTCCTGGTACATAGTGAATAATCCCAGATTCCCACTTCATTTTGACGTAATCAATCAGTTCTTCTCGTAAATCGTTCCAGGTAACTTCATATCCCAATTCTGCTAGTAGCAGACTAAAGTTTCCTTGTGCAGCAGCTACATCTAGGATTTTTGCACCTGGCTTAGCAACTTTTTTAATGAAATCTAATGTGTGTTTACGCCTATTTGCATAAGCGTAAGCATATCCTGTGAGAGGGCTATCTCCATATATTTCGAGTAAGTCATAGGGATAGCTAGATTTCCAACTTTCAGTCCAATTTTGGTTATATGATATTTTTTTCACGTTGTTTAATTAATAATTTAATTTTCTTTTTTAGTACATACTCTATTATTGAAACGTTTAAACACTTCAATAATATGCAGTTAGAAAGAATAGGCTAATTACATCGATCAAGGGTATTAATGGAAAAGTCTAGAATAATGACAATTGTAATTCAGAGTTTGAGGTCTATGTCCTATATTTTGGGCTGGTACACCTGCAACAATTGAAAAAGGAGAAACATCTTTAGTCACCACTGAACCAGCAGCTACAGCAGATCCCTTACCTAGAGTTACTCCACGCAGAATTATAGCCCTGGTTCCTATAAAAACATAGTCTTCAATTACAACAGGGCTTGTCCTTCCTTTAAATTGATGGTCAAGTAAATCATGATCTGCTGTTAATATACAAACATCAGCAGAAATAGAAACATTGTCACCTATCTTAATTACTCCACGAGTATCAAGGCGACAATTTTGATTTATAGTACTATTTTGTCCAATGCTAAAGTTTTTTCTACTGTCAAACCATGCACCCATAGATATAGAACTATTTTTGCCAATATCAAATTTCATAACAAACTTATAAAAATAAAGTCTGATGTTATGAATTGGAATATAAGCAATAATTCGATTTGAGATAAAAATAAGTAATTCACCTAAAAATAATTTTATTAACATACTGATTAACTTAGTTACTATTAATAATAGACAGAAAAATATTTAACTTTGTCTATTGAGCATATTTTTATAATAATTTAACTTACTACTATTCAAGTATTTCCAAATACTGCGTCTATATTTTTCTTTGTAAAAAACAAGCTTTCCTAGTACAGAATCACAAAACAAGTTTATTAATTTTATCTTTAAATTACTACCAAGTATTTCGCTTCTTAATTGAAAAAATTCCCTCAAGCCGACTTCTGAGATACTAAGCGATTTGCTCGCTTGATGAAAGCGCATAGCACCTATAAATTCTTCAATACATAAAAACTTAGTGCCTAACTGAAAACATCTAACATAAAAATCATAGTCTATGGCAAAGTTAAGATCTTCACTAAAGCCATGAACAGAATTAAAAATCTCCCTTGTAAAGAAAAAGGTTTCTGATGGAATCCAACAACCGAGCCTAAATGTTAATTTATTTATTTTTTTAGGTGGCAGATCAAAATCAAAAATTTCATTATTTTCATTGATCCGAAGTCTAAATCCATAAGTTACAGCTAACTGATTAAGTTTAAGTTTATTCGATAAAACTTGAGCTACAAGTGCAGTTACACCTGGCAAAAGAAGATCATCTGAATTAACCCAGTTGAGAATAGTTCCAGTTGAGTGCAATATACCTTTATTAATTGCATTAGCTTGACCTTCATCAGGTTCACTTACCCAGTAGTCAATCCATTGACTATATTTATGAATAATTTCTTTAGAATTATCATTACTGCCACCATCAATAATAATGTACTCCAAATTTGGATAGCCTTGGAGAATAACTGAGCGAATAGTTTCTTCAATAAATTCTCCTTGATTGTAGCTAGGCGTGACTATACTAATGCGAGGCCATTCTGAGCCATCGGGCATTTTGTCGGGCAAAGGATTTGTTTGTTCTGTCCATGGCCAGCCAGTTTTATCTTTAGGAGGCGCAGGTAAATCTTTTAATGTGTAACCAGTTTTGATAGTTGCCATATTGTTGAAAAGCTTAATAAATGTAAATTACACGGACAATACTCTTCAAGGGCGATCGCAGATATCCATTTAATGACGCACAAATGAGGAGCGTATGATTAGCCCATTGTAGACATCGTCCTAGTTCTTACATGATGATCGCAACACCTGTTGGTATCGTTAATTTGCCCAATTTTCAAATCTCAGTCCCGCAACTCGTTCAAACTCGTTGAGATTATTGGTGACTAAAATTAATCCCATCGAACGTGCATGGCCAGCAATCATTGTGTCATAGGGTCCGATAGGAGTGCCAAGCTTAGTGAGTTCCGCTTTGATCTGACCAAAATGAGCGGCGGCTTTAGCGTCAAAAGGTTCAACCTCCATGCGGGCTACCAGGTTTTCAATAACCAGCAAGTTTTGCTCTGGAACAGCAGATCGTTCTGCACCAAAGATAAGTTCACCAAGGGTGACACTGGAGATACACATCTGTCCATCATGTTTCTTAAACAAGGCTCGCACTTGGGGCGGTTTGTTCTTCATGGTGTAGATCACAATATTAGTATCAAGCATATACTTCAGCATCGTTTCAACAAACTTCAAAAAGACTCCCGAATTTGATCTTCTGGCTGTTCACGAGAGGTCATGAAGTCTGATGACACAGTATAGGTATCAAACCAGGTATCCCAAGATTCACCTGCTGGGGTAATTATGCGAGTATTGCCCACGGCAACAATAGTTACTTTTTTTACGGTTTCTGGCAACTCGACGATTTTGGGTAAACGAACGGCTTGAGTTTTATTCGTTCTAAAAATGCTGGTTTGCACACTGCCCATAACACACCTCCATTCAGGAAACACAATGGATATACAAAGAGTATATCCTAAAACTAGTGTTGCAGCGATTAGTGAAATACCCACCGGGAAAACTTGCTCAGGAACTAGATCAAGTCTAAAACACCTTGGCGATCGCAGATATCCACTTCATGATGCACAAACCCTGTAGTTACATTTAAGGGCGATATCTACGATGGGCTACGCCTACGCTCGACAATTTTGACTCATGCGATCGCAAGACTTGTTGGTATAATTCAACGTATCGTTTTGCTTGCAGTTCTAGAGGATATTCTTGAAGTGCGATCGCTCGACAATTTCCCCTCATGCGATCGCGTAATTCTCTATCCTCCAATAATTTAACAATGCCACTACAAAAATCTACCGCATCTTCAGGTTCAGCCAAATAACCTGTAATACCAGGTTGCACTAAGTCAGGAACACCACCAATTCGGAAGGAAACCATTGGTGTACCACAAGCCATGCTCTCTTGTAAGACTAAAGGGAGGTTATCAGCACGAGTAGGAAAAACAAATAAATCCGCAGCAGAAAAGGCAATAGATTTTAGCCGATCACTACTGACATAACCTAAGTTTAGAGTTTGCATTCCTAAGGTTTTAGTGATTGTTTTACCACCTTCTCCCAAGGTCAGCAGTACTGTCTCAGCTTTGAGGTGTTCAGGTAGATGGTCTAACGCTTTTAGCAACAGGTCGCCACCCTTACGATAATCTTGCAAACTTTGCGCTCCAAATAGGAGAACTCTTTTGCTAATCGGAATATCTAGTAAATAACGACACTGCTGGCTTTCAAGAGGTTGATAAGCTTCTGTATCAATCCCATAAGGAATATGCTGGATTGGAAAGCAACTGAGCATACTCTGTTTAGCTTGTTCTGTTAGCCACTTGCTAGGAGTGACAATAACCAAATCAGAGCGCCTATAAACCCAGTTTTTTAGTTTCCACTCCAAACTAGTACTATCCCTTTTGATAGCTGGGTAGGTGTCCAGATTAGGACATTTACCACAGCCAATTTTCCAGCGATCGCAATCATAGCTATAGGCACAGTGTCCAGTAAAGCTCCACATATCATGGAGGGTAAATACAGCAGGTTTTTCTTCTGTAAGTTCAGGTATAGCTAGGTAACTAAAGTATCCTGTATGTAGGTTATGGAAATTAAGACAGTCAGCATATTTGTAAAAGCTATGCTTGGGAATATCGAAGCTGCTAATGTTGTTAATGTAGTTAAGACCAATCAGCCGAGTCAACTGAGAAAGCTGATTTTCAATTCGAGATTTACGGGACACAGCCGCTACAAGTTCGCTATCTGTTTTGACATTACCAACTAGAAGCTTTGATTCTATCCCTTGCTTTAATAAGCCTTCATGAAGGCGATAAGCAGCGATCGCTGCTCCTCCTCCAATATCAGATTGGTTAATATGTAAAATTTTCATACAACTGGTTTTATAGCTTCCATATAGAAAGAATCTGGTTTGTAGATAGAACCATCAGGTTCAGTATCTAAATTAAAGCTAGTCCAGTTAGAAATATAGCTTTCAAAAGCAGTTCTTTTAATAACCCCTTCTAGTCCATAATTTTTCAACAACACAGATAAAGAGTAATGATCATACATCCACTGGTGAACTTCTCCACTTTGCCGAAATTGACCAATTTCCAAGGCTTTTAATTCTTGTGGACTGAGAATCTGTTTAACAATTTCCTGACGACGATATTGGCGATATCGTAATAAATGATAAATATGCTTTAAAAATTTTATAATAACGTTTTTAGAAGTAAGATTTTGAGCAGAAATTTGTTTTTGAGCAGCAGTGATAATATTCTTGATCTCAACTCCACAGCGTTTAATGACAAACTCTTGGTTAGCAACCTCTTTCTGAGAAATAAAAGCCTGCATTTCCCCTCCCGACTGGTTTCTCACCGTTTGGTCATACATTTCCAGCAGCATCCAATGGTAGTTATCAGCCCATTCTAGAGAACCGTTACTGACTTGCTCAAGGGCATGTAGATACATTTTGGCTATTTGCTCCAAATCTGGCACTACTACTCTCAAAACTCCTTGAGGACGTAAAACACGAGAACATTCTTTAATAAACGGCTCTGCTTCTGCTTTAGCGAAATGTTCTAGTACATGAGAGTGATAAACTACATCAAATGATTGATCAGGAAAGGGGATTCCCTGTTGTAAATCATGGGCAATTACACCTTCCCCAGTGGATGCAAAGTTGATATTTGTCCAAGAAGGGTGATAGCGACAACCACAGCCAAGGTTAAGTAACTTAATGTTATCAATCATGCCTCAATTTCGGAATGCAAAAATGTTCAATTGTTGATCCATGCCCATATATTGACCATGTTCATAAAATGGGTGTTGACATTTTATAGGCGCATCTATATAAAATCTAAAATTAGCTCTAGATAAAATATCTATTAAATTACTTAATGTTTGAGGCTGATTTACAAAAGAATGGTACTCAACAAAAAGATTATCCACATTAATAAGTAAGTCTTGACAATCATTTATAACTTCTGTTTCGGCACCTTCAATATCAATTTTTAAAAAATCTACTTTTTGATTAAGATAATCACGTAAACGTATTGTCGATACTTCCTGTATTTCTTTACTTTTATCAACTTGCACTATTCTCCCTGCATCAGCACCTTCAGACATGAATTTAAGTATAGTTTCTGAACTCCAGACAGCTTTGTTTACTAGGTCTACATTAGTCAGCGAAAATGCTGCAATATTTTCCTTCAAAGCGGCAAACACTCTAGTATCAGGCTCAAATGCTATAATTTTGCTTTGAGGATACAGTTGCTTAAAATACAGAGTACTTAGACCAATATTAGCTCCGGCATCTATAATGATGGGTGTGCAACTATTAGTTTTAAATTTATAAATTTGACTTTCTAATATCTCTTTATACATAAAGATAAAAGAAGCAGAATCGACAAGACTAATTTCTGTCCCCAGGATGTTAGTAGTAGTAAGTGTGTATCTAGGAGTTGAGTTTAGTTTCTTTAAGGCCAAATGTTTTTTACGATACTCTTCTTGAAGCATCAATTTTAGATAATGTTGTAAACTAATCATTTATCACGTCTCTTCTTAATTAATTTTGCAGGGACTCCAGCTACTACACTGTAAGACTCAATGCTTTTATTAACTACGGCACCAGCAGCTATTACTGAACCTTGACCAATTGTTACTCCATCTAAAATCTTGCAGCCAGCCCCAATCCAAACATTATCTTCTATAACAATTCCTAAACTAGTGTTTCCTTGTATTCTTATTGGTTTGTCTAATGAAGAAAAATTATGATTTGACGGAATGATAATTGTATGTGCCGCTATTAAAACATCATTACCGATTTTTACTCCTCCATGACCATATATTATGGTAAATGGATTGATACTACAGTTTTCCCCAATTTCAATATTTCCATTGTAAGTTAACAACATTACATAATCAAGAATTTCGGTACTGTTTCCAATAGTAATAGAACCACCAAAACGGCATTCAATATTTGCTGTTGGACTGATTCTAGACTTTTCATGTATATGAATACTGCTTAGATATATTGGCTTTATATATAATTTATGTATATTTTTTTTGATTTCCAATAAAAATTTCATTTTTCCTGTTATTTAAGATGTAATTAATTGTTAAACTCAACTGACTTGCGATGAGTTCAGATACTTTCCTACAACTAAATCGACTGCTCCGAAAGTCTCAATTTTACCACTCATCAAATAGATAACTTGCTGGCAAAGTTGAGTAAGTCTACTTAAATTGTGAGACGAAACTGTTTTTCCTTACCTACCTACATCCTCCATATTTCCCAAACCTGAAACTTTGAAGTACTTTATGAAATTTGGCATAAATAGTATCAGCCTCCTTCATTGTTTTTCCACCAAATACATTATCAAAATTGTACATATCAGCTTCTTTATGTTGAATTACGAAAGGTGGATGATATATCTCGCCAATATCTTTAGTAGGCAGATTAGCAAATTTATTCTCTCCCTTTGTATGAGTAGCATCAGAACCAAAGCCGATGTTAGACACTAAGTTTGCATTAGGTAGTGTTGCTAGTCCGCCTTGTGCCCAGCAGGAAAAAAGCCATGCGTAAGCCCAACTATTTGGCTTTCCTTGCAGAAAGAGGGTATTGAATATTGTTGTCCAGTACTTTTCCTCGTAAGGACAATCACAAACAAATTTCATCAAGCCAGCATCACGAAACTCTATCCACTTTTCAGGGTTAAAATCCCAATATTTCCAGGCCCGTTGCCAAGAAGCCCATCCCCAACAATGATAATATTTTGAAAAGTAATAACTATATTTTGTTCTCTTCTGTCCGTCTTGGAAATTATTGCCGCTAATTACCACAACTCGCTCATCATTGCGGTAGTAGTCAAGCAAAGTTTCGCAATAGCGAAAAAATGAGGGATCTGGTAGACAATCATCTTCTAAAATAATTGCCTCTTCAACTTGCTCAAAAACCCAACTTATTCCACTTGATACTCTTTGACGGCATCCTAAATTATGATCAGCATAATTGGTTAGAACCTGACAATCCCAATCTACTTGTTTAATAATATTCCTTGCCTGTTGACATTTTTCGGCTTCTTCTGGAAATCTAGCACCATCAGCAATTACAAATAGTTGTTTAGGTTGTGCTTGTCGGATAGCATTAAATACTATTTGTGTTACATCTGGGCGATTGAAAATAATAAAAACCACTGGAGTATTTAGGCTGGTCATAACAATATCGAAATATACATAATTTATATGATTATTAACTTTCTAATCTAAAAATTAAAGTTCTTATTGTTTTAGCAACTAATATGTAACCTTTTTTTTCTAAAAATAAATATACTTTAGAAGTATTTATATTTTCCAAAGAAATCAACTCCAAATCTTCTACTAAAACTACATTAGGCTTGTATTTATCCCAGTTATTGGAATTTAGAACTTGATAATCTAAACCTTCAACATCAATACTCAAGAAATCAATCGTCTGTTTAGGAGGTAGATGCTTATCTAATACTTCAGCTAGTGTCTGAGTTTGTAGTTGGGTTTCAGTCACTATTTTGTAGTTAGTTTTACTAATACGTTGCTGGGATAAAGGTAAAGAAAAACTATTTAGTGCTGGTTCATCAAATTCATAATAATTTAATATTTCCGATTTATCAGAGATCGGAATTTCTAAATTAATGTCATTAGGTCGCAGAAAATTAAAAATATTCATACTACCAGGCATTGCATCAATATTAATCCCTTTCCATCCTTGTAAATAGAAATAATAGGTATTAGAAAACCTTTGAGGATGATGTGCTCCTACATCAACATAAAAACCTTCTGATTTGTTGTTGAATAACTCTGTTATAACTACGTCCTCTCCATCTTGCGAGAAGGAGATTTTGTGGAAGCTATACTTATTATTAGGATATATCCTAGAGGATACAAAAATAACTGTTAAAGCTTGCTTTAACCTGAACAATAGACCTTTCAATGTGATAGCCATATCTTAAATAATTCTACTCATCAAGTTCTTGACACAAACTACCTATACCAAAGTGAGGTAATTTGTTTAATGGCCTTAGTCTACATTTCCTTTGAAAAAAAAGAGAAGTTGTCCATGTATAATAATTTATAGGACCAAATCCAAAAAAATCTACCTGAATTAAATCATGACTTCTCAAATCCGAACATAATTTAGGATACCGTTCAGAATTATCAAGAATAATCAATCCATCGTCCGACAGATGTTTTGTTGCTGCTTTAGAGCACTCATATCTATAAGATCCATCGATCACTACTAAATCATATGGTGTATTTCCATTTTCTATAAAAAAAACATATTCAGATTTTTTTTCTTTCAAATAAATGTTTAAATTACTAGGCTTTGATTTGCTGATTACTTCAAACCATAGTGGATCTATTTCAACACTCGTAACACTCTTTGCTAATGATGACCAGAATATGGAACTGTTTCCACTTCCATATTCAAATATGTTTTTATTGCTAAAATCAAACTGTTTCAAATATTCAATAGCTGGATAGGTGTACCAAGGTAGTGGATTTAGAAAAGCATCAACTGGTTTGCCTAAACGAACAGATTTTTGATGACCGTATTCATTTTCAAAAAGATTAATAAGAGAGATAATTTTGTCAAAACCAATTTCAGAAGATATTTTGTAAAGATGAATTATATTCTTTAGATGTCGAGATTTATTGATTAAATATTGTCGTTTTTTTTTCATGCTCAGTAATACCATTTCTTAAAATTAGTGGCTCTTCAGTTCATTTTATGGAACAGAATAATAAATAAAACCTAAAGATAGGCTGTATTTATGGCTGTGACTGGGTTTTAAGTTTTTCAGCCTTTCTATAAAACTGCGATTTTAATGCTCCACCATAAAACCAACGCAAGAACCAAATTAGTTTTTTATAATTGTATCCTTTACATAGAAGGTATACTCTAATAAAAAATTTCCTTGCATTGCTGGAGGTAACTTTCCTGCTCCATAAAAGTCACCTCCTTCAACCTCAAAAAAGCCAGCATTTGAAATCCAATCAGCTACGATACTATTAACGGTACTAAAAATAGTAAATTCGTATCTTCCAGGTGTTAAAGGTAGTTTATCTATCTCTACAATCAGACAATCTGTGTTGCTTTGCACATCATGTAATTTTGAGCCTTTTACTTCTGTACTCAGATTGGTGATTCTTCCTCCTATTTGGTTGTCAATACCTAATGCAACATTTAAATTCTTTAAATTTTCTTGAGTATTGTTTGTGAAGAAAAGTAATATTTTTACATTTTGACCACTATAAAAGCAGGTTACTTTTTCCCAGTTTTCATTTTGAAACTGTACTGATGTAAATCTAATTTTTCCATCTCCTTTTCTATCTTTTCTGTCTGCTAGAGAAATACTTGATAAGTTTGTGGATGAGCTAAGATACTTGCGGATCACTATTTGTGTTTGATCATTATTAACTAACTGCCCTTGATTCAGCCAAATTGCCCTTTGACATAACTTCTGAATTGCTACTATTTGATGACTTACAAATAATACTGTTCTGCCTTCTTTCCCAATATCCTCCATCTTCCCCAAACACTTCTTTTGAAACTGGGCATCCCCCACCGCCAATACTTCATCCACCACCAAAATCTCTGGCTCCAAATGCGCTGCTACTGCAAACGCCAAACGCACATACATCCCTGATGAATAACGTTTAACTGGCGTATCTAAAAACTTCTCAATCTCTGCAAACGCTACAATTTCATCAAACTTGCGTTGAATCTCAACCTTACTCATCCCCAAAATTGCACCATTGAGATAGATATTCTCTCTACCTGTCAACTCTGGATGAAACCCCGTTCCCACTTCTAATAAACTAGCAACCCGTCCCTTAATTTTGATGCGTCCTTTTGTAGGTTCCGTAATCCGGCTGAGAATCTTTAATAGCGTTGATTTTCCTGCACCATTACGCCCAATAATCCCAACTCTATCGCCCTGCTTAATCTCAAACGAAACATCCTTGAGCGCCCAAAACTCCTCCTGAGAATTTTGAAGTTTGGATTTTGGATTTTGGAACGGACTCAGCAAACCTTTAGCCCCATTAGCAATCACATCTCGCAATGCAGTGTAGCGTTCCTGTTGCTGATGCCCAATAATATATTTTTTGCTGAGATTTTCAACTTTAATAACAGTGTCAGACATTAGTTCTTTAGTTTGCCACAATAGTGTTGTGCTTAATTAATGGAGGCAGTATGGTTCAGTCAATCGCAATGATGCCTGTTGTCCTCAATTTAGAGAATGTAGAGCTGACAGATGAGCAATTTTACCGCCTGTGTCACGCAAACCGTGACTTACAACTTGAGCGAACAGCTAACGGAGAATTAGTAATTATGCCACCAGTAGGAGGAAGTAGTGGAAATAGAGAAGCAAGTCTGATCAGTTTAGTGTGGTTATGGAACCAGCAAACTGGATTAGGAAAGGTTTTTAGTTCCTCAACAATTTTTAAATTACCGCGTGGTGGCGATTGCTCTCCTGATGTAGCTTGGGTAAAATTAGATCGTTGGGAAGCACTGACTACAGAAGAACAAGAAAAATTCCCACCTATTTGTCCTGATTTTGTCATCGAATTAAGGTCACGCACAGATGCACTCAAACCCTTACAAGAAAAAATGCAGGAATATCTCAACAGTGGTTTGTGTTTAGGTTGGCTAATTAATTCTCAAGATGAGCAGGTAGAAATTTACCGTCCCCATCAAGCAGTAGAGATAGTTGCGTTCCCAATCAATTTATCTGGCGAAGATGTCTTACCCGAATTTGTCTTAAATTTACCTATTTGATGAAATACCAGTAAACCGAGTTTCGACTGCGCTCAACTCTCGACGGTTGAGGGTTGAGCGCACTTGTACTGACTTGTACTGAGCGTTGGTTGCTGAGCGCAGTCGAAGCAAGCCGAAGTAGCGAAGTCGAAAGGAGCCGAAGTAGCGAAGTCGAAGTAGTCGAAACCCGATTGGTTGAGACACTATTAACCCGCAGTTTCCCAAGTGGAGCAACTGCCGTCATAGGGCATTGGTAAATTCTTCTCCATGCCCCATTTCCAATACTTCGACTACGCGGCAGTTGAATCTCGACTTCGCTCGATTTCCGCGTAGCGATGCACTGAGCCTGCCGAAGTGTCGAAACTCAGTACAAGTGCCCAATGCCCAAAAACTCCATCCCCTTGTGGATGGAGTTTTTTATTGATTGTCAGATAAACGAACTCCTTGCTCAAGTAACAATTGCCGCAATTTAGCGATTTCTAATTCGGCGGAGTCAGCCCGTTGTTTTTCTCGTTCCGTTGGTGTCGGTAACCAATTATTTTCCCGATCATACCAACGTAGCCACAGCCTTTTTAATCCTTGATATTCTCCATCCCATAATCCTAAACCTAACTCGGCTTCTTCCAACCACACCCCCAGTCCATCAATAGATAGAGGTTGATAGCGGTTCATCATTAAACCAAAACAGTGAAGTTCGTTAGTATAACGGTTGAAAACAAAATAATAGGGAATTCTCAGTATTTGCTCATAGACAACCCATTTATTGGGTGGTTGATTGACTTCCCGTAAATTTCTGCCTAAATCTTCTGCCTCTGTACCCGGTGATATCAGTTCTACCGCGACAAAAGGATTAGTTCCTTCCTGCCAATTGACGTAGCTCAAGCGCAGTTCTTTTTGCTCATAGAGACGGGATACACCTAAAACACCAAACCAATCTGGTCGCTTATACCATTGGGGATGAAGAGGGTCATAGTATAAGTTTAAGTCACTAGCTGTAAATATATTGTTTTCGGAATAAGCAGGGGGACGAAAGGTGATGCGTAGTAATTCGGGTTGTAAAAGGTGAAACTCATCAGGCAAACCAGGCTCCTCTGGATCTTCACTAGGAAGATCATACATGGTAGGCATGGTTTCTTTAGGAGATAACGGCTGATTTGTTTGATACATGAATTATTAACTCTCCTGTTTTACCTAATCTGCTGGAGTTTACAGGATTTAAACGCTGTTGCAAGATTCAATCGGAATAATAGAAAATTATAGCAGGGGACAGGGGACAGGTTTGAAAGTCCCTTGGTATAAGGGGTTTTATGTTCAGTTTATGTCCTAAACTAACTGGCGATCGCTATACTTACAAAAGACTCTCTCAAAGCAAATTGTTGGTAGCATGAAATTAACATTAGTCATGAATAACTATGAAAATTAAAGCAATCATTCATCCAGCAGCAGAAGGTGGATATTGGGCAGAAGTACCTGCTTTGCCTGGTTGTATTACTGAAGGTGATACCTGGGAAGAGATAATCACCAATCTTAAAGATGCTATCGAAGGATGGCTGGAAGTAGCTAATGAAACTCATGTATTAGAAGAAGCTGCTCAAGTCGTTGAAATTGCTGTATGAAATCTATTTCAGGTAAAAAGCTATGCTCAATAGTTGAGAAAAAAGGCTGGATTTTAAGGAATATTAAAGGCAGTCATCACATTTATCAGCAACCTGAATCTGGTCAGATCTTATCAATACCTGTTCACGGAAATAAAGATTTAAAGATAGGCACTTTGAAAGCCCTGATGAAAATAGCCGAATTAATTGAAGAAGATTTATAGTAACAAGTTAGGTTTCTAATAAGTAGGGGTTGCTGAATAAGTCTCTTAAGCAAATCTAGAAGCCACACAGCATACGAAATAGTTGTTTCATCGCTCAGTTGACAAATTTACCCAGCGATCGCTAACGATTGTGCAAGGGTTTTGAGACTCTAGATGTTATAACCTTGCACTCGTTTGTTGGAAAAAGGCTTAAAACCCTTATCTAGTATATATTACACTTCTATTCAGCAAGCCCTAAGTAGATGGACAAAAATATTTACAGTCATTGCGAGCAAAGCGAAGCAATCACAGCACTTGCGATTGCTTCATTCCGCTACCCTTCGGGAACGCCAAGGGCGAACGCTCCATTCGCAATGACATTGTGTAATTAATTCTGTCCGACTACTTAAAAAGCGATCGCCTTAACCTGATCTCAAATTGCTTCTGGATTAATGCCCATAGCTCTCAACCTTTCTGCTAAACGTTCTGCCCGTTGGCGTTCCTGATCTGCTCGTTCCTCTAAAGTAGGAATCCAATTACCTAAACTATCATACCAACGCAACCATAAACCCTCTGTTTGTTGGTAGCTTCCTTGCCAAACCCCTAATCCTAATTCCAACTCCTCAAACCAAAATCTTTGATCTAGAACTTCCACAGCCTGATATTGTGTGGCTACTAATTGAAAAACTCGCAACTGATTTTGATAGCGGTCAAACACAATATAGTAAGGGATTCTCAACTTTTGCTCGTACACTTGCCATTTTGTTGGTGGCTTGTTTGCATCCCTTAAAGTTTGTCCTAAATCTTCTGCTTCCGTACCAGGCGACAAAAGTTCAACCACTAAAAATGGAGCCATTCCCTCCTGCCAAACAACATAGCTCAGGCGCATTTCCTGTTGCTGTTGAGCGCGAGATACACCTAAAACCACAAACCAATCTGGTCGCTTATGCCACAACCGATGGCGAGCATCATAATAGAGGTTTAAATCTGTGCCAATGAACATTTCCCCAGTGGGGTAGTTTGGGGGTTGGCAGGTTTCTCGCAATAACTGGGGTTGGAAGTCGTGGAATTCGTCGGGCAAACCAGGCTCCTCTGGATCTTCACTAGGAAGATCATACATGGTAGGCATAGTTTCCGAAGCCGGACGGGGATGCATCTGGTCTGGTACATCTAGATCATCCAAGTCTTCACTAGGAAGATCGTACATAGTAGGCAAAACTTCGCTAGGAGGACGAGGTGGATCAGTCTGGTACATGGCAGTAATTCTAAAATTGCCCAGAGACTTCTTTATTTTAGAGTGAGTTCAGGCGATCGCGCTTTACCAAAAGAATGGGTTTAAAGCCCCGTCGTAGAACGACGGCTTTTTCTTCTGTTTTGAATTAAACTTATACCAAATATGGTAGTATAAGACAGGAGGTAAAAGCAATGTTAGTTTTTGAGTTCAAAGCTTATGGAAAATTAATCCAGCTAACAGCAATAGATGATGCAATTCGTACTGCAAAGTTCATTCGCAATAGCTGTATTCGGCTATGGATGGATGTTCGGAATATAGGTAAAAACGATTTGCAGAAATATTGTGCTGTACTTGCGGCTAACTTCCCCTTCGCTAATGAACTCAATTCAATGGCTCGTCAAGCTAGCGCTGAAAGAGCATGGTCTTCTATCTCTGGGTTTTATGACAACTGCAAAAAGCGCAAAGTCTGCCGGGGGGATACTCCCCCCGGAGAACTTTGTAAGAAGGGCATTCCAGGCAAGAAAGGTTTTCCCCAGTTCCAGAAAGATTGTCGCTCGGTTGAGTACAAAACTTCAGGATGGAAGCTTGCAGATAATCGAAAATCCATAACCTTCACCGACAAAAAAGGTATTGGTCGTTTAAAACTCAAAGGTACTCGTGACTTGCACTTCTACCAAATTAGCCAGATTAAACGGGTGAGATTGGTAAAACGTGCGAATGGTGTGTATGTTCAGTTTTGCATTGACGTAGAACGTTCTGAAAACATAGAACCAACTGGTAAAACAATCGGTTTAGACGTTGGACTTAAAGAATACTACACTGATTCTGAAGGGAGAATGGTTGAAAACCCAAGGCTCCTGCGTATTGGTGAAAAAGTTCTTAAACGTTCACAACGTCGAGTTTCCAGAAAAGTAAAAGGTTCAAGAAATAGAGGCAAGGCTAGGCAGATTTTAGGAAAGCGCCACCTCAAAATAAGTAGGCAACGTAAAGACCATGCTGTGAAATTAGCACGGTGCGTAGTTCAGTCTAACGACTTGATCGCCTACGAAGATTTGAGGATTAAAAATATGGTGAAAAATCACTGTTTAGCTAAGTCTATTAATGACGCATCTTGGTATCAGTTTCGTACCTGGATTGAGTACTTTGGCAAGGTATTTAAACGAGTCACGGTTGCGGTTAATCCGCAATACAGTAGCCAAGAATGCTCTAGTTGCGGTGAAGTTGTTAAGAAAACACTATCCACTCGAACCCATGTGTGTAAATGTGGTTGTGTGATCGATAGAGACGAAAACGCAGCTAGGATAATCCTTAGTCGAGGGTTGGGTACGGTAGGGCATACCGGAACCTTTGTGCTGGACGCAAGCAACGCTTGGGGAGATGAAACCTCTACTCTTGTTGGTGAGGCAGTGCGGTCTTGGGGGTCTTCCCCATGAGCGACTGCCGAACCCGTAAGGGTGAAAACCTGCATGAGCAAGTTATGTCTTAGATTCAAGAATCCCCGCGCGTTCACGCCGGGGAGTGTCAACTAATTATGTCCTCTTGCATGAGCGATCATATAACGTATTCTACAAAATAGACATCTCCAGAAATTAAATCTGCGTTATCCAGTATCCTTGTAGAGGCGTGATTAATCGCGTCTCTACTAAATCACATCTGCAAAAGTCCGTTCCATTTTACGGAAATACCAAATTCCACTCACCAATAGTAAAATCACCAGCCCCAAAGATAGGACAAATCCTGGTAGATACAACTTCGACTCACCCCCTAAAATCGCCCATCGAAAACCATCAATTACTCCTACAATTGGGTTTAGCGAATAAAGCAACCGCCATTGTTCAGGAACAATACTGCTACTAAATCCTACTGGCGATACATACAAACCAAATTGCACAATAAACGGCACAATATAACGAAAGTCTCGATATTTCACATTCAACGAAGCCAGCCATAATCCCGCACCCATTGAAGCAGCAAAGGCAATACAAATAAACAAAGGCAGTGTTAAAATTCGCCAACTGGGAACAAAATTATACCAAGCCATTAACCCCAACAAAATCATTCCCGAAACCAAAAAGTCAACAAAACTTACTACTACTGCACTTGTCGGTACTACCAAACGAGGAAAGTAGACTTTTGAGATTAAGTTGGCATTGCTAATCAAACTATTGCTGCATTCTGAAAGCGAATTTGAAAAGAATTGCCAAGGTAACATTGCAGAAAAGACTAGTATTGGATAAGGCACACCCTGCGAAGGTAACTTAGCCAATTGTCCAAACACAAATGTAAACACAACCATTGTCAGAAACGGACGAATTAGGGCCCAAGCAATCCCAATCACCGTTTGTTTGTACCGCACCAAAATGTCTCGCCATGCTAGGAAGTAAAACAACTCCCGATAGCGCCACAAGTCTTTCCAATATTGCTTTTCTGTGCGACCAGCTTCAATAACAAAATCTGGCTGAGAAATCAAGTTTTTCATGCTCGGAAACCATCATATCCTTGATAGTTAAGCATCCTTGAACTCCTACGAGTGAATTCTCCAACAGATGGATTACCACGAGGATCAACTACTCCCGTTACTTGCTGCCAAAGTTCTTGTGATGCTAGTGAAATTTCATAAGTGAGTTCGTCAGATTTACGAATGTGATACCACTTTTTTTGCTGACATTCTACACACCAAAAAGCTTCTAGCCATTCGCTTTCTATCAGAACTGCGGTTTGGGTTGCTACTAACATCAACGCATTTCGCCGACTCATACCCCGTTGTTGTAACTGACCTGGTTGATCGGCAAACATTTTATATTTATTGCTTACACTATCTAAACAGCAGCCATGAATTGGGCAAGAGATAGCTCGTTTTTTGGAACGTTTCCGATTTCGATCACACCTTCTCTGCAATTCGACCTCTCAGTACAAATAAACAACTAAGGAAGGTTCGTTTGGAGGGACTGAGATCCAAAAGACCATCGAAGCCCAACTCCTAAAAAATACTGCAACAATATTTAATTATGTTTGTAATTTTGGTTTTTATGCTACTGGATTCTTTGAAGTTTGTAAAAGTATTGCCGAAGCATTTGTTGGTTTTATTGTAGCATACTAATATGATGTTAAAACAATATTTATGAAATAAAAATATTGTTTTGTTCAGCAATTTAGATGAATTATATTTAGCACAGATATGTTTACTTGTTTCCAAGTAACTTAACCATGCTGTTGAATGTTTTGCTTGAAACTATCTCAAGTCTATTGGACTGTTTGAGTTTGAATAAGCTAATCGTCATTCATTTTTCCAGAATGATTCGCTTGTAGTAAGGACTTAAGCCCTGATTTTATGCAACTTAAATGCTCATTAGCTTATCCACAGAGATTTACTGGGTTATAGTGATCACTTCATCAACAGAAATAGCACGCTGCAAAACTTGAAAGTATTGTTGAGCAATCACTTTTGGAGTAAAGTATGATTGCAAATACTGACGACCTGCCATACCCATCTTTTCTGCTAGTTCTTGATCGCGACTAAGTAAGCGAATAAATTGAGCTAGTCCATGACTATCTCCATTATTAAATGTATTGCCACACTTAGCTTCGGAAATTAGTTGCCGCAAATATGAATAAGGAGAACAGATCACTGCCAACGGCCTTCCAGATGCTAAAGCTGAGTAAAGCTTGCTAGGAACAACCAAACTCTCTGAAGAAGCATCCACACTAACTAGTGACAAATCACAAGCTGTCAGTGAATAAGGCAGCACTTGTTCTTCCTGGTATGGTAAAAATGTAAAATTTCTCAGACCTAATAACTCGACTTTCTGTATCAATTCATCACGCTTTGCTCCACCACCAATACACACAAACTGAACTAAATCATCTTGCAGTTCTTTAGCAGCTTTGAGTATGGTGTCGATGTCATGGCAGCGTCCCATATTACCTGAGTAAAGTACAGTAAACTTATTCACTAAGTTATGCTTCCAAGCAAACCAGTTTTCTTGCTTAGCAATAGGTACAATTAACTCTGGGTTGGCCCAACTGTGAATTACAGAAATTTTATCGGCAACTTCTGGACAACTTTTTACCACCTGCTGTTTCATTGCTGGACTGAGAACTATAATCCCCTTAGCGTTTAGCCAAATCTTTCTATTGATGGCATGCCACATTCGCACCAGCCAACTTCGCTTTGAAAATACTCCTAGAGCGATCGCAATATCAGGGTAGAGGTCATAGAGTACGCAGACATAGGGCAATCGCAACAATACATTAGCCAGATATCCTACAATTGGTAAGAACGGAGGAGATGTGGTAACTAACATTAAATTATTGCGTCGTGAAGCTCTAATTATATGTAGTGCAGTCCGCAAAGTATATAGGATACCATTGACGGCTTTGCCGCGAATCCTCCCAGGCCAGATTTGAGCAGTGCGCGATCGCTTAATTATAATTCGATTTGTTTGTTCGACTGATGGAGCTGTATGAGAGTGAAACGCATATCCAGGCTGACTTGTAAAGACTTCTATATCTACCCCTTTTTGTTCTAGCTGTTTCACCAGCTCTTCTATCAATTGTCCCGTTGCTGCATAGTCTGGGGGGAAAAACTGCGTGATTACAGACAACTTGATCGATTGCTGAGTTTTCGTTTCTAAGGGAGTGTAAATGGATTGCAACAAGTTTTGATTAATCCATTCATTAAGTTTCATCAGTTTTATCCTGCTTGAAAATTTATATGAAGTCCTAATTAGAGCTAAGTTTTAACCATTCATTAATTGCCATTATTGTTATAGGCAATCGAGAGTATCTCACTTTTTAAAATGAGTAAATGAAGCTTCAGTCACCTCAAATTGACCTTTCAATAGCAGAGCCTGGGGAAAGTTTCAAGCCTTTGAGAGAGCCCCCAACTTTGTGGAGCTTTTCCATCAAATAGAACTAATCAAGTACTTCTCAAAGTTGTATATCAGGCGTTAATTGGTCATTTACACTCTCAGGGCTAAAGCCGCTGAAGTTCTACGGACAGAGTAAACTTAGGTAGCACCCAAAGTCTAACTCTCGCTACGGATGTCAAAACCCGCCTACCCAGTAGGCCTAAGTCTAAGCTTAGATTGCTGGCTACTTTTCTGAGAATATTTGCTGCTCCATTAAGGTCTGCGTTTACAATTGATCAATTGCTTGACCGATATAGCCCTCGCTCAATTCGCTTTCCAGATGCTTTCCACCCTTCTGGTTTTTTGCCAAATTGGGGTAGGGAGTTTCCATCTAAATAGCTAGCTTTCGAGGTGTAGGCTTCTTCGGTTTCCTTAAATCTAATACCATGAAAGACAGAGAGTTTCCCGCTTACCGAGTATTGCTATGACAGATACAAGTGACTGGGAAAAAGCTAGTACAGCATGGCGTAAATAAACAACCCATTTGAAATGTCTGAAACCCTTGGAAAAAGGTAATTATGTTGGCACAGCGGTACTAGTGGCTGTTTATTAGCTTCATATTATCTTAAGAGATACTCAATTGCAACTCATATGCAACACATTATTGACACTCTCCGGGCTTTAGCCACGGAAATTCTTGGATCTATGACAGAACTTGCTCAAGCAGGTTTTCACCATATTTTTAATCCTCAAATCTTCGTAGGCTATCAAGTCGTTAGACTGAACTACGCACCGTGCTAATTTCACAGCATGGTCTTTACGTTGCCTACTTATTTTGAGGTGGCGCTTAGATAAAATCAGAGGAAAAACTACGGGTTTCAATCTAGACGAGGTTAATGTAAAATTAAATACTAATTTTTCAAAAAACACCAATTTTTTATGTCTAAAGAAACAGGAATAAAGAGACAAAAACCTGATTTAATCAATCTCAGTAGGTTAAAAAGTTTTCCGGAAGCCTTACCAACCGTTTATTGATGAATGCTGTTCTTAACTAAGCCCAAAGACATCAAGTTTCTTTCCCATAACTCGTGGAGGTGGCAGTATGCCTGATTTTTTACGGCGATATTCCTCGTATTGTTTTCCTCCGAAGGACTAAAGAAGCTCGGTTTCTAAACTCCCGTGAGGTACTTATGAAAAAACTATTTTTTCTTATAAACTTGAGCTTAAAAACAACCACAGTTTGCTACTTATTAAATATAGCTTTTTTCATTCCACCTGTTACTGCACAGAGCGTAAAAACTCAAATTTTACCTAATTTAGCCTTGTTGAACCCAGAAAAAGTGGTAGAGAAAAATACAACTTTTAATCCAAATGACCAAAAACAGTTTTTTAAGCTAAGTTCTGCAGATACAGAAAATACTAAGAGGAAAACTATAGTTATACATGCAGCAATGTCTCTTTTACAAAGAGAGAAAACATCTAAAAAAGAACCTAATTTTTCTCCCCTAATTCGTCTTTCATATTCTCTCATTATTTCACATCAAATGAGTTCTAATCTCTTAGAAAACAAGAGTTTTAAAAAAGAAAACCAAAAACAAATACCAGTTTTATTGGAAGTAAAAACTGCACAAAACTCAAGAGTTTTAGAAGGTAAAATCCCTCAAACAAGCGAAATAATTAAAAAACTATCTCCTCAAGTTATTCCTCAAGCAAATAAAATTTTAAGGCCTTTAACAGCTGAAACATTGGGTATAGTAAAACTGACATCTAAGCAGAAAAATAATTGGTGGCATGAAGTAAAAGAAGATTCTTTGAAGCTATCATCTAGTACTTCGAAATCGGAAATTGATAAAATTGAGAATCGTTTAGAAAGATTACCTCAGCAATTATTTCCAGTTTCATTGTCCTATGACGGCTACAAAGCATCTCCAGGATTTACAATTTCTAATCCAACTGGATATGGAGCTGATAACAATACAATATTTTTTGGTACAGACTTTCAAAGTCGCACTCGCCTTGGCATAAATTCTGATGGAGCGATAGCTTTTGGAATTGGCGTGGGAGATGCTGTTAAACTAATTGGTGCTGAATTGGCTTACACTCTCAACACTTTAGGAAATAGCCAAGACTTTGGAAGTGGTTCATTTAGCATCAAAGTACATCGACAAATTGCCGAAGATATTTCTGTAGCAGCAGGCTGGAATCAATTTGCTGATATTTTAATTAACCCCAGAGTTCCTTTTGACTATCCGAAGAATTCCTACTACATTGTGTCAACTAAGTTATTTAAAACTCAAAAATTTATAGATCAGCCTTTTAGTAGGGTAGCTGTGACAGTTGGTGTTGGAAGCGGTCAATTTATTAATGCAGACTTGGTTGAGGAAGCATTTTTAAATAATCAACGTCCGACTGGATTGGGTGTATTTGCCTCTGTGGGAGTAAGAATTTTTGAACCAGTTAGTATGATTATAGAATGGACTGGACAGGATTTAGGAGCAGGTCTTTCAATTGTTCCATTTAAAAATCTTCCATTCGTGATTACCCCAGCTTTTAGAGATATTCGTGGTGAAGGAGTTGGTGCAAGATTTATAATGGGAACAGGAGTTTCTTTTCAGTTGTAAAATAAACTTAATCAGTTCTAAGAGGAAAAAAACATGAGACGTTTAAAAATATGCAGCGGAGTTTTAGGACTTCTATTGTTTACTTTAAATATCGAACCCGTACATGCACAAAGAAATAGAGGTACTAATCATACCGGAGTAAATACTTCTAATAGCTCTGTAATA
>JAYGHB010000018.1:0-68732 GCA_034931985.1 Halotia wernerae UHCC 0503
TTAGGTTACAAAATATTTGGCGATCGCTCTTTGGGAAAAACTTTTTGGTTTACTGATAACTTTAACTAAATTAAGTCCTTCAGAACTTTCTTTAGAGCCAATTCGTGCCGATGCGCTGATATTACTCCAATCAGAAGAAATTGTGCTGCATCTAGAATTTCAGACTCAACCGAAAGTTGATATTCCCTTTCGGATGATTGACTATCGGCTGCGGGTATATCGTCGTTTTTCCCAAAAGCAAATGCGTCAAGTTGTAATTTACCTACAACAAACTAATTCTGAACTGGTACAACAAACTAGTTTCGCCTTAGAAGACACCTTTCATCGCTTCCAAGTAATTCGCCTTTGGGAACAACCAACAGATAACTTTTTTCAGTCTCCAGGATTGCTCCCCTTTGCGGTTTTAAGCCAAGCTGATAATCCTACTGAAACATTGCGACAAGTCGCTGAACAAATATCACAAATCAACGACCAGCGTACACAAAGTAATATAGCCACATCAGCCTTTATTCTCGCTGGGCTAGTATTGAATAAGGATATTATTCAACAATTGCTGCGGAGAGATATCATGCAGGAATCGGTAACTTATCAAGCACTTATGGCGGAAGGTCGGTCTGAAGGTATTGAAGAAGGTATTGAAGAAGGTATTCGCCGGGTGGCGATTAATCTTCTGCGCGAGGGGGTAGCTGATGAAGTAGTAATCAAAGCTACTGGTTTGTCAGCAGAGCAGATTGAGCAGCTGAAGCTGACAGAAGTTAGCAATCAAGAAAATTAAAAGTTACTCTAATTATCTGTTGCGATTTAGCTTCTCGGCTGTCCGCAAAATTTGCCCCGCCAATACTGCTGCACCAAAACCATTATCAATATTCACTACACCTACTCCTGTTGCACAAGAGTTGAGCATTGTCAATAAAGGTGCTAAACCACCAAAACTCGCGCCATAACCGATGCTAGTAGGAACAGCAATTACAGGACAACTTGCCAAACCTGCAACCACACTGGGTAAAGCACCTTCCATCCCCGCCACGACAATTAACACTGAGGACGACTCAATGAGGTGGCGATTACTCAGCAAGCGATGAATGCCAGCAACGCCGACATCCCAAAGACGCTGGACGCGAAACCCAGAAAGTTCCGCTGTGACTGCGGCTTCTTCAGCTACAGGTAAGTCAGCAGTACCAGCAGAAAGAATGCCGATTATTCCCTCAAACTGTGGCTCAATGGCGGAGGGAGCGATCGCACAAATTTTTGCCGATCCGTAGTATTGCAAACCTTTAACCTGTGATTGCAGTGCAGCATAAACTACCGGTTCAATCCTGGTTGCCATAACTACCGGGTTGCGGAGACGCATCACCTCCATAATTTGAGCAATTTGTTCAGGTGTCTTACCTGGCCCCCAAATTACTTCAGGGAAACCAGTTCTGAGGGTGCGATGGTTGTCAATTTTGGCAAACTCGCCTACAGGTTCATAAGCTAAGTTTTTAAGAGAGTCTAAAGCTACATCTGGGGTAACTTTACCATTGGCAACCGCTTCAAGGAGCGATCGCAAAGTTTCAGGTTGAGTCACGGCTACTTAGTGATTTTAATTTCATAAATGTTCCAGAAAGCACCACCGAGGGCTGAGTATTCGATACCTTCAAAGCGATCGCGTACTGCTGACAATGACAAGGGGTTCACTAAGTAAATAAAAGGCAAGTTTTCTTGAGTAATTTGCTGTGTCTGAGCATAAATTTCTTTTCGCTTGGCTTCGTCTAACTCTCTGGCAGCTTGAATATAGAGTCTACCAATTTCTGCTTCCCAAGGAGCCACTTGCCAACCTTGAATCGGCTTTTGTCCCGCCTGGGGTTTTTGATTGAACATGTGCAAACCACCTTCAGGCGACCAAACATTAGCGCCATCATTTGGTTCTAAACCACCAGTCAAACTCAACAAAGAAGCATCCCAATCGAGAGTATTAGACAGCTTATCTGTGTAAGTATTCCATGCTAGTGGGGTGAAATCGACTTGAATACCAATTTTGCTCAAGTCTTGCTTAATCTGCGCTCCTATTGCCTCACGAATTTTATTACCAGCATTTGTGAGTAAAGTAAAGCGAACGCGGTTGCCTTGAGCATCAATTAATTGACCTTGTGCATTGGATTTAAATCCAGCTTTTCTGAGCAATTCCTTAGATTTTTCTAAATTATAATCGTAGGTTTTCAATCCTTCTTGAGGCGAAAGATAGTAGGGGCTTTGCACAGAAATTGGTGAATTTTGTGGTTTACCCAAGCCACGAAAAGTATTATTGATCATTGTTTGTCGATCAATTGCATAAGCTACAGCTTGCCGGAACTCGACTGTATTAAACCAACGTGACTTGATTGGATCTACTAGCGGTTTTCCGTCTCTTTTGCCTTGATTGAGATTAAAGAAAACAAATGATGTACTAGTAGCTGGTCCACCTTCGTAGATTGTGAAATTACCTTGCTTTTCTTGTTTTTTTAGCAAAGAAAAGTAGTCTGGTGCAACTCCTATCGTATCTAAACTTCCAGAACGAAATTGCAACAAGGCAGTATCTGTTGATTCAACAATTTGCCATACAATCCGTTCAATATAGGGTTGTGCTTCTCCTTGAGATCCTTTGCGCCAATAGTAAGGATTACGTCTGAATACAATGCGCTGACTGGTATCATAGCGCTCTAACTTATAAGGGCCGTTAACGATAATCTGGTCGAGAGGAGTATCAACGCCCCACTTTGTCAGAAATGTTGGCTTACCGTTTTGGTCTTTTGTTTTTATGGATTTTTTCAATGCATGGGCAGGTAAAATTGGCAATCCTATATTTCCTAAGAACGGTGCAAACGGTTCCGGTGTCCTAAATTCAACTCGGCGCTGATCAATTTTTCTGACTTTTGGTAATGCTCGACTTTCACCAATCCGAAGAATATCTCTAGCATCTGTAGGAATTGCTTCGTTAAGATAAATGTCGTTGAAAGTAAATACAACATCATCTACTGTTAATGGTTGACCATCAGACCATTTCAATCCCTCACGTAGGGTAAAAACAAACCCCAATTTGTCATCAGAAATTTGCCACGATTCTGCTAAATCCGGCTCAAATTTCCCAGTTATAGGGTTTTGTGTAGTTAAGCCATCAAAAACTAATCCCAGAAGACTTGTTGTTGATGCATCTTGATTGAGGGGGTAATTAAAGGTTTGGGGATCGCTGAGAATACTAACTACTAACTGTGGTACTTGAGCAGCAGATGATTTAAAGTTCTCTGGATTGCAAGCCGCAACAGTAATGGCTGTTAAGGAAGCTAAAATTACAGATAAATAAAAACGCTTAAAGTTGGAAAGTAAACCACTAGCAAATTTCATAGTTTTAATATCTGAATAGGTGAATCAATTTGTTTGAGACTGTAGCCAACCAAGAAAACTTTGAGTTTTATTAAAATACTGGATACCAGCATCTCGGAAAATCTCTGTAACTTCTCGTCTGCCAAATTCTTTAGAGTTGTTACTTAAAAATATTTTATTTTCATGAGGATGTAAGCCAGCATGAAAAATTATACACTCTAAAATTATTTTATCCATCAGATGCTTCTTAAGAATGTTTCTAGCAAGGCTTCCATGAATAATTTCTGTTGTTAGAGTAATCTCTGACGCTTTGCTAAAAAGCTGATTTAAGGCTAGATAAAAACGTTTTTTTGTGTCATTATTCCGTTGTAAAAAGTTTATTTTAGCTTGTTTCAAATAATGAACAACTAATTTAGCATTTTGTGAAGTTTTATCTATTGCAGCCTCGTTCACTTGAATGTCCAATCGCCTAATAAAATCCTGGCTATATTTGTCTTCTTGTTCTAAAGTAGCCAAAGATTCTACATAACAAATGCTAGGTATTGCTAAGTAGATTGACGTAGGTGTATTTTGCAGAAAACTTTCTGCTAGTTCATCCTGTCCTTTAGCAATACTCATTAAAAAATTAGTTTCTACGTAAAGTATCACTACAATGCTACCTAAGGTTGGGTAATTCCACCTTTTAAGAACTGTAATAGACCTATTTCTTCTATCTCCTTAGACGCTGGCGGTATTTCTGACTTCCAATGATAGCAAAAATCACTTATCCAGGCTTCTGTCAGGCCTGTAAGATAAAGATTAAAAATTTGTTTTTTATTAAATTCTGGCTCATAATGACTAAGCACATCACTAGTATTAAAACTAATAATTTTTGACAAATTAGAACCATTCCATCGAAAAACTAAAATATTTTCCAAATCAACAAATATAGCAAAGGGAATCAGGACTTTTGAGGCTTGTAAGTAGTCAATAATTTGCAAGATAGCATTTTCTTTGGTCTTTTTTGGGTTTGAGTCAAATGGAAAACCTTGAACTTCAGCTATCAAAACAATTTTTCCATCTTTGTCTAATGCCACAATATCAGGGCGATCTACATCTTCTAAATGTTCTAAGTTTGTAGCTTGCATGGCTTTAATCTCCCACTAAGGTAAGTTTATTTATCTCTATATCACCCTATTAGACATCTCCATAAATTAATTATGCGTTACCTGAAACCCTTATAGAGACGCGTTAGCGTAGCGGGACGAAGTTCTATTTCGCGTCTCTACATTCTTTTTCGGAGATGTCTATTGATTTCAATCCTAACGATAATTTAATAGCTTCACTGATGCAGCCAAGGAAAGTTACTCTAAAGCTAATAACAAGACGACAGCATAAGCACATATACCTTCTTCCCTTCCCACAGGGCCTAGTTTTTCATTAGTGGTAGCTTTGATGCCAACTTGATTTGGTTGCAACTTTAAAACATCTGCTAACTTGTCACGCATTTTTTCAATATGTGGTTTTAATTTTGGACGTTCAGCTACTACTACCGAGTCAATATTACCTATCTGCCAACCTTGATCCCGAATTAGTTGATGTACTTGAGTTAATAACATCAAACTATCTGCTCCTGCCCATTGGCGATCGCTAGGGGGAAAATAATGCCCAATATCCCCTAAAGATAATGCCCCCAGCATGGCATCCATAATGGCGTGGGTTAGTGCGTCAGCGTCACTATGTCCCAACAAACCAAGTTCGTGGGGAATTTGGACTCCTCCTAAAATTAAGGGGCGATCGCTCACCAATCTGTGAATATCGTAGCCGTTACCAATCCGAATTTTAGTCATTTGTTAGTTGTCAGTGGTTAGTTGTTATTCTTCTTGCTCCCCCTGCTCCGGTTGTTGAGCGTAGTCGAAACACTGCTCCCCCTGTTGCCATTTTTTCAGCAAATCGGGGCGGCGATCGCCTGTTCTTTTGATTTGTTGTTCATAACGCCACTGGGCGATCGCGGCGTGATTACCAGAAAGTAAGACATCAGGCACTTTCCAGCCCCGAAAATTGGCTGGACGAGTGTACTGAGGATAATCTAGTAACTCCTCCTCAAAACTTTCTACTTTCAAAGACTCTACTTTGCCTACAGTTCCTGGTAAAAGACGCACCACACCATTTAGTAATGCCATTGCCGGAATTTCTCCCCCAGTCAAAATAAAATCACCTAAAGATACCTCACGAGTCACTAAATGTAGTACCCTATCATCTACCCCTTCGTAATGTCCGCAGATGACTACTAACTGGTCGTAATTTGTGGACAATTCTCGTAATAGAGGTTGATTGATCGTTTGTCCCTGAGGACTCATCAAAATAATCTCTCTTCGGGGTAGATTCGGTAGCGACTCCACAGCAGTAAATATGGGTTCTGGCTTCATCAGCATCCCTACGCCACCACCATAAGGTTCGTCATCTACTTTTCGGTGCTTATCGGTTGTAAAGTCTCTGGGATTGACCAGATTCACTTGGGCAATTTGTTTGGCTAAGGCTTTAGCCAACAGCCCAGAGTTGAGAACTGAGGTAAAACAGTCAGGAAAAAGTGTAACTATATCAAAGCGCACAGTAATTCGTATTCGAGAACACTAATCTAAAGAATGAATGTCTAGCAAACACAATCAGCCAATGTCAGGTAAAACTACAGATAAGCTTAATCAATAGTGTCTAAAAGTACCAGAACTATTGATTTTTCTGGGATCAAAAGTTTTTCTAATTACTTAATTTATGTTTAAATATTGTCACAACTACATTTAAATTAATAATCTGACCAAGTTAACAACTTTCAGGATGCATCGAGCCAGCCTCAGAAAAAGCGTGTCAAACCCTGCTCGCCCCGAACCCCAGAGGGGAACCCTAGCCCCCAAGCACTATTTTGCCAGTCTGGAAAAGTGGACAGGTGAACAGCAAAGCGCTGGTTTTGAGTTACGGCAACGGACACTTGATTTCTGAGGCATCGTGTGTGTTGAGCGAAAATTTGGGAGCAACTTCGCTCCAAACATCACAAAAGTGTCCTCTCAATCAAGCAAAGCGCAAAAATCATCAGGCTGCTGAACTTTGTTAAATTCGCACGCCATTCGCCACAAGCCGGGGAACCCCTTTCGGCAGTCGCTCATGGGGGGAACCCCCCTTCGGGTTCGGGGGTTCGCAATCGACGGGAACCGCCAAGACTGCGACCCCCTCACCGCAACGGACTGGCTCCCCTTGGCGTTAGCCTCTCCCTTTGGGAGAAGACCCTACGGGTTCGTCAGTTGCCTGGGTCGGGAAACCCTCCCGCAGCACTGGACTCACCGCGCTGCCGACGCTCCTGCGTCGCTCTAAGCGTACCCCTACGGGGAAGCAAGCTACGCGTAGCGTCTCGTAGAGAAGCTATGCCGCAGGCTTTACGCTACGCTAACACCAAGGCGATGGCTCCTGAAGTTGTTGACAAGAGAAACACAATGCCGCAATTAAAAGCTAAATCGCTGGAAATGAGGACACCCCAAGCAACTAAAACCGCCGTTCTGGTGATCGGAGGCGCAGAAGATAAAGTTCATGGACGCGAAATCCTGAGAACTTTTGTTGGCCGCGCCGGTGCTAGTAAGGCCTATATTACAATTATTCCATCTGCCTCCCGCGAACCCGCGATCATCGGTGGTCGGTATATTCGCATTTTTGAAGAAATGGGTGCTGAGAAGGTTGAGATTTTAGACATTCGCGAACGTGAACAGTGTGAAATCCCCCAAATCAAAGCATCCCTAGAAGCTTGTAGTGGCGTGTTTTTGACGGGAGGGGATCAATTACGCCTTTGTGGCGTGTTGTCAGATACGCCAGCAATGGAAATTATCCGGCAACGAGTCAGAGGTGGACAACTGACCCTAGCAGGAACCAGTGCAGGAGCAGCGGTAATGGGGCATCATATGATTGCTGGCGGTGGTAGCGGTGAAACGCCAAATCGCTCCCTAGTCGATATGGCCACAGGTTTGGGATTTATCCCCGAAGTGATTGTTGACCAACACTTTCACAACCGTAATCGCATGGGTCGTCTCATTAGTGCGATCGCAGCTCATCCTGATCGTCTCGGTATTGGCATTGACGAAGATACTTGTGCTGTATTTGAACGTGACGGTTGGTTACAAGTCATGGGCAAAGGCAGCGTCACCATTATCGATCCCACAGAAGTCACTCATACCAACGAGCCACATGTCGGTGCTAACGAACCCCTAACCATACACAACTTACGTCTACATATCCTCAGCTATGGCGATCGCTTCCATCTGTACCAGCGCACTGTATTACCTGCTGTACACCGCATCTCCAACTGACGGAATAGAGTATCTGAGGTTACAGTGTGTTGATCGCTTACCTTTACCTTATTTCTTGCTATAGAAAAATCCGAGAAATACCATATAAAAAGAAAAAACTGTTTGCTATGAACAGTTTAGCGATCAACTCCAGTAAGAAACTAGAATTTTGGTTCCGAATCTCCATCTACCTATTCCCATGAGAATCCTCAAGATCCAGACCTTACGCGGCCCAAACTACTGGAGCATTCGACGCCACAAGCTGATAGTCATGCGCCTCGATTTAGAAAACCTTGCTGAAACGCCCTCGAATGAAATCCCTGGCTTTTATGAAGGATTAGTTGAGGCGCTGCCAAGTCTGGAGGGTCACTATTGTTCGCCTGGCTGTCGTGGTGGCTTTCTAATGCGAGTGCGAGAAGGCACCATGATGGGCCACATTGTGGAACACGTAGCTCTAGAACTCCAAGAACTAGCAGGAATGAACGTCGGCTTTGGTCGTACCCGCGAAACCGCTACACCCGGAATTTTCCAGGTAGTAATCGAGTACCTGAATGAGGAAGCAGGACGCTACGCTGGACGAGCAGCCGTGCGGCTATGTCAAAGTATTGCTGATCGGGGACGCTATCCCAAAGCAGAACTAGAGCAAGATATCCAAGACCTCAAAGACTTTTGGCGTGATTCATCCTTAGGCCCTTCGACCGAAGCGATCGTCAAAGAAGCCGAAAAAAGAGGTATTCCCTGGATGCAACTGAGCGCCCGCTTTTTGATTCAGCTCGGCTACGGCGTGAACCAAAAGCGAATGCAAGCCACAATGACAGATAACACTAGCATTCTAGGGGTAGAACTAGCTTGCGACAAAGAAGCCACCAAACGCATCCTGGCCGCAGCCGGAGCGCCAGTACCCAGAGGTACGGTGATTAACTTCTTGGACGATTTAGAAGAAGCCATTGAATATGTTGGTGGCTATCCCATCGTCATCAAACCGCTGGACGGCAATCATGGACGCGGTATCACCATTGACATCAGAACTTGGGAAGAAGCTGAGGCAGCCTACGAAGCAGCTAGGCAGGTTTCACGGTCAATTATTGTTGAGAGATATTACGTTGGGCGTGACCACAGGGTACTAGTAGTCAATGGCAAAGTAGTAGCAGTAGCCGAACGTGTGCCAGCTCATGTTGTTGGCAATGGTAGATCTAGCATCGCCGAACTCATTGAGGAAACAAACCAAGACCCGAATCGCGGTGAAGGACATGATAACGTCCTGACTAAGATTGAACTAGACCGGACTAGTTACCAATTATTAGAAAGGCAAGGCTACACCTTAAATAGTGTACCACCCAAAGGTACAATTTGTTACCTCCGGGCAACGGCTAACTTAAGTACAGGCGGTAGCGCTGTAGATCGTACCGATGAAATCCATCCCGAAAATCTTTGGTTAGCACAAAGAGTAGTGAAAACTATTGGTTTGGACATTGCCGGACTCGATATTGTCACTACGGATATTAGTCGTCCCCTCAGAGAAATGGATGGCGTAATTGTAGAAGTTAACGCTGCCCCTGGCTTTAGGATGCACGTTGCTCCCAGCCAAGGCATACCCCGCAATGTTGCCGGAGCAGTGATGGATATGCTGTTTCCCAACGAACAATCCAGCCGTATTCCCATTCTGAGCGTGACAGGTACTAATGGTAAAACCACCACTACCCGATTGCTAGCGCATATTTACAAACAGACAGGTAAAGTAGTAGGATATACAACTACAGACGGGACTTATATCGGTGACTACTTAGTAGAAGCCGGAGATAATACAGGGCCTCAAAGTGCCCATGTCATCCTCCAAGATCCGACTGTAGAAGTCGCGGTACTAGAAAGCGCTCGTGGAGGCATTCTGCGTTCTGGGCTGGGCTTTGAATCAGCTAATGTAGGTATAGTGTTAAACGTCGCTGCCGATCATTTGGGAATCGGTGATATCGATACTATTGATCAATTGGCAAATCTTAAGAGTGTAGTCGCGGAAGCTGTATTCCCTGATGGTTATGCGGTACTTAACGCCGACGATCGCCGCGTCGCTGCTATGGCCCAAAAAACTAAAGCGAATATTGCTTACTTTACTATGAATCCCGATTCGGAATTGGTGCGGCAGCACATCCAAAAGGGCGGAGTAGCAGCAGTATCCGAAAATGGCTATCTGTCGATTGTTAAAGGCGATTGGATACACCGCATAGAAAGAGCAGAAAATATCCCCTTAACAATGGGCGGGCGAGCGCCGTTTATGATTGCCAACGCTTTAGCAGCCGCTTTGGCAGCATTTGTGCAAAACGTGACGATTGAGCAAATTCGGGCGGGCTTAAAGACCTTCCGTGCTTGTGTCAGCCAAACGCCGGGGCGAATGAATTTATTTAATTTAGGGAACTATCATGCCTTAGTAGACTATGCTCACAATCCCGCCAGTTATGAAGCTTTGGGTTCTTTTGTGCGTAACTGGAACACGGGAGCGCGAATTGGTGTAGTTGGCGGCCCAGGCGATCGCCGCGATGAAGACTTTGTGACCTTAGGCCAACTCGCTGCGGATATTTTTGACTACATTATTGTCAAAGAAGACGACGACACGCGGGGACGGTCACGGGGATCAGCTTCTGAACTGATTACTAAAGGTATCACTCAAGTTAAGCGCGATGCCCGTTATGAGGTAATTATGGATGAAACCGCAGCTATTAATAAAGCTTTGGATACGGCTCCTGATCATGGTCTAGTAGTAATTTTACCAGAAAGTGTTAATCGCGCTATCAAGTTAATTAAGCTACGCGGTTTGGTCAAAGAGGAAATACAACAAAATGCCTCTACAACGGTTGTAGATAATCAAAATGGGGTGACATCTTCTGTTATTAATACCTTGCTTTAGTTGAGAGTCAATAGTCCATAGTCCACAGTCAATTGCCTGACTGCTGACTTGCGATCGCTATTGTTCTTGTTCTTGTTCTTGTTCAGGAGGATTGTCATCATTAGAAGTTTTGAGTTCCTCCTTAAAGCCCCGCAGTGTTTTACCCAGTGCATTTCCCAATTCAGGAATTTTTTTAGGGCCAAAAATTAAAATAGCGGCGATCGCAATTACACCTACTTCCGGCCATCCCAATCCAAACATACACAGTTCCTCTCAATAATTTTTAATTAACTGTTCTCTATCAAGACTCATCTCTATAAACGTCTCTACGATGTTTCACTTTAATCACACTCACTAATAGAATAGTATCAAGTATTTGATAAATTATTCTGTAATCACCTACTTTAATCCGATATAAATATTCTTCATCTACCAACTTTTTAACCCCAGTTGGACGTGGTTCTATTGCTAATTCTTGAATTTTTGAGTCGATACGTTCTTTGATATCGCTTGGTAGTTTCTTTAGTTGTTTATTAGCACCCTTGGTAAATTCAATTTGATAAGTCACGCGGTTTCTTTCTTATATTCATCCCAAGATATAGTACCGTTAATTTTTGCTTCTGCTATTTCAGCACGGGCATCTCTAATATCTTCTTCATCCTCTAAAAGTTCTAAAACTTTTTCTAAAGTGCTTTCGGGTGCGATGTTTAGATGTTTATGAATTAATTCTATTAGCGATTGCCTTTTGCTTATAGCTGTCATTTTTAGACCTCTTTATATTACTTTGTTTATTTTCGCGTAATTGATATGTTCAACCAATCACTTAATTCCTGAGCTAACCATTCAAGTTCAGCTTCAGATTCAATAGCACCACCACTACCACCAAGTTGATACTTATACACTCCTGACCAAATATCTAGTTGCGCTGGAACCACAACTCTAGCGCCTTCAGAGTCTCTAGTAAAGTGTTTGGAAATATAAACCAATTTAGTGATACTTTGTCTTGGTGATGGTCGGGGACGATGGAATTTGAAAGCAAATAACTCCCAAGTTAAGGCAATTTGCTCTTGATTCAGGCGTAAGTGGATACGTCCAAACAAATGAAACAGCAACGTATACACCATAAACGAGCCTGCACCCCAAAAGGGCAGTGAGAATAAAGCAAAGGGAATCTTAAGCGGAAAAGGGGCAGAAAGAGCGCCAATTGTCCAAAACAGGATAAATGAATTCCAGGCGATCGCAAATAAACTCAAAAACACCATCGGAGGCTTAAAGCCAACTGGTGGAACCACAATATCTAGATGATCCCAATCCTTCGATAGTTGAATTGTACTACCAGCCGGTTTACTAACAGTTAAAGCAGTAGTGTCAGGAAAATGCGACTCATCTAAAGCCTCCAGCGCCACAGTTGCAGAACTCAGCCGCTTTTCTAAATTGGGTTCAGTCATCCACTGCAACCAGCGAGTGAAGCTAGGACTTAAATTAGTCGACTGCTCAAATTGAAACCGAAAGTCTTTTTGGGGTAAATCGGCTGGATGGATACCAGTTACCAAATAAATTAGCGTCGCACCTAAACTATAAAGGTCAGAGGCTGGAACGGTACGTCCGCCAAATTGCTCCGGTGGCATATATCCGTAGGTTCCGACTACAGTCCTAGTTCCGCCTTCTGTAGCTAGGACAGTTTGCACTGAGCCAAAATCTACAAGATAAACCTGACCCAAACTGTTGCCAGAACGCTCGCCCAACAAAATATTGCTAGGCTTAATATCACGGTGAATCACAGGCGGATGCAGTTGATGTAAATAAACGAGAATCTCTAAAAGTGCCTTGGCTATCTGCTTAATTTCGGCTTCTGTAAAAGTCCGCCCAGTCTGGATGTATTGCTCTAAAGTTTGAGCTGGGATATAACTCTGTACTAGGGCGAATCCTTTGATGGTAGGTGAATTTACTTCAAAATAGTCTAAATAACGAGGAATCAAGGGATGTGACAAAGATTTTAAAGTTTCAGCTTCACGCTCAAACAACTTGAGATCATCCCATTCAAAATCACTACTAAAAGAAAGTAACTTAACAATTACTAATTCACCAGTTATTTGATCTTGAGCTAAGAATGTCCGTCGCCCTGCCTTTTTGCTTAACTGCTGTTGGACTTCGTAGCGGCCGTCTAATATTTCCTTAATCATAATCATTGCTGATGACGCTACGTTTAACAGTTTTTATAGTTTATAACTTGTCAAATTGGACAAGCCAATATCTTTTAGTATAATTGCGTGTTTTTATGCCCTCCCAACTTTGGCCTTACATTACCCCTGGTATACCCGATGAATTGTTCGAGCATTTGCCGGGTATTCCCTTCAGCCAGCGAGAAGTTAGGCTGCTGTTGATTTCTCAATTGCGGCTCAAACCCGATTCAGTTTTGTGGGACATTGGTGCAGGGACAGGTACAATTCCGGTAGAGGTGGGATTGTTGTGTCCCAGTGGGCAGATTGTGGCTGTAGAACGGGATGAAGAAGTAGCTAATCTGATTAGGCGTAACTGCGATCGCTTTGATGTCAAAAACGTCGAAGTTATTGAAGGTAGCGCCCCAGATTGTATGCATGACCTGAAAGTAGCTCCTCACCGCGTTTGTATTGAGGGAGGCCGCCCCATCCAAGAAATTTTGCAAGCTGTGTGGCGTTATTTACCACCATCAGGGCGAGTTGTGGCCACAGCTGCTAATCTAGAGAGTCTGTATGCTATTTCCCAGAGCTTTTCTCAATTACAAGCTAGAAATATCGAAGTCGTTCAGTCTGCGGTCAACCGTTTGGAGACACACGGTTTTTCTCAAACTTTTGCAGCTGTCGATCCTATTTTTATCCTTAGTGGTGAGAAACTAGAGTGAACTACCCGACACTGACCGCTAGGCAGTACAGCGTGGGGCTTCTGCTGCTTCAGCTAAATCTGAAGAATAAAGGCTGAAGTATGAAAGCTGAAATTTTATACTTCATCATACTTCACACTTCATACTTTCTTACTATGCCTTGGTCTCGAATTGTTAGTGGAATTTTTGCGATCGCCCTTGCTTTGGTTGCGACCCTTTTGGGTGGTTGGTACTTTACCATCGCAATTGCGGTGATTGTCTTTTTGGGTCATCAGGAATATTTTAATTTGGTGCGAGCCAGAGGCATAGTTCCCGCTGCTAAAACTACCATCTTTGTCAGCCAAGTCTTGCTGGTGATTTGTACAGTTGATGGCAGTTTAGCTGATGCTGTGCTGCCCCTAGCTGGGACATTTATTTGTTTTTACTTGCTGTTTCAACCCAAAATGGCCACAATCGCGGATATTTCCGCTTCCATTATGGGGCTATTTTATGTAGGTTACTTAGCAAGTTTCTGGGTAAGGTTACGCGCTCTTGGGAGTGCAGTTGTAAGTAATCTGCCTTTAGGTGGTTACTGGCCTCCAACTTGGGCAGATATTTGGCAGCAAAATTTTACCTATTTACCCCAAGGGTTGACAATGACAGTGCTGACTTTCTTATGCATTTGGGCAGCTGACATTGGCGCTTATATTTTTGGTAGATTTTTTGGTAAAACCCCGTTGTCTGACATCAGCCCTAAAAAAACTGTTGAAGGTGCAGTCTTTGGGATTACTGCCAGTGTTGCCGTAGCATTAGCAGGGGCTTCTTATCTGCACTTTCCTAGATTCATTATCACTGGTGTAGCATTGGGTTTGCTAATTGGGATTGCTAGTCTTTTGGGCGATCTTACCGAGTCTATGCTCAAGCGCGATGCTGGCGTTAAAGATTCAGGACAGCTGATCCCCGGTCATGGCGGCATCTTAGACCGTACTGACAGTTATATCTTTACAGCCCCTTTAGTTTATTATTTCGTGACACTTTTGTTACCATTAATAGCTAATTCGTAATTGGTAATTCGTAATTGAAAAAATCAGATTTAGGGAACTCCAAAAAATAAATCATTTTGATTTATTCAAATTCTACTTTTCTTACTTTCCTGCCCTCTGCTATTTCCTTAAGGGTTAACATTGATCCGCCCGCGACATACTAACTGACCAGGGATCAAGCTGAGTTCTTGAATATCGACATCTGAGCCAAGATAGAGATGATAATTATGCTCGCCCTCTAAGAGCGCTACTTGGTTTTTCATGATTTGAATATGTGTTAATTGCAACTCTTGATTGCCAATTAATTTTAAATTAAATCTAACTTCTAGAGACGTATTTTCGCTGGTCGCTCCTAAAGTAGCACAAATTGTTATTTGATTATTGTCAAGGATAATTTGATGCCATGTTGGCGTTAATTTGGGGCAATCTTCTGGTAAAAGTTTAACTAGTACATCATTTAAAGCAGTTGATAATAGTTCAGATTTAAGGGAATTATTGAGGTCTTTCTCCTCCACGATCAGATAGCCGAGTACTGGTACTATCTCTAGCAGTCGTAGTGGTTTTCCTTTAAGTATTGAGCCTACGTTGATTTGAATATTTTCCGCTATTAGTTGAATTCGTGTAATATAGAGGCCTTGATACACTGCATGACTGGCAAAAATAGATACCCAGGGAATGCAACCAGAGAGAATTTGGCGATCGCTAGCTTTAATCTCTACTTCTAATTGAGATACTTGGCTGACTTGCGCTCTCAACCAGAGCTTGAATGCTGCTGTGAGTGCATTTGTAATTAGCTGGATCTTCTTGGAATTTTTTGTGGGGAAATTGTCTTCTGGCATTTAACCACTCTTGTAATGGGTATTTGCTCAGCAAGTGACTGAACTTAAGTAAGCCTTAAATGTAACATTTATGGCTATTTACTACAAAATGCCAATATTATGATTATTATCTAAAGCTAGGAAAGTACTCAGTAATTTCCACATGGAGGCAAGGTTACAAAAAATTCTCGCTCAATGGGGTATTGCCTCACGACGCGAAGCCGAAGAAATGATTCGGCGATCGCGTGTGCGGGTAAATGGGATATTAGCGCATTTAGGTCAAAAAGTTGACCCCCAAACAGATACGATTACTGTTGATGGTAAGCCTGTGTCTGGTGAGCAACGTCCGCCTTTACTATATCTGTTGCTGCATAAGCCCGCTGGAGTGGTTTCAACTTGCCATGACCCTCACCGAAGAAAGACAGTCTTAGATTTACTTCCTAAGGAATTACGTGAGGGTACAGGTATTCACCCAGTTGGTCGTCTAGATGCAGAATCTACAGGAGCATTGATACTTACCAACGATGGAGATTTAACATTTGGGCTAACTCATCCGCGCCATAGCATTCCGAAAACTTATCAAGTTTTGGTCAAAGGACATCCTACTGAAGCAGTATTAGAGATGTGGCGTAAAGGTGTGATGTTAGAGGGAAGAAAAACCCTGCAAGCCAGAGTAAAGATGATCGAAAGTCTTGCTCTAAATAGCCGTTTAGAAATAGTTTTAAAGGAGGGAAGAAATCGCCAGATTCGCCGTGTAGCCGAAAAGTTGGGACACCCAGTCATTAAACTACATCGGACAGCCATAGGCCTAATTCAATTACAAATACCAAGACGGGAGAAGCCTCACCAACCTGACTCACCAACCCACTCTCTGTCTTTGTTGCGTGAAGGTAACTATCGATTTCTCAAAGAGCATGAAATTCGCTTTTTACAAAAGCAAATAAAACACATACCTATTAAAGATTCAGCTGAGGTCAGGGGAGTAGAAAAAATATGAAATTGTTAAGAAGAAAAGCTGATGAACAGCCAACACCTTCATTAGAACAACAACAAACCGAAAAATTGGCACAAATGGGCGCTCAACTTTGGGCATCGCGTCAAGAAAAGGGTTTCTCTCTAGAAGAAATGGTAGGATTGACCAAAATTCCCCGGCGGCTATTGCAGGCGATCGAAGAAGGTAATTTAGAGAATCTGCCAGAACCAATCTATATTCAAGGTTTAATCAGGCAATTTGCCGATGTATTGGGCTTTAATGGAACTGAGTTTTCCAGAAATTTTCCTGTCGCTGTTCAGCAGGTGAACCTGCAAACTACTGGAAAAACGCGCTCAATGGGTCAATTCCGTCCAATTCATCTTTACTTACTTTATATATTCGTGATTGTATGCTCTGTCAGCAGCTTGTCTCAATTACTAAATAATGCTGTCCTCAAAGCGGATAATAGCCAAAGTGAACCTCAAGCAGAACTAACTCAAGCACAAAAACCAACAGCCGTTCAACCTGTTAGCGACAACCTCAGTAGCCTCAAAGACAATCGGTCATTACAGATTGGTGTCACATTGAAAGCCTCCTCCTGGATTCGGGTAGTAGCCGATGGTAAAACCGAGTTTGAGGGCATTCTACCAGAGGGTACACATCGCATCTGGAAAGCCCAAGAGCAACTAACGGTGAAAACAGATAATGCTGGTGGTGTGCTGATGAGTGTCAATCAGCAAGAAGCCAAGCAAATGGGAGAACCAGGTAAAGTTGAAGAAATTAAGATTGCTGCCCAGCCTGAGTCTTGAGAAGCAGGGAGCAGGGGGAGCAGGGGGAGCAGGGGAAGCAGGGGAAGAGAAGAACTTATGCCCAATGTCCCATGCCCAATGCCCCAAGTTCCTCATTTTCCTTCAGGGGCGCGTCCACAGAGTTTGGTGAGCATTTTCAGGCGATCGCCTAGTTCTTCTGTCAATACTTCTGACTGATAGCGCCACTCCCAGTTACCCTCGGCAGTACTAGGAAAGTTCATCCGTGCTTCGTTTCCCAAACCCAAAATATCCTGCAAAGGAATAATCGCTTGATTAGCTATAGAACTTAAAGCCAACCTAATTAAATCCCAGTGAATACCTTCAGGACTGACGCAACCTAAATACAGCAATAAGTTTCGCTTTTCCCAATCACTAGCTGTATTGAACCAGCCTATGGTTGTGTCATTATCGTGAGTTCCGGTATAAACTACCGCATTTCGTGGGTAGTTAAACGGTAAAAACGGATTACCGGGATCAGAACCGAAGGCAAACTGCAAAACTTTCATCCCAGGAAATTCATACTTGTCTCGCAGCGCTTCTACTTCTGGCGTAATTACTCCCAAATCTTCCGCCAAGACAGGTAGTTTGCCTAGTTTTTGTTTAATCGTATCGAACAACTCTTCCCCAGGCGCTTCAATCCATTCTCCATTCATGGCTGTTTCTTCACCTTGTTCCACAGCCCAAAAAGCTTCAAAACCCCGGAAGTGATCAATGCGAATAATATCGACATAATCCAGCATTGCTTCAAAGCGCTGTATCCACCATTTAAAATCTTGGTTTTGCAACTTTTCCCAGTTATAAACGGGGTTGCCCCACAGTTGACCAGTGGCGCTAAAGTAATCTGGTGGAACTCCCGCCATTTGTGCAGCGGCTCCTGTCTCTTCATCCAAGCAAAAAATATCAGGATTTGCCCATACGTCGGCACTGTCATGAGCTACGTAGATGGGAATATCACCGATGATTTCTATACCGCGCATGTTGGCATAGCTCTTAACATTTGACCACTGCCGAAAAAACTCATATTGGGTGAACTTGTAATAGAAAATCTCTCCACTCAGCTGGCGCTGTATTTGATCTAATGCTTCTGGTTGACGCTTGGCAAGTTCTGGTTCCCAGGTGTACCAGCTAGCATTATTTTGGGAATCTTTAAGCGCCATAAATAAGGCGTAATTATCTAGCCAATAAGCTTTGCTTTCACAAAAACCTGCAAATTCCTTTTGTTGGATGGGAGATGCTTGGGTTTTAAAGTTATTGCAGGCTTTTTTTAAAAGATCAATTTTAATGGCTGTAACTTGCTCAAAATCTACTTTATCCCCTGAAAATCCTGGTAAATTAGCACAGTCTGCTTCAGCTAGCAAACCCTCATCTATAAGTTTTTCTGGACTAATCAGCAAGGGATTTCCTGCCATCGCTGAGTAACACATATATGGAGAATTGCCGTACCCAGTGGGGCCTAAGGGTAATACTTGCCAATATTGTTGATAACTCTTTTCGAGAAAATCAATAAATTTATAGGCTTCTAAACCTAAATCTCCAATGCCAAATCGGCTAGGAAAAGAGGTAGGATGCAGCAAAATGCCGCTGGATCTGGTGAAAGGCATAAGTAACTTGAATTATAGGAATCAGCGATCCCATCGAATCTATCACGGAACAGTATTTAGAAGGTAAATCAAGTAAACTCATGTTGATTGTCTCTTGTCAGTTGTTTTTTACTAATGACAATTAACTATGACTTACCGAAATCCTACACCAACGGTTGATATCATCATTGAGTTAGTGGATCGGCCACATCGGCCAATAGTGTTAATTGAGAGACATAATTTACCATTGGGTTGGGCAATTCCCGGTGGTTTTGTGGATTATGGGGAAGCAGTGGAAGTGGCGGCGCGGCGGGAAGCTGAGGAAGAAATGGGTTTACAGGTGGAGTTAGTTGAACAATTTTTGGTGTATTCTAATCCTAGTCGTGATCTCCGTCAGCATACAATCAGCATTGTGTTTTTGGCTACGGCGATGGGAGAACCAAAGGCTGGGGATGATGCTAAAGATGTAGGAATTTTTGAGTCTTGGCGTGTGCCTAGTAATTTATGTTTTGACCACGATCGCATTTTGCAAGATTATTGGCGATATCGGCATTATGGGATACGTCCGCGGTTGGGTTAAAATGCTGTAGCCAGGTAGATTATGCAATAATTATGACTCGTAAAGTAATTAATACTAATCAAGCACCAGCTCCCGTTGGGCCATATAATCAAGCGATCGCCGCTTCTGGTCTTATGGTATTTGTCGCTGGACAAATTGCTATTGATCCCCACATTGGTAATGTTGTCTACACAGATGATGTCGTCAAGCAAACTGAGCAAGTAATGGCTAATCTAGAAGCCATTTTGACTGAAGCGGGCGCGAATTTTGAAAATGTGGTTAAAACTACTGTCTTTCTCGCTAATATGAACGATTTTGCCGCGGTGAATGCCGTTTATGCTAAATATTTTTCTGAAGATACAGCCCCTGCGCGTGCTTGTGTTCAAGTTTCTCGTCTACCAAAAGATGTGTTAGTGGAAATTGACTGTATTGCAGTAATTTAATTGTACTGGGCATGGAGAAGCAATACTGCTCGGTTAAGCATTTTCAACTTCAAATTGGGTTTTGGGAAAAGGGTAAAGGGTAAGGGTTAAAGGTTTTGATTTTCTCCTTTCCCCCTTAACCGAAAGGTATTGCATGGAGAAGAACTACTTTTATTGTCGAAAGTTGAACCTTTGAAGTCGAAAGTTGAACCTTTGAAGTCGAAAGTTGAACCTCTGAAGTCGGAACTTGAACCTTTGAGGTCGAAAGTTGAACCTTTGAGGTCGAAAGTTGAACCTTTGAAGTCGGAAGTTGAACCTCTGAAGTCGGAAGTTGAACCTCAGAGGTTCAATTGCAACTTTTTTAAAAAAAAGATTACTGAAGCTTAACTTGCTCTAAGACATAAGCCAATTATTTTTGAAGAGACTTCAAGGAAGATAAACCATGAAAAGTCTCATTCGCACGTTGGCTGTTGGCGCAATTACAGCGAGTTGTTATGTCGGTCAAGCTTATGCCGATACAGTCAAAGATCCCCTTGGCTACTCTGTACCACGCACCCATGCTCACAACGACTACGAACACGAGCATCCACTTTTTGATGCCCTCCACAACGGTTTCATTAGCGCTGAGGCTGATATTTGGCTCTATGATACAGATTTACGCGTTGCTCATGACCCAGTAGACAACCCCGCAACATTACCCACCCTGTCAGATTTATATCTGACACCATTGCGGAACTTGGCAACTCAGGTAAATAACGGTGGCATTTACGCCGACGGCACACCCCTACTTTTGTTAGTTGATATTAAAAGTGAGGGTGTTTCGACCTATCAGCGTTTACATGATACTTTAGCCAGCTACGCGGTTGATAATCCCGGATTGTTCAATACCTACACCAAAAACGCTTCTGGTGGCTATGACATGCACAAAGGAGCAGTCAATGTTGTGATCTCAGGTAATCGACCACGAGATTATATGCTGTCACAGGATATACGTTATGCTGCTTACGACGGTCGTCAAGATGATATAGGCATGGGTATTGCACCTGAGTTTATCCCCTTAATTAGCGACAACTGGAATACTTTTTTTAACGGCGATTTGGCTTGGGACGGTACTGGCACAATCCCAGATGACACTAAAGCAACTTTAGACAATATTGTGGCTCAGGTGCATGGAGAGAACAAAATCTTGCGCTTCTGGAATTTGCCACAAGATGCGCCTAGCGTTTGGGGGCCGCTCTACGATGCTAATGTTGACTTGATTAACACTGACAATCTCACTGGTTTATCTGCATATATTCAATCGCGTCAGAGGCAATCAGTACCAGAACCATCAATGACTATTGCACTCTTGGGTGTACTAAGCACATCAGCACTGCTGAAGCGAAAATCGCAGTCTAAGTCAAAACTTCTCGGATAAGCTTTAATATACAACAATACCTTTGCCAAAATAAGAGCCTAGATAAATTTTGGCAAAAGTGGCAAAATTAAGCATACATAAGCGTTTCGATGAAAAGGTGGTTTTTCATCTGAAACCCTTATCCTGCTGTCAATACGTTAAAAAACCCTTGTAGGAAACCTTAAAGGAATTTTTAGGACTGATTGTTTTTGCCAACCCTCAAAGAAATGGGAGTTAATGGTTAAAGCATCATCATCTCACCCTCGTAAATTGGCGAAGGTATTGATACAAGGGTGCGTTATGGACATTAGCCCTAACGCACCGAAAATCTCGAATGGTGCTGGTGCATTAGCCTGCGGCATAACATACCCGACTGGACTACTGGACTACTGGACTGACACGACTAAAATGATGCAAAAAATTTAGGTTGGGAACCCGCCCAAAGCATTAGCTCCCCAACCTACGCCTAAAGCACTATTTTAGCTGTGTTACGCCACTACTTATTAGGTTCAGTGAGGTTTGCTACTGCTATTACTAACTCGTCTGGCTCAATGGGCTTAGTTAGATGAGCTTGAAATCCAGCTTCTAGAGCAAGCTGACGTTCTTCATTTCTCGCAAATGCTGTTAGTGCTATAGCAGGAATTTTATCCTCTTTTCCTGCTTCTTGCGATCGCACTTTTCTAATTAATGAATAGCCGTCTTCATCTGGCATTCCAATATCACTAATCAAAACATTGGGTTTTAATTTTGCCAGTTCTACGAGGGCTTCACTTACGGAACTAACCGCTGTCACCTGCGCTCCCTGCTGTTCTAGAATAAAGGTTATTAACTCACGGGTATCATCATTATCATCTACAAAAAGTATTTGCAAACCGTCAAGCATCAACAGATTATTGACTTTTACTTCAATTTCACCTGTAAGTTGCTCTGGTTGCAATTCTACAATGGGCAACTCTACTGTAAATGTTGCTCCCTGTCCTTCCCCTGGGCTAACTGCGTAAACTGTACCTGAGTGCATTTCTACTAAATGGCGCACAATTGTTAATCCCAGTCCCAAGCCGCTTTCTGTTCTAGTAATTGTGCTGTCAGCTTGACGAAAACGCTCAAAGATATAAGGTAGAAATTCAGCACTGATTCCCTTACCTGTGTCAGAGATAGTAATCTGAGCATTTGATTTTACCTGCTCTAAATGCACTTCAACCCGCCCGCCACTAGGCGTAAACTTGATGGCATTAGAAAGCAAATTCCAAACGACTTGTTGTAAGCGTTCCGCATCACCCATAACTTCACCCAATAAGGGATCAAAATGAGACTCAATTTGAATAGCTTTAATCTCTGCTGTTGGCAGCACAGCTTCTATGACTGCATTAATTACAGATACAAGGTTAATTTTACGAATATTTAGACGGACATGACCTTTGATGATGCGTGAGACATCCAGGATATCTTCAACAAGTTTCATTTGCAGTTTTGCATTTCTTTCAATTGTCTCTAGCGCCTTTGAGGTAGTTGCTTCGTCCAATTTTCCCCTACCTATTATTTGAATCCAACCCAAGATAGAGTTGAGGGGTGTGCGGAGTTCGTGGGAAATGGTCGCTAAAAACTCGTCTTTTATCCGGTTAGCTTCTTGGGCTTCTTGATAAAGCCGTGTATTATCAATGGCTAAAGCTGCGCGTTGGGCAAGTTCTTCAACCATTGCTAAATCTGCTTTTGTATATTTACGTCCTGGTTGGGCTGACGCAAATACAATTGTTCCTAGCTTTCGTTCATGCACCAACAGTGGCACAACCATATAAGACTTAGTTTGGAGTTGGCGCAGTAGACTGAGGTGTTCTTCGTTATGTGCAGTTTTTAATAATAAGGATTCAGAAATTTCTGAAACTAGTTCCGACTCACCAGTCCGTAAAACCTCTGCTAGTCCAAAATCAGCATCAACAGCAATTGGGTAGCATCGCCGGATTTCTCTTACCAGTGCTTCCTGTTGTGGGTCAGATGCAGCCACTATTGGGTTACTGAAGGGTAACAAATGATTTTCGATCACATCTACAATACACCAATCGGCCAGGGTAGTTACTGTCAACTGGGCAACTTTGGTTAGGGTCGTGTAGTAATCGAGGGATGAAGCCATGACATAACTTGCTTCAGCCAATAAATTAGAGCGTGTTGCAGCCAAAATGGCTGCAACACGGCCAGCTCGTTCACGAATAATTAACTCTTCGCGCTCCGATTCTAAATGCTTGCGCTTAGTAATATCACGCATAAGCCAGCGCAGAGCAACTAAATCTCCTTGTTGGTTTCGGACGTTAACTACTCTCAAAGCCACATAAAAAGGAGCTTGTGCGCGTGGTTTTAAAAGTACTTCCCACTCTATATCTTGGTCGAACTGCTGCAACTGATTTAGGTGAGCAAAGTAAGCCTGATAATCTGACTGTGCAATGTAAGTGACAAGCGGTTTGCCAATTAAAAATCGCTGTGAGATATTGAGTAGTAACGCAGCGGCACGGTTAGCTTCCAGAATATTGCCATAGATATCGGTCATTAAGTAACCATCTGGTGCAAAATCAAATAACTCTTGGTAGCGCTGGCGCTCTTTTTCTACTATTGCTCGTGTTGCTTCTAACTCTTCGCAAGCGATTTTCAATTCTTCTAAAGCGATTTGGAGTTCTTCAAAAGCTTCTGCTGTTGGGTTTTGTGGGGAGTTAGTCTCGGTTGCAGCACATTGCAGTAGGATTGTAACCCGCGATCGCAATTTTTCTATCTGTTGACTCAGTTCATCTACATTCATGTTGCTCAACCCGCAAAACTATAAAGCATACGCAGAGGCGGGAGTAATAATTCAACGCCAGTATTACCCGTAACCCAAATCGAATATCAGAAGTTTTAATTTAGGCAATTATCTAAAAACATACAGGTTTCTTTCTGCCCCTGCATCTTACCGAGGTGTCATAAAAATGCTAGGAACACAATTGAGAGGCGCTATATTGACTTTTGTTCTTAAAAGCTATAGATCTTTTTAAGAGGCTAATTGATATAAATTTGCAAAAATATTGCGAATTGTTCTGAATGGAGAGTTATAAATGAGTGTGAGCAAAAAGGGTTTATTGGGTGCTGGCGCGGCATTTGTAGCGCTTACAGGTTTAGTAGTTAGCACCTTTGGGGAAATGCCGGCTGTTGCTAAACCTACAAACAATCAACAGGCATCAACCTTGATTGCCCAAAATCAAAAGACTTTAAGAATAGCCTTTCCTAAACGGGGTGAAATCACAGATGCCCAAAATAAGGCAAATGCGGTGGCAGCTTTTTTGTCTAAACAACTGGGAATGCCAGTTCAGGCAATTGTAGCTGATGAAACAGCAGCGGTGGAAGCCTTAAGAGCAGGTCGAGTTGATGCAGCTTTTTTGAGTAGTCGTCCGGCGTTGAAAGCTGAACAGTTGGCAAATGCTCGGTTGTATTTGGCAGAGGTGCGTCCTAACTACTCTGGAGGTCACACTTATAGCTCAATATTTGTAGTCCCCAAAAAGAGTTCTTTAACATCCAAAAATTCTCCCAAAACTACCCTAGAACAATTGCGGGGTAAAAGAATGGCGTTTGTTTCTCCGACTTCTGGTTCAGGGTTTATTTTCCCTGTAGGTGAACTGGTGAAACAGGGATTTGTGCCTAACCGCGATCGCTTGGATGGTTTCTTTGGTCAAGTTGCTTACGGCGGTAACTACTCAGGTGCTTTACAAGCAGTTCTGCGTGGTCAAGCAGATGCCGCTGCGGTGTCAGAATATGCTCTCAACCCCCCGTATGTAACCTCAGAAGAAAAAAGCCAATTGCGAGTTCTTTATGCAATTAAAGGTGTACCTGCCCACGGTATTGTTATTGATGACAGCGTTCCGGCTCCCATGCGAGAAAAATTGATCACTGCATTAATGCAATTGAATCAATCGCCAAACAACGAGTTGCTCAAAGACTTGTCCAATGCCACAAATTTGGTGAAAGTTGATCATGATAGTCACTTAGCACCAATCCGTGATGCTCTCCAGCGTGTTGGTATCAAACCATAAGAAAAGTGCTGAATTATGGAGTTAGGAGTTATTTTCAACTCTTAACTCTTAACTTTTACAAACTACTAACGAACCGATGAAATTGACCGAGGCTGAGGATGAGTGATTATGTTATTGAGTGTCGTAACCTAGAGGCAGCTTACGCTGCATCTCTCAATCGTCCTATCCTCAAGGGAATTAATTGCCAGATCAAACGAGGTGAATTTGTCGTTTTATTGGGACTTAATGGCGCAGGTAAATCTACTTTATTGCGATCGCTGGTGGGATTAATAGAACCAGTGGGAGGAGAAATTCGCATTAATGGCATGACAGTAACTCCCCGAACACTGCCCAAAATTCGCCGTAACATTGGCATGTTGTTTCAGGGTGGCGGATTGATTCGGCAATTATCAGCACTGGAAAATGTCTTGTGCGGACGGTTGGGTGTCAGGACAACTTGGCAGACTTTGTTAGGTTTTCCCAAACGCGATCGCCTGTTAGCCCTAGAGTTATTAGAACAGTTAGGTTTAAGAGAACTAGCCGATCAAAAAACTAGCAAACTCAGTGGAGGACAGCAACAAAGAGTAGCGATCGCTCGTGCTTTAATTCAATCACCGCAAATTCTCTTAGCCGATGAACCCATTACAGGATTAGATGTTGTGGCATCTCAACAAGTAATGCAGACTTTATCTAATTTGCACACCCAGCAAGGCATGACTATTGTGGCAGTATTGCACGATTTAGGCATAGCTGCAAAATACGCCCAGCGAGCGATCGTCTTAGATGCTGGACGTGTAGTTTATGACGGCATTTGTGACAACTTACAAGCCCAATTTGCTAATGCTTCGATGTGAAAGGGACTAGGGACTAGAGAAAAAGAATAAGAATCAATGCCCACTTGCCCTGAGCGTAGCCGAAGGGATACCCATTTTATAAAATATGAATTACTTATTTAATTTAAAACTTTTACGTCGCTACCCTTGGGTAATTACCTTACTGATTCTCTTAATTATTTTTGGAGTTTACGGTTGGGCTTTGCAAGGTCTGAAACTTGACTTTGAACTGCTGAAATCTAGCTGGCCTTACATTACTGATTTTATATCCCGGTTATTTCCTCCTGATTTAACAGTTGTAGATATAGCAATTAAGGCACTAATTGAAACTGTGCAGATGTCAATATGGGGAACTAGCATTGGAGCAATTCTTTCTTTGCCTATTGCTGTAGCTAGCGCCACCAACGTTGCTCCCCAATGGTTGCGATCGCTAGCTAATTTACTGCAAAATACTGTGCGTTCTGTCCCTTCGATTATTCTAGGGCTAATTTTTGTCGCCGCCACCGGATTAGGCGCACCCGCAGGTACTTTGGCTTTAGCAATCTATACTATCGGCTACCTTGCCAAATTTTATCAACAAGCAATTGAAGCAGTTGATGCTCGTTCTCTTGAATCTTTGCAAGTTATGGGAGCCTCTAGATTACAAATTGCTCAATACGGTATTTTACCCCAAGTACTACCCCTAGGATTGGGTTATACCTTGTGGATGTTTGAGTACAATATTCGTGCTGCTTCTGTTTTGGGTGTAGTTGGTGCAGGTGGTATTGGCTTTCAGTTAAAAAATTATATTGACGGTTTTGAGTACACCAAGGCAACAACCATGATGTTGGTACTGCTGGTAGTGGTTACGGTAATTGATTCTTTCAGCAGCCAATTACGCCGTCGGCTCGATTCGATGTGACTGCGAATCTCCAGCAAAAATTAACTAACGTAGATCTTCAGCAAAAATTAACTAACGTAGAGTAGTTCAAGTGGAGAGAAAAAGTCGATCTATCAAGGGGTTGAGGCTTTTTTCGGATGTTTTTACAATTTAAAGGTTTGGAGTTTCGCACTGGAAACTAGCTAGATTAATCTGCCTGAAGATTAAAAAAGGTTAATTCTGGCGGACAGAATAAACGTATTGGTGCAATACTCATTCCAATGCCAGGATTGACATAAAGTTGATTACCAGGTTCGCCGAAACCCTTTGCCCAACCGTCGGCGTAAACTTTATCTTTTTGTGTAAACCTCAACCACGACCACTGTGGCAAACCTGGTACTCGTACCTGTCCTCCATGAGTATGTCCCGCTACCGCTAAGGAGGCTGAGTTGGCAGGAAATTTCTCAAATGAGTCTGGATTGTGCATCATCGTGATTCTAGGGCTGCTATTTGGTACATTGCTCAAAGCTTGCTCAGGGTCATCCCGATTTGCCCATAGCGAACCTACCCCAACTAGATATAAAGTATCGTCACTATTTGGCAGTTGCAGTTGAACTGACTCATTCTCTAATACTTTAATACCTGCTGATTCTAATGCCGTTTTCAAACGTTCGGCTTCTTCTGTTTTAGGTGGTGCAGACCTACTACTCATGCCGTAGTCATGATTACCCAGCACTGCATAGGTAGGTATGTCCGCTTCGATCAGAGGACGGACTATATCTACTGCTGTTTCGATCTCTGGTTTGATATTAGAGCCTGGATGATAAATAAAGTCGCCAGTGATCAATACTACAGCAGGTTTTGCCTCAACCAATTTAGCCACGCTGCGACGAGCAGTACCGCGATTGTCGCCCCATAATCCAATTTGGAAATCTGAGATTTGTCCGATTTGCTTACCTTGCCAAGATGGAGGAAGGTTGGAAATTTTTGCAGTTTCGGTTTCAATGTTGAGTAAGCGGGGTTCGATAAAACTCCAGATTACCATTAGCGCGATCGCGCCTACTAATCCTAAAATAGGATATTTTAGTTTGTGAGAGATATTTTTCATGATTAAAAAAGTTTGATAGATTACACAATGTCAAATTTTTCACTGTTGTTTGTCATTAAAACAACAGATAGGCTCAAAATAATATTACCTAGAAATTGATAGTTATTGGTAATCTAGTTAGCTAGTTTTAAATTGATAAGTAGCTAACACAAAAATATCAATTAAATTTTATTTTGATAACTATCTGTAGTTAGATTGTTTAGCTTTGAAACTTTTTGCTATTACTGTTCTTCAGATAGATGATTTTCATTCTATAAGATGAGAATATTGTCTAGGAAGTATTCAAATTTTGCTGATTTAAATTTGACTCAACAAGCTTTTTCACATTAGCTAGAGACTGCTGGTAAGCAAATTCTAGCTAAACGCTTAGAAAGCGCGCTGCTTCACCAAACCCTTACCTAATACATATCAATTATTGAATTAACTATGATTGAAAATCCTTTTATTAACACCATTATTTTGGGAACTATTGCCTATGTTGCCATAATTTTTATGCTACGCATATCTGGCAAACGCACCCTGGCAAAATGGAATTCTTTTGATTTTGTAGTTACCATTTCCTTCGGCTCAATTTTATCAAGTATTCTGTTATCAACAAAAGATACTTTTGGTACGGGAATTTTAAGTTTTGGTTTATTGGTATTGTTTCAGTATGTTCTCACCTGGATTTCGGTACGTTCTTCTTTGGTACAAAAATTAGTCAAAGCCGAACCAGCATTATTGCTTTACAAAGGTAAACTCAAGCAAGATGTACTCAAGCGAGAACGAATAGCAGAAGGCGAAGTTTTAGCAGCATTACGCTCTAATGGTGTGGGTGCAATTGAAGGTGCGGATGCGGTGGTTTTAGAAACAGATGGTAGCTTTAGCGTGATTAAAGATTTAAGCAATAGTACAGCTTCGGCTCTTAAAGATGTCAAAGAATTTGATCGCAGCACTACAGCTCACACTTAATTCTTTGTTTTCATTTTACTTGAAAGCGCTCAGCAAGTTGTCGTTGTGACCCTTGTTTCAGTTTATACGCATCAATGACGCGTTGGCGTCAATCAATTGAGTAGGCGGCTGGCATAAGTATGAGTTGTATCAGTGTTTTTCTTGCTTATACAAGTTTACTCACTTTGTGGTCTACCCAACTGATACCAATTTGAAAAATGATCGCTACAAATGTAGGTTGGGTTGAGGGACGAAACCCAACGCCTCAAAAGCTTGTATATGTTGGGTTTCACTTCGTTCTACCCAACCTACACATCTGTCCCATTCTTTTCTTGAATTGGTATGAAAACCGCTGTAACCGAACAGTATTGCCCTGTCTCCTGCCTATGTATGAGAAGATAAGTAGAAATTAATCATGAGTCTTGCAATTTAGTGTGAGAAAATCATTTTTCAAGCTTGGCGCTGTTTTTTGGATGATTAGCATCAGCGCCTTAATCTTGTTTGGATGCAGTAGTTTAAGACATACGTTGTTTCAGTCGGGAGTTTTCGATCTGGGAATATACGATCAGGTCGTTTACTTAATGAGTCAAGGACAACCGCCAATCTCCTCTTTTTTAGGCTTTCATCACATGGGCAATCATGCAGCCTGGGCAGTTTATCCATTGGCTTTACTGTACAAGATTTACCCCAGCTCTTACTGGTTATTAGCTGTACAAGCAACAGCATTGGCTTTGGGTGCTTTACCTACTTGGTATCTTGCCCGTCAAGCAGGGTTAAAGGAAAGCCAAGCAGTCACAATGTCAGCAGTTTACCTGCTGTATCCCCTAATTTTTAATGTCAATTTATTTGAATTTCACCCGGAAGTGATGGCTGTCCCGGTCTTGTTGGGGGTAGTTTTAGCGGCACGATTAGGTAAAGTAGGGTGGTTTTGTTTAGGCACTATTTTTATTTTGGGTTGTAAAGCTGTTTTATCACTGACAGTAGCGGCTATGGGCTTTTGGCTGCTGGTATTTGAAAAGCGGCATGTATGCGGTGCGATCGCCTTAATTGCTGGTATCATCTGGTTTTTGATTGCTAGTCAGGTAATTATTCCCTTGTTTAGTAATGATGAAGTAGCAGCAGTATCACGTTACAGCTATCTAGGTGATTCAGTTTTAGAGATTGCCAGGAATTTGTTGCTGCAACCCCAGTTGGTATTGAGCAGGATATTTTCGCTAGATACTATAGGATATCTGGCACTATTAATTGCACCTGTAATTTGGGGACTTGCACCAAAACAGTTAACTCCTTTAGTAAGTGCGATCCCCGCTTTGGCGTTGAACATTCTTTCTGACAAGCAGGCACAAAGAGATTTAATCCACCAATATTCTTTACCAATTTTGCCTTTCTTGATCCTAGCCGTCATTGCCAGCCTGAGCGCTGGTAGAGGATGGCTCAAAAATAGACAGGCAATTATTTTGTGGGCTTTGCTGGCTTTTATGGTGTTAGGAAAGTATAGCTATTTTTGGTCACAATACCTGAGATCAATAGATACTTGGCAAGCAACACGGCAAGCGATCGCTCAAATTCATACCAAAGGCGCTGTTTTAACTACTCACAGTATTGCCCCACATTTAACCCATCGGTCTTCTGTTCAATTCGTAGACGATTTAAGTGGTTCACCACCTGATTTCAAGCAATTTGAGTACATCTTACTGAATGTCCGTCACCCAGATGGTACTCATAATCCTGAATTTGCTAACAAGTTAGTTAATCAATTGAGAAATGATAATTATTTTAAAATGACTTATCGACACGATGATGTTTATTTATTTGTGAATAATTCTTCAATCAAATAATGTGTTTTTTGCTTCTTCTCGCTACCTACAAGAGCAAAAATATTACATTCAATTAGTTTAATAATATTATGCGTACAAGTAGAATCAAAAGCATTTTATTTCCCTTACTCACCATATTTATTTATGTTAGCTTTGTCGTTGCCATTAGGTTTAAGCCAATCACCCAAAGCTTTGAACTAGACTATGATGAAGGACTGAACTTGATTAAAACCCTTCTTTATTCTCAAGGATTTTCTCTTTATACCCAAATTTGGAACGATCAACCACCATTTTTTACTTTTCTTTTATCGCAATATTTCAGTTTATTTGGGCAGTCTATCTTAGCAGCACGCTTGCTGATACTAATATTTTCAGCAATATTAATATACTGTTTTTACAAAATTATTCGCCAAAACCTTGGAACTATACCAGCTTTTATTGCTACATTGCTACTCTTCACTTCTTGGCTATTTATTAGGCTAAGTTTTTCTGTAATGATTGGTATTCCATCACTGTCGTTAGCAATGCTTTCTCTTTATATTTTAACTTTATATAAACAAAAACCTCGTAGTATTTTTCTAATTTTATCTGGAATCTGTTTAGCACTGTCTATCCAAACAAAACTATTTACTGTTTTTCTAATTCCTTTAATGGCTTTTAATTTGATTGATTTTCTTATCCATTCTCAACCAATCAAAAAGCAACACCAGTACCTACTTTATCCTTTGACTTTATGGCTAGGTACTCTGAGTATAATTTACCTATTAATTGGCTGGAAATTTCAACAATTTTTTTATCCTGAACAGACTTTTGAATCACATTTCAATCAGCCGATAGAAGCAGAATTAATAAATTTTAATAATTTTGCCTACTTTGCTGAAATGATTAAGCAAGATTATGATTATATTTTTTTAGCATTAATCGGTATATTAGCAATTATTATCAAAAAACAACAACATGGTATTTTCCCTTTAACTTGGTTAGGAACTGCCTTACTAATTTTATTGAATCATAAACCGCTTTGGTATCACCATTACCCTTTAATAGCTATTCCTATCTGTTGGCTAGCTGCTTATGCAGTAGCCTGGGTACTTGATTCTTTTGCTCAAGGATGGCGATACAATTTAAAGCCGTCAAACAAAAATAAGTCTATCTTTTTTTCCTTAGTAGGTGTAATTCTAATTTTCTTAATAATCATAACTCCTCCCAACCCCAAAGGCAGCCCACCTAAAAATTTGCAACTGATGCAACTGGTATTACAAAATAAAAGTTCTACCCGTTGGTTATTTACAGACCGTCCCATCTATGGTTTTTATGCCAATTTACCTATACCTCCAGAAATGGCAATAATGTCATATAAAAGACTTAATTCAGGGGATTTAACTTTTAAAGAACTACTGACTATTTTACAAAAATATCAACCTGAACAAATCGTCTTTGCTAGATGGCTGACTCAACTTCAAAGCGATAAAAGTATCATGGCTTATATTAATAATAATTATACTAAAACTTATACAGATGAAAAAGGTACGGCAGAACATTATCTAATCAAGTAATTAATGAACTTTGTGTGAGCTTTTTCGATGCATTCAAATAAAAATACTATTAATAATGGATTATTATTTGCAATCACAATGTGGTTATCTAGCCGCATCGTCATCATTATTGCCATGTTGTTAGTTGCCCCTTTACTTCCAGTACCATCTGATGGTTCCGCTGCCACAGTTAGCTGGGATGTTTTTTCAGCATGGGATAGCGAATGGTATCGCAAAATTGTGGCTTATGGCTACGAATATATTAATGATGGTAAACAACATTCTATTGCTTTTTTCCCGCTTTTTCCCTTATTAATTAGGGCAGTTATGACTTTTGGCTTGTCTTTTGAAGTGGCAGGTACACTATTAAATAATTTGGCATTTTTAGCAGCATTAATCGTATTGTATTTTTGGGTAGAAGAGCGCAATGGCAAAAGTGCAGCACGTTGGACGACGGCAATTTTGGCTTGGTGTCCTTATTCAATTTATGGCACTGTAATTTACACCGAAGGGCTGTTTTTATTGTGCAGTACAGCAGCCTTACGAGCTTTTGATAAACAGCAATATACCTGGGTAGCCTTCTGGGGAGCATTATCTACCGCGACGCGATCGCCTGGTCTGGCACTTATACCTGCTTTTTTGTTCGCATCTTGGCAACAGCGTCGAGGAGTCAAAGCCTACATTGCTAGTTTAGCTGTTGGTTTGGGTGTGTTTCTCTACAGTTTATATTGTCAAATTCAATTTGGTGATGCTTTAGCTTTTGTCCATGTCCAAAAAGGGTGGCGAACTTCAGCAGGGTTTGCTTGGCAAGGTTGGTTAATGATGCTCAGAGAAATTACTTTAGGAAAAGCCTATTGGCAATTTAGTAGTATACAAGACCTCTGGTATCCACTGCTGTTTGTAATGATTATTGTTACTGGCTTTTTGTTATGGCACTTTCGTCAACAACTTGGTTCTACAAAGGTGCGCTATGGATTTTATTTATTATGGTTACTAATGTGGTTTTTGGCAGAGGATGAATTAATAAAATTTGTACTAATTTTCGGTGGGTTATTTTTGTTATGGTTTTCGCGGGCAAAAATTCCTTTGGCTGCTGTTGTTTATGGCTTTTTTTCCTACGCCTTAATTCTCAACACTGGAATTACAGCTTCGGTTGAGCGCTACGCTTATGGTATTGTGTCGCTATCATTTGCTTTCGGGCTGTTGCTTGCTCGTTATCCGCGTTGGGGATACGCAGTAATGATATTTTTTGCCATCTTATTAGCAAATTTATCTGTGCAGTTTTCCCAAAACCAATGGATAGCCTAAATCAAATCTAGAGGTTCAGATCCCCGACTTCTCAAAGAAGTCGGGGATCTTGTGGCGCAATCAAAATAAAATCTTCAGCCTCACCTAGAACTTTACTTTCAGGTAAATTTATTTGCTGTAAAGTTGCATGATCTAATAGCAAATAAGATTGATCTGCCCACATTTGTTGTAAAACTGGGATAGTTGCAGGAACAACTTTACAATCGCAGTAAAAGTCTAAACTAGGGCGACCATAAGCAAAAGAGGTGTAAATTGTGGTTCTTGGTGCGACGTGGGCGCGAATTAATGCAGCAACTGGCTTCACTGCAAAGTTTTCATTCAATTCCCAAATCCACGATCGCGAACTCATCAATAGTAATAAAACTAAGTACATCCCAGAAAATAAAACTAAAATAAAACGGCGATCGCGCTGTTGAATTAGCCATGCTACGATGCCCATGCTAATTACCAAAACAATACTCATGGCAATTAAAACAGGCTGATAGTCTGCAATTGTAAAGTAAACACAGCCTCCTAAGCCTGCGATCACGATCGCAGCAAATAATACTGTCCAAATTCGCACTCTAAAATAATTGTGCTGCCAAACTTCGCTAAGGTTAACACCAATTGCCAGAGCTAAAAACGGATAGACAGGCATGACATACCACGGAAGTTTTGTTTCCATCAAAGATATACTTCCTAAGTAAACAATTGTGCCAATTAGAATCAGACGACCCCAGTCAGTATGGTATTTTTTCCCAGCTAAATACAACCCTCCAGGCCAAAATATCAACCAGGGAAAACCATATTTGAGTAACTCAATTAAATAGTACCAGGGAGCGCCACTATGGCCTTCCACAGGTTGCACAAGACGCTCAAAGGTTTGTGCTTGAAAATTAACTTGCAAAAAGTTACTACCATAATGTTGCCATTGAGCAGCATACCAAGCGATCGCCGGCGCAGTTCCTAAAAATATTCCTACCCATAAATAAGGGCTTGTCAACAAAGCAAGTTGTCTATCTGCAAGCAGGAACAAACAAGCAATTCCTCCCAGCAACAAAACTATCATTCCCTTGGTCAGCGTAATTAGCCCTAGGCAAATTCCTACACCTAAAGCATACCGCCGATTTTGGCGGGCTTTCAAAAGACAAAATAATAACAGGAGAAAAAAAGTAATCGCCGCGCCATCTAACATCGCCAGTCGCCCATGACGCACCACAGGCAACATTGTTAAATAAACCAAAGCAGCAAACAAAGCTGGTAAACTTTGATTAAAAACCAAGCGCCCTACCAAGTAAAGTAAAGGCACTCCCAAAGCAGTTAAAACTGCACCGGGTAAGCGTGTTGTCCATTCGTTCACGCCTCCTAAAGAGTAAGCCCAAGCAACTAGCAAGTGGATCAAAGGTGGTTTATTATGATATGGTTCACCTCCCAAAGTAGGGTAAAGCCAACGCAGAGAACCCACTGGGGCGCGCCAAATTTCGCGGGCTACCTGTCCCACAGTACCTTCATCCCAGTCTCGTAAGGGAGAGTTTCCCAAACATATCAGCCACAGAATTAGAGATCCCACGAGTAAGGTCAATAGCCATTCTTTTTTTTGGAATGGACGCATATCTAAAAATCAAGATAACTGTGACTAAGCCAATTTATTCTCTAGTAATTCCAATTTATAACGAAGAAGAAAACATCACCGAAATGTATCGTCGTCTGAGTCATGTCATGACACAGTTAGACGGTGAGACTGAATTGATTTTAATTGATGATGGTAGCCGCGATCGCTCATTAAGCATGATTCGTGAACTTCACCATTGCGATCGTCGCGTATGCTACCTTAGTTTTGCTCGAAATTTTGGTCATCAGATCGCAGTCACAGCAGGTCTAAACTTTGTGCAAGGCAAATGTGTCATTGTGATGGACGCTGATTTGCAAGATCCTCCAGAGCTAATATTAAAGATGATTGCAAAATGGCAACAGGGCTACCAAGTAGTTTATGCTCAACGTTTATCCCGCAAAAAGGAAAGTTGGCTCAAACGCTTTACTGCTTATGCCTTTTATCGGATTCTCCAGCGTCTGTCTAAGGTAGATATACCTGCCGATACGGGAGATTTTTGCTTAATGGATCGACAAGTGGTAGATATTCTCAATGCAATGCCTGAGCGTAATCGCTATATCCGCGGTTTACGAGCTTGGGTAGGTTTCAGTCAAACAGCAGTACATTTTGAACGAGATCCTCGTTTTGCTGGAAAAGTTAAGTATTCTTTTGGTAAGTCTTGGGCATTAGCAATTGACGGAATTATTTCCTTTTCAACAGTGCCTTTAAAGCTAGCAACTTATTTAGGTATGCTATCCGTTGGTGTTGCTCTATTAATGATGATACTAGTGTTATATTGGCGCTTAGTTGACCCAGTTTCCCCATTAATTGGTTTTACATTGATTACAATTGCAATGTTTTTTTTGGGTTCTGTACAACTAATTTGTATTGGTATTTTAGGTGAATATATCAGTCGGATATATGAAGAGGTAAAAGGCCGTCCTATTTATACTTTGAAAGAAACTGGAGGTTTAGTTAAAGTATCAGAAATATCATCTAAATAAGCTAATCCTCATTCATTTTCCTAGAATGATTAGCTTGTAGTAAAGGCTACTTTACGGGAACGCTGCGAACGCGAACAGCCCTGCTTTTATACAACTTAAATGCTCATTAGCTTAGAAACATAATTCATGTTCACGAATTATTGCTTTTAGATATATAGCAATCCTATCTAATTTGTGAAAAAGAATTTTTTATAACGAACCACAGAGACGCAGAGAACGCAGAGAGAATATTGTTTCTTCTAAAGCATAACGAATGCCGTTCGTTGGAAGCTCACGTTGTTATTAGTGTACGAGTGCGATCGCGTATTCTGACTACATATAGGATATTAAAAAAAAAATTAAGTATTAAATACTACCAAGATTTTCTAGATAATCCTTAGCAAACCAGATCAAGATTTTGAAGTTGTAACACAGCAATTAAATTCCGTAATTATACTGTAACTATCTATCTAAAATTCTAATATCAATTAGATAATAATCCCTTTCTCTTGCGGAATAACAGTGGTAGGCGAAAAGCTACTAGCATTTTCAACTAACCTACCGATACTTAATAGCTGAAGTATCAGCATCAAAGTTGAAGCTGGGCAGCCGATAAGATTTTTTTTCAATGAATGGTAAAAAGTATATAGAGTAACTACTAAAAGCCCCTTGGCAATGGGAAACTATATTTATCTGTTTGCCGTCAGCTTGCTTTATAGAACTGAAAACTTAACTTTTTCTTAAAAAGGAAGCAATGGTGCTAAGTAGTATAATGTAACTTATCAACTATAAAACTTATAGTTTGATCATCCAAAGCTAGATATCTTAAAAGGGAACTCTTAACGGGCAACAGGCAACAGGGAAATCCCCATACTTAAAAGTAGAGGATTTGTATCAGGACGTATTGAAACTTCGTTGCTTGCGCCATCTCGTTTCAAATACTTCGTTTTTTTCATCAATAAATTTAGGAGCCAGTGCGGTCTCGGGTAAAACCCAACAGGAGCATCTAGTGTGGGCTTTTGACCCATATTCGGGGCTAATTATTCTCTCTGTTAAGAGTTCCCTCTTGCCTGTTCCCGCCCCGTAGGGGCTGGTAAATTGCAATTAAAGCTTTATAAGCTATAACCCAGATTTTTTAATTTCTGTGAATCTATATTTCGAAACTCAGGATTATCCGAAAAAATCTAGGTATCTAAATATTTAGAAAAACCTGCTATAAATTACCGTCAGAACCATAAGTACTGGTTCGACCCTTGAAGGAGCTATGAAGTGGAAAACAATAAGTCGTTTCTTTGGCCACAAGGAATATTAATTGGGCTGCTAGGTTTAAGTGCAAGTTTGAGTGTTGGCTTGATGATGCTTATCAAGCCAAATGCCTCTGAAGCCCAAAGTGGACAAAATACAAATGTAAATAACGCGGTTGCGAGAGTAGGAACTCAGAAGCGGATTGAGGGATTAAAGGCAGCAATGCTCACAAGTTGGCAGCAAGAGGCTAAAATAAAAGGTCTTTCTTATGCTGTAGCACCACGCTTTCAAGGGGCAACTATTAATTCAGCAAAACTCAGTCAAGGTCAGAAAGTAATTGCTCTGACCTTTGATGATGGGCCTTGGCCTGAGAGTACAGCGCAAGTATTAAATATTCTTAAAGAAAATAATATTAAAGGTACATTTTTTGTCGTAGGGCAGAATGTCAAGAATTATCCAGACCTAGTAAAGCGGGTGATAACTGAAGGCCACGCTATTGGCAACCATACTTGGCATCACTGGTATCATTATATGAATCAACAAGCAGCTGCCTATGAAGTTGACAATACAACAGACATTATTTACAAAACTACAGGTGTTAAAACTAATTTATTTCGACCACCTGGAGGAATCATGCATAATGGCGTAGCCGCCTACGCTAGAAATAGTAAGTATGCGATCATCATGTGGTCTTCTGATTCATTAGACTATTCGCGTCTTAATGTACCCAAGTTAATCAATAACGTGTTTAGGCTTGCAAAACCTGGTGGAATTGTGTTGATGCACGATGGTGGTGGCAATCGTACTAAAACTGTCCAAGCTTTACCAGAAATTATTAGTAGCTTTCGGAAGCAGGGCTATAGTTTTGTCACTGTTCCAGAACTTTTAGAAATGCAAGATAAAGACCACAAGTTGATTGCAAACAAAAAGTGATTTTTATTGCAATACGGTTCAGACTATTAACGCTAGGAAAGCGATTGGAACATAAAGCTTGTTGCAATGTTTGCTGATTTTGATCAGTTTGGTTAGTGAACTGAGATCATAAGCGTAAATGCGATCGCTCCTTAAGTGATCCATATCTAAACAGCGAGCTGTTATTGCCAGAATATGCAGCAATTTCCTTGCAATAGAGAATTACCTAACACCGTAGCGTTATTGGTGGTATCGTAAATCTTGAGTTCTACGTAACAAGCTTGTTGGAGTGCCAGCCAAACCGTAACTGATTCAGGTTCTGTATATTGTAAGATTGGCCCCGCCAAAATTAGCGGCATTTCGTGTAAATACTCGTCTTTAGATTGATAGCTCATTCCCAACTGCACATTAGATAAAGTTACGATCAAAAATCCATATACCTGATTTTTTGCACACAAGGTTTATGGATATCTAGATCAAGTATTCAATTATTGCATTCAATTTCAGGCGAAGACTTCAAAGTACCCCAATTTCACCTAATTCTTCAAACATCTGCTCCAGCATTTCTTCCATCATTTCCCTGTTCAAGGAACGCAGAATTTCCGGCCCACGGATAAACTCTTTGATTGTCATTTTTTGTTCTCGAAAATCCTTGACAAAATCGCGGATAGAAGCAATGACTTGAATCTGAGCTTCAACTTGTTCTACCACCTGATTCATCGGGTCTATACCTGCTTTAGTAGCTTTTCGACAATCAGAAATCATTTCCCCTTCCGGTGTATTCTTTACTAGGCGTAGTTCTCGTTTCAAGTTTTCATATTGTGTTTTGAGAAATTCATTTTCTTGTTCTAGACGATTACAATTTCGGGTTAAATCGTCCTCACTATTACTATCAATAGACGTACCAAGCTGATGTTGCTGCTCAATTTCTAACAAACGGGCAAAATCTCCTTCTTGGTAGGCTTTATTGATCTCTTTCATAATTTCTGTATGGCGCATTTGCGTTTCGCCATCTTTAACTTTATCGGGATGAAAAATTTCAGCTAACCTTAAAAATGTCTGGCGAACTTTTCTAGAAGAATTATTTTTATTTGCACTAGGATATTCTAATTCTTGTTGTGCTTCTTGATATTGATGGCGCTCCTCCCTAGGCTCTTGTGAGAAAGTCTGCTCTTGTTCATTAGTTTCAAATAATTCGTCTAATTCTGTATCTTCATCTTCTTGTTCAAATTTTGAACTGATGATTCCTGCTGACTGGAGGCTACGATAAACTTGTTCAATATCTTTTTTGGCTTGTTTGCCAAACTTCCTCGTGGTAAATATTTCATCGAACAAAGTATGAATTTCTCGGTCGATATCTGCCAACTTTTGAAAACGAGGACTACAGCGACTAAATATTTCTGTAGCTAATGAACGCATTTGCTCAACAAAGTTATTTAACTCAGTCCGTTTTCTCTTAATTTGCTTTAATAACCACTGATGTTCTTTATCTAAAGCCTCTAGACGAACATGAAAAGAAGAGAGAGCTAGCGATTTTGTTGGGTGGGGTTGGGATGAGGATGATGTTGGTCGATGCATAATCAAGGTAAGTTTAATTAAACTACAGAGCAGAATTTGCTTTTAGCTTTCAGTTGGATGTCTACACAAGGCATCTGAATACTGATAGATTTAAGCAATTGGTATTGTCTGATTAAATGATATTTCCACCTTACTATTTTATGGCATCAGGTTTTTGTATACATTGCTTAGACGTAGATTGAAATAAGCAATCAACCCACTCAGTACAAAAGTCAATGTAAGTACTGACCAAATTAGCGCACAAGCTTGTAAAAATTCACGAACTTTAAAAATGACGACAACCACTAAAATTCAAATCCTGGACAATGGCCCGTTACTTGTGACTGGTTCTGTAGAACTTTCTGACGCTGAAGGTAACGTGTTTGAGATTCAGCGATCGCCTGTGGCTTTGTGTCGCTGCGGTGCATCTGGCAACAAACCATTTTGTGATGGTGTTCATACAAAAACTGGGTTTCACGCCATAGAACGAGCTAATTCAGCCGCTGATTAACGTTATGAAAGCAATTGTTTTAGAATCTCCTGGCGATCCAACAGTTCTTCATCTCCAAGAAATTGCCAAACCATCTCCTCGATCGGGATGGGTGCTAATCGAGGTCAAAGCCTTTGGTCTAAGTTGAAGCCCACCAATATATGGAGTCTAATCAAACAACAGGAAAATTAGTGGTATTAACTTACTCTGGTTTTTGATATTTGCCTGGGTACTTGCGCTGGAAATAGTCTTCCATAATTTTTAAGATCATTGGGGCAGCAATGCTACCACCACCACCGCCAGAATGCTCAGCAAATGCCACGATTACCATTTCAGGCTGATTGACAGGGGCATAAGCACCAAACCAAGCATGATTTTGTTTAACCCCCCGCTTCCATGCTTCAGCTGTGCCACTTTTGCCGGCTACTGGGGGAATTGTCGGCTGTTTCAAAGCTTTCCCTGTACCTTCAGATACAACTTTTTGCAGTCCCTCGCGGAGAATTTTGATGGTTATCGGTTTCATATTTAAAGATTCTCGCCAGCTCTTGGCTGCTTCATTTTCTTTGAGCAAATGCGGCTGAACCCGGTAGCCCCCATTAGCTGGCACAGCAAACATGACAGCGACTTGTAAAGGTGTAGTTTGTAAAGCGCCTTGACCAATTGACATATTGATACTGTCGCCTACAGTCCAAGGCATCTTCCAAACTTTCTGCTTCCATGTTTCATCTGGTACTAAACCTTTTGTTTCTTCTGAGGCGAACTCAAAACCGGTTTTCTTGCCAAATCCATATTTACGAGTCCATTCAATCAAAGTTGGGCCACCGACTCCCCTACCAATTTGATAAAAGAAAGTATCACTACTCCACTGTAATGCTCCGACAAAACCCAAGGGGCCAAATCCTTTGTGGTTCCACTCACCAAATCGAGTCCCACCGATATTTAAGGAACCGTAAGTTTGTAGGACTGTGCTTGGAGAAAATTTACCCGATTCTAGCCCTGCTGTTGTGGTGACAATTTTAAAGGTACTGGCGGGTGGAAAGGCACTGAGGGCGCGATTAACCAAGGGATGGTCTTCACCTTGTAGAGTTTCCCAATCTTTTTGGGAAAGTTTTTGCTTAGAGAAGATATTGGGATCAAAGGTGGGGTGAGACACCATTGCTAAGACTGCACCATTTTTAGGATCAATTGCCACGATCGCCCCGTCGCGATCGCCTAAAGCTTTTTCTGCTGCTTTTTGCATATCTAAATCTAAAGTTAGATGCAAATCTTTACCAGCCTTTGCTTGTTTCTCTCCTAAAATCCGCAGTGGTCGTCCAGCTCCATCTACTTCTACTTGCTGACCACCCCATTCACCCCGCAGTGTTTTTTCATAAGCTTTTTCGGCTCCCATCTGACCAATCACATCTCCTAAACGGTAGCCTTCTTCTTGCCTGGCTTTTAACTGTTCAGCGGTTAATTCACGCGTATAACCTAGCACATGTGCCAGTTGTTTACCGTGGGGATAGTAGCGGACAGCTTCCGTATGTATTTCCACATCTTTGAGTTCATCTTCATACTCCTTCACTGCTGTGATTTGGGCTTCGTTGAGGTCACGAGCAATCCGAATCAGTGAAGAAGAATTGGCTCCTGCTTCTTGGAGTTTCTTTTCGATCTCTTCTTGGGGAATTTCTAGGATTTTCTCTAAACGCCGACCCACAACTGGCCAAGAGGGCTTGGTGTGTGCCATTGGCCATAAGTATACAGAACGTGGATAGCGCGTACTGGCTAAAAGTTTGCCGTTCCGGTCAAAAATATTACCCCGTTCTGGTTGTTTAGGAATTACTCGGACTCGGTTCGCTTCTGCTCGCTTGCGGAGGGCTGCTCCTTCGACAATTTGTAGATAAGCTAAACGAACGCCAATAGCAGTCGTCATTAATAGGGTAAATATAATTAAAAATACAGGCTGAAAACTCCGGCCAACTGTGCGGGTATCTTTTTTACCACTGAGTAAAGATAGTTGCATTAAGGACATAAGACAAAGGAGATTTTTATATCAGTATGAAATGTATATAATTGCACTTAAATCTGATCGGGCATTTAGTACAAAAGCTTTCGGGATAAGAATGAAGGATGAACTTTTAGCCTTTATACTTCATATTTGATTTAGTTTCCAGTACTGGATGGGGAATTATTCAGCCTGGTTTCTGACCAAACAAGGCAAAAGTAAAAAGTAAAAAGGCACTCATAAAGAAAAAGAGCAGTAGTCCCAAGCCCCTAAATTTATTTATGGAATGAAATGAAAACATTTGTTTCGAGACGCGCAGTGAACCAGCGCTGTAGGCGGGTTTCCCGCCGTAGGCGACTGGCTCCTCAATTTATTTATGGGGATTATCTTTTTACTTTTTACTTTTTACTTTTTACTTTTTACTTTTTAATTATTTGATTGGGTTTGTTCATACCATTGGTTTTAAGTACTGTTTTATACAAAATTTTGGGCAATTTATTTAATGTTGAGCTTGTAACAATCGAGAAAGTATATTCCCGAACAACTGTTTTTGGCGGATACAATCAACCAAAGTGTTAAATGTAGCTAGCTTAATAAACTACATTAACTCAACGAAATCACGTAAAATTACGGCATTACACTGAAGATTATGGCTCAAACTTTCATGCAGAATCAGAGGGGGATAACGACTTTTCAGGCACTTGATGTTGAACTGCGTAACGTGTTCAAGTTTTTCAACGAAGAACCCGCAGTACATGGAGTAGATTTGGATGTTAGACAGGGGGAGTTCTTTAGTATTTTAGGCCCTTCTGGTTGTGGTAAGACAACAACCTTACGCTTAATTGCTGGATTTGAAAGGGTCGATGCTGGCAAGGTATTAATTCAGGGTCAGCCTATGAATCATGTCCCTCCTTATCGCCGACCTGTCAATACTGTGTTTCAGAGTTATGCTTTGTTTAACCACCTAAATGTGTGGGATAACATTGCTTTTGGGCTGCGGTTGCAAAAATTACGCAAATCAGAAATTGAGAGCAGAGTTAAAGACGCTTTAAAGCTGGTAAAAATGGAAAGTCTGCGATCGCGCTTTCCTAGTCAGCTTTCTGGTGGTCAACAGCAGCGAGTTGCTTTAGCGAGGGCTTTAGTCAACCGTCCGGCTGTGGTGCTGCTAGATGAACCTTTGGGGGCGTTAGATTTAAAGCTGCGTAAGGAGATGCAGTTTGAGTTATCAAATTTACATAGAGATTTGGGATTAACCTTTGTGTTGGTGACACATGACCAAGAGGAGGCGCTGTGCTTGAGCGATCGCATTGCGGTGATGAATCAAGGCAAAATTGAGCAAATCGGCACTCCCAGCCAAATTTACGAACGTCCCCAGACATCATTTGTAGCTGATTTTATTGGTGATACCAATTTGTTCAGTGGTGAAATTGCTGTGGTGGAATCTGGTTGTGTGCAAATTGTGACTAAAACCGGACTCACAATTATTGTGACTCGCGCTGAAGATACACCAACTGAATTATCACAAGCAGTCATGGTAAGTGTGCGCCCAGAAAAAATTCAATTATCACTTTATCCGCCCACTTTATCAACTAATTGCTTTGAAGGACGACTAGTTAATGTGATGTATTTGGGAACCCATGTTAATTATGTTGTAGAATTAACAAATGGTGTCAGTATCAACGTTTTACAGCCTAATACCTTTGGCAACTTACCAGACCGCGATACGCCTATTTACGCTTGGTGGGCAGAAAGTGATTGTTTAGCTATTAATCAATAGTTCTAGCAGTCTATGCTAACAAGACTTAAACATTGTTGAGGAATAAACAAGCCTCAAACTCTTACCCTGTAAATAAAATCACGTATATATTAATCACTAAGGTGAGCGACGGCAAGCAGTCATTCCGATCGCATTGCTGAGGACAACTGTTGCACAAAGGCTTGATGTTCGATAGAGCTCACCCCTGCTTGCAATACGGTTAATACTTGTTGCATATCACCCAATAGCAAGGCAGATTGATCTAACCACAATCCTGGAAAGACTTGACTTTGAATCATACCTGCTTCATCGGGGTGCAGATTTACATATTCTCCGGCTTCTAAGTGGAACCAATCGATACGCTGCTCGAATACTTGCCATACAAGGTATTCTTTGATTCCATTGCGCCGATAAGCACGCTTTTTGTCACCTAGATCAACTGTGGCACTACTAGCGGCAATTTCTGCAACAAGCTCTGGTGCGCCCTCCACGTAACCATCCTGGCTAAGGTGCGATCGCCCACCCGATTGAGCATCAATCAATAACACCGCATCGGGTTGGGGTTCATTATCCAAGTCAAGGCGAACGGTGGGATTATCACCAAGACGCACACCTGGGGTCATGGCCTGATAAACTCCTAGCCAAGTCATAACTCTAGCATGAGGTTCTGCATGGGCTTCAAAACGCAGGGGTGAAGCCATATAGACAATTCCTTCAATTAATTCGGCTTTTTTCAGCTTGGGCATGGCATTGTAACGCCGTTCAAATTCAAAGCGCGTCAAGCGATCGCCGTTTTCTAATGGAGGAACTGTCAAACGTGGAACCGAGGAACGAGGCATGATTACAGTAGCAACAATTTACTTTTATCCTACAACAACTGCAATTTTCTCGTTTATACCGACAACGGTAGCTGAATCACAAACTCAGTCCCTTCGATAAGTTGAGAATTAACTGCGATCGCACTTGAAAATTCACTGATTGCTATTAAAATTAGCTATAATTGTTGTGTTTGTCATACAAGTAGTACAAGTAATGCTATCTGTAAGATTAGATCCTGAAACCGAGCAACAATTAGCTGATATCTTAAGTCACGAACAAAATATAAACCGCAGTGAACTCATTAAACGCCTGATCAAGGAACGATGGTTAACCCTCAAGTTAGATAGGACGTTTGTTGAAAGACGAGGGGGACATCCTCAGCATCTCTTACAGGATGCACCCCCTGATTTGTCGGAACGAGGGACACGAAAACAAGCGATCGCTGATTATCTCAAGCATCGGCACTCATGACTTATCATCCCCTTACCTTAATCGACAGTGGGATTTTAACGGCTTATTACAGTGCTGCTGACAACTATCACCTAGAAGTTTGTCGCTTTTTAGAAGGTTGTACTACTCGGTTAATTACCACTCATAGCTGTGTTACGGAGGTTATGTGGTTACTCAGTTCTAATTGGCGGACTCAAAATGAATTTTTGTTGGATCTGGCGAAGGAACTCTACGAATGTGTACCCCTATTACCACAAGATTTCACTCATATCGCTGAACTGAATGCTCAATATGCAGACTTGCCAGGAGATTTTGCGGATTTAAGTCTAATTGCCATTTCAGAACGGTTAGACATTAGTGCGATCGCCACTCTAGATAGTGATTTCGATATCTACCGACGTTATCGCAAACAAGCGTTTGAGCGTATATTTATTCCGCATTAAAAAGCACTTCGCTAGCGCCAATTTTTGGGATAACTCCTTGCTTGGGTAGCAAATCTAATGCCACCGACTACTTCCAGGGCTATAACTCTACACCATATTTTGTTGCAACTTGAGTAAATTTCTCACATTGCTCTTGTGACGCGTGAGTTATGATTGCTTCTGCTTGTTCTGGAGTGTTACCTTCTTTAGGAATTAAATACTTGACATACAGTGATACAAAATCGGCTACGATCGCTAAACCTGACAAACCATGCTTATCAGCTTCCTTGCCTGCGATCGCTGCAACAAGACCTGCTTTAATTGGATCTGGTTTAACTTTCATGAACTGATCAACAAGTTTGGGGATGTAGTCTGCTGGTGGTAAGTTATTTAACTTACTTGTATCTGGAGTAAAGTTACATCCTGCTGATTTTGCCTGCTCTAAAACACACCATTCTATAAATTCTTGCAGTGCTGTTTCAGGAAGACGAGAAAGATATTTATGTAGCGCTATATCAGACACAAGCTTACCATGTAAATTTCTGTTTTTTTGGAGTGCATTAAGGTAAGCCTAGCGCACTGTTTCTACAAGTTTTAGTGTGTTATGCTACGACTTTTGAATAAAAGGCATTGGGCATTGGTTATTTCTCCCTCATCTTTGCCACTCCCTAATCCCTGATAACTTGCTTGAGATGTTCTTGTCCTCAGTGACAAAAAGCTTTTGCAATAACCATTTGTACCAATCATCTAATCCAGTTCCTATACTTGCGGAAACCTGAAAAATTTGAATTTGGGGATTCACCTGTTGAGCATATTCTATACACTTCTGCACATCAAATTGTACATAAGGCAGTAAATCAATTTTGGTAATAATCATTATCTCACTAGCACGGAAGATGTGAGGATATTTGATTGGCTTATCTTCTCCCTCTGTAACCGAGAGAATTACCACTTTTGCCTGTTCTCCCAAGTCAAATAAAGCCGGACAAACTAAATTACCAACATTCTCTATCATCACAACTGAATTTAGTGGCGGATTGAGTTGTTGTAAACCCCTGTCAATCATTGATGCATCTAAATGACAACCTGTGCCTGTATTTATTTGGACAACTTTACAACCTGTTTCTTTAATTTTTTGGGCATCGTTAACTGTTTCTTGGTCGCCTTCAATCACATTGATAGGCAATTCGTGCTTTAAATCATTAATAGTACGAATTAATAAAGTCGTTTTCCCTGCACCAGGAGAACTCATTAAATTTAGAGCTAAAATATTTCGACCTTTAAACCAGCCGCGATTTTGGGCAGCTATGAGATTATTTTTGGCTAAAATGTCTTGTTCTAAAGATATAGTTGTGCCGTGTATTTTGGCATGAACTTGAGATCCTTCGGTGTGAGGCTCGTGACTGTGAGCATGAGTAACGACAGTACCATCTGATAAGGTATGAGTATGGTGATGTTGACTATGTTCAATTTCACCCGTTTCCACATTAGTAATTTTACCTTCCGCATCATCCGAACAACCGCAAGTTACACACATACTTCCTCTATTTCTATTTCTTTAATTTTTAGTTCTTCACCAGCTATTAAATTTAATTGCACGCTCCCACAGTTACAAATACCAAAAGGTTTATCTAGATAAATTTCTGCACCACATTGACGACACTTTGCTAAACCAGGAATTTCGATAATTTCTAATGTTGCCCCTGCTAAAACTGTATTTTGAGTGCAAATATCAAAACAAAATTGTATGGCATCTGGAAGAATTGCTGAAAGTTTACCAATTTCTAATACAACTCGTTGCACTTTTGATCCTTGGGCGTGTTCAGTGACAATTGCCACAATATTTTGGGTAATTCCGAGTTCATGCATAAGATAGAATATATTAAATTTTAACAAATTCGTGGTAGTTGATCACCAACGAGCATATCAACGATACGTTCAGCGTTAAAAGCTGTTTTTAACAAGACAATCCCTGGAGGTGAAGGAATAATTTCGCCAATAATACACGCATCTTTCCCGGCTGGATGAGATTGCATAGCTGATAAAACATTCTCAGCATTCTCTTGCCCTACTATTACTACCAATTTACCTTCATTAGCTAAATACAATGGGTCTAAACCCAAAATCTCACAAACTCCCTTGACCTCTTCTCGCACTAGAATCGACTCTTCATAAATACGAATACCTACTTTAGAACTCAGGGCAAATTCATTTAAAACTGTGGCTAAACCGCCGCGTGTAGCATCTCGCATCGCATGAATTTCGGGACATACTTTGAGGATAGTTTCTACTAAATTATGTAACGGCTGACAGTCACTTTCTATATTAGTTTCTAATGCTAGTTCTCCACGGGCTACTAAAATAGCAGTACCATGATTACCCAGTTCACCATTAATAATTACAACATCTCCTGGCTGAATATTGTGGGCAGAAATATTCACTCCTGTAGGGATAACTCCAACGCCAGCAGTATTAATAAATAGTTTATCAGCAGCACCACGATGTACAACTTTTGTGTCACCTGTAACAATTTGCACACCTGCTTTGAGCGCGGCTGCTTTCATGCTAGCAGCAACTTGTCGCAAGGTTTCTACAGGTAATCCTTCTTCTAAAATAACACTACAAGTCAGATACAAAGGTTTAGCACCACTAACAGCTAAATCATTAACTGTGCCATTGATGGCTAATTCTCCAATATCACCACCAGGAAAAAATAAAGGGTCTACAACATAAGAATCTGTAGTAAAGGCGAGTCTGTCTCCCTGTTGCATGAGACTAGCTAAATTTAAACTAGCTTGGTCTTCTAGTTGGGAAAGAATAGGATTATTAAAATTACTGACAAAAATATCATCAATCAAATCGCGCATGGCTTTACCACCGCTACCATGTGCTAACGTGATATGAGTATCTCGCACTTTACCTTGACGATGGCGGACTTGTTCAATTTTCTGAAATAGAGAATTTTGTGTTTGATTAGGATAAATATTCATATTTCTAATAATGACAATTTTGCTAATGAAATAATCATAAAAATGAGCAACTAAACCGTATTAAGGCGCGTGCGATTATAGCACCTTACAAGTCAATAACAAATTTTATCTGCCTGTCTCATCATGTTTACCACGATGTCTATTTCGTCGCTACATTAGAAAATCTGCCGTATTTGTAATAGGCTGCACAAGCACCTTCAGAAGACACCATACAAGTTCCAATGGGTGTTTCTGGTGTGCAAGCTGTACCAAATACTTTGCATTCCCAAGGTTTTAAAACTCCTTTGAGAATTTCACCACATTGACAAGCTTTGTGGTCAGCAACTTTCAAATTAGGAATGGTAAATTTAAGTTCAGCGTCAAATTGTGCATATTCATCACGAATTTTTAAGCCGGAATACGGTATTTCACCTAAGCCACGCCAATCAAAATTTTCTCGCACAGCAAAAACTTGATTCATAGCTGCTAGCGCTACTTGATTGCCAGCTTTTTGTACGAGTCTGTTATATTGGTTTTCAACTTCGCAACGATTTTCTACTAGCTGTTGTAGTAGCATCCAAATTGATTGAAGAATATCTAAAGGTTCAAATCCTGAAACAACAATTGGTTTATGATATTGCTGCGAAATAAATTCATAAGGCTCAGTACCAATTACCATACTGACATGACCAGGGCCAACAAATCCATCTAGTTGCAAGTCGGGATTATCTAGTAATGCTTGTAATGCAGGAATCACGAGAACGTGGTTACAAAACATACTAAAGTTAGGAATTTTTTCGGTCGCTGCTTGCAGGATGGTGAGGGATGTGCTGGGGGCGGTGGTTTCAAAGCCGAGGGCGAAGAAAACAATTTCTTTGTCAGGATTGTTTCTGGCAATTTGGAGGCTATCTAGGGGAGAATACACCATGCGGATATCTGCGCCTGTAGCTCTGGCTTGCAGTAAGCTGGTGTTGGAACCAGGAACCCGCATTGTGTCGCCAAATGTGGCTAAAATGACATTAGGATTTTGAGAGATAGCGATCGCATCGTCTAATCTACCCTTGGGCATAACGCATACTGGACAACCAGGCCCATGAATTAATTCTAGAGAGTCGGGCAATATTTCTTCTATACCGTATTTAAATATGGAATGGGTATGACCGCCGCATACTTCCATGATTTTGATCGGTTTATTTAGCTGATGGCATAGTTTTTCAATTTCGCGGCGTAAGGCTTCAGCTTTTTCTGGTTCGCGGAATTCGTCTACGTATTTCATGGGAAGTGAGGAGTAAGGAGTTTTATATGTGAGTTAATTTCGCTTTTATAGTAAGAGAATTTTTGAACTAACCGCAGAGGCGCAGGGAACACACAGAAGAAGAAATAGATTATTTAATTATTAACTACGGCTTGTGCTGCGGCGAGTTCTTCTAGTAGTTGTAATGTTTCTGCTGCTTCTTGTTCGTTAATACGATTCATGGCAAAACCAACGTGAACTAATACCCAATCACCAATACAAGCTTCGGGGGGATGTTGTTCGTCAACGATGCAAGCAATATTGACTTGGCGTTTGACACCAGCAATGTTGACAATAGCTAGTTTATGGTTTATGTCAGTTATTTTGACAATTTGACCAGGGATTCCTAAGCACATTTTTATTTTCCTGTTTGAAGATAAACAAACCGCAGAGGCACAGAGGAGGACACTTGCGTGCGGGGGTTCCCCCCCGTTGAGCAAAGTGTCCGTGACACAGAGAGAAGAATTTAATAAAATTAATATAATATTTAAGATATCAATTTAGCCGCTGTAATCACGGCTTGACCTAACGATAAACCGCCGTCATTAGCAGGAACTAAACTGTGAGTGAGTACATTTATTCCTAATTTTTGTAAACCGTTAGTAACTTGCTCTAACAGAATACAATTTTGAAATACTCCTCCTGATAGGGCAACTTGATGAATCACGTTTGTTTGACAAAGACGCTTTACCATTTCGACAATGATATTAGCTAAACTTTGGTGAAATTTTGCAGCTATAACTGGTTGAGGAATTTGTTGCTGTAAGTCATCAAGTAAGGCTTGCCACATTAGACATGGGTCTATACAATAAATGTTATCTGAAAAGCTGAAGTTAAAAGGGTAGATTAGCGTTTCTTCATGATTATTTAAGGTGTGACTCTTGGCTAAAGCTTCCATTGCGATCGCAGCTTGTCCTTCATAGCTACATTCTTCTGGATAAATACCGATAGCCGCCGCTACTGCATCGAACAACCGCCCTACTGAGGAAGCTGGAGGAGAATTAATTCCTGTTTTTATCAGCTGATTCAGTAGGTTTAGTGACTTTTTATTGAGAAATTTTACGATTTCTAATTCTGAATATTTTTGTTGGCAATCATCCCACAAATTAGCCGATATTAATTGGGCATAAGTATTACGCCAAGGTTGATAAATAGCTTGTTCACCGCCAATCATAGCTACTGGTTCAAATGTTGCTAATCTCTGGAATTGACGGTAATCTGCTAAGAGAAATTCTCCACCCCAAAATGTGTCATCTTCACCGTAACCTAATCCATCTAAAGCAATGCCTAAAATTGGGGGTGAATCTAAAGGAATATTATTCTCTGCCATGCAGGCGGCAATATGGGCGTGGTGATGTTGAATTTGGTACAGTTGAATTTGATTAGCAGTTGCTAGTTGTTTACCAAGTTTAGTTGAAAGATATTCAGGATGTTTATCAACGGCTATAGCTTGGAGTTGATGTTCAAATAAATTTAAGTATAAATTTAATGTCTCTTGGTAGGCATTAAAAGCAGCAGCATTTTCTAAGTCTCCCAAATGTTGAGAAAGAATTACTTCTCCTTCTCGCAATAGACAAAAGGTATTTTTTAACTCACTACCCATTGCTAAAATCTGCGGAACGTTCTTAAACCCCGGTGGTAACTTAATCGGTGCTGGTGCGTATCCTCTAGCACGGCGAATTATTTGCACTTTATCATTAACAACCCGCACAACTGAATCATCTACTCTGTTGACAATTTCCCGATTGTGGAGAAGCAAATAATCAGCTATTTGACCTAATTTTTCCCTTGCATCATCATTATCAATACATTGCGGTTCATCAGCAAAATTGCCACTAGTTAAAACAATTGGGCGATTCATCCGCCTGAGAATTAAATGATGTAAAGGCGTATAAGGTAGCATGAAACCAAGAGTATCTTGCCCTGGCGCTACCGACACAGCAATAGAAAATTCCTTAGTCCCTAGTTCCTTTTTTTGTAACAGAACAATCGGCGCGGCGGAACTTGCCAATAATTCTCTTTCCTTAATACTGAGGATGCAATATTCCTCAATTACCGCTATATCCCGCGCCATTAAAGCAAAGGGTTTATGATAGCGTCTTTTGCGCTGACGCAGTTTTTGTACTGCTGTTTCTTGCGTTGCATCACAAGCCAAATGAATACCACCTAAACCCTTAATTGCGACAATCTCACCTTTCTGCAACAGTGTACAAACAGCATCCACATCATCCAGCATCGAGAACATAGAAGCTGTTACAGGTTTACCATCAGCACGTTCTAACCAAGCTGTAGGGCCGCACTTATGACAAGCTATAGGTTGGGCATGAAAACGACGATTTTCAACATTATGGTATGAGTTTTCACATTCTGGACACATAGCAAACGCAGACATACTGGTATTACATCTGTCGTAAGGAATTGCATGAATAATACTCAGACGGGGACCGCAATGAGTGCAGTTAGTAAACGGGTAACGATAAAAACGACTAAAGGGGTCGAAAATTTCTTGTTGACATTGGGGACAAGTCGCAGCGTCAGGGACAATTTCTGTTTTGATTGCATTAGTAACACTATTAGAAATTACAAAATCATCAAAATTAAATTTACCTATATAGGGAGTGCGTATCAGTTCATTTATTTTTGCCAACGGCGGACATTCTTGGTGTAATCTGGTGACAAATTCTGTTAAAGCGGCTTCGCTACCAGATACCCGAATTAACACACCTTGTCCATCATTAAAAACATCTCCACGCAAATTGCAGGCTTTCGCCAGACGATATACAGTTGGGCGAAATCCTACCCCTTGCACAGTACCGCGAACTCGAATTTCTTCAACCGTCATAGGCTATTGTACATCGAATTTACTTTTTTTGTTTTCTCTGAGTCTTGAATGATTTATCTCACGCAGAGGCGCAGAGACGCAGAGAGAAGAAGGAGTTTTAGATTTCAACACAAATTTTATCCCTTGATTTAGGAACACCCTTAATTCAAGCGCCACAGCAATATTCGGTTATTACCAGAATCAGCGATTACCGCAGTTTGTCCACAAATCTTGACTCCATAGCACCAATTTAAACTTTCTCTGGTTGGCAATCCGAAATTGCGATTTTCACCTTTGCTTTGAAAATTTATTTGTCCTACTAACGTATCCGCGACTGCACCTTGCAGTGATAAAATTGATTCCAGCTTCTTCCATCCTAACAACCGAGAGTTAGCTGTATCTGCAACTACTAACCAATCATCAGCCACTCCCACACCATAAGGCATACTCAAACTACTAGCATTAGGAAAATAAACTCCTTGATTCATCTCCACACAATCAAAGCTTTTTTGTCCTAATACTACCGCACACGGGGTATTATTTTCCGTAGGCATTCCTTGCCAAATCATCACGCGGTTGTTACCTGCGTCAGCAACAACCAAATTATCTCCCCAAAAGGCGATATCGTGACACCAACGCATACTCGCTGCTGTGGGAGAACCACCGCCATTTTCATTGCGAGATATCATATCTGGTTGTCCTAAGACTAAATCAGCAGGCTGACCATTTTCTGTAGGTAATTGCTGCCAAATTAATACCCGGCGATTACCTGTATCGGTGACGAATAGCCGTCCTTGATGATAGAAAATACCATAAGGCCAATGCATTGTGTTAGCAGATACTTGTTGAGTTCCTCTATTTGGTTCATTATCAATAAAATTCGCTTGTCCTAATACAAAATCTGCCGGAACATTGTTATCTGCTGGTAAATTATGCCAAATTAAAACGCGATGGTTCCAAACATCTGCTAATGCTAATCCTGCACCACAAGCACAAATTCCCGTTGGCACACTAACAGTTGTTCTTCCTGGTATGCCTTTGGCATTTTGTCCCTCATGGTAAAAGTCTGGCTGTCCAATTACCCAATCAGCTGGTTGACTATCTTGATTGGGTAAATTTCGCCATCCTAATAACCGATGATGTCCTGTATCTGATACCCACAATGGCCCAGTTTCAGAAAGTAAACAAGCACCACGAGGGCCAAACATTGTTGTAGGACTTGGTGTTATAGGCGTAACTAATTCTTGCGGTTCAATAATATTGCCTAAAATTATCTCTGCACCTTGAGGTGATAGAAGCAAGTTTTGGTAATGTACTGTTTTTTTTAGTGGCAATTTTAGTTGGGGAGTAATTATAAGTAAACCATAATTACTATCCAACCTTATCGGCCTATACAGATGTGTATCAACAGTAGCAGTTCATAGTTAATCTTAATTCGTTTTAAACTAACATCCTTTTCAAAGCTCGATCAATTTTTTTGTTTCAAGTTTCAAAAGGATGTTCTGTACAAGCAAGCAAGCAAAGTTACGTGTTTTACTCTTCTGGTTATGAAGGTAAAAACTATAAATTAGTTTACCGTAGATAAACTCACTGTAATTGAACCATCATTATCATCATAAAGACTCTTTACATCATTAGTTGCAAAATATACAGTTTGTCCACTTGTTAAGTCAAAAGTACCGTTCGCACCTGATGCAATACATTCCCCTTGTTTCGTTCTTACTACTAATGCCCCTAATGCAAACCCAGGACACAGCTTATTTGAATTAGCAGCAAATTCGCCAGAACCATTAGGAGAAATTAAACCTTTTGGTAAGTTATTTCCAGAGACATTTTGAGGAATAATGCTCCACTGTCCCTTAGCTTCAAACTTAATTCTTACAGGTTTATTTTCAGGATTTTTAAATGGAGTACCTTGGATATATCTGGCATCAACCTCAATCACTCTTTCTTGTCCTGAAGAAGAAACTTGAGTAGTCTCGGCCGGCCCAGATGTAGGAGATGGTGGTGTTTGAGGCTTAAAAACTTGAACAATTGCTAATATTCCACCTAGTACACCTGCAATTCCTGTGAGAATACCAGGCACTGTAGTCCAGAAACCGCCCTGTTGAGTATTGTCGCTCATGAATAACACCCTTAGTTTTTTTATCTATAAAACAGAATGCTCTTGTCTACAAACTATGATTGTCGTTTTCCGCAATCTTGTGCTAAGAAGTTTGCAAATCTGAGATATCTGAATAAGATTTAAACGCTCAACAGCAGTTTTACATTTGTACAAAAACTTTATCGCCCTTAATTTGTACCTGATATGGCTGAAGCGAAACATCAAGGGCAGTTAAGCATTCACCTGTCTCTAAATTGTACTGAAATCCGTGGGCAGGACAAGTGATAATACCATTTTCAACTTTACCTTTTTCTAAAGGAGATCCTAGGTGAGCGCAAGCATTACGGTAACAGGTAATATTTACACCTTGACGATGTAACAGTAGTGATTTACCAGCAACTTTTACTGCCAATACACTAGATTCAGGAACTTGATTAAAAGTCGCTACCTTAAACCAAGTCGAAGTTACTGTTGGAGAAAATGGGCTGATTAAACCAGAATTAGCATTGTTAATATGGGGGTTGTTGTTAACAGCAACTACTCTAGTAATTTCGGGGCAATGTTTTTTTATTGCTTGTTCCACTCCTTGAGTTAAAGTTAAAGTAGAAGCTGGACAACTGCTGCAAGTTCCGATCAATTTAACTTCTACTGTATCTGGTAGTTTAATTGCGACTAATTCTACATCTCCATTATGGCTTTGTAAGCCTGGACGAACTTCTTCAAGGGCAGTCTGAATACGTTCTGTAAGATGTGGTTTTGGTGGTTTAACTAATTCATGATAAAGCAATACGGCATATATTACTTCATCCTCAACAGCATGACGCAAAGCTGGCATTGATTCTTGTTTTAGGTTTTTAATCAAACGAAGCAATGCTTCTTTATGCAAGGCTTCAATTGCTCTTTTTAGCCCTACTACTACACATCGCTGGCTTTCATCCCAATCAGATATAATTGCCTCAAAACGGTTGATTTCTTGAATTAATTCTTCCAGGTTAGTCATTAGTCAATGGCCAATAGTGAATAATAAACAACTAACGAATTACTTCATTTTGAAATCTTTAAGGAGAAATGGCATAATCATGCCTGTTACCAAACTGGATAATATTATTGGTAAATAGAAAGGAATTTCCGCTTGTGCTAGTGACACGAGTAAAATTAAACCTACAATAATACCAATAGCAGTTTGCTGGACAAAAGACATGGGGTCGCGCAGTAGCTTTCCTTTAAAAAATAACTTAGCGGAAAACCATCCTATTTCTAACATAATTTCTCCTAATAGTTTTGTAATAAAGTTAGTACAGCTAATCCTAAAAGTATGGCTGGAATTGCACCAGCGGGAGCAAATAATGCACCCAACATTGCTGAAAAAGCATAACCTATGTCTTTACCAGCTAATATCATGCCGCCAATTGCACCGCCAATCATAGATAAAACTGTTGCTAAAACTAACCACAATAACCCTGTGACTAAGTTCAAGTCGCCAGCCATCATGTTTGTGAGAAAATCACTTACAGCAGGACTGGTCAAAATATCCTTCATGTTGTTTTTTTTCCTTTTTGATAAATGAGGATTAGGAATTAAAAAATATTTATTTTCCTACCCTCCAATCCCCATTTCCACTTCTACATCTTGTATTGCCTGGGATATTACTTCTGCTTGTTCCATCTGTTGGTGTTGAGTAAAGATTTCCCAAGCTTGTTGATAGTAATTATGCGCTTTTAGAAGATTTTTAGGATTTCCAATTTCTGGTTTTTCTAAATCATCGGGTAAGTTGAATAAAGCGTTAGCTTTATTAGAAATTGTGTTAGCATATTCTAAGGGTGTGTCTTTAGAGTTACGCACTTTTAGTGCTTCATCATAAGCTGCGATCGCCCGCAAGTTATTCTCTACAGGATGGTAACTTACTAAATATTGCAAAGCGTTACCCAAATTGTTTTGCAACATCGCATATTCTCTGGGATGATCAATCAAGTTAATATGCTTCAGTGCCACCTCAAAGGACTGTACAGCTAACCCCTGACGCAAGTATTCCCGTTCTGATGCCATCGGCATAGAAAGGTAAGCGATCGCAATATTGTTATACAAAATCGCGTATTCTTGCGGGTAACTCTCCCAGGTAAACACCCGCAAAGCCTCATGATAAGCTTGAATGCTGTCAGTTATCCGTGCCAAATTGAAGGGTGCTAACGACTGCAACGCCAGCCCAAAGTTCATCTGCGCTTCTGCCACTTCTTCGGGTGAAGCCAATTCTTGTAAAATCGGCAATGCTTCTTCGTAACCTACTTTCGCTTGCATTAGTAGTTGAGTCCCCGCATCCGGTATTGTCTGTAACGTTCCTGCCATACCCACCTGAGATCTGGCTTTCAACAGGGGATACTCCTCACCACATAATTCGTAAGCCCGATAATAAAGGGAAACTGCATTTCGCAAGTCTTGGGCAGTTTTGGGCTTTTTTTGAAATCCTTGTGCCATCTCGATCAGCATCTGGATTTTTTCGGCTGCCGTAGCTGACTCTGAGGCAATGGCGGCGATCGCTGCCTTCACTGCTGAATCTGTAATGCTGGGGGTCATAACTACCGTACTCTAGCCAATTGGGGAATTGAATCTGTCAATGCCCACGAAAGATTAAGACACGCGATCGCGTCTAATCATGGGCTAAATCGATTTACGCAGGCTTTGAGTCGAGTTAGGGATTGGGTAATTTCCCAGATCCTAATTCCTAGTCCCCTTGAATTGAGTGAATCAATTTTTTTACTATAAAACAATCTATTTATAAATTTCTAGGGGGAAATTGCCAATATTAATGTCAGCTTTAAATACCTAAAATTTTGATCAGCTATTTTTGTATCAGTATTGAACAAATTTCCATGCTATATGTTGAATTATTGAAATATATTCTTAGTAATTTCTGCATCATTGTCATCAAAAACTAACTTAAAATTCCCTGCTTTGTTAGAGACTAAACTTAACTTCAGAAGATTTTAGCTCCGGCTACTAGCTGGGGCGGCAGTCTAACTGTTGAAACTTTAACGGTCGTCTCAATATCTAATTTTTCTACTATGAACAGATTTTTGTTGGGGTATGGGATGTTCTTCAAGTAAGTAAGATGATTGAAACTTTTGGCGGTTTTGGAACAAAACAAAAGTCCTGTAGTTAGGATCGGACGAGTAAGTCGTTTTTGGCTCGATATAACTAATCATCGAGTTGCTGCTATTGCCTGTAAGTCAGGGTTTCTGGGGCGCAATGTTCAGTTCTTTGGATGGCAGCGAATTGAGGCAATTGGCAAAGATAGTATTTTGCTATCTCTGCCGACAGAATCGCTCACTGTTAAACCTGATTCAACAGAGCTAGTAGTAGGGCATGAATTATGGACAGATGCAGGTAATAAAGCCGGAAACATCACTGATTACTGTTTAGATCCTCAAACGGGAGCAGTGGTTGCTTACTTGTTTAGGTCGAATGGCTGGCAAGGAATTACTGATGGAACCTACATACTCCTACCACAGGCTGTTATTAGCTTGGGAGCCAAACGGTTAATTGCACAGGCAGAGCAGGTGCAGAATGCAGAGCAATTTTCAGTAGGGTTAAGTGAAAAGATGGCTAAGGCGGCTGAATTTATCAAAGAGGACTATGCTCAAACGCGACGAAATGTGGTTACTGTGATGGAAGGCAGCGTTGCGATCGCTGCGTAGTATCGATCAAACTCGGCAAGAGGTGCGATCGCTGCAACTACAAATTCAACAAATGCGATGGTGGATTGGGTTAGGATTGCTTCTTTCTTTGCTCAGTCTGGGGACATTTGCAGCGTTAAGCGTTTTTATTTACTACCAATGGCAACCCGCGCCTCATCGGCAATCGCAAGACTTGTCAGATTTTTCCAATTGCTCAAGTGTTACAAAAATAGCAATCCCATCCTTTACTATATTCATAGCAAAAAGTTAAATTAAAATGTCGAGTGAAATGATGTTTACTGATACTGCTAGCGACTTGGTGATCATTCAACCGGAAACACAAGCATTAAATAACCAGAATCTGAATGAGCTAGCTCAGGCGTTGGTAGAGTTTAAGTTGAGTGCAAATACTGCCGAGGAGGAGAACCAGCAGCAACTAAGACGGTTACGCCGACAGGTGATGGTTTTGAAAGGTAGCTTGGCAATTATTTTAATCTTGTTAGGCAGTCTTGGGGTTTGGTTGATGCTGAGTTTACGAGATGTGCAAATCCAGTTAGGAATGCGATCGCAGCAACGACAAACGGAGAACACCTCTGAACGCCTACTCAAATTGGAAAACCAATTCAATTCTCTAAATAGCCGTGCCGCTGAGAGCCAGCAAGGAATCACAGAGATTAGAGCAAGACTAGACACGATTCAAGCGGATCTAAATCAACGCCAACGTGCGATCGCAGTACTCGCAAAATCGCTCCAAGAGTTAGTCGAAGAAACACCTACTTCTGCTGCCTCACCTGCTCCACTACCTTCCTCTGGAAGGGGTAACTAATTGAATCAGTCTTTGCTACATTAGCGAATGGCACTAAGAAAACGTGAGTTCGACGGCACTAAAAAACGGCAGGAAACAGCCGAAAAATTAGGCTATACTCAAAAATTGTGGGATGAATAGTCAACTAAGATAATTTCAAGAAATAAAACGAATGCTAGTTTAAATCACCGAGTCAAAAATTTGTTGTGCGGTTAGATTCAACTGCAAAAAAGTAGGAGACACTATCAGGTTTGTTTCTCTAAAGGGTGTCATTTGATATTCACCATCAATAAGTTCACAGACAAAAATAGTAGGAACTTTGGGACTACCAATAAATACACGTCCACCCAACGCTGCATAATCGACAATCCAATATTCAGGTATACCCATAGCTTCATAGTCACGAAGCTTATCGTAGTAATCATCCTGCCAGTTGGTTGACACTACTTCAACTATTAGTTTGACCGAACTAGCATTATGGATAACTGATTCTTTCTTCCAGCGCGTTTCAGTATGGATAGTTTCTTGATTTAAAACAATAATATCCGGTTCGTACCCTGATTTGTCTCGGTATGGTTTAATAATGGATTCTTTCGGTATAGTCCAGATACCACGCTTACCCATCTCTCTAATTGTGATGAGTAATTCTTCAATCAAAAAACCAGCCAAATCAGAATGCTCGCCTTTAGGCTTTGGCATCTCCACAATCACCCCATCATGTAATTCGTAACGTACTTCTGAGTTTTCTGGATACCATTCGATAAATTCATCGAAGGTCAGTAGCTTTAGTTCCGATTGTGTTTGACTCATAAAAGTTACTGGATTTATTTTTACCAGGACTTACGCAAGCAAAATTTGTCATTGCGACCGGAACGTAGTGTAGGGAAGCAATCCCAGAATTTTAGGCGATTACGTCGCTTCGCTCGTAATGACGTAATTCCGTGACTTTTGCGTAAGTCCTATTTACTATTCATTTATCCTTTTTATCATTGATCAACAAAGGCAGCGATGCTGAGGGCAGTATTCCTTCTGCAAATCTTCGTTATTGTTTTTATCCCATTCCTTCAACGACTCTAGGCGCAAGCTTTCTGGCTTTCGTTCACCGTCGAACTCACGTTAACAAAACTAAAGCTGGAACAATCGCAAATCCCCCACCAACTCCAACTAATCCAGTTAATAATCCCACGCCTAATCCTTCAGAAATCATCCATAACCAACAGTATTTACAAATTGGCTTGGGATATAAACTGATATCAAAATCGTTAGGAGCTACTTTTTTAACTGGTTGATAACTCTTTTTAATCATGAATATTGCTGCAAACAACACGACTACAGCAAAGAAAATCATCTGAAACGTACCAGTTATGAAGGGAAGTGTGGCAACTTTCGCTCCTGCAAAAGCCCCTAACATTGTAGCAGAGCCAAATATAAAAGCAGTTTTAAAATTCACATTTCCTTTTTTCCAATGGGGAATAGCACCGATAATGCTCACAAATCCCACGATAAATAAAGTCATCGCAATGGCTGGTTTTGGTGGTATACCCATTACATAAACTAATACTGGTACTGCTAATACCGAACCACCACCACCAATCAATCCCAAGCTGATACCAATACAGACAGCTAGAATAATTCCAATTAAGAAAGTCATCATTTCTACCTATTACTAATTATTTCAGCAAACAAGCGTAAAAATTGCCGTCAAATTAGAAAAATACAGTTAGCTATTGTTAACTAACTGCGTGCTAAAAAAATTATATTCTTTCAATTAAATCGATTACTTTGTTATCTTGATGTACCTCAAGCTTTAAGTCTGCGCAACCGTATCTACACTACCACAGCGTTCATTTGCGGGAACAGCTTCCATGATTTTTTTAGGGTCTGGTAAATTCAGATTTCCCATAAATTCAATAAATTCTTCTCGGCTACGTCCAACAAAACGCGGATTCCACTGTTTTTCTTCGCCAATTGTTGATACAGTATGACCACGATAATCGTGAGCCGGATACACAAGGGTTTCATCTGGTAATGTAAACAACCGTTGTGTTACTGAGTCATACAAAGTTCCTGCATCACCACTTTGAAAATCTGTACGTCCACAACCACGAATAAACAACGCATCCCCGGTAAATATTTTGTCATTAACTCTGTAAGTCATGTGGCTGTCTGTATGTCCGGGAGTAGCTATAGTTTCAACCGTAATACTTCCCAATTGCAAGGTTTCGCCATCTTTAATTAAGCGGTCTGCACAACCCACCTCTGCCTTTTCTGGGACAACACCCAAGCAACCTGTTAACACCCGCAATTTGGCTGTACCCGTGATGTGGTCAGCATGAACGTGAGTCTCTAAGCAATAACGCAGAGATAACCCTAATTCTTGCAGTAATTTTAGGTCGCGTTCTACTTGCTCAACCACAGAGTCAATTAGAATGGCTTGTTTGATATTTTGATCAGCAAGCAGATATGTATAGGTACTTGATTCTTGATCAAATAGTTGCCGAAATTGCATAATTTAACCTTCATTTGTTATTGATTTTACTGAAATGTAGTGTTCTAAAAACTGCTTTAATTGAGGATTGGCACTACAGTCAAAACCCGCTGCCGATGCTTTTGCAAATACTTGTTCTGGTGTCATTCCTTGCCGTGTCGCCAAGTGCATAAACGCGATCGCACCGGCACGCATTCCACTAGCGCAGTGAATTAAGATAGGTTTAGGTAACTGATCAATTTGCTGGAGTACCTCTGTAACTAGTTCGTCGCTGATTGTGTTGGGCTTAACTGGGATATTCAGATAATGCAATCCCGCTGTTTCGGCTTGTTGTTGCTCGGAGTTCATAAAGCCCTCTTCATCGGGTGAACGGAGATTTAATACTGATTTAAACCCCTCGTACCCTACTTGCTGCAACTCTTGTGGTGTCACCTGTCCAGTAACGGTTAATTCATCCGAAATCTTCTTGACGTTTTCCATTGATGTTGTTTTAATTAGATTTTCAATTCATACTATCATATTACTATATAATGATATGATATATACATATATAAAGAATTAATATGCTAAATCCCTCTGCCCAAACTCTTACACCTGTTGCTGAATACTTCAAAATTCTGTCGGAAGTCAGCCGCCTGCAAGTTCTGTGCTGTCTGAAGTCAGGAGCAAAAAACGTGACGCAGATTATACAAGAGACGGGATTAGGGCAAGCTAACGTTTCTAAGCATTTGAAGGTATTAACGCAAGCAGCGATAGTAACACGTCAGCCTCAGGGAATCAGTGTTTTCTATGAAATTACCGACCCAGTAATTTTTGAGCTATGTGATTTGGTGTGCGATCGCCTTGCAATTCGACTTCAAGAACAAACCCAACAGTTGGAACAACTACAAGGACTGAGACAGCCATAAAAATCACTATACTTGTGCTTTATGCCAAATTTGAGTGAGCGATCGCAGATGAACCCCGAAGTGTAAAATATGTTCATCAACTGTAAAACTAGCTCTTTTGAAAACAGACAGTATCTTTTATCGGATCTTTCAAAGTATCCCCAGCACTTTCTTTGAACTGATTAACCAACCACCGCACCTAGCTAGTGCTTATCAATTTTCCTCAGTAGAAGTCAAACAACTGGCGTTTAGAATCGATGGTGTCTTCCTCCCCAATACGCCACAGCTACCCATCTATTTTGCCGAAGTCCAATTTCAACCAGACAAAAATTTCTACTCACGTTTGTTCACCGAAATCTTTAACTATCTCGACAAAACCGAATTAACTAACACTTGGCGTGGTGTTGTCATCTTCCCAAACCGCAGCGTTGAGACAAAAGACACCGAAAGATATACAGAATTACTCAACTCCCAACGAGTGACTCGCGTCTATCTAGATGAATTAAGCTCAATTGAGACATCATCAGTTGGCATACAGACAGTTAAACTGATTGTTGAACCGGAATCAACTGCGACAACAAAAGCTCTAGAAATAGCTAACAATGCCCGACAGCAAATTGCAGATGTCGCTCAACAGAGGGAAATTATACAATTAATAGAGACGATATTAATTTACAAGTTGCCGCGATTGAGCCAGGAGGAAATCGGAAAAATGTTTGGAGCAAACGAGTTAAGGCAATCTAAATTTTACCAAGATGTTTTTGCAGAAGGTAAACAAGAAGGTAAACAAGAAGGTAGACAAGAAGGTAAACAAGAAGGCAGACAAGAAGGTAGACAAGAAGGTAAGTTAGAAACGATACCCCAGTTATTAGCGTTGGGTTTAAGTATTGAGCAGATAGCTCAAGCGTTAGGCTTGGACGAACAACTTGTTAGACAAGCTGCACAACCGAAATCCCAAAACAATTGATATATATTTGACGGGGCGCAAGACTCTGCGCCCCAATATTTTGCTGTATTTGACTCAGTTACGGGATTAAAATGTGACGGCTTAAAATACTGAACACCTCATCTGGATCACTGGTTGGTAGTAGTGGACTCCAGTCTTTAACGTTCGCATAGCCAATCACCTGCAAGAAGTGAATTGTACTGGTAACAACTTTGGGAGAACCAATCAGTAGATGTTTAATCGGCTCTCTCTTGGGCGATGGGTTTTCAGGAGATTGATTCAGGATGGGTGTATTTAAGTATTCGCCGCGCAAATACTGCTCTAAATTTGATTTGGCGAACTTTTTTACTTGTGTCATCATTATATTTGACTCCTATTGTGGGGGTTTAGAGAAGGCGATCGCAAACTCCTGTCCGGGGGCGATCGCCTTTCTCATACATATAGTGTAAAGTATAATTTTATACTTGTCAACTATAAATTTTAAAATTGTTATTAATAACTCCAGAGTTTTAAGAGGTGGAAATTAAACAGGTCGAGGTTGTCCAAAGTTAATAGTAAAAACAGAAAACAATTTTATTTTTACTACTGTTTGATTTTTATAATGTGTTACACATATAACAGACATAACCCTTTAAACGAGTCTTAATATGATTTAAATTATTGTTAACAATTAATTTTTGCTTAATGAAAGATAATTAAACAAAAAATATCTTATGCTGGTAAATAAATATGAAAAAATTAGGTGAGACTCAACAAGCATTATCACCTACATCATGCATGGTAAACAATAGAAAAACGTGTAGCTGATGACTAACGTACTATGGCTACAAGGTGGTGCTTGTTCGGGCAACACCATGTCATTTCTCAACGCCGAAGAACCGACAGTTTGTGATTTGATTGCCGACTTTGGTATTAAGATGCTTTGGCATCCTTCATTAGGATTGGAACTGGGCGACAACTTGCAAACCCTGCTGCGGGATTGTATTTCTGGCAAAATTCCTCTAGATATCTTGGTATTTGAAGGCAGCGTTGTTAATGCCCCTAACGGTACAGGTGAATGGAACCGTTTTGCCGATCGCCCCATGAAAGATTGGTTAATTGATCTTGCCCAAGTTGCAAAATTTATCGTCGCCGTAGGAGACTGCGCCACTTGGGGAGGAATCCCGGCCATGTCACCCAACCCTAGCGAATCGGAAGGTTTGCAATTTCTTAAGCGTCAAGAAGGCGGTTTTTTAGGAAAAGACTTCCTCTCTCAAGCCGGATTACCCGTAATCAATATTCCTGGATGTCCCGCCCATCCTGATTGGATTACGCAGATATTGGTGGCGATCGCCACTGGACGTATAGCAGACATTGCCCTAGACGAACTCAATCGTCCCCAAACCTTCTTCAACACCTACACCCAAACAGGCTGCACCCGCAACGTCCACTTTGCCTACAAAGCCTCAACAGCCGAATTTGGTCAGCGTAAAGGCTGCCTATTTTATGACTTGGGTTGTCGCGGCCCCATGACTCATTCTTCCTGTAACCGCATTTTGTGGAACCGTGTTTCCTCCAAAACCCGCGCGGGGATGCCTTGTTTGGGTTGCACAGAACCAGAATTTCCCTTCTTTGACCTCAAACCCGGAACCATATTTAAAACCCAAACAGTCATGGGAGTTCCCAAAGAACTACCGCCAGGAGTCAATAAAAAAGATTACGCCTTACTTACAATGGTCGCCAAAGATGCAGCACCACCTTGGGCTGAAGAAGACTTCTTTACAGTTTAAGTTTAGGGCATAGGGCATGGGGCATTGATTTATCCCCTCTCATCTCACTCATTCCCCTTACCAACAGGACTTACGCACGGATTACAACTTTACGTCATTACGAGCGCAGCGTAAAGCCTTTGGCTTAGTTTTTCGTCACGAATGCGTAAGTTCTAACCAATTAAAGCTTGTAGACAATATTGCGTAGCATAACGCCCCACCTCAGATTTTAAGTGTGTTACTAACAACTAAAAACTATGACAATTCAATCATTAGATATATCGCCAGTCGGTAGAGTCGAAGGCGATTTAGATGTCCGAGTAGACATTGAAAATGGACGGGTAGTTAACGCCTGGACACACGCCGAACTCTTCCGAGGATTTGAAGTTATCCTGCGCGGTAAAGACCCCCAAGCCGGATTAATTGTCACGCCTCGCATTTGCGGCATTTGCGGCGGTTCTCACTTGACTTGTGCATCTTGGGCATTAGATACAGCTTGGGAAACAGAAGTTCCACGTAACGCCATTTTGGCTAGAAACTTAGGTCAAATTGTCGAAACCATTCAAAGTATCCCCCGCTATTTTTATGGTTTATTTGCCATTGATTTAACTAATAAAAAATACCGTAATAGTCGCTATTATGAAGAAGCTTGCCGACGCTTTGCCGCCTTCACAGGCAAATCTTACGAAATTGGTATAACCATTTCCGCCAAACCCGTAGAAATTTATGCACTGTTAGGCGGACAATGGCCTCATTCTAGTTACATGGTTCCCGGTGGTGTGATGTGCGCCCCCACCCTCACAGACATCACCCGCGCTTGGGCAATTTTAGAATACTTCCGTACTAACTGGTTAGAACCTATATGGTTGGGTTGTTCTTTAGAACGTTACGAAGAAATCCAGACTTATGATGACTTCATGGATTGGCTGGATGAAGACCGCAATCACCGCGAATCAGACTTGGGTTTTTATTGGCGCATGGGTTTAGATATCGGTTTAGATAGATATGGCGCTGGTGTTGGTAAATATGTCACCTGGGGATATTTAGCCCATGAGGACAAATACCAAAAGCCTACCATTGAAGGGCGAAATGCTGCCATGATTATGAAAAGTGGTGTGTATGACAGCTTCAGCGATACTCACACTTTGATGGATCAGTCCTTTACCCGCGAAAATACAACTCGCTCCTGGTACGATGAAGGGACAGCAGATATTCACCCCAGCGATCGCACCACAAAACCGACTGCAAATAATACCAAAGACTTTGACAACGCCTACTCTTGGGCAAGTGCCGTCCTGCACAAAGACTTCGGACGCTTAGAAGCTGGCCCCTTAGCCCGTCAGTTGGTAGCGGGTGGTAAACATGGCGAATCTTGGCAACACTACGACGGGTTTATTCTGGATGTATTCAAGGAGATGGGTGGCGCTAACATTCATGTCCGTCAGCTTGCACGAGTTCACGAACTTGTCAAGTTATATCGTCAAGCTGAACACTGTTTGCGTGAGTTTAAATTAAATGACCCTTGGTATATCAAACCCCAAGAAAAAGACGGTAAAGGTTGGGGTGCAACTGAAGCTGCGCGGGGTTCCTTGTGTCACTGGGTAGAAGTAGAAGGCGGTAAGATTAAGAATTACCAAGTGATTGCCCCAGGTACTTGGAATATCGGCCCCCGTGACGGTGAAGGTATCCGCGGCCCGATTGAAGAAGCTTTAGTTGGGACACCCATTTACGATTCTACTGACCCTGTAGAGGTTGGTCATGTGGCGCGATCGTTTGATTCTTGTTTGGTGTGTACTGTTCACGCTCATGATGCTAAGACGGGTGAAGAGTTGGCGCGTTTTCGTACTGCGTAGTTGAGGAAGTTTAAACGCAAAGTGGCGCAAAGGTAAGCGCGGAGGTACGCGGAGAATTTGCTATTATCTTGAGCTACTTGGTACAGCGTCCAGCAGCCGAGAATAAATCTACTGGGGATTCCTTATACTTATTCATGGATTTTGCTGAATTTGTCCCTACTAATTCAGTATTTATTGCCTAATATTAGTCTGTCTTCAATCAATAGGGGTAAAAACTGGCTAAGTTTTGCCAAAATACTAATTACGACTTTAAAGTAAGTTAGTAACTAAAATGACTATCCATCTTCAGACTAATGTATGATGGTAAATTTTAATCGGCGTAAATTTGTATTGTACGGTTCAGCAGTTTTTGGTGTCGGCTTCTTACTGGAAGCTTGCAATAACAACCAAGCTACGACACCAAAAACAGAAAATAGTAGTCAATGGTTTAAAGTAGCGATCGCCCTTCCTGGAAGCAGTACAGATCAAGCTTGGAATCAATCTGGTTACGAAGGGATAAATCAGGTAAGACAAAAGCTGTGTGCAGAAGTAGCTTATGTAGAACAAGTAGCACAAGCAGATCAAACAGAAGCATTAACAGATTTTGCCCGTAAAGGTTACAACGTGGTTTTTGCCCACGGCGGGCAATTTGATGCAGCGGTAGAACAAGTAGCTGCAAAGTTTCCCAATACGTTTTTTGTTGCTGTTAACGGTTCTGTTAAAGGTGAAAACATCGCCGCTTTACGAATAGATCATCTACAAGTTAGCTATTTGTGTGGAATTATTGGTGCTTCTATGACTAAATCTAACAAATTAGCTTATATTGCTGGACAAGAATTTGCAGCTACCCAAGAAGAATTACGGGGATTTGAATTAGGGGCAAAATCTATTAAACCAAATATTCAAATTACCTCTATCTTCACAGGTGATTGGAATGAGGTTGCCAAAGCTAAAGAGGCAACACTTGTATTGATTTCATCTGGTGTAGATGTGATTTATCAATGGTTAGATAATGCTTCACCAGCAGTACTAAAAACTGCTAGTGAAAAGGGAGTTTATGCTTTTGGTAATACCAAAGATCAATTAGATGTTGCCCCAAAAGCAGTTTTAAGTAGTGCTGTGAAACGACTTGATTTAGCAATAGTATATCTGGCAGAATTGGCAAAACAAAAACAAATCAAAGCTCAAATATATACCATAGGATTAGAAAGACCAGATATATTATCTTTAGGAAAATTTGGTTCAATGGTTCCAGAACAAGTTAAACAAAAGACCTTAAATATAAAACAGGAGATTATCGATAAAAAAATTATCTTTGAGAATTGCAATGAAGGCGGTAAAAACACGCGCTGTATGAAAAAAGTCTCAACCTAAAATTTAGACACTTGTAAATGTCATATTTACGTTTAGCAATTTTTTTTTGCAAGTTATTCGAGGAACTCATCAACTGTAATTCCAGCTTGTCGAATTAGACTTCTTAGTAATCCAGGTGCTAATTCTCGATGATTTGGAACTGATAAAGTTGGTTTTGATTCATGCCACAGCATCGGTCACAGGTTAAGGTTATTAACCATTTGTCAATAAGCAATAATGCTTAA
>JAYGHB010000019.1:0-68503 GCA_034931985.1 Halotia wernerae UHCC 0503
AGTTTTCTAGAAAAGATACCTAGTTAAACGCGCGCGATCGCTCTTTTAAACCAATGGCGCAACTAACGCCCACACAGAATTGCATCAAGCCATCCACGAACTACGACACGGGTCGGTGAACGAGGCAAAGCAGCTGGTGGCAAGGCAGATTGCGGTGCTGTAGATCAGTACGATCTGTTAGATTAGCAATGGGTGAAGCACCGTGTCAATCTCTCTGTTAAGAAAGATGTTTATAGTGGATAGTTCTGATAAGAGGATACTATATGCATCTTTATACAAAATTGGTATAAGTCCTCTAATTGTTACTTAGTGTGTGGGGTAATTTGTCGTCTTCGTCATCTTCGTATTCTTCATCTTCGTCTTCATTAGACCATGTAATTTTCAATACCGAAAGCGCCACTTTTAAACGCTCTTTATAAGCTGAGTCAAAATTACTATCTTTTGAGGTTAATGCCGCCTCGATAAAATTGGCAGATGCCTTCGCGGCTTTATATAGCGCCTCTAGAGCTTCATCAAAAAACTTTTCTTGTGACATAGCACTCCTGACTTTGAATGTTAATTGAACTTAATCGACACCTTTACTATGATCCGAGTGCGACAAAATAGCAAATGATAAAACTTTGCACTCTTGTTGAACTCTAAAGTAATTAATGGAATTATCAGGGCGAACGCACGGGATTTCTGAAACCCCTGCTGTATAAGGATATTGACGAAAAAATAGGCTAAATCAAAAACCGCCGAAACCCCTGCTACTAAAGGATTCTTATACTTTAGTAGCGTTTGCCCTGATGGAATTATGGGCTGATTTAGCTTTTCGCTTAATGGCTCTCAAGCCTCATAAACGTCTCTTTTTTCAGCGCGGCTTGCACGCTCTATCCCTTATTCAACAACCTCTGTAGCTTATTGTCACCCTTTAAGGTCTTCAGGTATATTTTAATATTTAAAATTATTAGACTAAGCATAACAAATTACGATTAGCTAATCGTAAAAAACAATAAAATAATGAAAGTTTGTTTGACAACAAATTCCTTTCAAGCCAACGATTTAACAATAAACCTCGTACCATGTCAGCTTTGCCTATTATATATTGTTTGGCTGCTATGGCTTCATTAGAGCTAACGAAATTAATCACGAACTATTCTGAAACTCAAACATTAGGTAAATTAATTACTTTCAACTTTTTAGACGATCTATCAATAGAAGAGCATCGTATATTACAGATTCCCCAATGCTCAGTTTGCAAAGTCGGGAGAGATACAGCAGCAGTGAGGTTCTTTCATGAAAATTAAACCCTTTACTTTTACCAAGTATCTAGGAGTTTTAGAACAAAATCTAAATCCGGATTCTGAGAGTGAAGCAGCAATAAAGACTACAGATATTTTGCCTTGGTTTGTTAGCGAGAAGACTGGCATCATAAAGAAATTAAGTCAACTTGTTTGCACCTCGGATGAACCAGAATTTTTCCACTTTCAGGCTGAACTCTGCGATCCAAGGAGATGGTTGTACAGTGATGCAGATAATTTAGGGGTTTGGGATTCGATTTTGACATCTGCTGCCTATGGTTCATCTACAAAAAAAACAGAGGCTATAGCAAAAACTATTGGTGAATCGATAGAAAGATTTTGCTTATATGCTTTTGACAGGCGTTACTTTTTAAATGATTCTTACGGTAATTTATTAGAATCTGCTGTAGATGTTGTTGATTTAGACAAGTTTGCCTCACCTTCAGAAGAAGAGATGTCTAATAATCCGGGTGGATATATACCATTAACTACTTTATCGCCTGACCAACCTATAGATTGGGTGAAAGGATTGTCTCTTCAAACCAGAAAGGAAAAGCTTATTCCAGCTTGTTTTGTTTATGTTTCTTACAGATTTAATACTCCTGGTGAGCTTATTAATTACCCTATCTCCACTGGAACGGCTTGTTCTAGATCGCCAGAAAAAGCAGCAGTTAAAGGTATTTTAGAAGTAATTGAACGGGATGCTTTCATGCTAACTTGGTTGAATTACATGGAAGCTCCGAGGATTGTTGGCTTAGAGGATGGGAAAGACTCTGAGTTGCAAGCTTCTTTAAAAAGATTTGAGAAATACAGCGGAGATCTACAAGTTTATTTACTGCCTACAGATTTAGACGCTTATGTAGCCTTAGCCCTAGTGATTTACGCTAATGGAGATGACCATGCACTTACTGCTGGAATAAGTGCTAGTTTGAATCCAGAAGAAGCAGTAACTAAAGCAATCCAAGAGTGTGCATTTGTTCGACAACGCTTAAATGAGTACAGTCGCACTATGAGTGAAGAAGAGTTAAAAAATTTATCAGGAGTACATTATGCAACACCAGAATCGTTGGAAAAAGTAAAGTTTCTTTTGGAAACGAAAAATAGTGTTTCTCTCGCATCTTTACCTAATTTAGATACAAGTAGCGATAGCAAAAATTTACAGAATTTACTAAGTAGCCTTGAGAGTCGAGGATTAGAGGCGATTACCCTAAATATTGGCTTGGAAGCATTTGAAAAATTAGGTTTCTGGGTTTACAAGACGATAATTCCAGGAATGCAACCTCTCTCGCAAAATGGATACTGGTTTTTAGGTGGACAACGAATATATACTTTACCTATCACTTTAGGATACAAAGTTCCAAAGCAGTTAAATTTAGAACCTCATTTGTGGGCATAGCAATTCAATCTTGTTTTACCTAGTTAAAACTGAATATGAGGGAGCTTCCTTGATAAAAAATCAAGGAAGTTTCAAAAACTGCATGCAAGACCAGTTTTCCGCCTTTACCGTGACCGGATAATTACATCATTAATGAAATTTTCATAAATTATAAAGTAAATTCTATGCACTATCTTCCGAGACAAATTGTTAATGATGATCTTGAACTAGTCCATTTATTCCATTGCAATTCTAAAGCATTTCCGAATTTCTCTGCTAATAGAAAACAGTTTCAAGAATGTAAATATAACAGAGAGTATAAAGAATATCCTGATTCTCCAAGTATTGTTTTAAATAATTCTCTTGATTCCATCACGTCTTTTCAACAAATTCTGATGCATAGACGCTCAATAAATGATTTCGTTGGCAAGACTATTTCTCAATTATTACTTGCAAAATTAATTTACTCAGCTTTTGGAAAAAATAATACTTCTCAAAAAAAAGATTTTAAATCAAGAGTTGTTCCATCAGCAGGAGCGCTATATCCTATTGAATTGTACTTAGTTTGTTTAAAAGTAGAAGAAATCAAGCCTGGTTTATACCATTACAACAGTAAAAATGATGTGCTTGAGTTTCTAGGAAATGAGCAACTTTCTATGTTTCCGAAAGTTTGGGTTCACCCTGATACCTCAAAAAATGCATCTTTAGTCTTTATACTCAGTACTATTTTTCGGAGAAACGTAGGTAAATATGGTAGTAGAGGTTATCGTTTTATGCTAATGGAGTCTGGAATAATAGCAGAGCATATATCCCTACAAGCTACAGAAGAAGGTTTAGGAAGTACAATTGTATGTGGTTTTTATGATGATCTAATGAATCACTGGTTAGGTTTTGATGAAAGAGAGGAGTCAGTTCTTTGTACTGTAGTCTGCGGTCGTTAGTTTTTTTATATAGGTGTGGCTTTTTGAGAAGACGAAAATAAAAATGGAGTTAACCCCTATAACCCTTTTTACGTCTAAAATTATGTTTTTAACTAGTATAGCGTTGAATAAGCGGTTGCTAAAAACCGAAGGTAAAAACCCCGTTTCAAGCGATAGTGCAATGTTACAAAAAGATATGATGGAGGTTTTTGAAATTTGAATGAGTATATTTTTAGAATGATTAAAGCTTGTGTTTCTTTCCCCATATAATTTTTAGGGTTTATACCACGATTTGTTCCATATTCCTAAAAGAGCCGCATCCTTTTAATATTATCACTAAATTTGCTCTTTTAGATGTATATATAGGCACACGCCTATGGTTTATGACCTGATAATATGACTTAAAAATTAAGGCAAGATCGAGATGAATACAAATTTCTTAAATCAAATGGTGGGTGAATTAAAAGAGCAAGGTGCCATAAAATCGATTGAAGTGGAAAAGGCATTTAGCAAAGTTTTACGCCATAAATTCCTAGAAACATTCTATCTTCCTGGAGATTTACAACAACCAATCAACCATAAACCAAATAACCCAGCTTCGGAGCATTTAAGACTTATTTACTCTAAAAATTCTCTTATTACTCGTATAAGTGATGGAAAAGCATCAAGCTCAACATCCGAACCCATGTTAATAGCTTATATGCTTGAATTGCTAGCGCTCTCTCCCAATCTTAAAGTGTTAGAAATAGGAACAGGCACAGGTTATAATGCTGCATTGATATCAGAAATAGTTGGCGACCAAACTCTAGTTGTTTCAGTAGATATTCAAGAGGATGTTATTGCTCAAACCAAAAGATTACTATCTGATGCAGGCTACCCAAAAATTAATTTAGTGTTTCGTGATGGCTTTTACGGTGTTCAAGAAGAAGCAACCTATGACAGAATTGTTGCAACTGTTGGAACTCAAGACATTTCACCTTATTGGGCAGCCCAGCTTTCGAATTCTGGCTTTATGATATTACCGCTATATCATGGAGGCTGGACTCCTTTAGTAAGAGTTTGGTGGCAAGACGGCACGCTAAAAGGCAAAGTAGTGGGTATTTCTGGGTTTATGCCTTTTAAAGGGAATGAATTTGCTTATGATCCTTCGCCTTTGGGTTCTATGACTTCATTTCCTGCTATTGAAGAATTTGAGGAACTTCCTTTATTTGATGACCTTGAAGCTGAGCATACCCGCAATCCTCTTATGTGGTCTGCTTTTCCGATGGGTTTTCAATATTTTATAGCAATATGCGACCCTCGCGCTATGTGGGGTATGAAACCTCCAGGGTATGGTCTTTATGACAAACAAGAGGGAATAATTTTAGTCAGTCCACGAAAGAATTGCATACTTTTGAAAGGCGATAGAAAACTTTACAAGCGATTGCAAGAACTCTACGAAAATTGGTCGCACTTAGACAAACCAAGCCCCTTTGATTACACTATTGAGTTTCTACCAAAGTCAAAAGCAACACCATCATCTAGACAAGGGTGGAGCATTGAAAGAAAGTTCTACCATCAGTTTCTGTCTCTTTAACACTTGCTGAGCTAAAAAAGTAGCAATTCTCCGGAGTTCTCAGCCAACATTTACCAGAGTCGGAAAGAGGAAAAATTTTAAGGATATATTATGCCATCTATATTCAAATCTTCTATATCAAAACCGTTAACTCATCAACCACCAGAACCAACAAGTAATTCATTCTGGGGGTATCAAGCCGAATATTTCCGAGATCCCTTTAGCTTTTTGAGCAAGTGCAGTGACAAATATGGAGACATTGTGCTTCTTAATCTAGGCAAGTATAAATTCTATTTTATCAGTAGCCCAAATTACATTGAACAGATATTAGTTACAAATAGTACTCAGTTCGCGAAACCTGACTTAGATCAGTTTATGAATAAGCTTCTTGGTAACGGCTTAGTAACTAGCGAAGGAGATTTTTGGCATCGTCAGCGAAAGCTAATGCAGCCTACTTTCCATAACCAACACTTAGCTAATTACCAAGAGATTATATTATCTAGTACAAATTGCAGTATTGAAACTTGGAAATTCGGACAAACGCGAGAAATATGCCAAGAGATGAAAAACTTAGTTTTAAAGAGCATGATGAAAATAATGTTTGACAGCGGTATAGCAAGAGATTCCAAAGAGGTAAAAAAAATAATTAGAGTAGGGACAGATTTTTTTACACAGGCTTTCGATAGACGTTTATATAGCTTTCCTAGATGGATAATGACTCCGGCACGCTTACGGCTAAGGAAAACTTTCAAGTCGTTTGATAACTTAATTTATGGAATAATTCGCCGACGACGCACTACAACAGAGAGCAAAAGCGATATGTTATCAATGTTACAATCGGTTCAGGACGTTGATGGGAATGCCATGACTGACCAACAGGTGCGGGATGAAATAATGACTCTTATGGTGGCTGCTAGTGAAACAGTTTCAATGGCACTATCGTGGACGTGGTATTTATTATCGCAAAACCCTAAAGTTGAAGCAAAGCTAATAGCAGAATTACAAGCTGTCTTGGGTGATAAAAAGCCCTCAATTGCAGACTTTCCGCAGCTGCGCTATACAGAAATGGTAGTAATGGAGGTATTGCGACTTTATCCACCAGACTGGTTTCTAAGTCGAAAAGTTATTATGCAAGATTGTGAAATAGGTGGATATGCTATACCTGTGGGTAGCACTGTATGCTATAGCCAATGGGTAGCACATCGTGACAAACGTTTTTTTGAGAAACCAGAAGTATTTAATCCAGAGCGTTGGAATTCTGACCTAGCAAAAACTTTACCAAAATTTGCCTATTTCCCTTTTGGTGGCGGTTCCAGGAGTTGTTTCGGTAAACCTTTGGCAATGATGTTAATGATTTTAATAATAACAAATATTGCTCAAAAGTTTCACCTTAAATTAGTACCCAATCATCAAGTAATTCCCTATCCTGGGGTTACACTAAAGCCCAAATATGGTGTCAAAATGTTAGTCAATAAGCGGGAATAATTTAGATTTTTAATTTTAAATTTGACTAAATAAATTGTTGTTTTATTCTCGAAGCTTTTTTGTAGTACGCGAAAAGATGTAGTAAACAACGAAAAATAAATATCGCCTTTTATCTCACCTTTATGAAAAGCCTAAAACTTAGTGGGAAATTACAAAAATTTTGGGTACTTATGCTTAATTTTGATTATTGAAACCTTTTGGGTAGTACTTAGCGTATTGTGAAAAATTTTCCTAGAAATTGGCTTTTTTCTAAAATATTGTGAAAGAGAAGTTTGCCTTAGGTTACGTAGAAGAGGCTTATGACAAAATTGCAATGGAGCGTTGCTTCTTTGATAAAAAACACTAAAGCTTGTTTTATTCATGCGAGAGCAATATAACCACTGACTTATTTATTGAAACGGCTGCTGACCGTTGTATGTATCTTTTGGATTTAATAGGAGGAAAAAATAAACCAATGGCTACCCCAGGATTATCGCTCGAAGATTTACTACAACCTATAGATTTAGAAACTTTTTTAAAAAAATATTGGGAACAGAAACCACTGCATATATCGGGGGAGGGGCGAAAAGACTATAAAAACATTTTTTCAATTCAGGATTTGGATACCCTTTTAAGATACAACAATACTCATTTTATACCAACTTTCAATATAATAAAAAATGGAACACAAGTGCCGCAAATGAACAACCCAAGCCAGAGGGACGCTTTTGAAACCTATTCTCAAGGCAACACTCTGTTGGTTGGATCGATGCATAACAGATGGAAATCTATTGGTTTGCTTTGTCGAAATTTTGAGTTAACGCTCCGTCATCCTACGGGTGCCACAATTGTAACTTCTCCTAATGAGGTTCAGGGTCTCTCACGACATTTTGATGGTGTTGATGTTTTTGTTATACAGTTAGAAGGTGAAAAGTATTGGCAAATCTATAATCCTTTAGAATCTTTACCTCTAAATGTAGACGGAGATTCACTACCAGCAGATACTCTATTGGATTCCCCTTTGCAAGAAGTTCATATGCGTGCCGGAGACCTATTATACATTCCGCGTGGTTTTCCTCATCAGGCTTTTACGAAAGAAACAACTTCGTTACATTTATCTATATGTGTTAATGTAATTCACTGGAAGGATCTGATTGCCGAGGTTTTAAGTATTGCAAGCGAACAAAATATTGAATTACGTAAATCTCTACCTATAGGATTACTGGCATCTCAAGGAGGCATAGGCATAATTGAGCAAGAACTGCATGAAAAACTCTCTCTTTTGAGTGAGATAAAAGTTGATGTAGCGATTGAACAGCTAGGAAGTAAATTTATAAAACAAATGCAGCCATTGTCTGATGGACACTTCACACAGATTAATCACTTGCAAGACATTGACCTGGATACTGTGCTTGAAAAGCGAGATGGAATGCTTTGTTATGTCTTCCAACGTGGTAACTCGGCTGAAATACACTTTCCAGGTGGTAGCATAACTGTACCAGCACACGTAGAGACTGCACTGCATTTCATCGCTGATGCAGAAAAATTTACTGTTAAGAATCTGTCTGGTGGACTAAGTGACGATAGCAAGTTAGTGCTGAGTCGAACTCTTGTTAAAGAGGGATTACTTCGGGCAAAGACATAGGTTTAATTGAAATGGCTCCGGGACACTGAATCTTTTACTTCTAAAAAATTAGATCAAATGAAGTACTACTGAATTTTACTAAGTTTGAGAAAATTTGCACGTTTAGAGGTGGCTTCACTTGGGAGAGACTGATCGCATTCAGGGAAATGACAATGCAGCCCAAACCTTTTACCTATAAGAATTAATAAATATATAATACAGAAATGTTGAAAGCTGATACAAAACTTTACATACTTAGTTAGACTAACCCTAAAAAGCCCAAAACAGTCAACATAACATTATCTCTTCAAACCAATGAACATAACTGATTTTCTGACACATACAAGATTGTAAATAGCGGAGTTTATCTAATAGCGTATGACCCCATTGTTGTGGGATAGATAATATCTGTAAAATTAGATAGGCTATTAAACTAACGTAAATTTGTATGGTGATACCATTGACATTTTTAGTAATTAATTTGTCAAGTTTTAAGTGCATCTTTAAAAACTTCCATAACAATTCAACTCCCCAACGTAATCGATAAATATCCCTAATTTCATCATCACTAACGGCAGCCTCTCCCAACGCTGGTAAATTAGTAACTAAGCGAAACTCGCTTTTTGTTTCTAAATCACAAAAATTAATTACTCTATAACAATACCTTCGCCAATTTACGAGGGTGAGATGATGATGCTTTAACCATTAACTCCCATTTCTTTGAGGGTTGGCAAAAACAATCAGTCCTAAAAATTCCTTTAAGGTTTCCTACAAGGGTTTTTTAACGTATTGACAGCAGGATAAGGGTTTCAGATGAAAAACCACCTTTTCATCGAAACGCTTATGTATGCTTAATTTTGCCACTTTTGCCAAAATTTATCTAGGCTCTTATTTTGGCAAAGGTATTGCTATAAGCTTGAGCATCATCAGATGCACCAACTTTTACCAACCTATTTGCCCCATCAAATTCTAGTAACGAAATTGTTTTTTATCCGCAAAACAAAATATTTATTTTCTTGTACTAATTCTTGGATAAATTTTAATCCAGCAAAGCCCCTATCCATTACCGCAACAGCATTTGTTGGCAGACTAGACATCATTTTGGAACCAAATTTATAATCATGGTCATGTCCAAAGTTTATGAAGTTATCTGATGGACTTCCCGTAGCTAAATTTAGAGAACTAAAAAGTTTTACTTGATGGTGTCCTAGTACCCATAACAATTTACTGGTGAGAGTAATAATTGTTGAATCTATTGGACAAATTGCATATTTATCGTGTAACTTTTTTTGAGCTTTTTTCTGTACTAATTCATTGAGCTTTTGGTAAATCTCTTGAAAAGGTTTTTGGCTTCGATGTAAGTTTGCTTTAGAGAAAGTAGAAATATCTACCTCAAATCCTGTGTTGTTTAATCTGTTAAACAAATCTCGCATACTTGTTAAGCTGTTATCCAGAGCATAAGATAGCCAGCACTCAAAGAACAGACGACTGTTCAATACTGGATAATCGTTTTTTGGCAGTCTTCTCAAGATATCTTTGACAATCTTGGGAAATGAATTTATAATCACTATTAAATAGATATACTTTAATGTTTCGCCCAAAATCTAACATATTTTGGGCTGTTTTTATCGGTTTCTTTTAACATTCAACACTTTTGATAATACTCTAATTTTCAATTCTGTATTCCCTACTATTAGAATCGGATTATTTAAATTTTTATTAGCACTTTAGTTCTATTTTATACTGAAAAAGTACATGTTTATTAGCGTTCGACAGCATCATTATCACGGCGGTTTTCTAAGTCAAAAATGAATCAAATATAAAAGAAAAATAAATTCTAAAAAGTTTATCGCTAACACAAAGAAGTAGAAAGAGGTATGAGTTTGCTGAAACAATATCTTAGGTTAAAATACTATCTTTCTTTTGTCACTCTAGGCAGAGGAAAAAGAGAAATAGTCTGACCAAAGGGATAAAAATAGATGATTGTGCAAGGTATTCATGATGCTAATCAGGTAAGAAAATCCTGTAGAAAGTTGAGCAATAGAAAATACTTTGAGCCAAGGTTTAATCAAATTGAAAAGGATGAAAGGTTGAACAATAAGACGTAAATTATTCAGGATATTCTTCCAACCGTAATTTTCATCCCACAAAGGGTGTTCCGCAAATATTTTGAGAATATAGCTGTGAGATTCGGTGAAGACACTTGAATGAAGGCTAACCATAAGATAGGTACTACACCCGGATTTCTCACCAAGATTGAAAAAAGAGGGGTCAAAAACTGCCAAAATGTATATTGCAAAACAGTTCCAGCAGTTTAAAGTATGACCCCAAATAAAAATAATTCTATACCGGAAAAGTTCGTATTTGGACAAGTGGAGTCACGTCCAGTAGTAGTTAATTTCAAGGGTGAGCCTGTAACATCTGATGCAGGATTAACATTAATTGCGGAACTAGACAGAAAAAGAGAAATAACATCACGATTGGCAGGATGTTTCAAAGATTACCGAGACCAAAATAAAGTTTTATATCCAGTTCATAACTTAATAGCACAAAGGATATATGGCTTAATCATGGGCTATGAAGACATAAACGATCATGAAACTCTACGTCACGATCCAATATTCGCACTTGCAGTAGGAAACGTTATTAACTGTTGCGGCTCGCAAACATAAACGCTCCGGCTTGCAAACAAGAAAATTGTTGGCTCACATTAAGGTTCTTGGCAACTTTTGGTGATGATGAAAGGTTACGCGCCTTAAGGCAGAGGGCAGAAGGCAGAAGGCAGAAGAAAGAAAGGAATAAGTAGTATAATTGAATTACTTCAAACTTCTGACAGACATCAAACTTTTAAGGGATACGCATCAAATTCTGGTATGGAATTGCTATGCCACCTGTTACCCGATAGAACGCACATTAAACTTGAAAATTGGTTGATAGATGAAACGCAAGCAACCATCAGGTTGATTGTTTCTTCCACACAAACTATTGTTAAATGTCCAATTTGTAGCTTAACAACTCACCGAATTCATAGCCGCTACGAGCGTAAATTAGCAGACTTACCGTGGGCTGATTACAGCATTACCCTACAGTTGCGAGTGCGAAAGTTTTTTTGCATCAACGCTAATTGTAAACGTCGCATTTTTACAGAAAGGCTCAACAGTGTGACCGCACCTTGGGCGCGAAGAACTCTGCGTTTAGCTCAACGACTGAGCGCCATTGGTTTAGCTCTGGGCGGTGCAGCAGGGGTAAGACTCTCAGAGCAATTGGGGGTAACAACTTCTCGCAATACACTATTAAATTTAGTCCGCTCAATCCCACTACCACCAATCGTAATGCCACATACTCTTGGGGTAGATGACTTTTGTTTTCGCAAATGCAAAACTTACGGCACAGCATTGATTGACCTGGAACGTAGCCGACCAATCGCTCTACTCAAAGACGCAAAAGCTGAAACCTTAACAGAATGGTTAAAAGCTCACCCTGGGATCAAAATCGTCTCACGAGATCGGTCAAAAACTTATGAAAGTGGTATTCGCCAAGGAGCGCCAGAAGCCATTCAGGTTGCAGACCGTTTTCACTTATTACAGAACTTAGCTGAAACACTTAACGAAGTTTTCGCTACACATCATCAAGCTCTCAAAACCGTCGATGAAGCATACAGTCTTTCATCAGTAACCCAAACAGACGGTACTGTAGTTGTGCGAGTACCACGACCAACCCGTGAACAACAGGCACTACAATTAGCAGAACAAAGCCGTGCCAGACGACTTGCTATACATCAGCAAGTTTGGGATTTACATCACCAAGGTTGGAGTGGAAAAGCTATAGCTCGTCAAGTTGGGATTGGTGTAACAAGTGTATTTCGTTATTTACGTACTTCCACTTTGCCAGAACCAACTAGACGAAGAAGCCGAGGTCGAAGTATCTTAGTTCCGTACCATGAATATATCCTTAAACGCTGGAATGAAGGTTGTCACGAAGGCTTAATTTTGTTTAAGGAAATTCAAAAACTAGGTTACAAGGGTAGTTATGATACTGTAGCTCGATACATACGACGTATCCGTACTGTCCAAAAAATTAAGCCAAGAAAACGGTATTCGGTTAAGTCTTTACCAAAAGTCGCTCAACCCAAGAAACTTTGTCTTACACCTCGTCGTGCAGTATGGCTAGTGCTGCGGAAACCAGAGTCGCAACAGCCGGAAGACGAGGAATTGCTTGCGCTACTAACAGCACAACATCCAGATTTAGCTGAAGCTATTCAGTTATCGCAAGGCTTTACCTGTATTGTGCGCCAACGGCAGCCTTCACAACTTGATCCTTGGCTCACTCAAGCTCTCATGAGCAATCTGACTGCTTTTCGTCGCTTTGCTAAACGATTGCGTGAAGACTACGACGCGGTGAAGGCGGGTGTAACTATGTCAGTTAGTAATGGCCCTGTTGAAGGGCATATTAATCGACTGAAAATGTTAAAACGACAGATGTATGGTCGCGCCAAAATAGACCTACTTGAGCGACGATTTTTGTTGGCTACCTGAAGGATAAGGTTTCAAATTTCAAACTTTTGCTATTAACTTCAAACTTAATTATGAGCTATAGAAATCAGTTCATTTGGCAAAGAGCAGTTCAACTTGCCATCAATTGCTATAAATTTACACGCCTATTTCCTCAATCAGAATTGTATGGCTTAACCAGCCAAATTCGACGTTCTTCTGTATCTGTAGCATCTACAGCAATTTGATATCAAACCCGCCACAAAGATGGTAAATTATAAAAATGTAAAGAACAGTATTTAAAGATGGCAGCATATTCAATTGACTTACGACAAAAGATATTAAGTGCGTGGCAAAACAAACAAGGCAGCCAAAGGGAATTAGCAAAACGATTTCAAGTCAGTTTGTCGTTCATCCGTGACTTTCTACGTCGGTATCGAGAGACGGGAGAGATTGCTGCCAGACCACAAGGAGGAGACCGCCGCTCGAAGCTTAATAGCATTGAGCAAGAATTGTTAAAGGTAATGGTGACAAAGCAAAGTGATATATATTTGCGAGAAATTCAAGAAGCAATAAAAGAGCGCACAGAAATAGATGTAAGTATATCAAGTTTATCCCGCACTCTTAAACGCTTAAAATTAAATCGGAAAAAAAAACTCTAGTATCGACTGAGCAAACTACAGAAAGAGTACAAAAATTGCGTTATGAATTTCGACGTTGGCTAGATACCATAGATGTCAAAAACCTCATATTTATTGATGAAACAGGTGTAAATCTAGCGATGACAAGACGTTATGCTAGGGGTATTGACGGAGGAAGAGTCTATGATGAGCGACCGGGTAATAAAGGCAAAAACATCACCTTAATTGGAGCTATGAGTGATGAGGGATTAATTGCCACTATGACTTTTCCAGGTAGTCTGAACACAGCTAGCTTTTTAGTTTTTATTGAGCAAATATTACTACCATCATTATGGATTGGAGCAATTGTAGTTATGGATAATTTACCCGTGCATTATGCTGCAACTGCAAAAGCGTTAATAGAATCTGTTGGAGCGAAGGTTAAGTTTTTGCCTCCATACTCACCTGATTTATCGCCAATTGAGTTATGTTGGTCAAAGTTAAAAGAAATTCTTCGTTCTGCTAAAACTCGAACATTCGATGCTCTTGACGAAGCAATAACTATGGCTGTTAATGCGATTACTGATGATAATGCTCTAAATTGGTTTAATCATTGCGGTCTGTTTGTTGAGCCTATTAGGTAGTTTTTTGTGGCTAGTTTGAACGCAAACTGCTGTAATATAGCAGAAGGCTATGGAAGGCGCTCAAAGCCAGAATACATACAGTTTTTACATATAGATAGCTGCTGAATGAGGGATTTTATTTGATTTTGATGACAGTCAATCTCTGCTTTAATTTGTGCTTGTAATTCTTCGGAGGATAGCAGGGTAAGCTCATCTTCCAAGTAATGGTGTACCTCTTCACTGTGTTTATTAGGTGAAATGGTATAACGCCATCCTTCGCCAAACTCTTCAGCAAGATGAGTACCTTTTTGGTAGTAAACTAAGCCAACAACAACGCCTTTTGTTGTCAGTTGCCCAAAGGTGAAACGCGGGTAATCCCAACCGTGGGGAATGGATATTGTGGGTTGCATATATGAATGGGTGAAATATTTCTTGAAGTTGAACTACGCTGCTAGGAGTTTGGCTGCTTTGGACTTCTCGGCTAATTTCATAAACTTATCCAGCCCAATAACTGCATCTAATACCTGGGTGTGCCGAATTTCATCTACTTCGTTTAACCAGTAGGTAATGTGCTGAAAAACCAAACCGATCATTGAATCACTTTTGTAGACTCGATAAACTCTGGGGCAAGCTCCATTGACATACACGAGTTTGTAGCCAGAGATTTGGTGCGGCTCTGCATTGGGATCTGTTGGAGGCAGAAGTATCTTTTCGCAGCATTCGCCCCAGTCATCTGTTTGAAGTGAGGGTACAGTCGTTATAACGTGTGCCATGATTAAGCGATTTATCGTGGTGAGGTGGCGATCGCATATACAGCAGATCGCCTTTTTCTTTCAGGACTATGCGGCTACTGTTTGTCTTACTCCCAGCAATGCGGCGATCGCAGTTTCAACACTGTCAGTTGTGCAGCTACGCCCCAATTGATTACGTCGGCTATACCAGTTGTCTTCGCAGTTACATCCAACAAAGCCGATGCGTTGATGATTTATGTATAAAGTAGTACTAAACGAAACCCAATCTACTTGCCCGTGGGTCAAACCGAATTTCGTACAAGCTGCTTCCAATTCTTTACTGAGGCGTTCGTTACGTTCTCTTGGGCTTTCTGGTAGTGTTGCCTTAACTTGTGCAACTCTTGTAGCGAACCAGTTGCGGTCGAATGGTAGCCGTCCGCCGTCCACAAACTTCACCCATACTGTGATTCCGGCTTCTATCCAGATAGCGCGGATTGATTCGGGTTCTACTTCGATAATCTCGCCAATAATGTAGCGGTCACGAGATGTTAGGGGATCTTGGGATGGGGCGACGGTTTCGGCTTGGGTAGCGATGTGGTGATCGAGTTCGGCTTGGGCTGCGGTTTGTTCGTCGGGGGCAGTGGTAACTGCGGTTGGTGTATTTGAGCTTGAGGGCGCTTGCTGTGTGTAGGTTGGATGCGTCATAATATAAATTCCTGTAAAGGTTCAAAGGGCGACACTTTTGCTTACCAGGCTTGGGGTGTCGTCTTTTGTTATTACCATCATACCTACTGACAGTAGGTATTTCAATAGATAGTATCATGAGAGTAAGTTATCTATTGGTCAGCTTTTAATAAATACTATTAATAGATAGACTACTAAAAGTAGGTTAATCTATATGTATGAATTCAACTCATGACTGTGGAAGTAAGGCTGAAGGAAATTAGGAATGGAAGAGGAATTTCGCAGAATGAGCTAGCAAGACGACTTGAGATGTCGCTGGCTAATGTTCAGAAAATCGAATATGGCAAGGCGAAATCAATACCTTTAGATACGCTAGATAAGTTGTGCAAAATTTTACAATGTGAAGTTGGCGAGTTACTAGTTCGTGTACCCGATAGCGATGGTGGAAGTTTTGATAAGGAACAAAAAGTAGTGCAAGTAGTTGATGAAGGTAAGGAAGGTAAAATCAGTAAACTAAATTCAAAAAGTACAAATGCAAGTGAAATGATTATTGCAGCATGAGTACAATTACTCTAAATTTAATCAATACTTTAGTATTAACTTTGCTCTTTTCAAATGGAGCAGAGTATGAGTGCTGAAGAAAAGCCAGAGTCACGGCACGCTGCAACAGATCCAGAAAAGTGCCGTAATATGGAAAAAAAGTATGGTTGGAAGTTATTACGGATAGAGCCAACTGGAGACAAGACCCTGAAAGTTGACTGTATATTTGAAGGTGAAACCAAATTTCCCACCCGCGAACAGGAGAAGTAAGTAATGGGCAAGTACATTATTTTCAAAGCTGAATCAATGTCAGCCGAGGGATGGGAAGAAAGACGACTTTCTCACACCGAAGCATTTACGAGCATACTTGCTGAACATTACGACTCTTCTAATTCGCCTTTGCCTGAGCCAGGATACAGACTAAGGGAATATCACCAAGTTGCTAAGTTTGCTGATAAACAGTTTCCCCAAGCCAGTACCCATAGTAGAATCGGGGATTGGAAGGTAGCCAGAGTTGAGGAATATGCCCCAGAAATCCCCAATCATGGTTTTGAGGCTGTGGTTATTTGCTATTGCCGATACTCCCCAGTAACTACGGCATTAGAGCCAATGCCAGAAATTCAGTCATCTCAGAAATTACAGGAAGTTTAGCTAAGTCTGAGTAACAAGCGATGTCTCCAGCAATATCAAAGACGAATGCTCAAAAAAATGTGAGCATGACAAATCCACAAACTTTACAGACAGCAATCACAGGCGCAACTAACGCCCACACAGGTCTACACCAAGCCATTCACGAACTACGGCACGGGTCGGTTGCTGAAGCGAAGCAGCTGGTGGCGCGGCAGATTGCGGAGAAGAGCGAATGTGCTGATGCTGCTGTAGGGGTGTAGCTCAACGTCGCAGATTAGCAATGGTCGAAGCTCCTCGCCAACAAAAACGTCGCCTTCATCGTAATCCAGTTAGCACAATACAAGCTTTGGTCAATCAACATACGGAACTTCTCTCTGTGCTTGAGTCTCAAACTCTTAAATACTGATTAGACAGCCAGGGAGCACACACATATATTAAGGTATAGATTTCAACTCAGTTTGCTCATAACCTTCCAACTCTTTGCTTGCTGCCGTGATTCCCAAAGTCGTTGATAGACTCCATTCACGGACAACAAATGTTCATGCTTGCCTCTCTCAACAATTTGTCCCTGATTAATCACTAAAATTTGATCGGCTGAAGTGATTGTAGAGAGGCGGTGAGCGATGATGATCAGGGTTTTAGACTGCACCAACGAGTTAATGGCCTTCTGAATTGCTATCTCGTTTTCTGGATCAACCGAGGCAGTTGCTTCATCCAGTAAGATGATAGGAGCATCTTTTAAAATGGCACGGGCAATGGAAATTCGCTGTTTTTCTCCACCTGAAAGGGTTGCTCCACTTTCACCAATAATAGTGTCATAGCCATTAGGCAACTGCTGGATAAATTCATGACATTGTGAAGTTTTGGCAGATGCGATCGCTTCTTCTCTAGTAGCATCTTTTTTGCCAAATTTAATATTATTTAGAATCGTATCATTAAATAAATATACATCTTGAAATACTATACTTATATGTGAAAGTAAATCATCTATTTGCAAGTCTTTAATATTTACCTCACCTACCAAAATTTCACCAGCATTTACATCCCAAAAACGAGCAATCAAGTTAGTAATTGTAGTTTTGCCAGAACCAGAAACACCAACTAAAGCAGTAGTGCTGCCTTGGGGAACTTGAAAGCTGATATTTTGCAAAATAGGAGTATTTTCATAACTAAAACAAACATTCCGAAACTCGATATCAAATTTTTTTAACTCCTTATATTCAGCATGCTCAGGTAATGGTTGAATGCGTAAGACATCTGTGATTCTATCTAGAGCAGCATCCATCATCCGCATCATGGCAGAATACTCTACCAACTGATGCATAGGTGCATATAATCTTAAACTTAACACTAGGAATAGTAAAAAAGTTGGTACTGTCATCTGTCCACCAAACAGTAAATAAGCACCTACGAATAAGATCACCGCAGCACCTAAATCTAAAACTCCAGCAAAAGCTAGGACGGGCATTGTTAGCTGTGTAACCATTGCTAAATTTGCTTGTTTGTATTCATTCAGCGCCTTTTCTAACTTGTTAAAACGCTTTCCTGTCTGGTTGAATGCTTTGATAACTGCTAATCCTTGGATGTATTCAATCATGCGAGAATTGGTTGAGACAATTGCCTGTTTTTGCATTTGTGCCACTTGCTTTTGTATGCGCTGAGTACCAAAGTAGATTGCTAAAGCAACCGGAACACCCGTTAGGGTTGCTAATGTCATCCGCCAGTCAACAAAGAACAGAAAAGCAGCAATCAAAATAGGTAAGGCGATCGCACTCACAATTTTGGGATAAACCCAAGAAGGAATCGGCTCAATTTTCCGCATATCATCACTGACAAGGGAGTTTAAATCCCCTACTTGAGTTTGACTAAAGAACCCCATTGGTAATTTACGGATGTGATCGCCTAAACGTAAACGCAAATCCCCCATCATCCGATAACTGGTGAGATAAGTAATACGATTTGCCGTGTATAAACTTAACCCCTGAATGATTAAGCAAAGAATAATTAACCCTATCCAAATAACTACTTTTTGGTTTTCCAGGGATTGTTTAAACAGAGCATCAAGAATCAGATATAGAAAAGCATATGGTGCGGCTGCGAACAACGAAGAAATAATGTATAATATCGTTCCTTGAATAAGTTGCGGTTTCCATTCACCCGCAAGATTAAATAATTCCTTAATCATTTTCACCGCACTCCTACAAACTGATTTCCTTCAAATGTCCAACCTTGGGCAGCAATATGCGCCTGCCACATTTGACTGTATAAATCAGAACTTTTCAGTAATTCTTCATGTCGTCCCTTGCCAACAATTTGCCCCTTGTTCATCACAATAATCTGATCAGCTTCTATGATTGTTGATAAGCGATGGGCAATAATTAAAAGTGTTTTATTCTGAATTAACTCGCCAATTGCAGCTTGAATTTGTGCTTCATTTTCGGGATCAATAAAGGCAGTTGCTTCATCAAGAATAATAATCGGAGCATCTTTAAGAATTGCTCTAGCAATAGAAATTCGCTGCTTTTGTCCACCACTGAGTTTTGCTCCCCGTTCACCAATCAGGGTTTGATATCCATCCGCTAAGGTACTAATGAATTCATGGCAGCGGGCGGCTTTTGCTGCTGCGATTACCTCGTCGATAGTAGCATCTGGTTTGCCCATGCGGATGTTTTCAACAATAGTGTCATTGAAAAGCACAACATCTTGAAACACAAATGCAAATTTTGTCATCAAGTCTTCGAGTTTTAGGTTTTTAATATTCACATCACCAAGGGTAATTTCCCCTTGATTGACATCCCAAAACCGAGCAAGAAGCCGGGCAATAGTCGTTTTGCCTGAACCAGAATGTCCCACTAGCGCCATGATGCTATTGGGTGGTATGACAAAGCTGATTTTGTGGAGAACTTCTTTATCCTGATATGCAAAACTAACATCCCGAAATTCAATGGTTAAATTTTGAGGAATGCTAACAATTTCCGCTTCAGCTAAGGGCGGTTCATTCATAATTCTATGAATGCGCTGTGCGGCTTGTTGTAATTGAACGTAATTATTAATTGCCTCAACAAATTTGAGAAAAGGCACACCAATTCCCACGCCCAATAAAATAAATAAAATCAATGTGGGTACGGTTATTTGCCCTTGGTTTAAAAGCCAAACCCCAACTGGTAAAATAACGGCAATATTAGCACTAATCATTACTGTAAAAATTGTCCAAGGAAGCAGCGATCGCAAGCTCCATTGTTCTTCAAGAATCTGATATTCTTCAACAGAGTTCTTATATTTAGCAAATGATTCTGTGGTTTGCGTAAATGCCTTAATCACTGCTATTCCTTGGACATATTCTATGATAGTGTTGTTCATTCTGTCTAAGGATGCATAGTATGCCTTGAGCAAAGGCTCTATGCCACTGAACATAAAACTTTGAGCAAAAATAGCTATTGGTATAAGTGCGATCGCCGCTAAGGTCATTCGCCAATCAACAGTGAATAAATAAATCACAGTCAGCAGAAAAGTCGCAATCAAACCTACAAGCTCTGGAATACCATGGGCAATAAACGTTTCTAAACATTCCACATCCTCGTTCATGACTTTTTTAAGCTCACCCGTTTGGTGATTATTGAAATATCCCAAAGGCAAAGTACTTAATTTTTGCGATAGGGTAATGCGGATATCGTAGAGAATGTTATATGCAGCAATGTGAGACAGTGAGGCTCCAATCCCTAATATGACCCAGCGACCAATGATGGCAATAACGCTGATGATGGCAAGTTTCCAGATGTAGGTTTGCTCAACAGGTGGATTAAACAATTGCAAAACAATTAAATAAGTAAGAATGAAAGGAACTAAAGCCAGTGCTGTGGAAAAGAATGCAAGCACACTAGACGCAATTAGTTTGCCTTTTTGCGATCGCGCTAAGTAAAAAATATCTGTCAGTGAACCTGATGTCATATGTTTGCTTCAGTAAAATATAGTTTTGCTAAAAGTCTTTCTGTTTGTTGTAGATGCGATCGTTATCAGGATTCACCCGTATCGCTAAAGCGAAAGCTCCGCTAACGCGTAGCGTCTCCGACAGAAGAAGGGCAACAGGTACAAGGGTTTTAGCACAATTCATTTTTATTCACATAGTTTGATTTTATTGTGTCAACTTACTTAGTTTTCTATAGGAATCCGGTTTGATTTATGAAAAAGATTTATGAAAAAAATTAAGTACAGTAACGCACTAGAGCCTTAACAATGGTGCGTTACGCTATCGCTAACACACCCTACGAAATAATAATCCTATATTGGCTGTATCTTGGTTTCGAGTATCAGACAACTGTTGCGGATAAAAGGAACCCAAGAAAACCATCGCAGCAGCAAAGGCCAACGTTCTGGATACAGTTGAAACAAAGGCCAGACGTTGACAAGTGATAATCCTAAAGCAGCAACCTCTCGTTCATCTTTGGGGAACCATAAAAAAGGCGCTCCTAGTTGAGCATACTTACTCCCAGTTGCTTTAGATATCTTTCCGACCACATCCATAACCAAGGTAGCACCAGGAAAACGCTGGCGCATCTGGTTAACTATCTGCTGTACTTGTTGCGCCTCAAAGTACATCAGTAAGCCTTCAGCGATAAATAAAATACTTGTCGGCGGTTTTGAAGCTAAAGCATCCATCCACCCAAAATCTATGACTGAACTGCTGATAAATCGATGTTGGTCAGTTTCACTATCTAGTTGATGCCTAAAGTTTGTTACTTCAGGTAAGTCCAATTCAATCCAGTTTAATTTTTCATGTTTGACCCGATAATAACGAGTAGACAAACCAGCACCTAATTCGACAATTAGGGGATTGTGATGGCTAGCAATATGGCGAATGGCTACTTGATCAAACTGATAAGCTCGCAATGCCCAGGCGACCTGAGAAAACGGGTTATATAATGCCTCAAGTTGATCGTCCCAAGGCAGAGATTGGCTCCATTTGACAGCACGTTCATCTTGGAACAAAAAATTTGGTTGTTTTTGTTCGTCTGCTCGTCCGCGAAGAGTTAATAACATAGTACGAGGAACACCAGCCAACTGAGATTTGAATTGTGACATAAGTCAGGGTTCCATTTCAAATGTTGAATTTACGAGTGTTCTGTAAAATTTTAGCTGAGGTGGATGTCATGAAAATCGCTCTCTTGAGAGTGTTTAAATATGAGCAACAGTATATTGAAAAGCCAAATTTTACTCTCCTAAAATTTAGCTCTTACTTGCACTCCCAAAGTTCTACCATCACCTGGTGTCCCAAAGGGTTGACCTGGAATAATAAAACTCTCAAAAGCTTCGGTAAAATACTTTCTATCCAATAAATTGTTCACAAATAGATAAATTCCAAATTTATCTAATTCATATCCAATCCGAGCATTAACTAATGCAAATTGATCCTGTTTTAGTTGGTTATTTTCCTCAAAAAAGTATGAGCCGAATCCCTGCAATTCCACTCTACCTAAATATCCTCCCGGACTGTGGTACTGGGCAGCCAAAAAATAAGTATATTCAGGAGTTTTGGGAATTTTATTACCTCTGTAGTTTTCACCAGTTACAGCATCAGTAAAATTAGTGAATTCAGCATTAATATAGCCAACACTAGCAATCAAATCAAGCCCTGTTAAAGGTTTTGCTCTTGTTTCCAGTTCAATTCCCCAAATATCTACGGCATTAGCATTAACTACTGTCGATATATTTGGTGGTACAAAACCAATCAATTGGTAATCTTCAACAGAAGTAAAAAATAAAGAGGCATTGGCTACTAAGCTGTTATTAAACCAGGAAGACTTTGCACCTAACTCATAGCTCCAACTCGTTTCTTTATCGAATTGAGTTTCTTCTGGAACACTAGGAAGGGTACTAAATCCTCCATTTTTGTATCCGCGAGAAATGCTCCCATAAGCCAATAAATTGGGATTAAATTGATATTCTAGGACAAATTTTGGCAATAATATATTATCACTATTTTGAAGATTGATATCATCAGCCGCTGGTGCGATTACTCCTCCTCCCTCAATAAAAGAGCGCCGATTAATACTATAATTACGAGTTTCATACCTCAAACCAGCAGTTAAACTTAACTGCTGTGTAGCTTTATAAGTGACTTGGGAGAATAGAGCATAGGTTGTATCTTTAAGGTCGCTTGGTGTTGACTGTGTAAACCCAGAAGGAAAACCCCGTGATGCTCCATCAGCGCCGAAACTAGTAGAGACGTTAATCTCTGTTTCTTTATCTTCAAAATAAGCACCAACTAACCACCGCCAAGGTTGAGAATCTGCTAGCGATTGCAAGCGAAATTCTTGACTCCAATTTAATGTTTTGACATCAATAGAAGCGCTAGCTATATCTAAGGTAGTACCGTCACCATCACCTGAGCCTGGAGTGTTTGCCCACTGTCGCCTTGAGGTGATGGAAGTGAATTCAAAATCATCACCTTTGTAAGACGCAGCTAAGGATTGATTGTTACTATAGATAATACTTTCACCTAAGAAATCTGTTTGAATTTCTCTAGGGTTGGAAGTATCCAATGGCACAGAAATTAATGAACCATCGTTATATTCTTCGTAGTTTGTATTTAGTCTGACATCCCAGTTTTTGTTTGCGGAAAGCCAACGCACTTGACCACGATAACTTGAATTTTGGCGATAATCGGCTCGCCGATCTAAGAAGGTATTGTTCACGAAGCCATCTAGTTCAGAATAATAACCAGATAAGCTAAAAAATAAATTTTCTTCTAATGGCCCTTTAACAGAGAGTTGATTCTCGCGCAGACCTGGAGATCCATAGCTTACAGAACCTTTTGCTTCCCAAAAATTTTCGGGTGGTGCTGTGATGATATTGATCACACCGCCTTGAGTATTTTGGCCGTAGAGCGTACCTTGTGGGCCCCGCAGTACTTCAATGCGATCGATATCATATAGGGCAGTTTCGTAGCTAAACCAGTCAGAATAGGGAACACCATCCACATAAAGGCCAACAGCAGAACCGCCACTGGTATTGCTGCTACTAGTATTACCCAGACCACGAATGTTATAGTTTGCCCTCGTACGACCGCCATTGCTGCGTAAAGTACTAAAGTTGGGAGTAAATTTGGCAATATCACGAGGGGAACTGATACCAGAGTCTTCGACTTCTTGACCAGTGATCACAGTTATACTGGCAGGTACTTCCTGAAGATTTTGTTCAAATTTTCCAGCAATTACTTGTAGTTCAATTTCTTGTGAGTCCTCTTCGGTAGCAGCAACAGATTCAGTGATAGTAATAAAGTTGAGTCCCAATCCCTCATTACTTGAAACAACTTCAAGCTTGGGTGCTTGTTTTTTACCAACTACTGTCACCTGAATAATGTTGGATTCTTGCTGTGTGACTATGACAGAATCTATATCCTCAATAGGGTTGTCTTGACGGAAGGTTTGGTCTTGAGGTAGACGCAGTTGGGTATTGGGGATTTCAGCAATCAAAGTATTGTTCTTGATTGTGGTTGAAATTTCTAGCTTTTTCCCTGGAGCAGTTTCTAAGAGAACTTCCAGTCCATCGGTGGTTGAGAAAAGCTTAATCCCTGTGACTTCGACGATTTGTGATGAATCTTGTGCTGATGAGTTGGTCGAGGCGATCGCAGTAGTTGTAATCCCAAAAATTAAACCCTCGTCACTATCAAACAACTCCGCCTTGGGTATACTCGCCTCTCCTGTTATCGTTACCCGGATAGTCTTGGCATCAATGTTAGTTACCGTTACTGCGCTAATTCCCTTAACTGGCATTTCTTGGCGGAATGTATTACCGCTTGGTAAAAGCAGTTGAGCATTGGGAATATCAGCAATATATGCCTTGCCATCCTGAAGCGGCAATATCTGTAACTGTTCTCCTTTGGTAGTCTCTAAAATTACTTCTAATCCTTGGTCGGTGGGACTAATCTTAACTCCCGTCACTTGCACTACTTCTTGGGAATCTGTTTCCCCTGGTGTTGGTGATTGCACCAACATTTTTGCGCTCCTTCGCGGATGCTGTAGATCGCCCACTCGCCCAATATCTCTAGTCTGCACAGATACTGAGCGATCAGAATTTAACTCTGTATCAATGAAAGTACCAAACCGCTCTATTCGTTTAGCTTGTTGCACCTGTTCACTTTTGGCAGGATTGGTTAACAAAATGACAAATGAACTTGCCAGCAACAAGCTGTTCAACAATTTTTCCAGTTTCATTCTTTATTCATACATCACAGCACCTGCTGCATCATTACCTACTGATAGCACATTATTGAAAGTTATTTTCAATAGATTAGTAGATGAGAGCGATTTTTAAAAGTTGCCATTTCGATGAACAAAGTCATCTTAACGATTATGATAATTATTATCATAATCACTAGAACCTTGGCAAGTATTTTAGAGAACACAAAAATGACCAACTAGTTTTTTTTTATAAACTCCCTTGCATGCAAGGATTACAGCTTATTTAGCAACGCTTCTCTCAGGAAAAATGTGACAAATAGTTTACAATTCAATTAATAAGTTAGTAATAATTATTACCGCATCTATCTCAAGACAGAGAAAATTAAAGGAAGTGAGAAGTCAATGATTTGTGTGATCAAGATAACATTTTTTTATCTAATTGGTATTGCTAACTGTATTTAATTGCATTAAGCTATTAGAGTTATTGAAAGTAAGCTTTATAACTCTGCTGTTGTGGAATTTTGCGGTTAATTCACTCCGACAGAACGCTGCGATCGCAAACTAATAGAATCTTGACAAGCTTAAGATAGCGGCTGTTTCCAGATACCGAGTCCCACATTTCAAGAATTTCGGAGATTTTGACAGATATTCAAGCATTAGTGCTTGATGACAACCTTATTATGCGCTCAAGGTAAACCTTTTGAGGTACTTTGCTTCATGGATACTCTTAAGGCGATGGATGTTCTCAAGGCAATACTTATAGATTTAGGTATTCCCGAAGAATTACTTCATCCAGATTCCTTACTGCACAAGGATTTACAGATTGACTCCACTGAGACAGTAGAAATTTCCCTAGCACTCAAACGCCAGTTGGGAATTAACGTCAAGTTGGAAACTCGCCAAGATAAGACACTAACACAAGTCTGCAATATGCTAGAAGCAGCCATGTTTACGAGTGCTAAAGGTATCCCCTGAACAAGGAAAACAACAGGTATGAAGGGGGTGGGTATTGACATCATACAAATTGACAAAATTGCCAGATTAATCGAGCGAAACGATCGCCAAACATTAAATTTTCTGTTTACCCCTAGCGAAATAAATCGTTGCCAGTCAGCTAGTAACCCCTATCAATCTTATGCATTATGCTTTGCTACTAAAGAAGCCGTGGGAAAGGCTCTGGGTCTAGGATTGGTAGGCATTGATTGGAATGAAATTGAAGCAAACATCACTGATGGTAAGTTGAGCATTTATTTACATGGAAAAGCCAGTATCGAGTCCAGAAAACTTGGTATAAGGCAATGGCTAGCTACTTGGTCTGCTTGGGATGGACACATACTAGTTCATGTTTTTGCTTTATAGAAGGAAAATATTGTGGAACAGATCCCCGATATATTTAATGTTGCAGCTTATTTCTGGGAAAGTAACTTTACCCAGATACTAAGTGAGAAAGTAGCTTTTTACTATCAAGATCAGACATACGCTTACGCTCAAGTCAAAAGCTTTATCCAGCGCACCGCCAAACTATTAGCCAATTTAGGGCTGGATAGAGAAAATCGCCTAGCTATTCTTTTGCCAGATTCTCCAGAGTTTGCATTCGTTTTTTGGGCTGCTATCTGGATAGGTGCTGTACCAGTTCCGATTAATACTGCTTGTAGTGTTGACGAAATCCAATATATTCTGCAAGATTCCCGCGCCAAAGTTTTGTTAACTAACCAGGAATTACAGCAAAGACTCACACCTATCCAATCTCAGTTCTTGCGTCAGGTTCTGCTTACTGATGGAGAACACCCATTTCTGTCGCTACTAAGTCAACATACAGACGAACCACAACCTGATGCCCAAACCTGTCGTGATGAACCAGCTTTCTGGCTTTACACTTCTGGTAGCACAGGTAAGCCCAAAGGCGTGATTCACTCACATCAAAGTATGGTGGTTTGTGCGGAGCAATATGGTAAAGCTACTCTTGGGTTAGACGCAAATGATATTACCTATTCAGTAGCTAAAATGCCCTTTGCCTATGGTTTGGGGAACACCTTATATATGCCTATGGCAGTTGGTGCTGCTACCGTGCTTTCTGATGCCAAGAACGCTTTTGATATCATCGCTGACATCCAGCGTTATCAACCGACGGTGTTTTTTGGCATCCCCAGTGCCTATGCAAGTATTCTCTCTGTACATAATATTTCTCCTCTAGACGTATCCTCCCTACGTTTATGTGTATCTGCTGCCGAACAACTACCAAAGAGTATTTGGCACAACTGGTTCCAGACTTACAAACAAGAAATTTGCGAAGGTATTGGTACCACAGAGTTTTTGCACATTTTTCTTTCCAACCGCGTTGGAGAGTGTAAACCAGGGACTTCTGGTTATCCTGTTCTTAGTTATCAGGTTGAGATTGTTGACGACAATGGCTTTCCTTGTCCTCCTGGCCAGATTGGCGACCTCCGAGTAAGTGGAGAGAGTCTGATGCTGGGGTATTGGAATCGACTCCAAAAGACGCGAGAAGCTATTTATGGGAAGACTATGCGAACTGGTGATAAATATGTGTGTGATGCTGACGGCTACTTCCGGTTTATGGGTCGTAAAGACGATCTTTTTAAAGTCAATGGTCAGTGGATATCGCCTTTAGAAATAGAGGATGTCTTACATCAGCATCCTCATATTTTGGAAGTCGCAGTAGTTCCAGAATCAAATCAGGGTGAACAGTTAACTCAGATAGTTGCTTATGTAAGTCTCCAGCCGGGACAAGTTCCATCACCTGAATTAGAGAATAACATTCGGAGATTTACGATACAGAGATTACCTCATTTTAAAACTCCAAAAACTGTGAAATTTGTGGAGAAATTACCACGAACATCGACTGAAAAAATTCACCGCAAATTATTAGGTAAGAATTAAGCTATGGCTGCTTGTATCGACTGTTATAAATGATTATTCAGAGCAAAATAAATGGTAATATCCTTAAAGACTTCCATCAAATATCAAGAAACATTTATACCTGGGGAAAGGAATCCCAGTGTTGTTTTACAGAATCTTTTACAAGCTGGGATCTTTTCCCAATATGTAATGTATGGAGGAGAAAATGAAGTACGTATTGCTGGGAATGAAATAGCAAAAATATCAATAAACCAAGATTTGATATCATTCAACAGTGTTGGAAAATCACACTCTGAGCCAGTCAGCGATCCCTTTAAACAAGTAGGCGATTTGTTGGGGTCTTTGTCAATTGAAAATTGGACAGCATATGGTTATATTGGTTTCGACATAGTTCGCTTCTACTCTGCATACTCAAAAGCAATTGAGCAGCCATTGTTATATTTCTTGATTCCAGAAACCGAACTGCGTTTAACAGAGGAGGGAGTCTATATCAAAAGTACCAAGTCATTAGATCGTATCCAAAAACTATTGTCTATTGATAGCCAATTGCCAAATTATGTACCAGCCTCCTTAGAAGTTAATTTTGCAGATCGAGAAATTTATCAAAATCGTATTCGTACTTTAATTGAGGCGATTCAAAGAGACGAGTTGAATAAAGCGATTATTGCTCGTTCTCTCAAACTGACTGGTGATTTAGATGTATTAGGTACTTATGTAGTTGGCTGTAAGGCTAATAATTCAGCGCGTTCTTATTGTCTGAGTATTGGAGATGTGCGTGCAGTTGGTTTTAGTCCCGAAATTCTCATGCAAGTATCTGGCGATGGATGGGTTGTGACTAACCCCCTAGCAGGAACCCGACCCCGTAGTGACAGTTTAGAAGAGGATATGCGCCTCAATCATGAACTATTTACTGATGCTAAAGAGGTGAAAGAACATTCTCTATCTGTGTGGCTGGCACAAACTGAGATTGCCTCACTTTGTTTAACAGGAAGCGTTCAGGTTTTTAATTTTATGGAGGTTAAGAAGTATCGGTGTGTACAACACTTATCATCTCGTGTTGGCGGTCAGATCAAGCCAGGGAATACTCTGTGGGATGCTTTAAAAGTATTGTTCCCAGGGATTACTGTTTCTGGGATTGATAAAGAAAAAGCCTTAGAATGGATTGACCGTCTAGAAGACGAGCCAAGAGGAATTTATGCTGGTGGTATTGGTTGGGTAGACAGCTGTGGTAGAGCAGATTTAGCGATCGCCATTCGCTCAGTTTACCAATACGGTAACGATATATACTTAAATGCCGGTGCTGGCATAGTTGCAGAATCAGTTTCTGAAAAAGAGTATATGGAATCGGTCAATAAGATGAACACCATGTTGACCAATTTAGTTTTGAACTCTTAGGTAAGTCTAAATGTCTCTTAATCAGACGGGGGTTTAAAGATTGATCGTAACCCGCCCCAGGAATTACTTACCTCTGAATCAGACAACCCAAATATTATTGGTCATGGGATCGAAATTGTGGAAATTAGTTACATCAAAGAACTTATAGAACAATCACCAAAACCTTTTGAAATGCAGTATTTTACACTTCGTGAGCGCGACACTGCTAGGTTTGCTGCTCACCTTATTCAGTACCTCGCCGGTCGTTTTGTCGCTAAAAAAGCAGTATTCACAGCCCTTGGTCAAGGATGGAGTCAAAATATTTCCTTCCTAGATATTGAGGTTCAACGGCTACCTAGTGGTGCGCCATCAGTAGTACTGCATGGCAAATGCCAAAAAATTGCAGTTACCTTGGGTATTAGTAAGTGGTTACTGAGCATCAGCCATACATCTTTCTATGCAATCGCAAGTGTGATCGCCATTTAGACATCAAGCAAAATAATTCTCATGAATTACAAAAATAATCAGCAATTTGATGTGATTGTCCTGGGTTCTGGACTTGCCGGCTCGATTTTAGCAACGATTTTAGCAAAACATAATCTTCGAGTTTTGATGATAGATAAAGGTACTCACCCTCGATTTGCCATCGGCGAAGCAATGACTCCTGATACAGATTTAATGATGAGTATTCTCAGCTATCAATATTCTGTTCCAGAAATCGGTCATCTGAGTTCCTTTGACAATATTTGTGATCATATATCTCCTTCTGCTTGTGGATTAAAACGCTCTTTTAACTTCATTTACCATCGAGAAGGTAAAAAACAGACTCTACAAGAATGTAACAAAGTCGGCGTTCATCCTAGCAGCCACTTATTTCGACAAGATATAGACCAATATATGGTAGATGTGGCTGTAAAATATGGAGTTAAACTTTTAGAAAACACGCAAATTAAAGAATTAAATATCGAAAAATCAGGAGTTAAAATCCAGATAGAAACTGGTGAGCATTTTACTGCTAATTATTTAGTTGATGGCAGTGGTTATAATTCTCTGCTTAGTAGTAAATTAAATTTACGAGACAATATAATCAAGTTTAAAACTCATTCCAGAAGTATTTTTACCCACATGATTGGGGTAAAAAGGTATGATGATTGTATTCAAGAACAGGCAAAAAACCTAGAGGAACTGCCTTGGTATCAAGGAACTTTACATCATATATTTAATGGTGGTTGGATGTGGGTTATCCCCTTTAATAATCATCAAAGATCCCATAATCCAGTTTGCAGTATAGGAGTCAACTTCGACTGCCGAAGCTTCCCTAAAACTGGCATCTCTCCAGAACAAGAGTTTCAAGATTTCCTTTTTCGCTTCCCTGGTGTTGCTGCCCAGTTTGAAAATGCTAAACCTGTCCGCAATTGGATATCCACAGAACGCCTGCAATATTCCTCTCATTCATGTATGGGAGAAAGGTTTTACCTACTTCCTCATGCTGCGGGATTTATCGATCCGCTTTATTCCTTTGGCTTAGTAAATACTTGTACTATTATCATTCCCTTAGCTGCTAGAATCATGAAAGCTATTGGCGAGAATAATTATGCAAAAGAGCATTTCGCTGATATAGAAAGTTTACAACATCAGCTTTTTGAATATAACGACAATCTAGTTAACTGTTCGTATATCTCTTTTAAGAATTTTAATCTTTGGGATGCCTGGAGACGTGTTTGGTTGTTGGGCAGCTTTACACGTCAGATGAAAGCTGGAATCCAAAAAAGACTCAAGATTGCAGCAGGTAAAGGCGAAGAATTAGCCAACCTAGAAGAAAATAATCTAGATAGTTTAACTCCTAGTTATCAAGGATTAGGCGATGCTTTTTTCTCCAATGCAACTGCAACACTTGAAAATGTGCAGAAAGGTTTACTATCTGCGGATGAAGCTGCAATTCAGATAATGTCTTTGATTAAGTCGATTGATTTTCTCCCGCATAATTTTTGGAATTTGGCAGATGATTCCCAAAAAAATATAGATACTGAATCCGATTTTTGTAGAACCGAATACTCACGTTTTTTATCTTGGATTAAAAAATCTCATAAACCAGAAGTTAAAAAGTATTTTGACTACGACGTACAAGATTTAGTAGCTGCCATTGGGTTAGCTACAGCTAATCAATAGGGAAATTCAAAAAAGTAGTGATTACGATCAGTCATCCGATAGGAATTCGCTCAGTGGGAGTAAGCTTTCCCAGCATCATCCGGACAAACAATCCCGATTTGATTGCTCAGACTCCCCCTAGACGAGCAAGGTTATCTTACTCTCATGAACTTGACATCTGGTCAGAGGAAGTAGCACCGTATTTATCAGATCCTTTTCGAGGTAACGTAGAACGGCGGGTACTTGGCCCGGACGAATCATCACTGATGCTAGAGTATCAAGCAGCTCAGGATGCCCTCAATGCTGCGAAACTTTCACCTGAAGAAATAGATTTAGCGATCGTGGCATCGCTCTTTCCTGAACAAATCATCCATGGCAATGCTGTTGATCTGGCCCGTCAATTAAAACTGCTCTGTCCCGCCTGGAATTTGGAATCGACTTGCTCAAGTGCTTTGATAGCCCTGCAAAACGCCTGTGCGCTAATCCAGACTGGAATATATCGCAGGATACTAGTTATTACCTCGCACATTGGGTCTAACTCAGTCGATGAAAAAGATACTCTCTCTCGGTCTATGGGTGATGCAGCAGGAGCCTTCGTGGTTGATTCTCTGAAAACAAACCAGGGTATTCTTGGTATGAAAATCATTAATACTGCCGTTACCGCTGGTGCTTACTTACATGAATTGGTAACAGACGACCAGGGTAAACCTCGGATGTCCACTCGGACGGGGGAAAATGCCAGTATGCTCGCCCAAACAGCTGTAGATTTCGTTCGTACCTGCTGTAAAGAAGCTGTTGCATCTGCCGGTATAACCCTGGATAAAGTTGATTTTTTTAGCTTCAATACTCCCACCCCTTGGTATGCCAACGTCTGTACCAGAGCATTGGGTATTAATCCTGAACGCACCATTAATCTCTACCCTCGATACGCTAACATCGGCCCGGTATTTCCCATTGCCAATTTGTACCATGCAGCCCTTGCAGGTCAAATTCGTGAGAATGATTTAGTCCTCATTTATACCAATGGTGCAGGAGCTACTGCTGGAGCAATGGTCATGCGCTGGGGTGATGTAGCGATCGGGTCAGTTCCTAGCGCATCGATTAGCGTAACTCCAGAGCAAGAGAAAGTTTCTTTAGATACACAAGCAAGAGTAAAATCCATTTCGATCTCAAAAGAGAATTTCTCACAAATAGAACTCCTTGCTGTCCAACCAGAAAAACGACGGCAGATGTTAGAAACTTATTTGATGCAAATACTGAGTGAATTACTAAAAATTCCTAGCAGTCAAATCAACAACCAGCAATCATTTACCTACTTAATTGATTCATTAATAGCCTTGGAACTCAGAAGAAGAATTGATTCTGACTTAGAGTTATTAGTGCCAATGGAAAAGTTTTTTCAAAATAACAGCATTGCTAAGATGGCTGATTTATTGATGGAGAAGTTAGCGATCGCATCACTAAATATACCCCATGATTCATCTCCTGAGTTCGGGGAAAATATCGAAGAGATTAAACTTTAAAAACTATGAAAAATTTTACCAAGCAATTCGATGTTATCATCTTAGGCTCTGGGATTAGCGGCTCTACTTTAGCTACTATTTTGGCAAAACACCAAGCTAGAGTTTTGATTATCGATAAAGGAAATCATCCTAGATTTGCCATTGGTGAGGCACTTACTTCTCATACAGAAAAGTTATTTTCACTTCTGAGTCATCAATATGGTATTCTTGAATTCGATCACCTAAGTTCCTTCCACAAAATAAATAAACATCTTAAAAATTGTGGTTGTGGCTATAAGCGGTCTTTCGGATTCATTTACCATCAAGAAGGAAAAGAACAATTACCACAAGAAAGGATTCAATGGGGAACTGGTCATGATAGCCATTTATTTCGTCAAGAAATAGATCATTATCTTGTGAAAACAGCGAGCAATTATGGAGCTAAATTACTATGTGAAACAACTGTTAGCGATATAAAGATAGATGCAAGCAAAGTTGAGGTTAAGCTCGAAAGCGGCGAACAATTTACTGCTGATTATTTAGTTGACGCTAGCGGCTACAATTCCATACTCGCTGAAAAATTTAATTTAAGAGAAAAGCCAACTCGCTTTAAGACTCATTCCAGAAGTATTTTTACTCACATGATCGGAGTAAAAAAGACTGATGATTGTCTTAAAGAAACTAATGCCAATATAATGCCTTTTTATCAAGGAACTGTTCATCATATTTTTGATGGCGGTTGGATGTGGGTTATTCCGTTTAATAATCATGAAAACTCGATCAATCCCATTTGCAGCGTCGGACTAAATCTCGATCCTCGGCGTTTTCCTAAAAATAATAATCTGTCTCCCGATCAGGAATTTAAACACTTTATCTCACTATTTCCCAGCATTCCCCTTCAGTTTGAAAATGCAAAACCTGTTCGTAACTGGGTAGCAACAGATCGGCTGCAATATTCATCTTCTGCATGTGTGGGAGAAAGATTTTATATTCTTCCTCATGCTACAGGAGCTATTGATGCTATTTTTTCTGTGGGAGTAGCCCAAAGTTTTGTGACTATTAGTCCGCTAGCAGCATTGATTTTGAAAGCTATTGCGAACCAAGACTTTACGACCAAAAACTTTGCTTCTCTTGGACGTTTGCAACAAGATATTTTTGACTACAACGACAAAATAGCAAATTGTACCTACATTTCTTTTAAGAACTTTAACTTAATGAATGCATGGCTACGCGTTTGGCTATTGCAACATATGATGAGTGTTGCCAAACTGTCATCTACAAGGCTTCTTGGGTTAGCTTTAGAAACCCACAGGGGATACAAGGATAGGGATTGGTCGAGATTTACTAATGTTGATTATTTAAAAGACATAGATCCTCGCACTGAAGGATGGGGCAACAGTTACGTACAAAAAGCTATTTTAGAAGTTGAAAAAGTAGAGCAAAATTTGCTCTCTCCTGATGAAGCAGCCATTAACATTATTTCATTGCTCAATTCGACTAGTTGGCTATTTAGATCATGTGGATTGCTAGATACTAAACAACGGTTTATGGATATATTAAACTCGAAAAAATTTAGTATGAGCTTTATGGCTTTTTCATTTTGGAGCCAAATATTCTTGAAAAAGGAAGTAAGACCTTATTATTTTAAATTCCAGGATTTTATAGATGCAACTCGTTGGAAGGTTGAGATTTAATAAATCATCTGAAATATCTATGATCTAGATGAATATCTAGGAGCAGTAGAGAGAAAAATTAGTGGGAATAATCGACGCAAAAATCCTACCGAATTTGAGGAACATACACTGTGACTTTAAGTGAAATTTTAACTGAACTGTGTCTTCACAATGTGAAGGTTTGGGTTGATGAAAATGATAGTAATCAACTACGCATTCGTGCCCCAAAAGGAATAATAACACCAGAATTACAAAAAATAATCAGTGAGCAGAAAGCAGAGATTCTCCTACTACTGCGGGAAAACAGGGCTGGTGTAAAGACTGCTAATTTACCATCGATAAATCCTTGTTTAGAAAAGCGTTATGCACCTTTTCCTCTCACTGATATACAACATGCTTTCTGGATTGGTCGCAGTGGAATATTAGAGTTAGGTAACGTTGCTAATCATGGTTACTACGAAATTGAAAGTAACAACTTAGACCTAGAAAGATTAAACTGGTCACTACAACAATTAATTGAACGTCACGATATGCTGCGGGCTATAGTGTTACCAGATGGCCAGCAGCAAATTCTCGAAAAAGTACCTCTCTATCAAATTGAAATATTGGATTTGAGGGGACAGAAGGACGAAACGGTAACTTGCCAAATTGAGGCTATTCGTGGGCGGATGTCTCATCAAGTGCTACCAACAGACAAGTGGCCTTTATTTGAATTTCGAGTAACACGTTTAGATGAAGGGTGCTTTCGACTGCATGTCAGCTATGATTTGCAAATATTTGACGCTTGGAGTTTGTTTCGGTTATTTGATGAATGGTATCAACTTTACCAAAATCCTCAGAAGCAATTGACTCCACTAGAGTTATCATTCCGAGATTATGTTTTAGCAGAACAAGCTTTACAAGATACGGAATTGTACAAGCGATCGCAACAGTATTGGTTCAATCGCTTAGACACCTTACCTCCACCTCCCGACTTACCTCTAGCTAAAAATCCCAAGGAACTTAAGCAGCATCGGTGTCAGCGTTATGAAGGGCGATTAGAACAAACTGAGTGGCAAAAACTCAAGCAGCAGGCTGCTGATGGTGGTTTAACGCCCTCTGGTGTTTTACTTGCCGCTTTTGCCGAAATTTTGACACTTTGGAGTCAGAATCCTCAATTTACCATCAATCTAGCCCTGTTTAACCGTCTGCCACTGCACCCTCAAGTAAATGACATTTTAGGAGATTTCACTTCTGTTACTCTTTTAGCGGTAGATAATTCAAAACTCGAACCATTTAGCGATCGCGCTGTTCGCCTACAGCAGCAATTGTGGCGAGATTTAGAATATCGCTATATCAGTGGAGTGCGGGTAGTGCGCGAACTTGCGCGCCAAAAAGGAATAGTTCCTAGTGCTATGCCGGTTGTATTCACCAGCACTATAGGTTTTAGTTCCCTGGGACAAGAAACCTCAACTTTTAATCATTTTGGAGAATTGGTATATGGTATTAGCCAAGCTTCCCAAGCTTGGATGGATGTTCAAGTCTGGGAAGAAAAGGGAGAATTGACATTTAACTGGGATGTAGTCGCAGAACTTTTCCCTGAAGGTTTGATAGAAGATATGTTTGCGGCTTATTGTCGTTTTCTTCAACAACTAGCTACCTCCCCCTCAGTTTGGGTTGAAAATCACCGCCAAATAGTCCCTTCTAAGCAACCAATCAATTTCACTGCTGCACCAATTCCTGATGAAATGCTACATACTTTGTTTGCCAGACAAGTGCAGGTGAGGGAAAATGAATCTGCTGTCGTTACATCTCAACGCACCTTAACTTACCAACAGTTATATGGACTATCTAATCAAGTCGGCCATAGGCTGCGTCGTTTAGGAACTCGTCCCAACCAACTGATTGCAGTAATGATGGAAAAGGGATGGGAACAAATCGTAGCAGTACTTGGAATCTTAGCCGCTGGTGCTGCCTATGTCCCCATTGATCCTGGATTACCGGCAGAACGCAGGAAATATCTACTAGAAAATAGTCAAGCTAACATTATCCTAACTCAATCTTGGCTCAACGAGAAATTATCTTGGCCTGACGGGGTTGTCAGACTGTGCATAGATAACGAAGAGTTAGCAGATGAAAGTCACCAACCCCTAAAAACAGTTCAGACACCTGATGATTTAGCATATGTCATCTATACTTCTGGTTCTACAGGTGTACCGAAAGGAGTGATGATTGCTCATCGCGGCGCTGTCAACGCCATTATCTACACCAATCAGTTTTTTGCCATTGGCTCTGATGACCGAGTGCTGGCTTTGACTGCACTGCACCATGATATGTCTGTATACGATATTTTTGGTATTCTGGCAGCCGGGGGAACCATTGTCATACCTGATGCTTTTGCTACAAGGGATGCGGCTCATTGGTGGAAATTGATGCGACAACAAAATATTACCATCTGGAACTCTGTACCAGCCATGATGGAAATGTTATTGGAATATGCTGAAGGTTCCCCTCAAGTACTATTCTCTGATTTGCGCTTGGCATTTTTGGGTGGAGATTGGATATCAGTCATACTACCGAGCCGACTCCAAAACCTTGCACCTGGAGTTCAAGTCGTCAGCGTTGGCGGCCCGACTGAAACTACCCTTTGGAATATCTGGTATCCAGTGAAAGCAGTTGACCCTACCTGGAAAAGTATTCCCTATGGTCAGCCGATCGCCAACACAAAATACTACATATTAAATGCAGCATTAGAAGATTGTCCCACCTGGGTTCCAGGAGAACTTTGCTGTGCTGGCGTAGGATTAGCTAAAGGTTACTGGCGAAATGAAGAAAAGACCCACACCAATTTTATGATTCATCCTCGCACAGGCGATCGCATTTACCGCACAGGAGATGTTGGTCGTTATTTACCGGATGGTAATATTGAGTTTTTAGGCAGAGTAGACTTTCAGATCAAAATTCGGGGACACCGCATTGAGCCTGGAGAAATTGAGGCGGTGTTGAGACAACATCCAGCAGTCAGAACTAGTTTAGTGCGAGCCATAGACAAACAGCCTTACAAAAAACGCCTCATAGCTTACTTAGTTCTTCAGGAAAAATCGACATCTATAGTTGAAGAACTGCGCCAATTTCTCAGTCAAAAACTCCCAGATCATCTAGTGCCATCATCTTTTATATTTCTCGATGTCTTACCAATTTCTGCAAACGGAAAAATAGATCGCCTGGCTTTGCCAATACCACAAAATTTTCTCCAAGAATCTGAAGTTATTTATGTAGCGCCTCAAAATAAAATTGAGCAAACTATTGCAAATATCTGGCAAACAATATTAGGCTTAGAAAAAGTGGGAGTCCATGATAAATTCTTTGATATTGGCGGCAATTCATTACTACTCACCCAAATTTATAGTCAACTTTTAAAAAGTCTCCCAAATCAAATGTCATCTATATCAATAGTTGATTTATTTAAATATTCAACTATTAGAGATTTAGCGCACCGCTTAATTAACCATCAAAAATCACTATATTTCATCCCAGACGACTCTGAAATAGAAAAAGAACTAAAAGACGGCAAAAATCGCCTCAAACTTAGGTATAACAAATCTGCTGATTTTCAGAATATTTAGTGATAGCTATGGATTAAATATACCACTCTAGGTCCTAATCCCTAGCCCCTAGACCCTTTTCCTAACTAGAGTGTATTGCACACAGCCGAGAAGCGCTATAAGTAGCCGTCAGGAACTACCTCACCAAATATAGGAAATATCATGAATTTTGAAACCAACGGTTTAGAAATAGCAATTATTGGCTTATCTGGTCAACTCCCTGGCAGTAAAAATATTGCAGAATTTTGGCACAATTTAATCAACGGAGTTGAATTAACTTCAGCTTTTCCTAATTTGAATACAAAAGACGAAAACAATCAGTCAAATAAAACGATTAAAGCTGGCTCAGTTCTAGAAAATATAGAACTATTTGATGCTGCTTTCTTTGGTTTCAACCCCAGAGAAGCTGAAATTCTAGATCCACAACATCGGCTCTTTTTAGAATGTGCTTGGTCAGCTCTTGAAAATGCTGGTTATGACTCTCAAAGAGTAGAAAAAGCAATTGGAGTATATGCTGGTATCGGCATGGGTTATTACTTGTATCATAACCTGCTTCCTAATCAAGAATTGATGAAATCAATTGGAGGTTTACAAACTCTAATGGCAGTTGATAAAGATTATGTCCCTAGCCGCGTCTCTTATAAACTCAATCTGAAAGGGCCAAGTGTCAGTGTTGGTAGTGCCTGTTCTAGTTCATTAGTTGCAGTTCATTTAGCCTGTCAAAGTTTGCTCAGTGGCGAATGTCATATGGCTTTGGCTGCTGGTGTTGCAGTCAAAGTTCCTCAAAATGAACTGACCTTATCTCCAGATGGAATTATTTCTCCTGATGGTCATTGTCGAGCTTTTGATGCCGCAGCAAACGGCACACTCGGAGGTAACGGCATTGGGGTTGTGGTACTGAAGCGGCTAGAAGATGCCATAGCAGATCAAGATTATATATATGCAGTTATTAAAGGTTCAGCTATTAATAATGATGGTGCTGCCAAAATTGGCTACACAGCACCTAGTGAAGAAGGTCAAGCAAGGGTAATTCGTGCTGCCCAAGTGATGGCAGAAGTAAATCCTGAGACAATTACTTATATGGAAGCTCATGGAACTGGAACTCCTTTGGGCGACCCGATTGAAATTGCCGCGATGACACGAGCTTTTAGAATCAGTACTGATAGAAAAGGCTATTGTGCCATCGGTTCGGTGAAAGCAAATGTTGGGCATTTAGATGCAGCAGCAGGAATTACAGGCTTAATCAAGACATCTCTGGCATTCAAGCACCAGCTTTTACCACCCAGTATTAATTTTGAGAAAGCCAATCCGCAAATAGATTTTGAGAATAGTCCGTTTTACGTCAATAATCAGCTTGCTGAATGGCAATCGAATGGTGTTCCTCGGCGTGCGGGGGTGAGTTCTTTTGGTATTGGTGGGACTAATGCCCACATAATTTTGGAAGAAACTCCTGTGATTCCAGCTTCTAGCCCTTCTCGTTCTCGGCAATTGTTGGTACTTTCGGCAAAAACTGCTTCAGCACTACAAACTGCTACAACTAACCTGACCGATCACTTAAAACAACACCCAGACTTGAATCTGGCTGATGTAGCTTATACTTTGCAAGTTGGTCGCAGAGAATTTAATCATCGTCGGATGGTTGTGGTAGAAGACCTAAAAGATGCTGTGAAAGTTCTAGAATCGGCAAATTCACAACGAGTTTTCACCCAGTCCCAGGAAACAGACACACCTTTGATTGTATTTATGTTTACTGGGCAAGGAGCGCAATATGTAAACATGGCGCAGGATCTTTACCAAAATGAAGCAATATTTCGGCAAGAGTGCGATCGCTGTTGTGAATTACTCAAGCCTCATTTAGGTATAGATTTACGCTCTTGTCTCTATCCCACAACCGTCGAAAAAGCAACCAATCAACTTTGCCAAACTGCTATCACCCAACCAGCACTATTTGTGATTGAGTACGCCCTAGCTAAGTTGTGGATGTCTTGGGGTGTCTTACCTGCGGCGATGATTGGTCACAGTATTGGCGAATATGTAGCTGCCCATTTTGCTGGTGTATTTTCCCTAGAAGATGCTTTATTGCTAGTAGCAACTCGTGGACGACTAATGCAGCAGCTACCACCGGGAGCAATGCTTTCGGTAAACTTATCTACGGAGGAAGTGGAATCATATTTGGGGGATGGACTTTCTCTCGCCGCAAGTAATGGGGCTGCTTTGAGTGTTGTTTCGGGAACAGTAGCAGCGGTAGAGCAACTCGAAAATCAACTAAATCAACAGGGAATAGAGTATCGCCGCCTACATACTTCCCATGCCTTTCATTCTCAGATGATGGATGCGATCGCCGAGCCTTTTACTATTGCAGTCAAAAAAGTTAACCTCAATTCTCCCCAAATACCTTTTATATCTAATGTCACAGGTACTTGGATTACCCCAAACCAAGCCACAGATCCCAATTACTGGGCCCAACATCTGCGTCAAAGAGTGCGCTTTTTTGAAGGAATTAACGAGTTATTACCAGAACAAAAGCGAATTTTTTTAGAAATTGGCCCAGGACGCACATTAAAAACTTTAGTAAAACAACAGGCTGCTCATAGAATTGTACTTTCTTCAATTCGCCACCCCCAAGAGCAACAGTCAGATGTAGGGTTTATTCTCAATACTTTGGGTAAGCTTTGGTTAGCTGGAGTTCCAGTCAATTGGTCAGGATTTTATACTAATGAACAACGTGGTCGTTTACCTCTGCCCACTTACCCATTTGAGCGCCAACGCTATTGGATTGATCCACCTAGCTCGCTTGCTGTAAATAATGACGATGGTAAAAAGGCTACTTTAAATCGTCAAGTAACTCCAAAAAAGCGCGATATTGCCAATTGGTTGTATCTTCCTAAATGGGAACCAGTTAACATCTCAGATGATCGAGCAAATAGTAACTTGGTGTTGTCGCGGACTCTTGTGTTTGTAGATCAGTGTGGCTTAGGTAGACAACTGATCAAGGAATTGCAGCAACAAGCCAAAGAAGCGATCACTATCCAAATCGGCTCAGAATTTGCTCAGTTAAACGAGTTTACCTACAGTCTTAATCCCCAAAACGGCAAAGATTACGAGCTTTTATTTCAAGAACTGCGATCGCAAAACAAGCTACCAACAACAATAATGCATTTGTGGAGTGTTACATCCCAAGGTTACGCCCAATTGGGTCTTGTAGGGGTTAACCAAGCTCAATATTTAGGATTTTACAGTCTGCTTTTTCTCGCCCAGGCTATAGGAAAACAGAACATTACTCCAAAATTGCATATAGCCGCTGTTTCTAATAACATGCAGCCAGTTACCAAAGCAGAAATTTTGCATCCAGAGAAAGCGACTGTGTTGGGAGCTGTGAGGGTAATTCCTGTGGAATTTGAAAATATCACCTGCCGCAGCATTGATGTATCAATTCCTACTTCTGGAGACTGGCAAGATCCTCAACTTGTCAACCAACTCCTCACAGAAGTAACCAATCCTAACGCCAAGCAAATCAGCGCTTATCGGGGAAATCAACGCTGGGTGCAAACCTTTGAGCCAGTTCAATTAAATGAAGCTTCAGAAAAGACACCAAGATTACGGCAAGGAGGAGTTTATTTAATTACAGGTGGATTGGGGGGAATTGGACTTGTTTTAGCAGAACATCTAGCCAGAACCGTTAAAGCTAAACTATTGTTGACAGGACATTCAGCGTTTCCTTCAAAAGTTGATTGGGAAAAGTGGTTAACTACTCACAACGAGTCAAATCCTATCAGTTGCAAGATTCGCAAATTGCAAGAATTGGAGGCATTAGGCGCACAAGTAATTGCACTGACAGCAGATGTTACTAATTTGACCGAAATGCAACAAGCGATCGCTTTTGCCACAAAGCAATTTGGACAATTCAACGGCATCATCCACGCCGCTGGTGTTCTTGGTGGTGGGGCTATCCAGGGTAAAACTTTTGAGGAAGCAGAAAGGATTCTCGCACCCAAAGTTAAAGGTACAGCAATTCTCGATAGTCTACTCAAAAACAGGCAGTTAGATTTCTTTGTTTTTTGCTCATCCCTAGCTTCAGTCATCGGAGGATTTAATCAAGTAGACTATGTGGGAGCCAATGCTTTTCTGGATGCTTTTGCTCACTATAAAACTGCTGAAACCTTCACTGTAGCCATTAATTGGGACATATGGCAAAAAGTGGGAATGGTAGTTAAGACAGCAAATTTACCCATAAATGTCACTCAAGCAGAGTTTTTACCAACAGGATTATTACCCTCAGAAGGTCTAGATATTTTTAGCCGCATTTTAGAAGGTAAATTATCTCAAGTTATAGTATCAACCCGCAATTTTCTTGCCCAGCCTCAGCAGGAAAATCAAGATTCAGTCAATGAAACTAATTCATCAAGACAAATACACCCACGACCTCAACTGAACAATTCTTATGTTCCTGCAAGAAATGCTATTGAACAAAAAATTATCAACATTTGGCAAGATTACTTAGGCATAGAACCTATAGGTATTGATGATGACTTTTTTGAATTAGGAGGGCATTCTTTACTAGCTACTAGACTGGTATCTAAGCTGAGTTCTGTTTTTGGCATTGAATTACTTTTAGGTCAGTTATTAGAGTTTCCTACGGTGGCTGGTTTAATAGAGGTAATCAGCACACAAGCAACTCAAAATACATCCTTACCAGCAATTTTAACGGCTCCAGAACAGCGTTATCAACCCTTTCCTCTAACTGATGTTCAACAAGCTTATTGGATAGGTCGTAGTAGTGATTTAGAGTTAGGGAATGTTTCAACTCACTTCTATGGTGAAATTGATAGTTTTGATCTAGATGTTGAGCGATACAATCTAGCTTGGCAGCGAGTAATCGAACGCCATGAAATGTTGCGAGCAATTGTGCGTCCTGATGGACAGCAACAAATTCTAGAGCAAGTACCTGCTTTTAAAATCAAAGTTCAAGACCTCCGAGGAAAAAGTCAAGAAGAAGTATCTGGCGAATTAGAGAAGCTACGCTTACGCTTATCTCACCAAGTTATACCCAGCGACCAATGGCCTTTGTATGAAATCTGTGCATCTTTGTTAGATCAAGGAAGGGTGCGGATTCACATCAGTTTCGATGCTTTAATTGCCGATTTGCGGAGCATTGAAGTTATCTTACAAGAGCTTTTCGAGTTTTATCAACATCCTGATATTGTCTTGAAAAGCCCGGAAATTTCCTTCCGAGACTATGTTTTAGCTGTAGATACTCTGCCAAATTATGAAATTTACCAACGTTCTTTAGATTATTGGCTAAATCGAATTTCTCAGCTACCACCAGCACCAGAATTACCACTGGCCAAGAATTTAGCTTCCGTAAGTCAATCTCGGTTTCAACGTCGCACTTACAAACTAGCGCCAGAAATTTGGGGACAACTCAAGCATCGGGTTAGTCGTGCTAATTTAACTCCTTCGGGACTATTGATAGCTGCTTTTGCTGAAGTGCTGACAACTTGGAGCAAGCGATCGCAATTTACATTGAATTTAACACTGTTCAATCGTTTACCTCTGCATTCTGAAGTTGACGAAATAGTAGGGGATTTCACCTCTTTAACTTTGTTAGCAGTCGATAATTCGCAACATGAACCCTTTGAAATTCGCGCCCAACGTCTGCAAAAGCAGCTATGGGAAGATTTAGATCGTAGTTATGTGAGTGGAGTACAAGTACTGCGAGAGTGGAGCAAAATCCAAGGTGGGGGTGCTACTATACTGATGCCGATAGTATTTACCAGCAACCTCGGACAAAAAGAAATAGCATCAACATCAGCACTCAGCAAGTTTGGCGAGTTAGTTTATAGTGTCAGCCAAACTCCCCAAGTTGTCTTAGACCATCAAGTTTATGAGGATGGCGGAACACTAGTTTTAATCTGGGATGCCGTAGATGAGGTTTTTCCGGCAAGGATGCTCGATGATATGTTTGAGGCTTATTGTCATTTCCTCAAATGTTTAGCTACCGAAGAAGAAATTTGGCAAACAACAAAACGCCAAATCAAGATACCAGTACAAACAATTAATACAACTGAAGCCGCGATTCCTAAAGGATTACTGCACAGTAGGTTTGTCAACCAGGTGCGCCGACAACCAGATAAACTTGCTGTAGTAACTGCTAACCGCACCTTCACATATCAAGATTTATCTCGTATCGTTAATCAAGTTGGTCATCGACTGCGAAATTTAGGAGCAATTCCCAATCAATTAATCGCTGTGGTGATGGAAAAAGGCTGGGAACAAGTTGCAGCAGTTTTGGGGATTCTTGCTGCTGGAGCCGCATATTTACCCATTGACCCAGATTTACCACCAGAACGGATTGCTTATCTGCTGGTGAATAGCGAAGTTTCTTTAGTACTGACTCAGTCTTGGTTGAGTGAGATATTAGAGTTACCCCCAGAGATTAAAAAAATTGGCGTAGATACCGCAGAACTAGCAAATGAGTGTGACGAGGCTTTAGAATCTGTACAAAATCCAGAGGATTTGGCTTACGTTATTTATACCTCTGGTTCAACTGGCTTACCCAAAGGTGTGATGATCGACCACCGGGGCGCACTTAACACAATTATTGATATTAACCAGCGTTTCCAAATTGGTGCTGAAGACAGAGTCTTAGCGGTTTCATCTTTAAGTTTTGACCTTTCTGTTTATGACATTTTTGGTACATTAGCGGCGGGAGGTACGATTGTTATTCCCGATGCGATCGCTGCTAAAGATCCCGCACATTGGGCAAAATTAATTGTGCGCGATCGCATTACTATTTGGAACTCTGTACCCGCTTTAATGCAGCTGTTCGTTGACTATGTTGCAGATAAACCAGAACTTCATCCCCAAACTTTGCGGTTAGTGCTGTTGAGTGGTGATTGGCTACCCCTCGATTTACCTCCTCGCATCAAGGCTTTAGCAACCGGTGTTGAGGTCATAAGTTTGGGTGGTGCAACAGAAGCATCTATCTGGTCAATTCTTTATGCCATTGCAGACATCAACCCAGAATGGAAAAGCATTCCCTACGGACGCGCGATGCAAAACCAGCGTTTTCACGTCTTCAATGAGATGTTAGAACCTTGTCCGGTGTGGGTGACGGGACAATTATATATTAGTGGCATAGGGCTAGCTCAAGGCTATTGGAGAGATGAAGAAAAAACTAATGCTAGCTTTTTTACTCATCCAGAAACAGGCGATCGCCTTTATCGTACAGGCGACTTGGGGCGCTATCTTCCTGACGGCAATATTGAATTTTTAGGGCGAGAAGATTTCCAACTCAAAATTCGGGGATATCGCATTGAAGCTGGGGAAATTGAAGCCGCTTTAATCCAACATCCTCAAGTCCGTACCGCCGTTGTAGCAGCTTGGGAACAAGAGCCAGGAAATCAACAATTAGTTGCTTATGTAGTTCCTGAAAAATCCTTGAATACCGCCAAACAAATTGATTTTTTAGCTGATCAAAAATCAACAAATTTAATATTTGACCCCATTGAAAGGGTAGAATTTAGACTTAAACAATCAGGATTAAGAAAGGTAGAATTAGAGAAAGCTGTTGTCCAACTACCATTACCGAATTTTGATCAAAATCGTTTAGAAGCATACATTAAACGCCAAAGCTATCGGCAATTTGTTTCTGAGACTATTCCCTTAGAAAATTTCGTTGCGCTTTTAAACTGTTTGCTCCCGATTAAATTGGATAATTCTCCTTTACCAAAATACCGCTATGCTTCAGCCGGACATCTCTATCCAGTTCAAACATATTTGTATATTAAACCAGGAAGAATTACTGGATTAGAAGCTGGGACGTATTATTATGATTCTACTAACCACCGTTTGATATTACTCTCAGCCAATGCTCAAATTGAAAGTAGTCTTTATACTGAAACCAATCAACAGATTTTTGAGCAATCAGCCTTCGCTTTGTTTTTAATTGGACAACTGAATGCTATCACTCCCATGTATGGAGAGTTAGCCAAAGAATTTTGCTTGTTGGAAGCTGGTTACATCAGCCAATTGTTAATGACTGAAGCTCCTGAACATAAAATAGGTTTATGTCCTATCGGCGGCGATATGGATTTTACAGCCATACAAAATTTATTTTTGTTAGAATCCAGCCATGTTTTGTTACACAGTTTTCTCGGTGGACAAGTCAATGAAAACCAAACACTTCAATGGCTACAAACAGAAGTAAATGATAGTGCAGAAAATATTGAGCAGCAGTTGCGTAGTTTATTAAAACAGAAGTTGCCTGAGTATATGCAGCCTGCTGTTTATTTGACTTTAGAATATCTCCCACTAACAGCTAATGGTAAAATCAACCGCAAGGCACTTCCCACACCTAATTTTAACAAAATCAAGCCAGAAAAAAGTTATATTGCCCCACGTACTCATCAAGAGCAAATGTTAGCTAAAATCTGGGCAGATATTTTTAAACTGGAGCAAATAGGTATTTACGATAACTTTTTTGAGCTAGGGGGAAACTCTTTACAAGCAACTCAAATTTTAACCCAAATCCGCCAAAGACTACCAATATTAGAACTTAGTCTGCGCCAGCTTTTAGCAGCAGCGACAATTGCAGATTTAGCTGTAATTATTGAAAACAAATTAATAGAGAAAATAGCAGATTTGACTGAAGAAGAAGTTGAACTTCTGCTAGGAAATGCCAACTAATTATTTATATGGAAGGCTCAAAATGATAGAAGAAAATAGCATTTCTGCTCAACGTTCGCAACTTTCCCCATCAAAACAGCAACTATTAGCAAAGTTGTTACAGGGTAAAACTCAGCAAACATCAGCATCAGATACTCTGCATTCCCTACCGAAAATTGTCCCCAACCCAAAAGGGCGCTATCAACCTTTTCCCCTGACCGAGATGCAGCAGGCTTATTGGCTCGGTAGAAGTGATGTGTTTGATTTGGGTAATGTGTCCATGCACCATTATTTAGAACTAGATGCCGCCAATTTAGACATAGAGCAATTTAATCGCGCCTGGAATCGACTCATTCAGCATCATGACATGATGCGTGCTATTGTGCTGCCCAATGGTCAACAGCAGATTTTGGCAGAAGTACCGCTTTATGAAATTCAAGTATTGGATTTGCAAGAACAAGACGAACAGACTATTAATTCTAAATTGCAAGTTATTCGCGATCGCCTTTCTCATCAAGTTTTACCTCTAGACCGATGGCCGCAGTTTGAGATTGTAGCTACACAATTTAGCGATCGCCATTTCCGACTACATATCAGTCTAGATGGCTGGTGCATCGACTATTGGAGTAGCGTCAAGCTGTTTCAAGATTTATCTCAACTCTATAACGAACCGGAGAATCCCTTACCTAATTTAGAAATTTCATTCCGAGATTATGTTCTCGCCACACTCGCCCTCAAAGATAGCCCCAGCTATCAGCGTTCTCTAGATTACTGGCTACGTCGTATCCCCACACTACCGCCAGCACCAGAATTGCCCTTAGCAAACAATCCTAATTCCATCATCAACCCTCACTTTAAACGTCTACAATCCACATTAGATCCGCAAACTTGGCAACAACTTAAGCAGCGAGGTTCTCAAGTCAATTTGACCGCCACAGGTATCTTACTTGCTGCCTATGCCGAGATTCTCACCTTTTGGAGTAAACACCCCAAATTTACTATCAATGTACCTTCTTTCAACCGTCTGCCTTTTCATCCTCAAGTCAACGAAATCATTGGTGAGTGTGCTTCATTTACCCTGCTAGAAATAGACAATTCCCGGCAAGAATCTTTTGCAGTCCGCGCCCAGCAGATGCAAACACAGCTATGGAACGACTTGGAACATGAATTTGTGAGTGGAGTGCGAGTACTGCGCGAATGGATTAAAGCTCAAGAAAAAGCTTCCAGAGCAGGTACTATGCCCATTATTTTTACTCACGGCCCACAAGCAGATGAGAACAATCCTTTATCGATAAATTTTATTGAACAGCAGACAGAAATTGTTTATGGCATTTCTCAAACACCGCAAGTATGGATAGACAATCAATATAGTGTGAAATCTGATGGCACTTTGTTATTCAACTGGGACTTTGTAGCCGAACTCTTTCCCCAGAACATGGTGGAAGATATGTTTGACAGCTACTGTCATCTGCTCACACGTCTAGCACATGAAGAAAAAGCATGGCAACAGACAACACTACAATTATTGCCACCCGCACAATTAGCACAAAGAACAAGGATTAACGCCACCACTAGACCGATTTCAACTGAGTTACTACACACTTTATTTATTAACCAAGTACCACAGCGACCAAAACAAGCTGCTGTAGTCACACCTAACTGCACTCTCACCTACACAGAGTTATTTCGCCGTGGCCATCATTTAGGTAATCAACTGCGGCAACTAGGAGCTACCCCTAACCAGCTTGTAGCCATAGTTATGGAAAAAGGCTGGGAGCAAGTTGTCGCCGTGCTGGGTGTCTTAGCCTCTGGTGCTGCTTATGTGCCTATCGATCCGGCGTGGCCCCAAGAGCGCCAATGGAAGTTGCTGGCATTGTGTGAAGTTCAATTTGTGATTACTCAATCTCATTTAAATGCTACTTTGGCATGGCCTGAAAATATCCAACCCTTGGTAGTAGATATTTCAATAGTACCTAGCTATTCAAAGTCGCTGATTCCTGTACAAAAGCCCCAAGATTTAGCCTATGTCATCTATACATCTGGCTCCACTGGCGAACCAAAAGGAGTGATGATAGACCATCGTGGTGCTGTCAATACAATTATTGATATTAACCAACGTTTTAGGGTGCAATCTCAAGACCGGGTACTAGCTTTATCTTCCCTGAGTTTTGACTTATCTGTTTATGATATCTTTGGCACCTTAGCAGCTGGGGGAACCATTGTGATTCCAGACAACTCAGCCAGCAAAGATCCAGATCACTGGGCACAACTGATAGCAAAAGAGCAAGTCACACTTTGGAACTCAGTGCCTGCTTTAATGCAAATGTTAGTAGAATATGCTACCAATCGCCCTGAGTGTATACTTGACTCACTGCGGTTAGTGCTGTTAAGCGGAGATTGGATACCCCTAAGCTTACCAGAGCGAATTCAAGGACTACTCAAAGATGTAGAGTTAATCAGCTTGGGAGGTGCTACAGAAGCATCTATTTGGTCGATTCTTCATCCGATTAAAGCTGGGGAAGCTCATTTGCAGAGTATCCCTTATGGTCGTCCGATGGCAAACCAGCAGTTTTATGTATTGAATTCGGCTTTAGAATCAGCGCCGATTTGGGTTCCAGGACAACTGTATATTGGCGGTATTGGACTCGCCAAAGGCTATTGGCGAAATGAAGAAAAAACTGCTGCTAGCTTTATTACCCATTCAGTCACAGGCGATCGCCTCTATCGTACAGGTGATTTAGGGCGTTATTTACCGAATGGTGAAATTGAGTTAATTGGTAGAGAAGATGCTCAGGTGAAGATTAGAGGATATCGCGTCGAATTAGGGGAAATCGAAACCGCACTCCAGCAGCATCCAGAAATTAATGATGTGGCGATCGCCGCAGTTGGCGAACAACATGGTAATAAACAATTAGTGGCTTATGTTGTACCAAAGCAGCAAGCATCAACTCTATTTGCGATCGAAGAAATAGACCCATCAGAAATTTTACCCCTCTGGCAATCTGTTGTAGAAGCAGGTCAACAACAAGCTCAACAAACCTTAGATTGGGTCGATGTTCCCACCTTTTCCACTTGCTGGCAACTTCTGGATCGTTTATACGCTAACTCTGTACGTTTGACACTCAAAAAACTGGGTGTTTATACCCAGCCTCACGAAAAATATTCCGTAGATGATTTAATAGACAAGTGTCAAATTAAACCTCGTTACCGCAAGTGGTTGTATCGAGCCTTGAACGGATTGGTTGAATCAGGTTTATTGCAACAACAAGGTGAAATATTTGCAAATGTTTTTCCCTTACCAACAGAAGCTTTATCCAAACTTTTGGCAGATATCAAATCGCAATCTCTGCAACAGTTTGGGTTCAAGCAAGCTATGGTCAATTCTTTGGTGAATACGGCTGAACAACTGCCAGATATTCTCACAGAAAATCTGCACTCAGCGCAAATTTATGCCTCTGAAGAAACATCAGAAATTTATCATAAATTGTTTCAATATTGTAATGCGATCGCCAGCCAGATTATTCAAGCAGTAGTGAAATTTTGGCAACCCCAAAAACAACTGCGAATTCTCGAAGTTGGTGCAGGGATAGGTTCAACTACAGCTTACCTATTGCCCGTATTGCCACCAGAATGCACAACCTATGTTTATACTGACATTTCTAACTACTTTCTCCAGTTGGCTCAAGAAAAATTTGCAGCCTATTCATTTCTCAATACAGGTATCCTTAATATAGAAGCAGACCCCCAAAAACAAGGTTACGAACTACATTCTTTTGATGTGGTAATAGCATCGAGCGTGCTACACGTCGCTCGTGATATTAGAGAAACCTTGCGCTATCTGCGGTCTTTGTTAAGTCCTAATGGCTTACTTTTATTAGTAGAAGAAACCAAATTTCACCGACCATTTGATTTAGGGATGGGACTACAACAGGGTTTTGATAGATTTGAAGATGAAGATTTGCGTCAAAATCATCCCCTACTCTCTAGAGAACAATGGCAGACAATACTCACATCGGAGGAATTTACAAACTGCGAAATTTTCACACAATCAAATTCTGTACCTAACTTTCTAGGATTCGATGTATTGCTTGCTCAAGCACCATCTTCTATTAAGCAATTTCAGCCAAATGAGTTGAATAAGTTTCTTAAGAAAAAGTTGCCCGAATACATGATACCTTATACATATCATGTATTAGAATCTTTGCCACTAACTGCTAACGGCAAGGTAAATCGACAAGTACTTTCCTCAATTCAATCAATAAAATCTGAGCCAGTTAAAACTTTTGTCGCTCCTCAAAACCCACTGGAAGAAACTATCAACGATATTTGGACTGAAATTCTAAAAATTCAGCAAATCGGTACTCAAGATAATTTCTTTGATTTGGGCGGAGATTCTTTGATAGCAACTCAAGTACATCAGAAAATGCGAGAAATACTAGACAAAGATTTCCCGTTAGTCAAAATATTTGAATATCCCAATATCAGTTCTTTGGCTAAATATTTAAGCAATGAAGAAACTGAAAACAAAAAAGTACAACAAAGCTCTGAACGAGGAGAAAAACGCAAAGCAGTGGCTCAAAGAAAGCGTCGTCAGCAATAAAACAATACTCTTGGGATAAGCTTTTTTCCTCTGCGCCTTTATGAAGAAGAGTAAAAAGCGAGTGGAATGGTAGACCACCTAATTCATCCCTTTAACCTCTACCCCTCTTATTTATGCTGATGCTGATAAGAGTACAAATGTAAAAATTTGGGAAACAAAAATATGAGCTTTTCCGGTGGTAATAATGATAAACAACAAGTGAAGATTCAAGGCCATGAGATTGATTTGGAGAAAATTGAAAGTGCGCTGGTGCAACATCTAGCGGTGAGTGCCGCTGTTGTGACTGCTGTGGGAGAACCAGATAGAAATCAGCAGCTAGTGGCTTATATAATTCCAGCCTCAGAGAACGCATCAGTTCTGTTTGAGATGGAAGGTCAAGATCCTTTAAAAATACAAAAACTTTGGCAATCTCTCGTAAATGTAGGTTGTCAAAAAGCACAGCAACCACCGGAGTCAGGAATTGATCTCCAGACTTTCTCATCTTTATCACAGCAGATGGAGCATTTGAGTATTGCTTATATCTGTCATACCTTCAATAAATTGGGTGTTTATGTTCAGAGTCAAGAAAAATATTCCACAAATGATTTGATTAATCATTGTCAAATTCAACCATTCTATAAGAAGTTATTAAGACAGTGGTTGAGGGCTTTAAAAAACTATGGGCTATTGCAGCAAGAAGGAGAAGATACTTTTATTAATCTTCATCCATTGCCAACGAACTCTTTAGATCCTCTTTGGCAGCAAATTGAACAATATAAAAACTTAATGCCTCAAGTATCAATTTCCCATTTAGAAAATAATTTCCATTATTTGCAAAAGAGTGCTGAAAATCATGTAGCAATGCTGAAAGGGGAATTAGATCCGTTAGAGTTATTTTTTGCTAAGGGTTCCTTAGATACGGCGGATAGTGCATATCAATTTAATCCCATATCTAACTATTACAACAGCATTGCTAGGGAAATTGTCGGTTCAGTGCTGAAAGATTGGCAACCAGAAAAGCCGTTAAGGATATTAGAGATTGGAGCCGGAACTGGTGCAACTACAGCATCACTGCTACCTATATTACCGCCGAATCAAATAGTTTACACTTTCACAGATGTTTCTAATTTTTTTATGGCATCAGCCAAGAAAAAGTTTAGAAATTATCCATTTATTGAATATAGACAATTAGATATCGAGCAAGATCCTCAAATTCAAGGTTATCAATTAGGGAGCTTTGATGTAATTGTGGCTGCAAATGTGCTACATATTGCTAGCAATCTACCACAAACTTTGCAGTATATCCGTTCTCTGTTAGCAGCTAATGGGTTATTGCTAATGATCGAGCTAACGCAATATAATCCCACAGTCATGACCACAATGGGATTTGTACATGGCTTTAGTAAATTTGCAGATGAAAGATTAGAGACAAACATCCCAGTTTTGTCAGTGGATAAATGGTACGAACTACTTTGCTCTCATGGGTTTGAGAAGATAGTAGCCTTTCCCGAAGCTAGTGCTGCTACTGAATTTATGGCGCAGAATGTCATAGTTGCTCAAGCATCTGCAAATATTCAGCGTTTTAAGCCTTATGAATTACACAACTTTCTCAAGACTAAGCTACCTGAATATATGGTGCCTTCTATCTATAGACTTTTAGATACTTTACCACTGAATAACAATGGTGAAGTAGATCGGCAGGCATTTTCGACAATCCAACAGGTAAAGAATTTTAGTCAAGAAAAGACTGAACTTTTATTTCAACAAGCTAATAACCGCGCTCAGAAGCGCAAAGAAGCAGCTAAACAAAAACAACGTAGGCAACATCATGAATGAGATAGAAAATTTTGATACTAATGATATAGCGATCATCGGCATGAGCGGTCGCTTTCCAGGAGCTAAAAATCTGGATGACTTTTGGCAAAATCTGAGGGATGGTGTAGAGTCTATTTCGTTTTTTTCAAATCAAGAATTAGAAGCAAACTTTACAGCGGATATAGTTAATCATCCAGATTTTGTGAAAGCATCTGGTGTATTGGAAGATGTCGATTACTTTGATGCTCCCTTCTTTGACTTTAATCCCCGCGAAGCTGAACTTACAGATCCGCAACACCGGATTTTTTTAGAAAGTGCTTGGGAAGCGATAGAACAGGCTGGCTATGTTCCTGAAAATTATGAAGGAAGAATTGGTGTTTTTGCTGGTGCGGGGTTGAATACTTACTTATTATTTAATGTTTCCCAGGAACTTTTGAAATCATCAGATTTTTTGAAAGTTTTAATTGCTAATGATAAGGATTATTTAGCCACACAAGTTTCCTATAAATTAAACCTCAGTGGACCTAGTATTAGTGTTCAAACAGCTTGTTCTACTTCATTAGTTGCAGTTAGTTTAGCTTGCCAAAGCTTACTGGATTATCAATGTGATATGGCTTTGGCTGGTGGGGTAGCGATCGCAGTTCCCCAAAAAAATGGTTACTGGTATCAAGAAGGAGGAATTCTTTCACCAGATGGACATTGTCGAGCCTTTGACGCAAAAGCCGCCGGAACAGTTGGGGGTAATGGCGTAGGAATAGTGATGTTGAAACGGTTAGAAGAGGCGATCGCAGATGGCGATTGTATTCATGCAATCATCAAAGGTTCAGCTATCAATAATGATGGTGCAGCAAAAGTTGGTTATACAGCACCCAGTGTCGATGGACAAGCCCAGGTAATTGCAGAGGCTCTAGCTATGGCTGGAGTTGAGCCAGAAACTATCAGCTATGTAGAAGCTCACGGTACAGGAACATCCTTAGGAGATCCAATTGAAATCACTGCTCTGCAAAAGGTGTTTGCTACCAATACCCAAAAACAAAACTACTGTGCGATCGGTTCTTTAAAGACGAATGTGGGGCACATGAATACTAGCGCTGGTGTTGGGAGTTTAATTAAAACCGTCTTGGCGCTGAAACACAAGTTGTTACCTCCAAGCTTGCACTTTGAAGTACTAAATCCTCAAATAGACTTTGCCAATAGTCCCTTTTACGTCAACAGCACCCTCAGCGAGTGGCCAAAAAACGGCACTCCGCGACGTGCGGGGGTAAGTTCTTTTGGTGTGGGTGGAACCAATGCCCATGTAATTGTTGAAGAAGCTCCAGTTATTGAAACTTCTATTGCTTCGCGACCTTATCAATTATTAGTGGTTTCGGCGAAAACTAGCTCGGCTTTAGAAACAGCAACCGCCAATCTTGCACAGCATTTAAAGCAACATAGTAACTTGAATTTGGCAGATGTCGCTTACACCCTACAGGTAGGGCGAAAAGTTTTTCATCATCGTCGGGTAGTGGTAGCACAAGACCTTGATGATGCAGTCAAAGCACTCCAATCAAGCGATCCGCAACGAGTTTTCAGCCAAGCTCAAGATTCTAACGAGCAATTAAGCGATCGCCCCGTCGTGTTTATGTTCACTGGTCAAGGATCTCAATACGTGAACATGACCAAACAACTTTACCAAACTGAATCAATATTTCAACAACAAGTCGATCGCTGTTGTCAACTACTCGAACCTCATCTAGGGCTTAATCTTTGCCAAGTGCTGTATCCCAATACACACGAGGAAGAACAAGCAGCAGTTCAATTAGAGCAAACGGCAATTACCCAACCAGCGTTATTTGTGATTGAGTACGCCCTAGCTAAGTTGTGGATGTCTTGGGGTGTGCAACCTGCGGCGATGATTGGTCACAGTATTGGCGAATATGTAGCAGCTTGTATCGCTGGCGTTTTCTCCCTAGAGGATGCTTTAAAACTGGTAGCAGCACGAGGGCTACTGATGCAGCAACAAGCATCTGGGGCAATGCTTTCGGTTCCCCTATCGGCATCTGAGGTGCAATCCTGGCTCACCGATAACCTCTCTCTAGCGGCAAATAATAGTCCCTCTACCTGTGTGGTATCAGGGACGGTGGAAGCAGTAGAGCAACTAGCAAATACCTTAGCAGCCAAAGGGGTGCAATGTCGCCGTCTACGTACTTCCCACGCTTTTCATTCCCAGATGATGGACTCGATATTAGAGCCATTTACTAAACTAGTTGAAAAAGTTAAGCTTCAGTCGCCACAAATTCCTTTCATTTCTAACGTTACTGGTACTTGGATTACTGCTGCAACAGACCCAAGTTATTGGGCACAGCATTTACGCCAACCAGTGCGTTTTACTGAAGGAATCGGTGAGTTATTCAAGCGCTCAAAGCAAATCTTCTTGGAAGTAGGGCCAGGAAACACATTAAGTACATTAGTGCGACAGCATTCTCCCCAAACTGCTGGACAAGTGATACTTTCTTCAGTACCCCATCCCAAAGATGAATGCTCAGATGTGGAGTTCTTGCTTTCTACATTAGGCCGCCTCTGGCTTGTGGGTGTAGCTGTGGATTGGTCGGGGTTTTATGCCTTTGAGCAACGTCATCGTGTACCATTGCCAACTTATCCATTTGAACGCCAGCGCTACTGGATTGAGCCGCAAGCACAATTATCAAATACTCAGGTAACAATGGGCAGAAAACCTGATGTAGCAGACTGGTTTTACATCCCCTCATGGAAACGCTCTCTACCACCAGTACAACCAGCAGAACTAGTTGGTAATTACTGGTTAGTGTTTGTAGATGATTATGGTGTGGGTGAATCCATAGTCAAACGGCTGCAACTTGCTAGCCAAAATGTAATTCAAGTGAAGGTTGGAGAAGAGTTTTGCTTTCTGGGTGATGGAGTGTATACGATTAACCCAAAATGCTCTGACCATTATCAAGCTTTATTCACTCAACTGAGCGAACTGAATCAGAACCCAACAATTATTACTCACCTGTGGAATGTTACACCAGAAAATCATTTAAATGAAAATTCTCAAGTTTTCAGTTACTACAGCTTGATATATCTCACTCAAGCACTGGGAGCAAAAGAACTGACTGATGCTGTCCAAATTATAGTTATATCTAACAATATGCAAGCAGTTCTTGGCTCAGAGCTAGTTTGCCCTGAGAAAGCAACTCTTTTAGGTCTGTGTCGAGTAATTCCTTTAGAATATTCCCACATTAGCTGCCGGAGCGTTGATATTGTGCTTCCTGAAGCCGGAACTTGGCAACAAGAAAAGCTGATAGAACAGCTGATGGCAGAATTAACAGCAATTTCATCTGATGCTGTAGTTGCTTATCGAGAGATGCATCGATGGGTAGAATCTTTTGAGCCAGTTAGGTTGAACTCAATCGCCACCGAAGAAACACGGTTGAAGAAAAACGGTGTCTACTTACTGACTGGTGGGTTGGGGGGTATGAGTTTGGTGATTGCTGAATATTTAGCACAAACTGTACAGGCTAAGTTGATTTTGCTGGGGCGATCGCCTTTTCCCCACCGAGATGAATGGGAACTCTGGCTGGCGAATCATGAAGTAAATGATGAAGTCAGCTGCAAGATTCGGCAATTGCAAGTAATGGAAAATCTGGGTGCAGAGGTTTTGGTTGTCAGCGCCGATGTAGCTAACTTGACACAAATGCAAACAGCGATCGCTCAAGGAAAAAAGCGATTTGGTCAAATTAACGGAGTATTCCACACCGCAGGTATTTATGGCGGTGGCTTAATTCAACTCAAAACGCCAGAAACAGCAGCGGGTAATTTACTGCCGAAAGTGCAAGGAACACAAGTATTAGATCTAGTTTTCCAGGATACAAAGCTAGATTTTCTCGTACTGTTTTCTTCAATTGCTTCGATTCGCGGTTACATAGGATATCTAGACTATTGTGCAGCCAATTCCTTTATGGATGCATTTGCTCACTATAAAACTTCTACAGATAACACCTTCACTGTGTCTATCAACTGGGATAATTGGCAAAATGTCGGCATGTCAGTTGCCGTAGAAGCCCGACAGAAAGCACTCACAGGCAAAGAATGGCAGCAAGGAATGACCAGTACGGAAGGGCTAGACGCTTTAACCCGGATTTTAGGTTGTCACCTACCTCAGGTTTTTGTATCTACCCATGATTTGAGAATGCAAATTGAGCAAAATCATCACTGGACATTACCACCCCTACAAACATCCTCAGATTTAAATCACCCAGCCAAATCATTCCACCCCCGGCCAGCCTTAAATAATTCCTATGTCGCTCCCGGTAATGAGATTGAGCAAATAATTACCGAGAAATGGCAGGAGACTTTAGGAGTGGAACCCATAGGCATCTACGACAGTTTCTTTGAATTAGGTGGAGATTCCCTGATAGCTTTGCCGATAATTTCCGATCTCCGGGACACCTTCCAGGTAGAACTGCCCCTGACGACCCTGTTTAATAAAGCTAACATTGCCGCTTTAGCTCAGGCGATCGTCAACAATGAAGCAAAACCAGGACAGACTGCAAAAATTGCTCGAACTCTGAAGCGGATTCAAGAAATGTCCACGGATGACGTAAAAAAACAGCTTGAGAGCAAGAAAAAAGGAGCAAGTGTATGAGTATTAGTGGACTTTCTGCTGAACAGCGCGAGCTGTTGATGTATTTGCTAGAAGAGGAAGAAATCCAAATTTCACAGCCGCAGCTCCTCCCCTCCCTTGTACCCGATCTAGAAGCACGCTACAAACCTTTTCCATTGACTGATATTCAACAAGCCTACTTTATCGGTCGCAATGGAGCTTTTGAAATTAGTAATGTCGCTTGTCAAGGATACACGGAATTTGAAAGTCAGAATTTAGACTTAGAACGGTACAATCTGGCATGGCAGCAGTTGATTGAGCGTCACGATATGTTAAGGGCGATCGTCCATCCTGATGGACAACAGCAAATTCTCCCACAAGTTCCCCCCTATGAGATTTCTGTCGTGGACTTGCGGGGTCAGAGTTTGGAGCAAGTAACTACCCAATTGCAGGCGATTCGACAGCGGATGTCTCACCAAGTGCTACCGACTCATCAGTGGCCTTTGTTTGAAATTTGCGCTTCTCTATTAGATGAAGGACGCATCCGCATTCATATCAACTTTGATGCTTTGATTGGCGACCAGTGGAGCTTACAAATCATCTTCCGCGAACTTTCTCGCTTCTACCAAAATCCTGATACTCTTCTCCCGCCCTTAGAAATATCATTCCGAGACTATGTGTTAGCGGAAGCATCTTTGCAAAATTTAGAGGTGTATCAGCGTTCTGTGGAATATTGGCTTAACCGCATACCCACATTACCACCAGCACCAGAATTACCCCTGGCGAAAAATCCTGCTTCTCTGACACGTCCTCAATTTCAGCGACGCTGTGCTACCTTAGATCGGCAAACTTGGGCTGCAATCAAAAACCGAGCTACTAAGGCAGGTTTGACAGCCTCCGGGGTTTTGTTAGGTGTATTTGCCGGAGTTCTGCAACTTTGGAGTAGAAATCCTCAATTTACTCTGAATTTGACATTATTTAATCGCTTACCGCTACATCCTCAAGTTAACGAGCTTGTGGGCGATTTCACCTCTTTGACGTTGCTAGCAGTGGAAAGCTCTGGTGATGAAAGTTTTGAGGTTCGCGCCCGTCAACTACAAGAACAGCTCTGGCAGAATTTAGAACACCGACATTTTAGTGGTGTCCGTGTTTTGCGGAAATTGGCGCAAAGTCAAGGCGGAAATACGAGAACAATTATGCCAGTTGTGTTTACTAGTACCTTGACATTGGAAAGTGTCAGTGAAAATAACACTACTTCTTTTGACCAGTTTGGCGAGATCGTTTACAGCTTGACTCAGACACCCCAAGTTTGGATAGACCACCAGATTTTTGAACAACAAGGCTGTCTGGTGTTTAACTGGGATGTGGTGGAGGAACTTTTTCCTCCGGGACTTGTGGATGATATGTTTAACGCTTATTGTGATTATTTGCAGCGTTTGGCATATACAGAAACGGCATGGCTAGAAAATACTTGGCAGTTAATACCGCCGACACAGTTAGCACAACGCCAAGCTGTCAACGCCACTAGCGCACCCATACCCGAAGAATTGCTCCATACTCGGTTTGCTCAACAGGCGAAAGTGCGATCGCATCAGCAAGCTCTGGTAACAAGCGATCGCACTCTTACTTACGCAGAATTATTCCACTTTTCCCATCAACTAGGTAACAAGCTACGGCAGATGGGCGCTTGTCCTAACCAGTTAGTCGCTATAGTTATGGAAAAAGGTTGGGAGCAAGTCGTCGCAGCTTTAGCAATCCTCACTGCTGGAGCCGCTTATTTACCAATTGATGCTACCCTTCCCCAAGAACGTCAGCTGTATTTGCTAGAACAAGGAAACGTTGAGATTGTCCTAACTCAATCAAAGTGGAATTCCACAGAATGGCCAGAAAGCATCTTGCAAATTTGTGTTGACACTGAAGTGATAGCAGATGATGTCTGCCAGCCACTACAGCCAGTGCAGCAGCCGTCAGACCTCGCCTATGTTATCTACACCTCCGGTTCTACTGGGAAGCCTAAAGGAGTGATGATTGATCATCGTGCTGCCCTCAACACAATTGTTGACATTAATCAACGTTTTCATCTACAGCCACAAGACCGATTGTTAGCCCTTTCCTCTTTGAGTTTTGATCTGTCGGTTTATGATATTTTTGGCACTCTGGCGGCTGGAGGAACTATTGTAATCCCTAACGCCAATGCCACCAAAGATCCCGCCCACTGGTGGAAACTGATGAACCAAGAGCAGGTGACAGTCTGGAACTCTGTCCCAGCTTTAATGCAGATGCTAGTCGAATATGTGACAGGACATGTTGCAAAATTGCCGGACTCACTGCGTTTAGTTCTGTTAAGCGGCGACTGGATACCACTTAGTTTACCTGAGCAGATCAAGACCGTTAGCAAAAATGTCCAAATCATTAGTTTAGGAGGAGCAACAGAAGCTGCTATTTGGTCTAACTTCTATGCGATCGCAGAGGTTGAGCAAGACTGGAAGAGTATTCCCTACGGCAAACCACTGAGCAACCAGATATTTTATGTGCTTAATGAGGCTTTAGCATCTACTCCGGTATGGGTGAATGGACAACTTTATATAGGTGGGCTGGGGCTGGCTAAAGGTTACTGGCAAGACGATGAAAAGACTAATGCCAGCTTCATTATTCATCCCCATACAAAAGAACGGTTGTATAAAACTGGCGACTTGGGACGCTATTTGCCCGATGGCAATCTTGAGTTTATCGGACGAGAAGATTTTCAAGTTAAGGTCAATGGATATCGTATTGAACTAGGGGAAGTAGAAGCTGCTCTAAAACAGCATCCAGGAGTTGATAGTGCGGTTGTCACTGCAATAGAACAAAAGCTAATAGCTTATGTAGTCCTCGATCAGGATAATGCTTCAAGTGTGTTGCAAGTAGAAACTGACAGTACAAATGCGGAAAATATTTGGGCTAACTTGGTACAAGCCGGGAGTCAACAAGCTTTAGAACAGCCATTGCAGATAAACCTCCAAACTTATCAAGTATTTTGGCAGGGTATAGAGCGTTTAAGCACTCTTTCTATGTGTCACGCTTTGAACAACTTGGGAGTATTTATCCATCCTCAAGAAAAGCACTCTTTAGATGATTTAGTACGTAGTTGCCAAATTTCTCCTCGCTACCGGAAATTACTGGGGCAGTGGTTAAAGGTGTTAGAGACAGAGGGGCTACTGCACAGAGTTGGGGAAGAAACTTTCCTCAATCCTCAGCCCTTACCCACTGATTCTTTAGAAGACTTGTGGGAGCAGATTGTGAAGTATGGCAGCTGGGGCGCTCAAGGAGAAACCTTGTTCCAGTATTTACAAAACAGTATCAAAAATAACACTGCTTTGCTCACAGGCAAACTTGACCCGCTAGAGTTATTCTTTCCTGGGGGTTCCTGGCAAACAGCAGAAAGTCTATATCAATTTAATCCAGTGCAAGATTATTATAATCAGATTGCTGGTGAAGTTTTACGAGAAATTGCTCAAAATTCCAGACTAGACAAGCCTTTGCAAATTCTGGAAGTCGGAGCCGGAACTGGCGGAACTACGGCATCGTTGTTGCCAGTCTTGCCACCCAAAACAACTGTTTATACTTATACAGATATCTCAACTTTTTTCACCAACCAGGCAAAAGAGAAATTCCAAGAGTATCCCTTTGTCAAATACGGACTGCTGAACATAGACGAAAACCCCATAAATCAAGGGTATGAACCTCACAGTTTTGATGTAGTTGTAGGTGTAAATGTTTTACATGATGCTCGTAATATAGGTAAGACTCTGGAGTATGCGCGATCGCTCTTAGCGCCTAATGGTCTGATACTCATTTTAGAAGGGACACAAAATAGCCGCCTGCAAATGATTAGTGTCGGATTTATTGAGGGCTTTAGCCATTTTGAAGACGAACGGCTGCATACTAACCTGCCCTTGCTGTCGGTAGAGCAATGGGAGAAGACACTGAAACAAAGTGGATTTGAAAAATTTGTGGCTTTTCCAGAGTCGGGTTGTGCTACGAGTCAGTTTGGGCAGCGTGTAATCTTGGCACGTTCTCCTGCTACTGTGAAGCGATTCCAGCCCAGCGAATTGCGCTATTACCTACGGCACAAGCTACCTGAGTATATGATCCCTGCTTCATATATCCTCTTAGATACTTTACCGCTGACAGCTAACGGCAAAGTTGATCGCCTCGCTCTGCCTCAGCCACATCAAGAAACGAGCGATCAAACTGGCTATGTTGCACCCCGCACACAGATTGAGCAGCAACTAGCTCTGGTTTGGATGGAAGTGCTTGGTGTTGAGCGTGTCGGAATTTACGATAATTTCTTTGATTTGGGAGGAGATTCTCTATTTGCGATTAAACTGATTTCCCAGGCAAATCGGGCAGGTTTTCAACTTAAAACTGAGCAGATTTTTCAATATCAAGTACTTGCCGATTTAGCACAGCAACTAGAGACTGGGAAAATTGGGGAAAAAAGACAGGAATTGCCTACCAATGTAGCTTCATTAGTGCCCATTCAGCCTCAAGGAGATAAACAGCCTTTGTTCTGTGTAGCTCCTTCTAACGGCAACATCGATTGCTATTTCAGTTTAGCTAGCCAGTTGGGACTAGGGCAACCAGTTTATGGTTTGCAAATGCAAGATATACAGCAGCAAATCAACCTAGAAATGATGGCAGCTAACTATGTCGCAGCACTGAGGATTATTCAACCCCATGGGCCTTACTTTTTAGGAGGCTTGTCTATGGGGGGAGTAGTAGCCTTCGAGATGGCTCAACAGTTACGCACACAAGGAGAAGAAATAGCTTTACTAGCACTGTTAGATATTGGCGTGGGTGAATCCTCTGATTTGCCACCCAACGCCAATGACGCTGTTTATATGGCTAGCATATTAGCTACTGATGACAATCTTTTCTTGTCAGAACACATCCAGCAGCGCATAGATGAACTTCAGCAAATTGAAGAACCTGACGAGAACATTCTCCAATCTTTAATTGAGGAAGCGAAGAAAACTAAATTGGTGCATTCTGATTTCAGCTTAAAAGAGGCTCGCCATTACATAAACATCGTCAGAACAAATTTACAAGTTTTGCGACACTACACACCGTTACTTTATCCGGGACAGATTACTTTATTTTGCGCTCAGGAGCGGACTGTAGACAGTGCAACCGATCCTTTGCTGGGTTGGGGTGAACTAGCAACTGGTGGAGTAGAGGTTTACACAGTTCCGGGTAGCCACTTCAGTATGCTTCGTCAACCCCATGTCCAAGTTCTAGCAAAACAATTAAACATTTGCTTGCAAAAAAACCAACAAGCTTAAGTGAATAAGCATCATTAAAAACAGCACAAAGCTTTTTCTCGTTTACTCTTTTATCACAAGTGAAGTATGAACTTTAAAACTCGTAATCTTTTAAGATTAACTGGTATTGTTGGGATAGTTGCGTCGATTCTCCTATGCATCGGCGCAGATATAATGTTTTATAATCCAAATATTGACCCTGGATTTACTAACTTAATAAATAATATAATCAGCCCATCAAATGTACCCCATTGGCGACTAGTAATAGGTCACTACTTGGTGATTTTTAGCTTCCCAATTGCCATATATTCGGTATTGCATATATATTTAGCCCTGAAACCGGGTGGACAATTGGCTACTATACTTTTGGTGATGGTTGAGCTTGCCACTGGTACTATCGGCACAGTATATAACGGCACAATACCTTTTTTTGGTACTGCCGAAAAGGTGAAAGATACTTTGCCGGAATCAGTGCAGCCTCTTTTGGTGCAAATGTTGTCCGAGTTCCAAGATTTCCAAAATGGATTGCAGGTTGTTTTTTTAAGTGGTTTAGTACTTTGGTCAATGATTTTTGTGGTTTTAGTTCTGCGTGGGTATACTCTTTATCCCCGTTGGATGGCACTGTTCAATCCTATTTTGCTCGGAATTATTTTGGTACTAATATTGTTGCCTATACCACAAAACATTGCCGAATATTTAGCACCAATATTCTTCTTTAGCTCAAATTTGATTTTCTACACAGCATCAACTATTGCTGTCTGGAACAAAGGTGAAGAAGTTTCTGACAATTTAGTGGATGCAAAACAGTCCTTTGTTTAGCTTAATTATCAAATATAGCTATAGCAATCCGATTTGATTCCTGAATTCTTTCTTATTAAATTAGATACAAAATCAAAATTGATGATCAAAATAGACAGGCAACTTGGTCTTACAGAGCAAGCGATGGAAATCATGAATCACTATGATAAATACTTCATAGTCACAGTTAGCCGCATCAAGGGAAACCTCAATGAAGCACTTGTTAGACAGGCTCTAGACTTGCTCCAGTATCGTCATCCTCGCCTTAATTCGCGGATTGTTGGTTCTTTAGATAATCTCCGATTTGAAACCGAAGGTACACAAAAGATTCCTCTCCGTGTCATAAAAAAGTTTCACAATAAACAGTGGCAAGAAGTTCTCCAAGAGGAGTTAAATCAAAAGCTAGATAGTACTAAAGGTTTGGTGCGCTCTGTACTTATTCATATTGGATCTGAAGAGAATATATGCTATTTAATAATAACAGTACACCATGCTATCGCCCTGGCTTCATCAGTTCTCAGACTGCATTCAGAAATATTAGCTTATTGTGAAAATATTGTTACAGAGAAGCCAATTAATTTTGCTGATAAATTACCTGCATTTCCATCTATTGAAGAACTACTACCAAAATCGACAAAAGGTTTTACAGGAGCGATAAATAACCTATCTTTTCTCTTGAACACTCTTTTTAAAACAACTTTACATCGGCCAAAAGATTTAGGTTTAAAAAAATCTCTATCCCTAAATTACCATCCTTGTAATATGACAATTCATAGACAGCTTGATAAAAATTTAACACAACAGCTTGTCAATACTTGCAGAGAGAAAAAAACAACGGTTCAGGGTGCTTTGTGTGCTGCAATGATGTTGGCAGCAGCACAATTAATCGATTCTAATAAAAAAAATCACGGTATTATTTGCCACTCATCTATAGACATACGGAAATTTATAGAGCCAATTATCAGTGATGAGCATTTAGTTGTATCATGCTCTTACACCACGGGATATTTTCATATAAGTACAAATACGCCCTTTTGGGATTTAGCTTGTAAGGCTAAACAACAAATTAAAGTTAGTCTAATGAATCGTCATGAGCTATTTAGCAAAATTTTGACATACAAGAAAATGGTAGATATTTGTCTTAAAAATCCCAATGTTGTGCCTGATAGCATAGCTGTTACTAATATCGGTAAATTAAATATTCCCCAAGATTATGATTTTTTCAGAATTGAAAAAATCAGCTTTTTCCCTATACAATCTATTATTAATAACAATTTAACTGCTGCTATAACGACATTTAATGAACAAATGGTTTTAAATTTTATGTTTTCTGAGTCTTCAATAACTCGACATAAAATGGAAAAGTTTGTTGGCGATGTATTAGACCTCTTGCAAAAGTCAATTTTATGGAAATGTACCACAGATAAATATAGATAATTCAAGGTGTGTCTATCGGATTGATTTATCGGTGTACCCTCATAACTAATTTAGGATTACTATAATAATCCGATTAGATTTTAAAAAACTCCGTACACTTTAATTTCCTATAACCCTGTTGCCTGCCTATCGCGCTTCGCGCACCACACAGGTAAGTTCATGAATCAAATCGGACTGCCATATATGATGAGTTCAATAATCAATACTCCTTGGATTGAATACTGCCAGCCAAATCCCCAGGCGAAATTGCGTTTATTCTGTTTTCCTTATGCAGGTGGCAGTGCTACAATCTTTCGCACCTGGTTTTCTAACCTACCAAATACTGTGGAAGTCTGTCCTGTGCAGATTCCTGGACGAGGCTCCCGGTTGATGGAGGCTCCTTTCACTCAGATTCTTCCCCTTGTTAGAACTCTAGGAAAGACTTTGTTGCCATATTTAGACAAACCCTATGCTTTTTTCGGTCATAGCTTAGGAGCATTAATTAGTTTTGAGCTTGCCAGGTATTTTCGGCGACAGTGCAATAGCCATCCAGTTCATTTGTTTGTTTCTGCTCGTCAAGCACCACATATTCCTGACCCATCACCTATGCATACTTTGCCAGAAATAGAGTTGTTGGAAGAACTACACCATCTTAATGGTACACCCAAAGAAATACTAAAAAACGCTGAAATGATGCAACTGCTCCTTCCGCTCCTGCAAGCAGATTTGGCAGTTGATGAAACTTATGTTTACACCACCGAACCACCTTTAGAATCGCCAATTACTGTTTTTGGTGGTCTGCAAGATCCTGAAACTAGTTGTGATGACCTTGAAGCATGGCACAAACATACAAATAGTTCTTTTTCAATAAAAATGTTTACCGGCGACCATTTTTTCATAAATACAATACAACCACTTCTACTTCAAGCTATTTCTCAAGAACTTTCAAATATTACAAAATAGTTAATTTCTCTGGAAAATTATGAATTTTATCGATACACGGTTATCAATCGCAGTAGTTGGAGGAGTTTTTTTTACTCTGAGTTTAGGGACGTCTGCTAGAGCCACAACATTTAGTGCTGACCCTTTATTTGGTGAAATCAAGAGTTACCAAACGATTATTACTGCTAATGGAGACTCGGCTGATGTTTACTTTCCGGTGTTATCAAAATCCATCAATAGTAGGGATTCTTTACCTATTGCCCTTTTATTACAGGGATCAAACGTAGATAAATCCAATTACTCGCAGTTCGCCAGCATAGTAGCTAGTTATGGATTTGCTGTAGTTGTACCCAATCATCCGAATGATGTATTTGCTTCCTTTGGAATGCCAACAGGATTATTTTCTGAGCAAAGTCAAGTCAACGATGTTCTAACTTACATAAAGACGGAAAACTCAAATCCCAATTCGCCCATTTTTGAAGCTATCGATACCAGCAAGATGGTATTGCTTGGCCATTCTTATGGCAGTTTTGCCGGTTTGTATGCCATTGAGGGTATTTGCATTGCGCCATTTTGTATTGACCAATTTACCCGTCCTGAAGAACTTTTGGGCGGAGCTTTTTACGGCACTGCTCTCAGTCGAAGCAATTTAGAAGGGGTAACTCCTGTGGTCAATAATGGGGGTCTCCCTGTAGCGATATTAGCTGGCAATTTGGATGGTTTAACGCCAATTCAGGCTATTAGGGCAACTTATGACCAGATTCAGGAACCGCCAAAATCTTTTGTCACGGTTATTGGTGCTAATCACTACAGTATAACAAATACCAATATGCCTTTTGGTTCAGTACCTGACCCGATTCCTGCAACTCTTAATCAGGATGTAGCAACAGAAACTATTGCTCGTTGGAGTGCGCTTTTTTTGCGGGGTTATGTACTTGATGATGGGGGTGCTTTGGAATACATAAAATATTCTGGTGACACATTTGATGAAAATGTTACTGTCAACAGCCAAGTCAAAAATGTACCAGAAACCGCTTCAGTTTGGAGTATATTTCTGAGTATATTGGTGTTGCCTTTTTTACGTTCACATTCTAAATTCGGGTAGGGACCCTAGCTATCTAATTGGTGTTGTTTGCAGGTAAACTGAAAAACACCTACCAGCAGGCATTCCTCCGTGATAGTAAAGTTACCTAGCCACCGCCCACAAAGACATTTCCCGGATGCCAAACGAATAATTGTGAAATGTGAACTAAATTCGTGTATTCATTGCAACACAACATTAGTTAATCTTCCATCTTGGCATATGCGAAAAACGATTCAAACGCTAAGCGGAGCAGTGTTTGTGGCAGGAAAGGGAAAAGAATGTGCCAACTCTGAATGTGAATATTTTGGTCAACACTACTTAGCGTATGGTGTACTAAAATATAGTTTATCTCAAAGCACTTACGGATTAGATGTGCTGGCATTTATTGGTTGGCAACATGAGCATGAGCATCAACAGTTGGTAGAAATTCAACGCTCATTAAACCAACGTGGTGTGTTCATTAACGAGAGTAATGTAGGTAAGTTATACCGTCAATTTCTGGCACTGTTAGGTGGAACGATTGCACATACCCAGGATAAATTAGCTGCCACAGCAATTGAACACGGTGGTTTGATCTGGGCAATTGATGCGTTACAGCCAGAGGGTCACGGGACTTTGTTATACGTATTATATGAAGTATTAAGTGGTACACCAGTCAGTGCAATTCAGTTGCCACAGGCACAAGCACAAGGGTTAATTGAGTGGCTGCAACCATTCAAGGAGTTAGCGTACAAAGTGCTGGCAACCCTGTCAGATGGGGAATCAGCAATTATTACTGCGATGAACTCAAATTGGCCAGATGCACCCCATCAACGTTGTCAGGCACACTTTCTAAGTAATCTGAGTGAAGTGGTGTTGCCATTAGACACAAAGCTCAGACAGCAATTAAAGGCAGATTTAGATGGACTGCCAAAAATACTTGAATACTCTGAAAGACCCCAAGACCAAACCCAGGAACAGCAGCAAGACACTACCCCCTTTTTTTAGGAATCCCCTATTTGTCACGAGACGCACAGTTAATGGCAGTTAAAGCTCAAATTCGGGCTGCGATTCGGGATTGTGTCAATCGCACTAGTCGCAAACCTTTTCGCTGGGGCGGTTTAAGCGGCTACCAGCAATTAGAAACTATTGGACAGATACTACGTAGTTTACCCTAACTTTTCACGGGAATTCCTCAAACCACGAAACAGCGTGCCTTTTTCCACAACCTTATTCTCAATTTTTATGAATTAATGAGAATGGCTAACGAAAAAATCAGGGCTTGGTAAACCCTCCAAATGACATTTTCCACATACCGTGAAAAGTCAGGTAGTTTACCATGTCGAGAACTTGATACAGATTATTTGTCTCTCTTGTCAGTATGGATTGACCAGTTTTAATTAAGAATTAAAAATTAAAGATTAAAAATTGAAAGAAATA
>JAYGHB010000020.1:0-68149 GCA_034931985.1 Halotia wernerae UHCC 0503
TGGGGGTCTATTTCCCCCTTTTTTTTTACCACTTTATTTTCTCAAATTATTGCTACGTCTCATCTTGACCTGCCTTGTCACCCGTTAAGATCGGGTACAAAGCCCGATCATTAACTACGCTCGACAATTACTCGCTTGGCAGTTTCCCGAAGTTGCCCATGTCAAATCTAGAAGCACCAAAGTTGGTAATGTACCGCCGCTTTGGGGCTGGCTTGCCGAACGGCAACTTGAGGTATCGCCGCAAGCTTGGAAGATGATGAATAACAAATATGAATTATCAGCTGCCAAGCATTACGGTATCACCATTGACACCATACTTAGAACTCATGCTAATTGGTTATGTGACATTGCTTTGGAAGAACAGCGCATTGAAACTGTAATTCAACAGCTATTAGCTGACAACTGTTTCAAACCGTACAATCAAATTTTTAGTCAGTTTGGCTTTGGTTTGAGAGTCCGTGCGCGGTTGCTAAGTCGGATCTATCCGTTTGAAGCATTTCTAGTCAACGGCAAACCACTGATTGAGTACGAAGTCAGGGAGGTTAAGCGGGTAGAAAAAATTCGCCGTGATAGTCGCACGATCGTTAAACGTTCCCCTGGTGATATTAAGCGGGTTAAACGTAACCGTAGCCGCGACGCTTTTAAAATGCGGTTAGGTATGGGAACGATTTTAGAGCAGTCTGGTGACGAATTGGCAGAAGTTACCAGTGGTTCTGCTTTATGTCGAATGTCCTTTTGGCAGTATGTTCTGTGCCAAGTAGAAACGGAAAAACTACCCGATAGTGACACTGCCACAGCCATACTCAATTACCGTACTAAACTCAAAGACTTTACTGACGAGTCAGGACGGCAGTTACTTAACGGTAAGCACTTGCAAAGTAAGTTGATGGCTAAGGTGGCTAACTTGCTATTTAATCTATTTGTGGACGCGATCGCCACCAACTAATACCTGATGCTAATCCCCTACACTACAGTAGGGGGTTTTAAAATCTGAGGAAGGTTACTAGAGTGAAAATAAACCTTAACCGTGTAGCCCAAAACCCTGCCCCTATTAGGCTGGGTTATTTTATTACAATTTTGTTGCTACTATGGTTACCCTTTGCTACACCAATTTACTTACTAGTGCATGATGCCAATTTAGTAAGTATCTTGACAATGGTATTGCTATATGCAGAGTTTATTTTTCTTTTGAGGCTATGGGGAAAACATGTCTACCAGCAACCCCAGATATTGCGGCAGTATGGCTTAGAAATCACGCAAAAAAACGGTTTAGATTTGCTGTGTGGCTTGGCTATGGGGGTAATTAACATTCTGATACTTTTTGGGGTACAAGGCTTTTTAGGTTGGTTGGTATGGCAACAACCAAAGGTTTTCTTGTTGAAATTGGTTTTAGAGGGTTTAATAGTTGGTTTGGCTATCAGTTTTGCAGAGGAATTGTTATTTCGAGGTTGGTTGCTAGATGAGTTACAGCGTGATTATAGTCCGCGTGTGGCATTGTGGACAGATGCAGTTGTATTTGCTGTTTTGCACTTTATTAAGCCTTTGGAAGTAATTATTCAAATACTGCCGCAATTTCCAGCTTTAGTATTGCTGGGGCTAACGCAGGTATGGGGAAAGCGCTGGCGTAGGGGGCGATTGGGCTTGCCAATTGGTCTACATGGAGGTTTAGTTTGGGGCTACTATATTATAAATGTTGGGAAATTAGTAAAATATTCTGGTCAAGTTCCTGATTGGATAACTGGCGTGAATCAGAATCCCCTGCAAGGAGTGATGGGGGTGTTGCTTATGAGTGTATTGGCGTTGTGGATTAGGGGGCGAATCAGGAAAAATTACATATAAGTAATGCGATCGCTTGTGATTTTAAGTATCATAATCATATTTTCGACACCAGTGCAGTCTCAATTTTAATGTAGAGTTGATTTTAGCGTCTAAAAGCAACTGTATAAAGAGCAGAAAATGTAAAGTGTCCCAAGCTTTTGAACAATCAATTCAAATTAATGCCACACCTACGGTAGTCGAGAGTTGCATTACCGACTTAAATCTCATGCACCGTTGGCTTAATCCTGTCCTGCGTTGTGAACCTGTGGACGACGCAGCCTGGAGTACTGATATTGGCAGTCAAAGTCGCTTTATAATTCAAATTCCTTTATTTGAACCCACCCTCAAAAGTGTCGTCGCAGAACGTCAACCAGGTGTGGTGGTGTGGGAATTTCAGGGCTTTTTCCAAGGACGCGATCGCTGGGAATGTCAACCATCAGAACAGGGAACATGTTTATTGAACCGTTTTGAGTTCGATATTCCCAACCCCCTAGTGAGTTGGGGTTTCAAAACCTTTGCAGCATCTTGGACTCAAGGAGATATGCAAGCTCAACTGCGTCGCCTCAAGCAAGTAGCAGAGGAAGTACAAATTAGTCAGTAGCTGTTCTCTCCTAGTCCTTTGCTCTGTTAATCTTTTCCCAGTTCGGCAAGCAACCGCCGAATAACTGTTGCATCTTCAGCATCAGGGATTTTTGCCAGATAAGTTTGCAAATCATCAGCAGCTTGCGGGTAATAACCAAGTTTATAATAGAGCAGACCGCGATCGCGCACTTCTAAAATCGCGCCAGGAAACAACAGCAAAATTCGTTCAACTGCAGCCAGAGTTTTTGCTAAATTTTGCTGTTTCAGGTAGATATATTTCAAATTTGTCAGCATTCGGACTAGAAATTGCCGATTGCTGACGGGGACTAAAAATTCTGGTTGTAAATTCACGGGTTGTTGAAACATTTGAGTGAGCCGTTCTTGGCAATCTTGTGCAAACATCACCTCACCATGATTAAATGCATCAACAAAAATTTCCACATCTGGAATATCTGGGCGAATTAAAAAGTGTCCTGGCATTCCTATCCCCACCATTGGAAAATCAATTCTGTGGGCAACTTGTAGATAAACTAGTGCCAAGGTAATGGGAATCCCTAACCGACGGTCAATCACATCATTCAAAAAACTGTTGCGAGGATCGTAGTAATCTGATTTATTACCAGAAAACTTTAAATCTTCATAGAAATACTGATTTAAACTTTGAATCAGCCGTAGAGGGTACCGTGAAGCAGGTAAGCGTTCTTGAACTTCACCTGCCATTGTATCAAGGGCATTGAGGTATTCTTCTGGGTCAAGGTCAGAATATTCTTCTTGTGCAATATACAAAGCTGCCTTTGCTAAATCGATATGCTCGTCAGGCTGATGAATCTCTTGATAAAAATATTGTCGCGCTGACGAGAAATTCATAAATAAATCCTAGATAAAGGTATATGGATTAAACAAGAGTAGGTAAATTGAACAGCTTTCAATTTACCTACCTTTATTTTAATGAAACTAAGAGTCTTGATTAGTATATTGGCATGATACTACTATCTATTTTGTTGGCAGAGATATCTACTTTTTTGGTTTCTACAACAATTTTGGATTTTGTAGAAAGTTGTAAGGAGGTTTCCTCTGTTATAGCAACTGGCATTGCAGTTACTAGCAATGGGTCTAAATTTGATAATCCTAGAATACTGAACAAGCATGAGAATAATTTAAAACTCAAGCAGCAACAACTTTCTAGAAAACAGAAAGGTTCTAATAACCGAGTTAAGTCTAGAAAAAAAGTTGCTAGAGTTCACAGAAAAATTACTAACTGCCGTGAAGATTTTCTACGCAAGCTATCGCGTAGGATAGTTAACGAAAACCAAGTAATTGTGGTTGAAAATCTCAATATTAAAGGTATGATGCAAAACCACTGCCTAGCTAAATCCATCAGTCAAGTTGGTTGGGGGATGTTTTGTACCATGCTCAAATATAAGGCGGAGATGGAAGGAAAGATTTATCAAGAAGTAGATAGATTTTTCCCTAGTTCAAAAACCTGTCATGTGTGCCTCAATCAAGTTGGTAGTTTACCTCTTGAGATTCAGATTCTGGACTTGTGAAAAGTGCCATGCAAAGCATGATAGGGACATTAACGCCAGTATTAACCTTCGAGATGAAGGGCTACGGATACTTCGACTACGCTCAGTACAAGTTTTGACCCCTGGAACGGGGGATAAAGCGATGAAGTGTGGTCTTGGGGGTTTCCCCCATGAACAACTTCATCAAGAAGCCTGTCGTCCAGATGTAAGTCGCAGTAATAGAGGACGCAAGAAATCTACTACTACGCTTTCTGTTGGACAGGAAGCCTACACTGTACTCTTTGAGTCAGTGTAGGTAGTTCACCCAAAGCTGCCAAGCTGCTTTTTAAGGAATTACTAAGGGAGTTGTGTCCCCCTCCGGTGCTACAGTGAAAGATGACATTGCTTAATCATTATGTCTTCTACGACCTTATCTGAAATATAGCTTCAATCATTAGGCGCAGCATGGTCACCACCGCAGAAAAAACAAACATTGGTTACATTACCCAAATCATTGGTCCAGTTGTAGACGTTAAGTTCCCTGGGGGGAAATTGCCGCAAATCTACAATGCTCTGACCATCAAAGGCACCAACGAAGCTGGACAGGACATCAACCTTACTGTTGAAGTACAGCAACTGCTGGGCGACAACCAAGTACGGGCTGTTGCTATGAGCACCACTGATGGTTTAGTGCGTGGTCTGGAAGTAGTTGATACTGGCGCTCCCATCAACGTACCAGTTGGTAAAGTCACCTTAGGCCGGATTTTCAACGTCCTTGGCGAACCTGTAGACAACCGAGGGCCTGTAAACTCTGAGGAAACCTTACCCATCCATCGTTCTGCTCCCAAATTCACTGAACTGGAAACCAAACCTTCCGTTTTTGAGACTGGGATTAAAGTTGTTGACCTTTTAACTCCCTACCGACGCGGCGGTAAGATTGGTTTGTTCGGCGGTGCTGGTGTCGGTAAGACCGTGATCATGATGGAGTTGATTAATAACATCGCTACCCAGCACGGTGGTGTGTCCGTTTTCGCTGGAGTAGGTGAGCGCACCCGCGAGGGTAATGACCTCTACAACGAAATGATGGAATCTGGGGTAATCAACAAAGATAACCTCAACGAATCAAAAATTGCTCTAGTCTATGGTCAAATGAACGAACCACCCGGAGCTAGAATGCGGGTTGGTCTGTCAGGGTTGACAATGGCTGAGTACTTCCGGGATGTGAATAAGCAGGATGTGCTGTTGTTTATCGACAACATTTTCCGGTTTGTGCAAGCAGGTTCGGAAGTATCGGCGCTGTTGGGTCGGATGCCTTCTGCTGTGGGATATCAGCCGACACTAGGAACCGACGTAGGTGAACTACAAGAGCGCATTACCTCGACTACAGAGGGTTCTATTACCTCAATTCAAGCAGTGTACGTACCTGCGGATGACTTGACCGACCCCGCACCTGCAACTACCTTCGCTCACTTGGACGGAACAACAGTACTGTCTCGTGGTTTGGCATCTAAGGGCATTTATCCCGCAGTTGACCCCCTAGGCTCCACCTCTACCATGTTACAGCCCAACATTGTTGGTGAAGAACACTACAATACTGCTCGTGCTGTACAGGCGACTCTACAACGTTATAAAGAACTTCAGGACATTATCGCCATTCTCGGTCTAGATGAATTGTCTGAGGATGACCGTCTGATCGTAGCAAGAGCGCGGAAGGTTGAGCGTTTCTTGTCCCAGCCGTTCTTTGTAGCAGAAGTGTTCACAGGTTCTCCTGGTAAGTATGTGAAATTGGAAGACACCATTAAGGGCTTCCAGATGATCTTGTCTGGTGAATTGGATGCTTTGCCAGAGCAAGCATTTTACTTAGTGGGCGATATTAACGAAGCTAAAGCTAAAGCTGAAAAACTCAAAAGCTAAATAAAGGCTGAAGTATGAAGGATGAACTTCATACTTCACACTTCACACTTCATCATTGTTTATGACATTAACCGTTCGTGTAATTTCCCCAGACAAAACAGTTTGGGATGCCCCAGCTGAAGAAGTAATTTTGCCTAGTACCACTGGTCAACTAGGTATCCTCAGTGGACACGCGCCACTGTTGAGCGCTTTGGATATTGGTGTCATGCGAGTACGTGCTGCTAAAAATCAGAACTGGCAAGCGATCGCTCTTCTGGGTGGTTTTGCCGAAGTCGAAGAAAACGAAGTGACAATTCTGGTTAACAGCGCTGAACGTGGCGACAAAATTAACCTTGAAGAAGCTCGTGCTGCTTATACCCAAGCAGAAACACGTCTTTCTCAAGTACCAGCAGGCGATCGCCAAGCCCAAATCCAGGCAAATCAAGCCTTCAAACGCGCCCGCGCCCGCTTTCAAGCTGCTGGCGGTTTGCTCTAAAATTTTATTTTTTACTGCTGCTTTGTGGGGTGGGCTATTTGTCCACCCCGCAGCATTTATATAAGGGCATTAGGCATTAGGCATGGGGAAGAGTTTCTAATAAAGAAAGATTTTCCCGTCGCTTTCTATAGATTTTTAGGACTTATGCACAAGTCACGGAAGAATAAAACCACAGAGGCGCAGAGTAAACAGAGAAATAAGAGTTTGAGAGATACTTTGCCTAAGTCCTGATTTAAACAAAATTACACCAAGTTTAAGAAATCTGGCACAACCAAAGTGAAGTGTTAACTTGGGTGATTAGTTGCCCTTCTGGGCAAAAATTATGAAAAATCTTCTGTCTTCCTTTGGTAAGCGTAAACAAAATAAATTAGTTAGTGTCGCAACATCTCTCATAGCCACATTAGCGATCGCTGGCAGTATTAATTCTGCCAATGCCAGTCCCATAAAAACAATTACTGCAAAAGAAATTAATTCTGTATCCGTCCAATTAGACCAGATAAAACCAGTCATTGCCCAGTTACAAACGAGCAGGACTCAATATCAAGCAATGCAGTTGTCACCGTGGGGAGTCATCCCTATTGTGGTAGTTGGTGGTTTCGTCATCTTCTTCCCCCTATTCTTTGGCGGACTTGTAGTCATTGGTGAGCGTGAAGTTGGCATTTTAGTCAGAAAATTTACCGTTTCTGGGCGCGGACTTCCAGCTGGATCTTTGATTGCCCTCAACGGTGAAGCCGGTTTGCAGGCAGATACTTTGGCTCCTGGTTGGCACTGGGGCTATTGGCCTTGGCAGTACTCAGTTCGTAAAGAACAAGTTGTTGTTGTTCCTCAAGGTGAAATTGCTTTGATTGTCGCTGCTGATGGTTCATCCAACCCACCAGAACGCATCTTAGGAAAAATTGTTGATTGTGACAATTTTCAAGATGCCCGCAAATTCTTGACCCAAGGTGGAGAAAAAGGTCGCCAAATGGGTTTTTTGACTGCTGGTACATACCGCATCAACACTGCTTTATTTAAAGTGATCATGGCAGCCAATGCTACTGCTCACGGTATGAGTCCAGAACATTTACGGGTGTACAGCGTCGCATCTGACAAAGTTGGCATTGTCACTACTCTCGATGGTGTACCAATTTCCGGTGGTGAAATTGCTGGCCCCGTGATTGAAGGACATGATAACTTTCAAAATGGTCAAAAATTTCTGAATGGACATGGACGACGTGGTTTACAAGAACAAATTCTGCTTTCTGGTTCGTGGAACCTAAATCCTTGGTTTGTCCAGATTGAGCAAGTTCCAATGACAGAAATTCCCATTGGGTATGTAGGCGTAGTAATTTCTTTTGTGGGTAAAGCCCAAGAAGATGTCAGTGGTGCTGCCTTTACCCACGGTAATTTAGTGAACCCTGGACATAAAGGCGTGTGGGTTGAACCTTTGTACCCAGGTAAACATCCCCTGAATACAAGCATCATGAAAGTAGAATTGGTGCCAACTACTAATATAGTGTTGAACTGGTCAGGGCGTACTGAACGGCATAAGTATGACGCTTATTTGGAGGCGTTGACAGTACGTTCTAGAGATGGGTTTGCCTTCGATTTGGAAGTGTCGCAAATCATCCATGTCGGCGCTTTGGATGCTCCTAAGGTAATTTCTCGCGTTGGCTCAATGCAAAATTTGGTAGATAATGTGCTAGAGCCAAGCATCGGTAATTATTTCCGCAATTCGGCGCAAAATTGTACCGTACTAGACTTTTTGAATGCCCGGAGTGAGCGTCAAACTGAAGCATCTGAATATATCAAAGCAGCACTGCGGGCTTATGATGTGCAAGCGATTGATACCCTGATTGGTGATATTCAGCCACCAGCATCATTGATGCAGACACAAACTGACCGGAAAATTGCCGAAGAAGAACGCAAGACTTATGAAGTCCAGAAGATGGCACAAACCCAACGGCAGCAACTAGTTCGGGAAACAGCACTAGCTAATATTCAACAAGAAATGGTGAAATCAGAACAAAGTGTGCATATTGCCGATTTGAAAGCCCAAGCACAGATTAAGCAGGCGAATGGTGAAGCAGAAGGTACAAAACTGCGGGCAATTGCTGAAGCTGAAGGGATTCGGGCTACAGGTAATGCCAAAGCTGAGACATACCAAGCGGGTGTGGAAGCTTTGGGTTCATCAGGTTATACAGCAATGCAAATAATGCAGATTATAGGCGATCGCAATGTCCGCTTGATTCCAGATGTGCTTGTGGGTGGCAGTAATGGCAGTACCAACGGCTTGGTAGATGGTCTGCTATCGATGATTTTATGGAATCAAACAGCCAAGCCAGGTGAAGAAACACCAACACCTTTGCATCCACAACCGATAGTTACCAAAACACCACCAATTCCCCCAAATGGTGCTACCCAGTTAGTTGTGGAATTGCCAACAGATAAGTAAAATTAATAGTCGGCACTTTAGCGATTAAAAAGTACTAAAGTGCTACTAAATTCAATGTTTTATTTTGTGCGATCGCGCCTAGCTTTTCCAAAAGATACTCTATCAATTACTCTTCTTAGGGATTCTCAAATAAAGATTTTAGGTTACGTTTACCACTGATAACCCTCACAATTTCGATACCATCATCCATAATTTGGTAGAAAATGATATATCCATCCAATGGAAGTCCTCGTAAACCAGGACGCAAGTCCTCGTACTGTCGCCCCATATTTGGAAAACTGGCAAGTTGTTGACATTTTTGATTAAACGCTTGTAGCAGACGCTCCCCAGCCTCAACATTTTCTACAGCGAAGTAGTCAGCAATTGTTCTTAAATCAATAGAAGCAGGTAGTGAGATAATATACTGACTCATCTCTAAGATTCTTTAACCTGCTGTAAATCTGCCAAAAGCTGATTTATAAAAGTCTCACCATCAATTCCTTCTCCCCGTTCAAGTGACGCAATACCTTCATCAATCTTGGTACGAGTTTCGTCTACCCATACTTGATATGCACAGTTATCTTCTTCTAACAGGTGTAATGCAGCTTGAATTACTTCGCTAACATTATGAAATCTTCCTGTTGCGAGTAAATCTTGCACAATTTTCTCTTGTTCTGGCGTTAGTGTCATGCTCATGTTGATTATGTAGGCGTAGCCCGCCGCAGGCATCGCTAGTTTTTTTCCATGATATAGTAACTCTTTTGAGACGGAAACTCGAAGATGGATATCGGATTAGTATTACTACATTTACATTAGATGTAATCTGGTTGATAACTCTGACAGGAAAATTTTGCTAATCCAAGAACGTTATCGTTTACTCAAGCAGATTGGTAAAGGGGGATTTTGCAAAACCTTCCTCGCAGTTGATGAAGGTCAATTTCCCCCAATTCCTTGTGTGGTGCAACAATTTCTACCAAGAAACGAAACACTGAAAGTATTTGAACAAAAAGCACAATGGCTAAAAGAATTAGGGAAACATCCCCAAATTCCTGCTTTGTTAGCACATTTCCAGTACAACGAGTACTTTTATTTAGTACATGAGTTTATTGAAGGCATCAATTTAGCTCAAATAGTTGAAGAAGAGGGCGCTTTCAATGAAAGTCAGATTTGGCAACTTTTAGCAGATATATTGCCAGTTCTCAAATTTATGAGCGATTGCAATATCATCCATCGTGATATAAAACCAGAAAATATTATTCGCAGATCCTCCGTAAAAAATAGAGAAGAAAGTTTAGTTTTAGTTGATTTTGGTACTGCTAAAATCTTCACTGAAATTGACCAGCTAATCGGTGAACATTGTATTGGTAATGCAGAATATGTTGCTCCAGAGCAAGCAAAAGGAAAAGCAGTTTTTGCCAGTGACCTTTATAGCCTAGGCGTAACTTGCATTTATTTACTTACCCAGATTGCTCCTTTTGATTTATTTGATGTTGCTAATGATTGCTGGGTTTGGCGACAATACCTTACCTCTAAAGTTAGCGAACATTTGGCACAAATTCTTGATCGTCTCCTCCAAAATGACCTTAGCCAGCGCTTTCAATCAGCAGATGAAGTCATCAAAGCGATGGATATAGAGTCTAAAATTCAAAATTTTAAAGTAATTCCTATTTCTCCGTGGCAATGTTTGCACACCCTAACAGGAAATTCTATTGCGTTGGGCAGTATCAATGCCTTGTCTATTAGTCCTGACGGTAATACTTTAGCCAGTAGCGACAACAAAATTATCAGATTATGGGATTTAAATACAAAAAAATTACTAGTTACCTTATCAGCACATTCCCAAACTGTAACATCAGTTGCTTTCAGTCCAGATGGCAAAATCTTAGCGACAGCTAGCGACGATAAAACTATTAAACTGTGGGATTTCAACACATTTCAGGAAATCGCTACCTTATGTGGACATTCGCACGCTGTCAAATCAGTTGCTTTTAGTCCTGATGGGCAGATTCTCGCTAGTGGTAGTTGGGATAAGCAAGTCATACTCTGGGATGTAAATACTAATACAGAAATTACCACTCTCACAGGACACCAATTACAAGTGAGTTCGGTAGCCTTTAGCCCCCAAGGAAAACTGTTAGCCACCACTAGTTTTGACAGAACGATTCGCCTGTGGCAATTAAAGGCAACACAACAGTCTGAAGGACAATTTCAAAACCACCCGTGTTGTACCTTGTTAGGCTCCCTTTTAGGGCATACACGGGCGGTTTTGGCGATCGCTTTTAGTCCAGATGGCAAAATTCTGGCAACAGGTAGCGATGACAACACTATAAAATTGTGGGAGGTCAGTACTGGTGAGCTAATTACCACACTTTTAGGCCATTCTTGGTCAGTAGTGGCAATAGCTTTCACTGCCGATAGCGAAACGGTAATTAGTGCCAGTTGGGACAAGACAATTAAACTTTGGAGGGTAAGCACAGCAGAAGAACTTGCTACTCTCTTTGGTCATGTAGACTCAGTATCTGCCGTTGCTGTCAGCCAAGTTGCACAACTGATTGCTAGTGGTAGCAGGGATAAGACCATCAAACTGTGGCAACTTGTAGAACAGCAGGAAAGCTAATTAGGCAATATTAAGCACTACCTGTAAAAGCAACTTCGGGAAACTTCAACTGAGCTTCTGCCATTGGGCGATTTCTGCCTTCTTCTTGCCAGTAGTTAATCACTTCGGTTGCTTTATTAAGCAACTCAACGCGATCTACATCAGTAATCCAGTGTTTGGATTCCAGTTCCTTTTTTAACTCTTCCCAAGCATCATTTCTAGGCCAGAAAAAGTACTTAGTCAAAGGACTTGTGCCTTTGCCTACAATTTGATCGACTGCAAGGGCGACATTTTCGTCTAACCACAGAATTTTCAAAATAAATTTGGTCAATCACACCTCCGGGGAATATCCGGGCATTAATTACTAAGATTGCGATCGCTTATTTTAACGCAATACTTACCAAATGGGAAATAGGGCATTGGCGATAGGGGGAGCAAGACAAAGAAAGCATGGGGCATTAGCTTGTTCATAATGACCCGTTAAGCAATTTAAAATCTAATAGTTAAGCCTCCCAATCTACCCATTCTCATGATACAAAAAGCAATTGTTATTTTCGATATTGATGGTGTCGTACGCGATGTTAGCGGTTCCTATCGTCGAGCGATCGCAGATACAGTAGAGTATTTTACAAACGCAGCCTATCGTCCAACACCCTTAGACATTGACCAATTAAAGTCTGAAGGGGTTTGGAATAACGATTGGGAAGCCTCCCAAGAATTAATTTACCGCTATTTTGCAGGGCAAGAACAACTCCGCGAACAGCTGCAACTAGATTACAACGCTATTGTGGCTTTCTTTCAGTCCCGTTACAGAGGTACAGACCCCGATAATTTCACCGGGTATATCTGTGATGAACCTTTATTATTACAAGCCACCTACTTAGAACAACTGACACAAGCTGGAATTAGTTGGGGATTTTTCAGTGGTGCTACCCGTGCTTCCGCTAACTATGTATTAGAAAAACGTTTGGGTTTAAAGTCTCCAGTGTTGATTGCAATGGAAGATGCACCAGGAAAACCAAACCCTACAGGACTTTTTACCACCGTGCAGAAGTTAGAGAATGAACTGGATGAGTTATCAGTAATTTTATATGTGGGCGATACAGTAGCTGATATGTACACAGTAGGAAAAGCGCAAGAGATCAATCCTCACCGGACTTGGATTGGCGTGGGAGTTTTACCACCTCATGTACAAGAAACAGCACAGCGCCGTGATGCATACACCGAAACACTCCTAACAGCAGGAGCAGCAGTCGTTTTGAGCAATGTCGAGCAACTAAATCCAGCCAAAATTCAGGAAATACTGCTTAGTTAATAATCAGCAGATGTCTAATTATTATCTTTCCATGCCCCATGCCCATTACTTACTTGATCAAGTTCCTATTCAAACATAAATAAATTTGGATGATGCATTGGTTGTGTGAGAAAAACGACTTACCCTAGCACCAGAGATTTTTAGCAGGAAAAGGCGATCGCATGAGCAACGGTGTAATGATGCAGTATTTCCATTGGTACGTCTCAAGTGAGGACAACCTGTGGAATCAACTGAATAAAACAGCTAATGAGCTAGCTAATGCAGGCTTTACTGCCTTGTGGCTACCGCCAGCATACAAAGGTAGCGGCGGCACATGGGATGTAGGATACGCAGTCTACGATTTGTTTGATTTGGGCGAGTTTGATCAAAAAAATACTGTGCGTACAAAATACGGCACACGCGAAGAATATCTCAAAGCTATTAAAACAGCCCAAGGTGTTGGCATTCAAATCTACGCTGATGTCGTTTTCAACCACAAAGATGGGGGAGATGAGATAGAACGCATTTTAGCCCAAGAAATAGATTGGAATGACCGCAATCGTGCCATTAGTGACTGGTATGAAATCGGTGCTTATACTAAGTTCAATTTTCCCGGACGTGGAGATAAATATTCCAGTATGAAATGGCATTGGTGGTGCTTTGATTCATTGTCTTACAATGCAGATACTCAAAATGCAGACAAACTCTACCGCATCAAAGATAAAAATTTTGAGACAGAAGTTAATTACGAACACGGCAACTATGACTACCTACTAGCCAATGATTTGGATTCGAGTAATGATCTTGTGCGTGGTGAGTTGATGTATTGGGGACGTTGGTTTATTGACACCACGGGCGTAGACGGCTTTCGTATTGATGCCGTCAAACATATCCGTTCTTCATTTTTCCGCGATTGGCTCAACCATTTGCGAGTTCATTTTGGAGGGCGGGAACTGTTTAACTGTGGCGAGTACTGGTCTCAAAATATCGATGATTTACATGGCTACCTGGCTGCTACCGAAGGGCTAATGTCTTTATTTGATGTACCGCTACATTTCAAGTTTCATCAAGCCGGTCGCCAAGGCAGTAGTTTCGATATGCGGACTATTTTTGACAGAACCTTAGTCAAAGAACAACCAGCCCTAGCAGTAACTTTTGTAGAAAATCACGATACTCAACCATGTCAATCGCTAGAATCGCCTGTTGAACCTTGGTTTAAACCATTAGCTTATGCACTGATTTTATTACGCCATGAAGGTTATCCTTGCGTGTTTTATGCAGACTATTACGGGGCGCAATATCAAGATAAAGAACGCGATGCTACCCTTTACTCTCACAGGTTCCTGATTGACAAGTTTTTGAAAGCTCGTAAAGAATATAGTTTTGGCGACCAACACAATTATTTTGATCACCCCAATACCATTGGTTGGACGCGTTTGGGTGACACCGAACATCCGGGAGCAATGGCTGTAGTAATGACCAACGCTGAAGCCGGGAATAAGTGGATGAATATGTTCCGACCCAATGCAGCTTTCTACGATGCCACAGAGCATATCCAAGAAATAGTTTATACCAATGATGATGGCTGGGGAAATTTCCCTTGTTCGGGTGGTTCAGTGTCAGTTTGGTTACAAAAGTAGTGCCAAATATAAAAGGTAAATAAACTTTACCTTTTATACATTAACTAATAACTCAAGTTGCACTGCTTTTGTTCAAGTGAACAAATTGCTCGCTTACCTTGTAAACGCTCTTCCTTCTGCAAAATTTTAACATTACCAGAGAGAATAATTTGCCGTTCTGTTGGCACATATCGAATCTCATCAGCACTAGCTTGAATTTGAGCTTCTGGATATACCCAAGTGGCGTTGCCAAGCGCTCTTACTTCTTTTGTACTCTCATCGTACTGTTGAACATCTGAGGTGAGGGTAATTTGTCCGGTTTCAATCAATTGGGCTATAGTCTGCGCGTTTGCTTTTGTATCATCCGTTGAATAGAGGAATGCTGAAAACCATTCAGGAATCCGCCCTGAAGTCATGGTTGGAATAACGAAAACAGCAGCAATCATAAGTGATGCACAAGCAATTAGAGAGGCGCGGCGATTTAACCGCCCAAGCGAAAAATTCATTCGATTTACTCTTTGGTGGATCTTTTTATTTGAAGTTGATTGGTGAGCCTGTAACAGTTCGGCTTCTAGTTGAGCCTTAAATGTTGGATCTGGCTCAATACTTTCTGCAAGATTAGTCAAATGTGAAAGGAGGTCTACATCTTGCTGGGAAAGATTAGTAGGTCGATTATTTCTAAAATTCATAGTTTTTTTTACTTACAGGTAGTTCCTAGATACTTACGTAGGTCTTTCAAAGCTCGACAAACTAGCATTTTGACAGCAGCTTCGCTTTTTCCCATAACTTGTCCCACTTCGACTACACTCAGCCCGGCAAAAATTTGTAAGGCAACTGCTTCTGCTCGTTCAGAAGTGAGTAAACTTAGAGCTTGGTTAATTTGCTCTAAAGACAATCGACGAGCAACTAATTCGTCTGGTGAAATCGAGGCATCTACGATGTGAGTGGCAACTTCCAGTGGTAATGTTGGACGTTTGCGGCGAAAGTAGTCTGCTGCTTTACGACGAGCAATTCCTAACAGCCAAGCAGCAAATTTGCCTCGCCCTTGGAAACTAGAAATTGCTTCTTGCGCTACTAAAAACGTTTGGGCTGTCAAGTCTTGTGCATCATGAATGTTACCAACCCTTGCTAAATGGTAGCTGTAGACGGGTTTGAGGTTGCGTCGGTAAAGTTCTGCAAAAGCCTCAGAACTATGTTGCGCCTCCTGAGCTAATTCTTCATCCGATTTCATCCTAAATTCTGGAAGAAATTGACTTTGAAGTGGACAAGATGAGGGGTGATTCATTCATACTTTCCTTTAAGTCAGAAATATGGTTCTATTTGGTATGTCGTAGAAGACCATAATTTCGTAACAGCCAATGTCAAATCTTCTTATCACATCCGCGACTCACACGCGAGTAGATTCAAGCAGCTATTGATACCGTTTCTTTGTGAAGCTGCAATAACCCCCCGGCTAGCGCCGTCCCCTCTTGGTAAGGGCAGACTACAGAGGATCTCATCAGCACATCTTCATAAGAATTGATATTAATTAATTCTTCGTTAGTAACAATAATGGTTTTGTTGACAAAGCGATCGCCTGCATCCATGTTCTAAGATCAATCAAACAATGACTGCATAAAATATCCGTTTTGCTTTGATTATTGGGAGACTGATAAAAATGTCTGCACAGCAACTGCCTGACGGCCCTCAAACTCACCCCTGGCTACAGACATTCCAATGGCTAACCAGCCCCTTGGAATACATGGAAGATTGTGCTGAACGCTATGGAGACTTATTTACTCTCCAACTGGGACAAAATTCTACTCCTCAAGTATTTATTAGTAATCCCCAAGCAATTCAGCAGATTTTTAACACTACTCCCAAACAATTGGACTCTGGTGAAGCAGCAGGTGTGAAATCGCCTTTGTTAGGGCAGCAATCACTGCTAGCGTTAGACGGAAAGCCCCACCAACGGCAAAGAAAGTTATTGACACCTCCCTTGCATGGGGAACGGATGCTTTCTTATGGTCAGTTAATCGGTGATATCACCGCACAAGTGACTAGTCAATGGCAGATTGAGGAACATTTTTCTGTTCTACCGTTCATGCAAGAAATCTCTTTCCAAGTGATTTTAAAAGCTGTTTTTGGTCTAGAAGATGGGTCACGTTACGAAAAGCTCAAAAAACTTTTAATTGCAATACTGAATCCAAAAACACCTATCATTAGAACGGTTCTGCTTCTTTTCCCATCACTAAGACAAGATTTAGGTGCATGGAGTCCTTGGGGAAAGTACCTGCGTTTACGGCAGCAAATTGATCAACTCATCTACGCTGAAATTCAAGAACGCAAAGCGCAATCTGACCCGTCTCGAACTGATATTTTATCTTTGATGATGGCTGCTCGCGATGAAGCAGGAGAGCCGATGACAAATTTAGAGTTGCGAGATGAGTTGATGACCCTGTTAGTAGCGGGTCACGAAACTACTGCAACTTCCTTATCATGGGCATTATACTGGATTCACCATTTGCCACAGATACGAGAAAAACTACTGCAAGAAATGGACAAGTTGGGTGAAAATCCCGAACCAAATGCTATTTTCCAATTACCATATTTGAATGCTATTTGTTCTGAAACCCTACGCCTTTATCCAGTGGCAATATCGGCACTAAATCGAGTGGTCAAATCACCGCTACAAATTGGTAAGTACAAATTTGAGCCTGGTACTCTGCTGATTCCTTCTATTTATTTGACCCATCATCGAGAAGATTTGTATCCTCAACCGAAACAGTTTAGACCAGAGCGTTTTCTCGAACGTCAATTTACTCCCTATGAGTACATACCTTTTGGTGGTGGGAATCGCCGTTGTATTGGTATGGCACTAGCCTTGTTTGAGATGAAACTGGTTTTAGTAACCATACTTTCTCGCTGGCAAATGGAATTAGCTGATAATAAACCAGTGCGACCAGTGCGTAAGGGCTTACTGTTTTCGCCAGCAGGCGGTGTGAAGATGGTGGTGAAAGGAAAAAGACATCCTCAAAATCAGCCCATTCTTCAGACTAGCTTTAGTTAAGTTGTGTTTGAGCTAAGACAGGCTTACCCGTAGATACAGCTTGCTCAATAATATCAGCGGCTCGACTTACCCCCCCAGCGCGGTGAGTAGCTGCTTGTAATCTGAGCGCATTCTGTTTGTAAGATTCTTTTTTCAATACCTGCTCTATAGCATTTCGTAACCTGGGAACATTCAATTTCTTAAGTGTGACAAACTCACCCGCCCCTGTCCAAGCGATACGGGCTGCTACTCCTGGCTGGTCGTTAGCAACTGGGATTGCCACCATTGGCACACCCTTCTTGATACATTCCATAGTTGTATTCATTCCTGCATGAGTAATCATCAGGGTGGCTTTTTCTAGCACTTCTAATTGAGGTGTATACTCAACAACTAAAGGATTTCCCGGTAAGTTTGGCAGTGATTCTGGTTTAGCGGAACCTCCCAGAGAAATGACTAACTGAGCATCCAATTTTTCACAAGCTGAGGCAATAGTCTCAAAAACCCAAGTCAAACGATTTTGCAATGTTCCCATCGAAGCGTAAATTAAGGGTTTATCCGTCAATTTTTCGTAGGGAAAAGGAACAGGTGTCCGATTGGCGGAAGTATGATAACTGCCTGTGAAATGGAACCAAGGAGGCAATTCTTGTCTAGGATATTCAAACTCAGCAGGTGCATTACTGATTTGAGCTAATTGAGAATAACCATCATTAGGTTGAGAGTACAGAGGTAATTTCCACTCTTGGCGATACTCATCCACTAAGTCTTTAATTGGTTTAGCAACGCGATTAAGCAACGTGTAACCTGCTTGGTTGCGTAAGCGTGCCCACCAAGCTGGGCTATAATTCCAAGTGGTAAAAAAAGGAGGAATACTAGGTTCTCGGTTCAGCACTACAGCACTACACACAGAGACGAAAGGGATTCCCAGAAAATCGGCAATTGTTCCTCCCTCCACTGAACTTTGGTTTACTAGCAAAGCTTCTACACCTGCTGCTTGCATTGCTGCTGGAGCATCCCGCAGCGTTACAGCGGATATCCGTTTAAGCAATTCAATGGTATATTGCAGTGCAGCTAGTCCACGCAGTTGTCCCAACTTGGTCAGAGATTCTGCTGATGAGCCAACCGGAAAATCTTGCTCTCCTATAGACGAGAATTCTATTCCTGCTGCTAGTACTTTAGGTTGAGTATCAAGTGTTCCAAAATGGGTGACACGATGACCGCGCCTTTGAAGTTCTTGCCCTAGGGGAAGCATGGTGTTAAGTGGGCCTGTTGCTGCACCAGGGCTGAGAATACCAAAATGAGTCATGGTAAATTCATCTAGTTTTGTTCCAAAAAACTAAACTAAAAATGTTCTTTTAGTAAATACCTCTGTTGGGGGGTAGATAAAATAACCTAAAAGTGCATTTACTGAAGTTTCAAGAACTTATCTAAAGCTGCAACCATGCTGGGAGGCCAACGGCGAATATTTTTCACCCAGTTCATGTCTTTGTAACGACTATCAAGTCCATAAGCTGCTACCCAGTTACTTTCTGCTTCGCCTTTGTTGCCAGTTACCCAATAAGCAGCGGTGAGAGCAGCACGCATATCAGCAAACTTGGGATATTTGCGGACTATGTTCTTCATTTCGCGGATTGCTGGGTCGGTTTGACCCGTTTCATAGAGGGCGAGGGCATAATTGGCACGAGCAAAGGCAAAATTGGGGGCAATTTCAGTTGATTTTTGATAATCAGCGATCGCTTCTGACCATTTTCCTAAACCTGCTTTAGCATTACCGCGATTGTTATATGCCATTGCATCTTGAGGATCAAGTTCTAGGACATGATTATAATCTGCGATCGCATCAAGCCATTTTCCTAACCCTTCTAAGGCTGCACCCCGGTTCAAATAAGGATCAGTAATATTAGGAGCTAGTTCTATAGCTTTGTTGTAATCTGTTAAAGCAGCTTGCAACTTTTTCTGACTCACCCGCGAATTTCCTCGATTACTCCATGCGCCAGCATTAGAGGGAAATTGCTCAATAATCTTTGTCCAATACTGTTCAGCTTTGGTAAAGTCACCCTGATTTGTGGCTGCAAAAGCCTGATCTGCCCACTCATCTCCTTGTTGTAGCTGCTCTTGAGTCATGCTTGGCTGTTGAGCTAGTGCCATAGCTGGTCTACTCCAGCCAAACAAAAGTAAGAGACTGAGAAAAATACTAATTAATTTAATCATAGTACCCATTATTACAAACACTAATACCAACCAGAGTGGATGCCTTCGACCATCTTTCGTTCTCAAATCTTCCACAAGCCGCAGCTGTTCAATCAAAGAAGCACCCATAATTTTCCTACCCTCAACACTTGCAATTTTACCTGTCTCATTCCACAAAGGATAAGAGTTTGTCAATATCATTAGAGGTAAATCTCTGGGCTGACGTGATGGAGAAATAACCATTTCGGCGCAAAATATTGAATGCGATCGTTCGCATCACTGACAGATTTGCAGGGGCGTTACCCATACCTCTGGTCGAATGGTCTTCATCAAAAATTACATCCTTGACCCAATGAAGACGATTCTCAATCCCCCAATCTCCGCGCAGGGCGAACGCACGGGATTTCTGAAACCCCTGCTGGATAAGGATCTTGACGAAAAAATCGGCTAAATTAAAAAACGCCGAAACCCTTGCTATCAAAGGATTCTTATACTTTAGAGTTAGGTCGAGGGGGAGTATTATCTCCCGCCCCTCCCCAAGGCAAAATCAGCTTGCCGACCTGACTAGACTAGTTCGCGGTGTGAAACGACCCAGCAGGGTTGAGTTAATCCTACCCAAGCCAACCACATTTGATTAATTTATAACATCTCAGTACAGTAAACTTAAAATTAGTTTGAAGGTCATAAAAATGACGACTCAAAAAAAGATTGCTGTAGTTACAGGCAGTAATCGAGGGCTAGGATATGCAATTTCCCGTCAATTATCTCAAATTGGCAACCGCGTAATTCTGACGAGTCGTAACGAAACAGATGGTCTTGCTGCCAAGCAGCAGCTTGACAATGAAGGGCTTGATGTAGACTATCACCTGCTAGATGTTACTAGTAATGAAAGTGTGCAGCAGTTTGGCGATTGGCTGCGTGAAATTTATGGCAAAGTAGATATTTTAGTCAATAATGCAGGTGTAAATCCCACAACTAAGCCGGAGGAGTCTAGCTTACTGACTGTTCAACTGGAAACGATGCGAGCCACTTTTGAAACTAATGTTCTAGCGGTACTGAGAATTTCTCAAGCATTAATTCCCTTGATGAAGGTACAAAACTACGGTCGCATCGTTAATATCTCAACGGAAATGGCATCTCTGGTGTCAGTTCCCACTGACTACTACCCTTTAGCGCCCTCTTATCGACTCTCTAAGGTGGGAGTGAATGGACTAACCGTGATTCTTGCTAAGGAACTCCAAGGTACTAATATTCTTGTTAATGCCTATTCTCCTGGTTGGATGAAAACTGATATGGGGGGTGAAAATGCCCCGTTTACAGCAGAAGAAGGAGCCGAAACCGCTGTCTATCTGGCAACACTGCCGGATGGAGGAGCGCAAGGACTATTTTTTGCAGAGATGCGAAAGTTTGGTAGTCCAATTCAATTACAGTGGTAGGTTAATATGGAAAATTACGCAGGTTTACCGCCAATTTACGTAGACAAGCCGATTGAATTGGCAGTTGCCAAAATTATTACCTCATTCCCGGTCAATACTTTTTTAGAAAATCTGGCGATCGCTCCAGATGGTACAATCTTTGTCACAAATCACGAAGCAGGCCAAATTGTTCGCATTACCCCAGATGGAAATCAGCAGATTCATGCCACTGTTGAAGGCAAAGTCAGTGGTCTGGCTTTTACTACTAATGGGGGTTTAGTAGCAACAGGATGGAATGCGGATTCTATATCCGTGGTTTCTTTAATCGCCGCAGATGGCACCGTGGAAACGTTACTCACACTGCCAGATGCAATATTTTTAAATGGTATTATCCCGCTTTCTGGCACTCAGTATTTGACAGCAGATTCCTATCGGGGTGCAATTTGGTTGATTGATGTTGCCCAAGGCCGTGGGTCAATTTGGTTAGAACATTCTTTACTTGCTCGTAGCAATCCAGAAAACGTTATTCCGGCTGCAAATGGTTTGAAGCGTTTTGGTGATATTCTTTACGTTTCAAATACAGAAAAAATGTTGCTGTTGAAAGTTCCAATTACTATAGCAGGCGAAGCCAATGAACCAGAAATTTTTGTTGAAAAGACCAATATTGATGACTTTGCCTTTGATGTGGAAGGCAACCTTTACGGAGCGACCCACATTTACAACAGTGTAATTAAAATTACGCCCGATGGAAATACCACAATCATTGCTCAATCAGAACAGGGTGTAATTGGCAGTACAGCAGTAGCTTTTGGTCAAACCCAGAGCGATCGCACTGCAATTTATGTTGTGATGAATGGGGGAATGATTTTACCTCATCCTACAGGTGTTGTTCCTGCTAACGTTGTTCGGCTTGAGGTGGGGAAAGCTGGATATGTCTTTTAGTAACTTGCTAAGAATTGTATGACAGACTTACAATGCCCTTGAATATTCAATCTTTGGATGAAGCAAATGCGCGAGAGATCGCTGGGTGGCATTATGACGCACCTGATGATTTCTACGATTTAAACTCCAACGAAATTGAACAAAACGTACACTACTTTCTCGATCTTCAAAACAATTTCTACGGTATTTTTGAAGAACCGAGAAAGTTTGTTGGCTATTGTAGCTTTGGCAAGGATGGTCAAGTGCCTGGAGGTAATTACAGTACGCCAGGGCTAGATATTGGTATGGGTATTTGCCCAAATTTAACAGGGCAAGGTCGGGGGCGCTGCTATGTTACAGTAGTTCTAAATTTTGCTCAACAGATGTTTGCACCTTTTGTTGTGCGGGTGACTATTGCAGCGTTTAATCAGCGTGCCCTCAAGGTATGGTATGGAGTGGGGTTTCACCCTGTTGATACCTTTGAGCATGAATACCTGGGTGTGCCTTTTGTCATCTTAGTACGAGAAAGTGCATCAAAAGACTGTGGAAAAAGCTTGATGGCGACATAACTATGGAGATGGAACAGGGCGATCAATTTGTAACTGTGGTTATTTCACAGATTGTCAAACCAGGATGTGAAATTGCTTACGAGGCTTGGTTGAAAGAGATTACCAGTGTTTCTAGAACTTATCTTGGTCATTTGGGTACAAATGTAATTCGTCCTCAAACTGGTGTGCGATCTGAATATGTAATTATTTTCCGGTTTGACGGTTATGAAAATTTGAAAGCGTGGATGACATCCCGCGATCGCGAACACTGGCTAACTCAAGCCCAAACTTTGGTTGAATCTGACCCTCATGTTCAACAAATCAGTGGATTAGAAGCTTGGTTTTCTCTTCCTGGTCAACCACTGAAGACTCCACCGCGCTATAAAACAGCATTACTAACTTGGGCAGCTGTATATGTGTTGATCAATGTGTTGAATATGTTGATAACACCCTTGCTTCGTGGTTTACCGCCTTTGATTGCTTCGCTGATTGTTACTATTATTATGGTTGTATTGTTGACCTACGTTATTATGCCTAGAGTTAGCCGTTGGTTTAGCAAGTGGCTATATGCCAAATCGCGAAAAGTTTAGTTTAATTAACCGTCTTCCATCACTTAGAGAAAGAGTAAAATAAAAGTAGAACGCTAAAAGGAATGCTGTGACTATGACGCAGCCCATAATTCCGAATGCTACAGTCGCCTTTATAGATAATTATCAACTGAATAATTTACGATTGCTGCTTCAACCATACATTTATTATTGCTTGCTTAAACCTTGGATACAACTGTTTAACAATCGGTATTTACAAATTGATTTTCAATGGTTAGTTCAGATTATGAATGAGTTCATTGGTTTTGTTTTTTCTGATGCACAATCCGAGGATTTATATTTTTCCTCTGTCCAGAGTGATAAAAGCGGTTGATGGACGATATGTCCTCGATGGATGAATCAAGTTTCATAGTCTGCTCGCTCCTGACGGGTGGCTTTACGGGCGGAAATAATCCGAATGACGCTCTCCTCACGCTCGATGTGAACGACGTACAACAAGTTCCATCGTCGATCCATCGCAATGACTGCATCTCGCACTTCTTCATTGCGGCTGGCATCCACAACAACGAGAAAAGGATCGAAGAAGGCTTCGGCAGCTTGCTAAAATGTAACTGGCGGTAAGGTCAAAAGCTCTAAAACTCGTACTGTCGTCAATTGCGCTGCGAATGCTTTTCGCATGGCGGCTTTTTCTCGCTCCTCACAGTCGTTCTGCGCTGGGTGCATTTTATCGCCGCTTACGTTCTCGCTTGGGCGCTCCTAAAGCCATCACTGCTACTGCACACAAACTGGCTCGTTTGTTCTACCGAATCTGGACAACTGCTGGAGAATATTCTGATCCTGGTATGGACTACTATGAACAAAAATACCAGGAATTAATTCTCAAAAACCTCCGGCAAAAAGCTCAGGCTCTTGGTTTAGAACTTATTCCTATTGCTATCCCAACCATAATACGTCTTAACATGCCTTCGTATTGCTATACATGTTTCAGTATTATTTAGTGATGACATGGGGAAATTTACTGGGTTTGTAGCTAATTAAACTGAAAAACTTCTAGGCAACATTTCAAAGCGCGAGTATAAAAGAAGAACAACAAGCACAAATCTAGCCACTTAAATTTACTGAGAATAACATGGCACATCGATCGCGCAAGCTGAAGGCAAAAACTTTTAGACCAAATCAGCCTCATGCAGATGCGACTCAAGGTATCCCCTTAAAACCTCCAGACAAGAAACAGCGAGGCGGTTGGTTGTCATCAACTTTAGCGATCGCAATTTTGTTTAGTAGTGCTGGGTTAGTTATAGTTTTTACCTGGATTAGTATTGTTCTCATCTTGAATCCAGAAGAAGTAGGCTGGGTGAATAAATTTTTACCAGCTTGGGCGCAACTTCCTTTGGGTAATAGTGAACCTCCCCAAACTCTCCCACAAATTCAAGATCAGCTGAGTCAACAAAAACGCATAGCTGGGGAAACTATGCCTTTGAATGAGGGAGACAATTCGTTTTTATTGCCAGTTTTTCAGCAGCGCCCCAAGTGTCAGTCTGATTGTCAAGAGATTGTGGAACTGAGGATTTACCAACGTTCACAAGACTTGGAGTTCCAATCGCAGCTAGAAAAATACTATCGTCTAGCAACTCACTTCTCTGTAACTGGGCTAGAAGAATCTTTGGAGGATAGTACAGCAGAACGCCAATATACCAACACTCCCCTACCTTTAAGTGAAGTGAAACGCTTTGAAAAGGATGCGCCATCACCAGGGGTTTGGTTTTATTTACGAGGTCAGCGCCAACAAGGAACGAATGCGTTCGTCGCAGACGTTGGCGGAGCCATCGCCTATGGTTACATTGTGTACTACAATCCAGTCCGCACTAATCTACAACAGATGTTGACTTGGAGAAGCCCCAGTGGACAACTACCCAAATGGCAAGAGGTAACTGGTGGTGGCGCAAAAGAATTAATTATCGATCAAACCGTAGGTTTAGAACCGCAGTTAGAGATTTACCAAGTCAAATCTGTGAAGTTGTATCTCAACCCCATTCAACTAGAAGCAATTTCCCTCAAACCCCCAGCTTTGAAAGATTCTGCGTACCAAAACGCCTTGTTAATTGCCCATAGTGGATTGTGGACACCGGCTTTTGAGTGGTTACAATTCATCCAAAAACAACATAAAAGGACTTTACCAGCAACGGCAAAAGCTCAAATTGATGTGATTGGTTTACACTCCCAACTTACTAAAGCCCAAGCGGCAAAAATTTGGGCAAGTCCTAGTCAACAAGTGCTAGCAGAGTTAATTGATGGTCGCTGGGGAAAAGCTTTAAAAGTATTTGAAGCATCACCGCAGAATGTACAGGAAATTGCCATCTTACTCAAAGCAGATAAAGGTCGGTTGTGGAATCGCACAGTTGCAGCGTTGCAGGTTAACCCAGATAGACCAGAAGTGCAAGCTTGGGGAGCATTAATTTTAGCAGTTCAGCAAGGGGAAGGAAGTGCTAATTCCTGGTTAAAGACACAACCAAAAATTAGCAAAGCTACCCTTACCTATATTCAAGGTCTGTTAAAACGACTCAATGCAGACGCTGTGTAAGAGGATGTTTGTGAAATCTAATTTATTATTTGCCTGGGCGAATATAATTCGCCCAATACTTTTAAAACATCCTCTAAACCTGTTTTCTCCTAACTACTTAATGCTTTGAAGAACCGTTGCAAACTTTTGAACATATTGGGCTTCTTCGCAGGTGTAGCATCTGTTGATGTTTGGCTTTGTCCCTTTGAGAGGATTAAATCCAACTCATCACCCGATGGTTTTTTAGGTAATTCGGCAATTTTTTGATAGTTACCGTTAGTTTCTACCCATACTTCCCACTGTCTGGGGTAGCAGCGTAATATGGCAGTCTCATCGTCTACAGGGCGCAGATAATAGCAGGATTCAATGGTACTGATGAAACGCTGGCGGGTTTGCCTGGCTGTATAACCAATACCCACAATTCCAGCATCTTCAAGGCGGGGATTTAACATTACTAAAGGGCGATCGCTTATTATTTCACATAGCTTTTCGATCTGGGGGACTTCTACGGAAGTGGGGTTAATGAATAAGAAAATTTCATCCTCTGGCTGAATTTTTGACTGTAGAGAAGCAGCCCTACCTGTACCGATATCCAAAATTTTAAATGGCGCATCTGCCCAATCACGACGGGCTAAGGCAGCACCACCAGCATCAGCAAAGAAAATTTTCAGGCGAGACTCGTATTCTGCAAACAGGGGCAGAAAATCTTCTGCTACTAGCAAGGGTTTAAGTTCGGGGAACAGGAACTCAACTTGTAAGCGGGTATAGCCATCTGCAAGGGCAGCTTGGGTGGCTAAGCGTGATTGGGCGATCGCATCTTCAAGACTGTTGGGAAGTTCACTCATAGTCTGTATGTGGCTTTAGCATCTATATACTATTGTTTCAGCAATGAGTATTCCAAATTCTTAAAGTGCGATCGCGCATTTGCGATTAACCAAAGGTAAGTTGCAAAACACTTAGTTTGATTTATTTTCGCCTACTTACTTAACCAAACCCATTATTTGTTACCTTTGAGGACATTACCTATAAAAAAAAGGTTTGGTTGATGACCAAACCTAGATAATTGCTGTGCTTAACAACGTACTAGATTCATCTACCTATCAGGTGTGTACAAATATCTGAAAAAGTGGTAAGTTTCACAAAAATTTTTATTTCAGATTATTTAAGGCTGAGTAATAAGATTCAAGCTTTACCATAGTCTATTTTTATCAAAATTGATACTTAAAAAAAGAAGACCCTGGTTTTTTTAACCAGGGTGCAATACACGTTTTTCAGGCATTAACAAATTTAATTCTAGTTATATAAAAAATAGATTTACCCTACCTATCGAAGGATATAATACAAAATTATTTATTATATGTGTAGCAAATTTAAAAAGTCATTATTAAAACTCTATATCATACTATTTCTAGCATCAACTTGATTGATTCATAATATATTTTATGTAAGTTAATTTTTTTCTAAAATCTATTGAATTTTAGTGATAAAATATATAAGTTAAATTATACTTTTTTTTTACAAAATAGGCTTGGATTTTTACCAAGCCTATATATACCAAGAGTTTACCATATATAACTACTTTAATTCTAACTATTACTTTAGTTCATCTATCTAGAGTATTATTCACATATTCTAAAATCGGATGTGGAGCTACATAGATGCTTTTTTAGAGAGTATCAATATTTCCCATATTAAATTAAGTTAACTTTAGTTATGAACTGTTGATAGCATTTTACTATTCTTGATTTTTATACCTATAAAAAGTAACTTTGAATAAAATCATACAGTCTAAAAAAGACTTGGTTTACCACCAAGTCTTAAGTAGAAGTAGAATCTATCAAAACAATTTAGCGGTTTTAAGTTAAGTTATTCATCCTCCAGTAGGAGGATGCAAAAAAATATATAATTGAACATTGCATAGTTAGACATGAAAAAGGTTTAGCATTCAGCTAAACCTCCATAGAAAGCAGTTATTCGACACACCAGAATAAATGTAGTTCTACTCTTGCTTTAGGTCATCTTTCTAGAGGATGTGTCCAACTAGTCTGTAATATGATATGGCATTTTTGACAACCTATGTAGATAGTTAAAACTCGATAATAGTAATTAAATTTTAAAATTCCATAGTTCAAAAATGTTGTTTTTGGTGGCAAATTGGCTAGATTTTTTGCTGACTTCAAGTCTCTATTGTTTCATTCATTCGGTAAAAAACTATATCATATTTCATCCTAAATACTTAGGACTTACGCTAGTTTACTCTACGGTGTACACACAAGTCCTATTCGCCCTCAAGCTAAAGCTTGGGGCTACACAAACAAAGCCCATGAAGATGGGCTAAATACAGAAAAAACCAATTCTAGCCAGGGTCAGCAGGCTTAGTTTGTATAGCCGAGGCTCCCCAATACGGTTCGGATAAGATTGATAATTGACATTATTCTCAAAACTGGAACGTCATAATCAACCATTTAGGATTCTAAAAATTGAGATTTTTGGTTAACCGAACCGTATTGCGAGGCTCCCAGTCACTATGAACTCTTTGGACTTGTAGCAATTGAAGCAATGGCAAGTAATACACCAGTAGTAGCAAGTGATGTTGGTGGACTTCAGTTTACTGTAGTTCCAGAAGTAACAGGTTTATTAGCGCCACCACAAGATGTAACTGCCTTTGCATCTGCCATCGACCGAATTCTGTTAAATCCAGAATGGCGAAAAGAGCAAAAATTATCTACTAACAATTTTAGGTGTTTTCACGCAAATAATTAAAAGAATTTATTGTATATAAATTTTTAGTTAAAATAGGCAATTTATTATCGACAGCATACCAAACTATATTCTAAGCTGTGAAAACATAACTCATGTCTGAAATCAAACCTCTAGCTTGAGATCTGCTCATCGAGGTAATTCAGATGCCAGAAAGATATCAGTTTGAAAAATAACTAACTGTTTACAGGAGATACAATGCTAGCCTTAAACAAGCCTAGAAATCAGTACAAATTATTTTTTGCTTTGGGATTAGTAACCTTGGGATTAATGATTGTACCTAACCCTGCCAAAGCGGTGTCACTTGTTCCTTTGACATCCCAAGATGCCGATACAGATTTTGATGATGCAGATTTTAACTTATTGCTGGACAAGGGTGATTTCAAAGAATTATTTGTTGCTGAAGCCCGAATTGGTAACAATGGTTTTGGAGGTAACGGAGAGCGAGAATTAGGAATTAACCGAGATGTAAGAGCATCTGTAAATCCTGGACAACCCGTTACTAAAGGCGATTTAGTCTGGGGAAATGGAAAAATATGGGATTTTAGCCTAGAATACACGGGTAGCAAAGTAACTTATAAAGTTTTCGATGCTACTCAAACGTTAGCACTAACGACTCAAGAATTTAGTGAGCCTGTAACAGATATACTATTTCGCACCTTTGCTCAGAAAAATAGTGGTAATAATACTAATAATTCTGTCACCTTAAGCGACCTGTTTTTAAACGGTCAATCCCTTGGCAGTTTATCGTCTACAGGTTCAGCCATCAGTGATGTAGACTATATCGGTGTTAGTGCTATCTCTACTAACTTTATGTTAACTGGCAAAACCTCTTTTAACTGGTCAGGCTCAGCACCCCAACGTTCTAATCTTGCTTTTCAAATCAAAGTAGGTACTTCTAAGTCAGTACCAGAGCCTAGTACAATCGGTGCTATCTTCGCAGCCACAATTGCAGGCACAGCTGTTAGTAAAAGAAAAAAAGTAGCTAATCAACAGGTTTAAGCCAATTTGGGACTTGACGTTGATTAGCAAGTAAGAACTTCAAACCCCAATGATGAAAATTTCAGTAAACAGAAGGGAGCAGAGGGGAAAGAGGTAATTTTTCATTCTTCCCCTTGCTCCCTACCTCTTATCGCTGAATCTAGTGCAGCGTTCCCTAGTTGTGTCAATTCTTCCAGTCGTAGTTTTTGTTGACGATCGCTTGACTTTCAAGACAGTCGCTACAAATTATGATAGATAATGACCTCAATTTCAAAGCGCGATCGCCATGACTGATAAAGAACTCAAACAACTCATGGAGAGTAATGCTAAAACAGCCCAAGCTATGTTAGATGAAATAGCTGATGCGCGACAAGAACGGCAAGAACTCCGGGAAGGAATGATCCAACTCCAAAATGCAGTGGCAAGATTAACAAATCTACAAGAAGTAATAGCCAATTTACTGGTTTCTCTAGATGGCGATCGCCCCACAATCCTCAAAAAACTCTCAGATCTCGAAGATAAGGTTGATCAGCTATTGCAGCAAAAGCCGAAACATGAGTAGATATTCAGATTGCTGCGTTTACCTTAGCAGCTCAATACACTTGAATATTATTGATATGCGATCGCTTTAGTGAATAAGTAATCAGCAATTGAGTAAGTTGCATTCGGTTGGAGAATTTTTGGCTTTGATATCAGCGCCTCCTACCGGATTTTTTTAATCAACTACTACCTCAAGAGCGATCGCAATAGTATAGTAATTCGATGATTTCCGCATACAGCGGGGAACTTTTAACGGGGAACGAGCTTGAAAGTCTCTTGTTATAGGGGTTTTATGAGTAGTTGATGTCCTCAGCTACTTGGCGACTGCTGTAGATTTTCTGGCACTGTTCGCGCTTAAATATGTTAAAGCAGTACTTATTTCCTTAAACAGTCGATAATGTAAATAAATATAAATAATTCTGAGACAGGGCATAATTATCTATGCGTGTAATTTTGATGACAGGCAAAGGTGGTGTAGGAAAAACCTCCGTTGCAGCCGCTACTGGACTGCGTTGTGCAGAACTCGGCTATCGCACATTGGTTTTGAGTACAGATCCCGCTCACTCCTTGGCAGACAGTTTTGATTTGGAAATGGGACACGCACCCAGAGAAATTCGCTCCAATTTATGGGGTGCAGAACTAGATGCGCTGCAAGAACTAGAGGGAAATTGGGGTGCTGTAAAGCGCTATATTACTCAAGTTTTACAAGCAAGAGGTTTAGAAGGAGTCCAAGCAGAAGAGTTGGCAATTCTGCCAGGGATGGATGAGATTTTTGGCTTAGTCAGGATGAAACGCCACTATGACGAGGGAGAGTTTGATGTCTTAATTATTGACTCTGCCCCTACTGGCACAGCACTGCGCCTGCTGAGTTTACCAGAAGTCGGCGGCTGGTATATGCGCCGTTTTTACAAACCATTTCAAAACATCTCGGTAGCACTTCGACCACTGGTAGAACCTCTGTTTAGACCAATTGCTGGTTTTTCTTTACCAGACAAAGAAGTAATGGATGCACCTTACGAGTTTTACGAACAAATTGAAGCTCTAGAAAAGGTATTAACCGATAATACTCAAACCTCAGTGCGCTTGGTAACTAATCCAGAAAAAATGGTAATTAAAGAGTCTCTGCGCGCTCATGCTTATCTGAGTTTATATAATGTGGCAACAGATTTAGTAGTAGCTAATCGCATCATTCCTAGCGAAGTCAAAGACCCATTTTTTCGACGTTGGAAGGAAAATCAACAGCAATATCGCCAGGAAATTCATGATAATTTTCACCCTCTGCCTGTAAAGGAAGTTCCACTTTTTTCTGAGGAGATGTGCGGCTTGGCAGCCCTAGAAAGGTTGAAAGAAACACTCTATAAAGATGAAGATCCGACCCAAGTTTACTACAAAGAAACGACTATCAGAATTGTGCAAGAACAGAACCAATATAGCTTGGAAATTTATTTACCCGGCATCCCTAAAAATCAGGTGACTCTGAATAAAACTGGTGATGAATTAAACATCACTATTGGCAACCATCGCCGTAATTTGGTCTTACCCCAAGCATTAGCAGCCCTACAACCATCAGGGGCTAAAATGGAAGAAGACTATCTAAAAATCCGTTTTGCTGACAATACTAAAGTTTAGTTGTTCTTTCAGAAAAACTTCAAAAAAGCAGTCTAAAGTCATAGTTAAAAAGAAAGTATAGTTTTTTTGATCAAGAAGGCGCGATGTTTATCGTGTCTTTATTTTTGACTTTCAAGTTCCTTTTTATTGCAACATTTAATTTGCTTTATTTAGATAAAGATTTATTAATCGCTTCATGCTGTCTTAGCAACAAGTTAATCTTTACTTTAAGACGTAAAACATTATCAAAGAACATAAAGTTTTTGGGGGAGATTTTGCCAGTAGTTTCACTCTGGACAAACTAATTAATTAAATTTCAGAATGTTTTTAGATGGATCAAAATCTAATTTTATTTTTTTGAAATTTATTAATTAAAAGCCATGTCCCCGATCACTCAATCAAACTTGCGGGCAAATCTGGATCAAGAAAGTGTATTGCGTCGTATTACAAATCGTATTCGTCAAACACTAGAGTTAGAGGAGATTCTCACAACAACCACGGCGGAAGTCTTTTCATTACTGGGAACTGACCGAGTAATGATTTATAAATTTCACGCCAATGCTAGTGGTCAGGTTGTGGCTGAGTCGATACATGAAAACAGTTTACCGTCGCTGCTGGGACTAAATTTTCCGGCTGATGATATTCCGCCCCATGCGCGTGAACTATTTATCAAGTCACGAGTACGCTCTGTTGTGAATGTTGATATGCGGCAGATTGGTCACAGTCCCCTAAATAATTTACAAACAGGAGAGCCTGAATCGGAGGATATTCATTATCGTCCCTTAGACCCATGTCATGCCGAATATCTAACGGCAATGGGTGTCAAGTCTTCTTTAGTAGCACCCATTTTTCATCAAGATCAACTGTGGGGACTTTTGGTGTCTCATAACGCCAAAACCCGTTTTATTTCCGAATATGAACTAGAAGCAGTGCAGATGGTGGTAGAGCAATTGTCAGTAGCGATCGCCCAAAGCAATCTCTTCACCGAAGCCCGCGCCAAAGCCGAACGAGAAGCTATCATTAACCGCATTGCTACCCTACTGCATTCATTACCCACAATTGTTCTACAACCAGCTTTAGAGGCAACAGTGGCTGCTTTTGGCGGTTCTGGCGGCAGACTTTGCATTAGAAACGAAGCTTTTAATCTGCACAATGGCAGTTTTAAGAGCCTACCAGAATGTTTAATACCTGGAAGCAACTGTGTCAAGGTTTATATCTGTGGGCAGCAACCTGTGATGCCAGAACAAACAATATATCCACTGATAGAGCAATATAGCGCTTGGCAAGAATACTACAAGTCTGGTGAATATGACGTTTGGGCAGTTTCAGACATCTATCAAACTGCAAATTTACGAATTTTACAGGCAACTTTTCAACTAACAAAAATTCGTAGCCTTTTAATGATTCCACTGCACTATCGTCAGCAGTTAATCGGCTATCTCAGTATATTCCGCAATGAGATAGACACAGAAACTTTATGGGCAGGTCAATTTGACTCTGACCAAAGGCAACTCTATCCCCGTCTATCATTTGATGTTTGGCGCGAATCTAAAACGGCACAAGCCCAGCAATGGTCAGTCGAAGAAATTGATCTGGCTAGAGAAATTAGTAAACACTTTGCCTCGGCAATTCAGCAGTATGAACTATATCAACAAGTACAAGCCTTCAATGACAATTTAGAAAAACAAGTCAAAAACCGGACATTGGAACTGCAACGGACATCTGAACAACAACAGACCGTTTTTGGAGTCATTGCCAAGATTCGTGAATCTCTTGATACTAATATTATTTTTCAAACAACTACCAGAGAAGTTTGTAAATTAATTAAAGCCGATCGCGTTTCTGTTTATCGCTTCAGTGCTGATTGGGGTGGTGAATTTGTCGGTGATTTTGAGGCTGCTACTCCCCACTGGTCAAATGACTCCAAATTAAGTATTAATACGGTTTGGAATGACACTTATTTACAAGAAACAGAAGGAGGACGTTACCGCTACAACGAAACCTTTGCGGTAGATGACATCCATAAACAAGGATTCACTCAGTGTCATGTTGACAACCTAGAATATTTTCAAATTCATGCTTTTGTGCTTGCGCCGATCTTTGTGGGGCAAAAACTTTGGGGTTTGCTGACAACTTATCAGCATTCTGAACCACGCCAATGGAAGCCTTCTGAAGTTAACTTTATTAGCCAGATTGCGGCTCAATTAGGGGTAGCAGTCCAACAAGCTGAACTACTCGCGCAAACACAGCAGCAAACATTAAATTTGCAGCAAGCAGCAGAACAACAACGGGTACTGTTTGAAGTTGTGGCTCAGATTCGCAAATCTCTCGACTTGGATGTTATTTTTGCAGCAACTGTTGGTGAAGTTCGTCGCTCTTTGAATGCTGACCGAGTAGTAGTATACCGCTTTGACCCTAATTCTGACTTTGATGGGGGTGGAATTGTCTCAGAGAATACTTTACCTGAATTTACTTCTGCTCTCACCTTAGAAATAAAAGACAACTGCTTTCAGAAAAAGTATGCTGCCCTCTACCATAAAGGAGGCGTTCATGCGATCGCTGACCTTTACAACTCCGGGCTGAACCCTTGTTACATCCAAATGTTGGAGCAACTTCAGGTTAAAGCTAATTTAGTTTTGCCATTGGCTATAGGCGATCAGCTTTGGGGTTTATTGTGCATTCACCAATGTACCCAACCTCGTCAATGGCAAGTTTCAGACATTAAATTTGCTAGTCAAGTCGCCGTCCAGCTGTCTGTCGCCCTAGAACAAGCAGATTTACTCGCTCAAAGCCAGCAGCAGGCTATTGATTTGCAGCAAGCAGCTGAACAACAACAGGCACTTTTTGAAGTTGTGGCCAAGATGCGGGAATCTCTTGATATACAGGCGATTTTTCAGACTACCACCCAAGAAATTTGCCAATCGCTGCAAGCAGATCGCGTTGCTGTCTACCGCTTTCACCCCGATTGGAGTGGTGAATTTATTGCTGAATTTGTTGGTGAAGGCTGGATGAAGTTAGTAAGTGGAGATATAAATACAGTTTGGCAAGATACTTATTTGCAGGAAACCCAAGGTGGGCGATATCGCCATAATGAAACCTTTGCAGTGGATGACATTTATCAAGCTGGTCACTTTGAATGTCATATTGCGCTTTTGGAGCAATTTCAAGTCAGGGCGTATGCGATCGCCCCAATTTTTATCGGGCAACAACTTTGGGGTTTGCTAGCAGCTTATCAAAACTCTGCCCCCCGTCACTGGGAAGACTCAGAAATTAAATTCATTGCTCAGATTGGCAATCAACTGGGGGTGGCACTTCAACAAGCTGAACTACTCACCCAAACGCAGCAACAAGCAGAAGATTTAACTCAAGCTCTGCATGAGTTGCAAGAAACTCAAACCCAATTGATCCAGAGTGAAAAAATGTCCAGTTTGGGTCAACTAGTGGCGGGTATAGCCCACGAAATTAACAACCCTGTAAACTTTATTTATGGCAACCTGAACCATGTCAATGAATACACTGAAGATTTACTTAGCATACTAAATCTTTATCAACACCATTGCCCCAACCCCAGCCCTGAGATTGTGGAATGCTCACAAGAGTTTGACTTAGAATTTCTCACTGAAGATTTGCCAAAAACTTTATCTTCCATGAAGATTGGAGCAGAACGCATCCGTCAGATAGTTATGTCCTTACGAAATTTCTCTCGCCTTGATGAAGCTGAAATGAAGGCGGTGAGTATTCATGAGGGCATTGATAGCACACTGTTGATTTTACAGCACCGCTTAAAAGCTAAATCGGAAAGTCCCAGCATTGAAGTTATCAAAGAATATGGTGATTTGCCATTAGTAGAGTGTTATGCCGGACAACTCAATCAGGTGTTTATGAATGTTTTGAGCAATGCGATCGATGCTCTAGAAAATTACCAGCAGCAAAAATCAGAATCTCATCACCATCAAATTACAATCCGCACTACTGTTGGAAAGCTGAAGGATAATATTAAAAGTGTAGTAATTTACATTACCGACAACGGCGGAGGCATCCCAGAAGATGTACAGAAAAAAGTATTTGATCCGTTTTTCACTACTAAGCCAGTAGGAAAAGGTACTGGCTTGGGACTATCAATTAGTTACCAGATTGTGGTGGATAAGCACAGTGGTATTTTTAAATGTGATTCGCAACCAGGAGTAGGCACACAATTCTGGGTTGAAATTCCGGTTTGCCATATGGTATAGCAAGTTGCGGAAAAACCAGGGTAAGAAAAATTGCCGCCTGACTGCGGACGATATTCAACGAATTACTGATCTTTATCTCGATCCGCTTGAAACTGAGCATTCTAAGCTATTGGATATTGAGGAATTTGGCTATCACCGGATTGTGGTAGAGCGTCCGCTGCGGCTGCGGTTTCAGGTTACACCTGAGCGAATGGCGCGATTTAGAAAAGAAGTGACGAAGAAGGCTTTGCCGTTGGTGGCTTTGCTAGAGGCTTTGGGTAGCGAGGCGGATGGAGATTTTAATGCGGTGCGCGATCGCTTAGAAGCAGCAGCAGAAGCTGAGAATTTAAAGCTGACTCAGAAAGATTGGAAACTGATGCGGGATATTTTTACTGAGAAAGATGAAACGGCGGAGCCTGTGATTTTGGAACGGACTGAGGCAGGTATAATTTATGAGCCAGATTCTGAGTTGCGGGATACAGAAGAAGCTGGCTGAGTCATCAATTGGTTGAACTCACAGATGCGATCGCCACCAATCCCGGATTTGATTCAGTAATTGTAGTTACCGATCGCGTCATCTTAGATCCCACCTTCCGCACCCTAACTGTCACACATCAATAAAGCTAAACGCAATAAAATAACAATTCAAAAACTAGGATTTAGCGACAACGATTTGTGGATAGCTGCTACAGCAATCAGCTATGGCATGACTATCATTTCAGCCGATAAAGACTTCGTGCGGATTCAAGAAGTGCAACACCTGTCTCTAGACAATTGGTGTTCTTAAAAATGTGTTCGTTTAGTGCAGGTTATTGTTGTTTACTTTGAATACGTTGAATCTCAACTACGGAGTTGCACAGGCATTGCTAAATAAGTCATCTTCAAACCACCCAGTGGTGTAAAAATCACTGGGGTGAGGCTTTGATTCAGATGCATTTGAATTTCTGAGGATGGTAATTCTTTTAACCCTTCCATCAAGTACTTGATATTAAAAGCAATTTCTATATCTTCCCCAGATATTTGTGCAGGCATTGATTCTCTACCACTACCCACATCTTGAGCTTCACAAGATAAGGTAATTTCCTGGGCTGTGTTGTCAATGCTAATTTTAACAATATTATTTTTTTGATCAGCTAGCACGGCAATTCGCTCTAAAGTGCTGATAAATTGTCGTCGTTCAATTGTGACTTGGCGCTCAAATTGGCGCGGAATCAGTTGCCGATAAGCGGGATATTGTCCATCTAAGGTGCGGCTAGTTAAACGTTGATTTTGCCAAGCAAACACAACTTGACCTTGATCTAAATATAAAGCGATCGCTTCATCCGACGCAGCGTTATGAGCCAACATCCGCTGTAATTCGCGTAATGCTCTAGCTGGTACTGTCACTTCTAGTTCATCGCTACCGCTAAGAGGACTCTCATTAGTAGTTTCCACCACTGCTAAACGATGTCCATCGGTAGCTGCAAATTCCAATGTGTCTTGTTTAACTGTCAAATGCACACCAGTAAGTACTTGCTTGGTTTCATCTGAACTGGTGGCAAACAACGAACCTCTTAATCCCTCAATTAAGGCAACAGTAGTGAGATTCAGTGGTTTCGTATTTTCGATTACTGGTAATTCGGGAAATTCTTCAGCTCCCATTGCTCGGACTTGGTAATGTCCACTTTTTGGTGTCAGCGTTACGATTAAACCTTCCCCTGTAGATGTTTCGGCTGATTCATCGTCTAGGGTGATTTCTCCTTCTGGCAGTCGAGAAGTAATGTCTACAAGTAGCCTTGCAGGTAGAGCGATCGCTCCTCCTTGCCACACCTCGGCGTTAAAGCTGGTGCGGATACCTAAGCTGAGATCAAAGGCTGTCAAGCTGACCTGGTTAGTTTCAGCATCCGCTTGCAACAGTATATTGGCAAGTATTGGATGATTCGGTCGTGATGGTACAGCCCGGCTGACGAGTGAAAGATTTGTACTGAGATCGCTTTGGGCGCAAACTAATTTCATAGTCAGATGCAGCTGATGAACGATTATGGTAGCATCCTTATTGCCTATAGGGGAGTCTACAAGCTAGGGCAATTTAGAATTATTTAAGTCTTGCTTACTTGTTTAAAGCAAACCAGCAACGTCTCCAGCTACATACCTACGTCCGTTAATCGTGGGCGATCGCTGCCGGATTTCAACTTCACGTTACCAAACCCATTGATCCAGAAAGTTTGGTAGCGATCGCAATATTGTTGAGTTAACTTAGTACATGATTTCACAAGTTCGTAGCGAAAAATAGCCTTCCATTAAATCTTTGCGTTCCTCTGCGTTTAAAAAGACTATTTTTTTAAACGCAGAGGGACAAAGAGTAAACGCAGCGAAAAGTTCTGTTCGCGTAGCGTCTCCGTCAGGAGAAAGAGGGTTTCCCTCTGTAGGAAACTTTTCAAGACAAAGTGACGCAGAGTTTTGCCAAATTTAATTCGCTACGAATTAATGAAATGTTGTACTTAGACTCCAAAAGAGTTATCGCCGCTTAACGGTGCTGCGTCGGGTTTCGCGTTTTTCATCTTCTCGACGACGGCGATCACGCCAATCTGCTAGCGTCAAATAACCAACGCCACCAGTAACTGCTACTAGCAGCACCAAGGCAACTAAAGCCAAAATACTCAGGAATGGACTTTCCACAATTCCCCTATAATCCGTTGCGTCCCCAAACTACCATTGCAATCGACCAAGTGAATACAACTAAGAGTGATACCCAACCCAATGTCAAAATCGCCATAGTCCTACTTTTTAAATAATTACAACACGTCTCTAATATTTATCATACTGGGAATGGGGAATAGGAAATGGAGAATAGTGGGTAAAGAATTTTTTTCGTACCTGATCAGGACTTACGCAAAATATCTCTCAACCTTTTATTCGCACCGAAGTTCTGATGCCTGCGGCAAGCCGCAAAAGCGTCTACGGCGGTAGCCGCCGCTCAGACTTCTCTCTGTGTCACGCCAGTTGCTACAACGCGGCGGCACTTCTTTCAAGTCGGGCATTGCCCGCCCAACAGAGTGCCTTGGAAACCCGCGCAACACACTGGCTCCCCTGTGTCTCTGTGGTTTTATTCTTCTGTGACTACTGCGTAAGTCCTACTTATGTCCGGTTTTGGAGGCGAGTGGGAGAACTAAAATTAAAAACCGCTTTGAGAAGTTTCCGTAGGACTGGGACTATCTTTAGCGTCTGGTTGGTTAGTATCGATAAATTCTTGTTGAGAATTATTTTGATTTTCTGGCTGTTCAATATTCTTTCCCACATTTTCAGCGGCTTGTTTCAACAATGGTTCTATTTTATTTCGCCAGTACTTAGTATTAGGCAACTTTTCGGGATGGTTTTTATAATCCAAAACTTTGTCCCATTTACCATCGTCTATTGCTTGATTAATATCATTAAATAGAGCATCTGCCTTAGACCATTCTTGCTGCCACTCGGCAATCATCTTACGTGTTTCTTTAATTTCAGAAGAAGCACTTGCAGGAATTGACCTTAGTAGTGCGATCGCTCCGATTAAATCTCCTGAATTATACTTCTGTCTGGCTTTTTCTACAATCTTGATACTACTTTGACTAGACTGTGATTGTTCTGCTGTTTCAGCATCAGACGTTGATATATCTGATGGTTCTGGCGATGGAGTTCCTATATTTCTAGATTTTGGTCTGGACTGGGGAATTGGTCGAGAAGCAATCAAAGTACTATCATCTATTGTCTTAGTTGCAATGCCTTGATCACGTAGGCAAGACATCCATTGTTCATTATTGTTGATTACTCCCTTGTGCGCCCAAGCTAAACGACCAGAGTTAAGTTTAACTTCTATCCATCCCAGTTCTGTTTGCTGACCAGTAACCTCAAATTTGGTGTTATCACCAACAGTTTTAACTATGTTGTCAGAATTGATAGCACTAGGTTCAGAACGGATATTGGAATTACCTTCAACAACAGCCAAGCACTTGTTTGCTGAGGTGTTATCATTGCCTGTAAAATTAGTAGCGAAATTTTTGATATTTGGAAATACATTTGCTACCAAAGCAGCCGCACCACCTGCCAATAGTATGCCAATCAACAACGGCCACGGATCTGGTCTAGTAGAGTTTTGACGAGTAGGTTTGATAGTTCCATGATTTGCTGGCGCAACTGCAACGGTTTGTTGTCGAGATGTTTGGGATAAAGATGTGCTTGGTTGGTAACTGTGATTATTGGGAAGTTCTTGAGATGTAGAGGCTGTCAACACCAGATTCGTAGTGTTTATACATGCTTGCAATGCTTCTGTTGCACTTTGATAGCGGTCTTTGAAGTGATAACGCACCATCTTAGTCAGCACTGCTGCCAATCGATAATTCACGTGTGTTAAATGCTGCCAAAGAATCTCGCCTGTTTCGGGATTTTCTTGCAATTGAGCTGCCGATACTCCTGTAAGTGCCTGAATAGCAATGATGCCAAGGGAGTAAATATCACTATTGGGACGAGGTTTACCTTGCCCTTGTTCTGTAGGCATATAGCCAGGAGTGCCAATGGCTACTGTGGCAGTGGGTTGTCCTCCAACTGTAACTAATGGTGAACGTAATTGTTTGACTGCTCCAAAATCTACTAAAACTAATTTATTGTCAGAGACGCGACGAATAATGTTATCTGGCTTGATGTCGCGGTGAATTACACCCTGACGATGAACAAATTCTAAAATCTCCAAAACTTCTTGCAACAGTTGCATGACTTGGCTTTCAGTCCACTGCTGACCAAGTGTGAGTTCTTCAGTTAAAGTATGTCCTTCGATATATTCTTGAACTAAATAAAATTCTTGATTTTCGTCAAAATAAGCCAGCAACCGGGGAATTTGGTCATGGTTGCCCAGTTGTTCTAAGGTTTCAGCTTCGCTATTAAACAGGCGCTTGGCAGTGTCAAACACTCTGGGGTCGGAACTTGTAGGTTTGAGGTGCTTGACCACACACATAGGATTACCTGGCCGCCTAGTATCTTGGGCAATGTAAGTTTGACCAAATCCCCCCGTAGCAAGGACTCTAATTACTTGGTAACGATGGTCTAATAGCTTGCCGATCATATTCCCTCCCCAGAGTTATTACCTAATTTTTTAGCTGGTAATAAATATCTCCAAATTTTCTTCAATGAAATCCGCTATCTTGAGAAAAGATTTAGATTAAAAACACAGCTTTTTAATAAATACAGACTGTTAATTTTGCTTTTTAGTGCCTTTGTTTAGTACCAATGCCACCTAGAATAACAAACCCAGTTGCATGGCAGCAGGCTGAACTTCTCATGCAACCTGCTTTCATTCGCGTTATCGATAATCTCCGTAAGCGTCTTGATACATCTGCTTGGAAAGGAACTTACCAAGATGTGATGATTTGGCCAGCTAGCACCACTGATGAAATTAAAACGTTGGTAACTCAACTGTTGCAAAAAATGGAAACTGCAACATTAGAACAGGCTGATGTCATCAGAGAAACTCTTGCTAGTCTACCAATGCCCCATCCAGGATATCATCTGGTTTTGCAACGTCAAGGGCAACACGTAAGTATCGATTTGTGGGAACTTTGTTACGAGGTATGTTTTCTCAATTATAACCCAGAGAATGAAGTGGTTAATATTGATACTAGTTTATTTGATGAACTAGGTGAGGTAGATTGGCAACGTTTAGAAGATAAAACTAAGGAGTTAGTTGAGCAGGTGTTTGTAAATTTGCCAGACAAATGAAAATGCTTTCAGATGTATGAATATGAATAATCCTGATGAAGAACTCGAACTACATTTAAAAACTCGTGCCACAGAAATAGTATCAATAAAGATACCAATAGACACATTAAAATCACTCAAAAAAGCTGCAACTAATCGAGATATGTCACTTGAAGCACTACTTAAGTTTTACATTGGGCAGAGTTTGCGACAAGATTTAACTAATATTTAGTCTCAGTAATATTACTGTGATCGCTTTATCTTTTCCACCTCTACTCTATAGAAGAACATAGCGATCGCAGTTATCTCAAAAATAAAATTATGGAAGAATAAATAAATTGAGGAACAAAAAATGCCTATCCAGACAAACTACGGTGAAGCTTGTAACAATTTTGACAAAATTTATGACGAGGCAATCAAAAGTCGTGAACCTATAGTTGTTAATCGTGAAGGTGCTGAAAGCGTATCTGTAATTCCTACTGCGGAACTTAACAGCATCTTAGAGACAGCATACTTGTTTCAGTCACCTGAGAATGCAGCACGACTTTTAGATGCTTTACAACGTGTTAAAGCAAAGACTAACAAGCCCCAAACTATAGAATAACTACGAAAGGAATTTGGACTTTATACTTTAGCTTAATAGCAGTTTTTTTACCTCTATGCTTGTTATGTATTACTTTGTAGTGCAATAAGTAAAACTCACAGATTTTTGTTGATATTGCTTATGAGTCAGCAAACTTATCTAAAAGTACCCTTTGTTTGGGAAGAACCTAAACCGTTGATTGAAGTTCCACGGCGGTTGACTTTTAAGCCAGTCAACACAATGCCTGATAATCCATTAATAAAAGTCGTTGCGCGTGTAATGGCTTCATCAATGGATGCAAGTCATCAGAAACAAGTTTCAGAATATGAGCTTCATGAGGCGGCTGAAAAACTTTTAAATTCAGCCAATGATGGCTTCTCGTATCAAGATGACTGGTGGCAGTTTGGGATTAACGAAAATGAGGACATTGTAGGGTTTGTGCTTCCGGTTATCTTTGAAGAATGCGCCAAAGAGGGCTTAGAAGAAGGAACAATCTACGATATTGGAGTTTTACCAGAGTATCAAGGGCTTGGTTTTGCAAACGATCTTTTGTCACAAGGAACACGCATATTACAAGACGTAAGAGTTTGGCGAATATTCTGTGATACCTCTGTAACTAACGTGCGGATGATTTCTGTGTTCAAGCGAGTTGGGTATCGACAATATAGCGAACCTTATGAGCGTCCTATTTGATGATTACCCCGCCTAAGCTATTGCGTATTTAATTTATATATGGGACGCGGGCAAGACTTCGACGTGAGCGCTCATTCGAACGCTGCCCGCACTATAATAATTTTACGTTTTCGTCTTATACAAATTAGCTACATATCAACTTACTATAGCAATCCTAATCATTTGTGAAAATTACATATCTCTTTCTTCTTTCTTCCCTTTGCGTACTTTGCGTACTTGGCGGTTCGTTTCCTTGTCTATATTTTTCACGACTCATTTAGGACTACTATATGCTGGCACGTTAGAGGTAAACTTAGGATTTGGAAATGAATGCAAAAACCTATAGAAAATTAGTAGCAAAACAACTTAGCCAAAATTTTAAATCTGCCGTTGAAATTGTCGAAATTCCTATTCCTCAACCTGCTGCTAAACAACTTTTAATTCAAAACAAATTTGCTGGCATTAACGGTGGCTTTGACACTTTACTTTGTCGTGGTGAGGTTCCATATATTAATTTAATTCCTCCCTTTGATTTGGGCGTTGAAGCAATAGGAGAAGTTGTTGCTATCGGTGAAAATATTCAAGATTTCCAAATCGGTGATGCTGTTATAACTACAGCGCGTGGCGGTGGTTATCGAGAATATCAAGTTATCGATGCCAACTTAGCACTGAAGGTGCGGGAAGCAACACCGGAATTACTCACACTTATGCCTACAGGTGTATCAGCTTTAGTGGCACTCGAACAAGTTGGGGAAATGAAAAGTAATGAAGTGGTTTTAGTAACAGCCGCCGCCGGAGGAACCGGTCATATTGCGGTGCAATTGGCAAAGTTAGCCGGAAATCATCTGATTGGGACTTGTAGCACCAAAGCAAAGATGCAATTGTTAGAGGAATTAGGGTGCGATCGCATCATCAACTATCGCACAGAAAGCATCCAGGAAGTCTTACAGCAAGAGTATCCCAAAGGAATTAATTTAATTTTTGAGTGTGTGGGTAAACAAGTATTTGACACCTGCCTAGATAATTTAGCGATTCGCGGACGTTTAGTAACTATTGGTCATATTTCTGAATACGCCAAAAATATAGAACAGGTGACGCAACCTCGGATTTATCATCAACTAATGTGGAAAGCTGCGTCAGTGCGAGGTTTTCTGATGCCACATTATCAAGAATATATGGCAGAGGCACGCGATCGCCTGTTAAATCTGTTCTACAGTGACAAACTCAAAGTTGCCGTTGATCCAACCCACTTCCACGGACTACAATCTATTCCTACTGCTGTCGAATACCTCCTCACAGGTCAAAATTGCGGCAAAGTTGTTGTGAAGTTTTAAAAAGTGCGTTAAAAAAATAACGCACCTCAGAACTTTTTCACGGCACAATCAATACTGGACAAGGGGAAAGGTTAATTACGCGAGTGGTAACGCTATCAGTAGCGCCCTCTTCAGTCAAACCTAGTCCCCGACAACCCATAATGATTAAATCTGCCCCGATTTCGTCGGCAATATCACAGATAGTAAATGCTGGTTTACCTTGCTTTTCTAAAATCTCAGCTTGAATATCTTGCTGAGAAAATAAAGTTCGGGCATTTTCTAGCAGCTTGGCAACTACCTCTGGTGACACCATTGGATCTGCACTAGGTGCTTCTGGGGAGGGTTCTTCCACTACAGATAGCAGCACCAAGCGGCTGTTGTACTTCTGCACGATATTGGCAACTACCTCAGCAGCTTCCCGCGCTTCTCGGCTTTGATCGATAGGAAATAGCACTGTTTTGAACATCTCTCTCACCTGGACACCCCTGACTCCGGTAAAATCTTGATGGTTATACTTTCAAAACAATAACAAAAAGGCAATCAGGAGGGTCTATCTGTGTCCAAAAAAACTTTAGCAAATTTATCTGCAAGTGATATCTCTGGTAAACGTGCCTTAGTCCGGGTTGACTTTAACGTGCCTTTGGATGACCAAGGCAAGATTACAGACGATACTCGGATTCGCGCTGCTTTGCCAACTATCCAAGATTTAGCGCAGAAAGGAGCTAAGGTCATTTTAGCAAGCCATTTTGGTCGTCCCAAAGGTGTGGATGACAAATTGCGCCTGACCCCAGTTGCTAAGCGTCTTTCTGAGTTGTTGGGGCAAGAAGTCATTAAAACTGATGATTGCATTGGCGATGAAGTTACTGCCAAAGTGGGGGCTTTGCAAAATGGTCAAGTGCTGTTACTAGAAAATGTCCGCTTTTACAAAGAAGAAGAGAAAAACGACCCAAAATTTGCCCAAAAGTTGGCAGCCAATGCTGATTTTTACGTAAATGATGCTTTTGGTACTGCACACCGCGCCCACGCTTCTACTGAGGGTGTGACTAAATTCCTGCGTCCTTCTGTGGCTGGATATTTGGTTGAGAAGGAATTGCAGTATTTGCAAAGCGCGATCGAAAATCCCCAACGTCCTTTAGCAGCAATTATCGGCGGTTCCAAAGTTTCTAGTAAAATTGGTGTAATTGAAACACTACTAGAAAAATGCGACAAGCTCATCATCGGCGGTGGAATGATTTTCACATTCTACAAAGCCCGTGGTTTGAATGTTGGTAAATCTTTGGTAGAAGAAGACAAGCTAGAACTAGCCAAGTCTTTGGAAGCCAAGGCTAAAGAACGTGGTGTTGCTTTATTGCTTCCTACAGATGTGGTAGTGGCAGATAACTTTGCCCCAGATGCCAACGCTCAAACCGTTAGTATTGAGAACATCCCTGATGGTTGGATGGGTTTGGATATTGGCCCTTATTCTGTAAAAGTTTTCCAAGACGCTCTTGCTGACTGCAAAACAGTGATTTGGAATGGGCCAATGGGTGTGTTTGAGTTTGATAAATTTGCAGTGGGTACTGAAGCGATCGCTCATACTTTAGCTGAAATTAGCAAAACTGGCACAACCACAATCATTGGTGGTGGCGACTCGGTAGCGGCTGTGGAAAAAGTCGGTTTAGCCGATCAAATGAGCCACATCTCCACCGGCGGCGGCGCTAGCTTGGAGTTACTAGAAGGCAAAGTATTGCCTGGAATTGCAGCCCTAGATGAAGCGTAGAAATTAGGGATTAGGGGCTAGGGGCTAGGAAAGAAGCAGGAGATGCAGGGGAAGATGAAGAAAATAATAATCAATTCCCATTCCCAATGCCCAATGCCCAATGCCCAATGCCCCATGCCCCATGCCCCATGCCCCATGCCCATTTTCATACATGGTGTTTAAAATAAGCGAACAGGCTTGTTTTCCAATTGGGGAGTAATTAGTTTTACCCGTTCCACTACATCGATCATGTATTTATAATCCGGTACTTGCCCATTGGGTATGTACCCTATTTCTTGAGCTAAAACCGCAGGAAATTCACTCATGACTTTGCGGATATTTTTTTGGCGATTGGGTTCAATAGTAGATCCAATCAAAACCACACCAGGTGGAACATAGTGAGGATCTGTATAGAGTATGCGGAACTGAGCCTGTTGTAATTGTGGACTGTAGAAATTCAACTCTGCTACTGAGACAGCGCCAGCAGTGGCTTTTCCCTCGGCTACCCATTCCAAAACGGTTTTAGGTGTAGGTGCAGACAATATCTCAGATAGTGTTAACCCATAAAGATTGTAAAGAGGTAAATAATATCCTGTGACTGAACCTCGTTGACCTAAAGCAACTGTTTTACCTTGTAGCTGTCTCAATTCCTGAATCGGACTGTCTTTGCGAACGACTAATACTGAGCGCAAATTACTGACACCTACTAAAGGAAACACAGGTGTATACTGGTAACGAGCGATCGCCACAGCCGCTAACCCTGGCGGCGCAAATACTAATGACCACGCTTGAGACTCCAAGCGCTCAATCGCTTTATTTTCATTAAAAGTAGGCTCTAGCCGAACGCGTGCTTTTGTTTTTTCAGCTAAGTAATTATTGAATTTAGCATATCGATTAATTATCTGTTCGTCCCCATCATAATTGAGGACACCAATGGTTAACACACCTTCAGACTTTGGTGTTGATTTGCAGGCAGCAACTGTCCAACATAGTAACTGTAAAATAAACAAACGACGTGGAAATTTCCAAGACATCACTAAATTTTGGTTAAATAAATAATCCTGTAATCAGGGTTAATCTAGATAGGCTAAACTGAATTAAAGCCTAGTTATTTTACCCTCAAAAAATTAATATTTATTAATTTTTTGAGCAGCACCTATCAACAATATTAGATAAGTATAGATACTAATTCCATTTGTAACTTTTTATTATGATAATAACATGTTAAACAACTTAAAAATAGGTACTAAATTTAACTTAATTTTGATGCTAGTTTTTTTAGTTAGCATCTTTGTGAGTGGTGCTGTCTTATCTAGAGTACTTGAGCAAAAAGCGCAAAATGAAGTAACTTCTCAAGCGCAGATTCTGATTAAAACGATGAACTCAGTTAGAAGTTATACACAAAATCATGTGAACCCCTTACTAGCATCTAGGCTGGAAACCGAACCAGTATTTATTCCAGAGACAGTACCAGCCTTCTCAGCGACAGAAGTATTTGAAACTTTACGTAAGAACGAAGAATATCAGAATTTTCTTTATAAAGAAGCAACTCTTAATCCCACTAATTTGCGAGATAAAGCTGATAGTTTTGAAACTCAACTTGTAAAACGCTTTCGTAACGAACCTAGAACTAAAGAACTTTCCGGCTTTCGCACATTGCCTGAAGGCCAAGTATTTTACATTGCGCGCCCACTAGCCATTACAGACCAGAAATGTCTACGATGCCATTCTACACCAGATCAGGCTCCTAAAAGTCAGTTGACAACTTATGGCACAAAAAATGGTTTTGGTTGGCAACTCAATGAAATTATTGCTGCTCAAATCATTTCTGTTCCTTCCGAAGATGTTTTTCAGAATGCTCACCAAAGTTGGTTGTTGATTATGGGACTCTTAATTACTATCTTTGCCGTCGTGATTCTTTTAATTAACTTTTTGATCAAAAAAACTGTGATTCAACGGATTAGAAAAATAGAAAAAATAGCTCAAAAAGTTAGTACTGGTGATATGAGTGCTGATTTTGAAGAAAAATCTCATGATGAAATAGGTGGGTTAGCAGCAGCTTTTAATCGGATGAAATCTAGCTTAAAAATAGCTATGGATATACTTAATCAGCAGAATTATTAATATGATAAATTTGAGATTTTAACCAATTAAGCGCTGCTGAAATTGCCCAACTTGTTGATGATTACTAATGTGGCTAGCCAAAATTCGCACAAGCTCGGCGCGAGAAATGTGTGGATAATCTTTTACAGCTTTTTGGACAATAAAAGTAGCTATAGGCCCAATAAAATTAGCCAATTCTTGTTCGCACTGATGCACAAACGCCTCATTAACTATTGTTATTTCTGTGATCGGCAAATTACTTGTATTCTCCGGCTGCGCTGTAGATTCTTCACATAACACAGTTGCCTGTTTCTTAAACTTCGCTTGTTGATGTTCTCTCAGGTGAAATGCCAAATTGTCTATTAATTCTTGAGAATTGAGTGCTGATGCTTTAACCTGTCGTAATAATGTGGGGGCTACTGGCCCAACAAGTTCCAAAAGCATTTGTTCGAGACGATTGTATTGTGTTGACGACAGAATACAACCAGGTGAATATACAGTTGCGTTCTGTTGGTACAACTGTGTCACAGGTAGTTGTACTTGAGTGAATGTCCTGTTAGCAACAGCCTCGATTTGCCCAAGTTCCTCTAGAACCTCTGTTGCAGACTGATAGCGTTCTCTGAAGTGGTGTAACACCATCTTGGATAGTACAGATGCTAGCTCAGGACTGACACTAGCCAAATGTTGCCAGAGAATTTCTCCTGTATCCTGGTTTTCCTCAAGCTGCCTGGGATGTAACCCTGTCAGCGCCTGGATACTAATAACACCCAAAGAATAAATATCGCTGTTAGGACGGGGTTTGCCTCGTCCCTGTTCTGTGGACATATATCCTGGCGTACCAATCGCAATGGTAGTTTCTACATGCCCTGGGGCGGAGAGCAGTTGAGTTTGAACTTGCTTGACTGCACCAAAGTCAATTAGCACTAACTTGCCATCTTGTTGCCGTCTAATGATATTTTCTGGCTTGATATCTCGATGGATAACTTTATGGCTGTGAATAAACTCCAGGATTCCCAAAACCTGTTGCAGAAGTTGAATAACTTGGTCTTCTTTCCAAGGCTGATTTGGTAATAGTTCTGCTGTCAGAGAATACCCTTCAATGAATTCTTGTACTAAGAAGAACTCTTGGTTGTCCTCAAAGTAAGCTAAAAGCCGAGGAATTTGGTCGTGGTGTCCCAGTTCTTCTAGAGTTGCTGCTTCACTAGTAAACAGCCGTCTAGAAGTTTGAAGAAATTCGGGGTTGTGAGTCACAGGCTTAAGGTGCTTGACAACACACTTAGGGAAACCAGGCCGGTGGGTATCTTTAGCAATGTATGTTTGACCAAACCCTCCTCCCCCTAAGATCTGGAGGACTTGGTAACGCCCATCTAGTAACTTTCCTAACATTGTATTATTTGCCTAAGTCCTCATCTTAATCTTGACATAACCACCAGTATTGGTAGTACCAATCTAAGAGGAAAATAGGATACCGCACTTTAACGTTGGCTTGTGTGACACTTTAATGTGTTTCTAATGGAGGCTGAAGTGCTAATTCTGTAAGGTTTGGGCAATAATATCCAGCAATTTCCTTAGCGATCGCATCTGGTCGGGAAATTTGGTTTAAATTGCACAATAAAATTACAGTAATATTATCATCAATAAAGCGGGTAATATTACTGGCAAATCCTAAAATTGAACCATTGTGACCAACCACACGGCGACCATCATAATTTAATATCCACCAACCCAAACCTGCTACATATTTGAGCTTTTCCCAATTATTACCTTGACTTGGTGGATGGGGAGTCCACATCAAATCAAGGGTTGATTGCTTAAGCAGAGTTGCATTGTTAAGTGCTTGTTCCCACTTCACCATATCTGCCACACTGGAAAGTTGTCCTCCAGGGGAGTATGTGACTGAAGGACTGTAATAAGGTTTATTAATCAGCTTGCTATTTGACAGGCGGTAGCCAGCAGCTCGATGAAGCACAATATTTTTGGGATGATTCATCGTCGTTGCATTCATTTCTAATGGCAGAAAAATGCGATCGCGCAATAAATCTTCATAAGATTGTCCAGTTATCTTCTCCAGCATCAAGCCCAGTAGGTAGTAGCCTGTGTTGTCATAAGCGCTAAATTCACCCGGTTGAAACTTCATGGGTAAATCACTAACTAGGGCTAAAATTTCCGGTTTGGATAAATCAAGAAGGGTAATTTCCCAGTAGTTGGGAGCATCAGTATAACTGGGAATCCCAGACTGATGAGACAGAATATGCTTAATGGTGACACTTTGCCAAGCTAAGGGTAAATCATCAAGATAATTTGCGATCGCTTCGTCCGGCGAAATCACTCCTGCTTCTACCAACATCATTATGAGTGTCGCGGTGAACGTTTTACCGATAGAAGCAATTTCATAAACTGTGTGTTCGGTTGCAGCAACGGAGTGTTCCACATTCGCCAACCCATAGCCCTTAACCCAAACAGGTTCACCATCTTGCACCACAGCAACAGAGAGTCCCGGAATTTGGTTTTGAGCCATTATTTCCAGGATGTAGCCGTCAATCATCAAATTAGCCTTATTTTTGTTGCAGGCTGTTGATTTAATCCCATCTACAACCCAAAACTGTAAAGTTTAGTGGCTAATCTCCTCCTGAGACTTGCCTGTACTACTAAATTGGTTAAAGTCAAAGAAAGATATTGTCGTGATAATTCACATTTCTTCATCAATTACCGCATAAGGTTTTGTCGTAACCTAGTAATGAGAGTACTTGCAGCCATTTAGGCTATTGCTACTTTAAAACAAGTTGATCAAGGCAGGTTACAATTCATGGCTTATTCCTGGTTTAAAGCGTTTCATCTTATCGGTATTGTAGTTTGGTTTGCTGGGTTGTTCTACCTAGTGCGTCTTTTTATCTATCACGTTGAAGCTAACCAAGAACCCGAACCAGCACGCACGATACTGAAAAATCAGTATCAAATTATGGAAAAACGCCTCTACCACATCATTACTACCCCAGGAATGTTGGTAACTGTAGCAATGGCGATTGGTTTACTAAGTACTGAACCAGAAGTTTTAAAAGAAGGTTGGTTGCACTTCAAACTACTATTTGTGGCTATTTTGCTGGGTTATCATCATTACTGTGGTCGTCTCATGAAGAAGTTAGCTGCTGATGAATGTCGGTGGAGTGGTCAGCAGTTACGGGCTTTAAACGAAGCACCTACAGTTATGTTGGTGGTGATTGTATTACTGGCTGTTTTTAAGAATAACTTGCCTACAGATATCGCTGCCTGGGCAATTTTTGGCATAATTATTTTGATGGCAGTCACCATTCAACTTTACGCCAAAAAACGGAGGCTAGATAAAGAGAAGTTGATGGCACAAATAGGACAAGTTCCTCAAGAACAAAGTTAGGCAATCTTGCCTGGAATATGTTTAGAAGAACTCGAAGTTCAGCACGGCAGAGGGCAAAAAATATATTTTCTTCCTCCTGCCTTCTGAATATCTTTATTCAGCTATTTATGAAAAAAAATCTCCGCTGCTAAATCACAACGGAGAGATATCAAGTTAAAGTTCGTCAGGTGATCGGAATAGTTATTTATTTAATATTTAAATTACTTGTATTAATTCCGCCATTAGATAGAGAAATCGCAGGATATTATCTGAATAAATGTATAGATAAACACGAGCAAAAAATATTAATCAAAGGAGTATATCAAACACTAGTACCTCTTCTCCTGGAGAAATTAATACTTTACCCACTGGTAGAACAGCTAAAGCATTAGTTTGAGCTAAATTAATTAAATTGCCGGAACTGTGACTACCAGAGGCTTGATAAAATTCGTAAACTCCATCAATTAAATGTAAGCAACCCCAAATATAAGTTTCAAATTTCCCATTTGATCGCAATTCATCATGCGATCGCACCCGCAAAAACTTCAATTCTCCACCTTGAGCTAGTCCAGAAAGTTTTTTGATGCTTGGTTGCACAAACCGCCAAAAAGTTACCAAAGCAGAAGCAGGATTTCCTGGCAAACCAAAGTACAACACTGAGTTACGTGTGGGAAAATTAGCAACAGTCAGAGGTTTACCAGGTTTCATCGCCACAGCACGAATATAAATTTTTGCTTCTAGGGATTCCAGAATTTTGTCAACATAGTCATAATCACCCACTGAAACCCCGCCGGAAGAAATAACTATATCGGCATTAGCTATGGCGTAAGCAATAACTTCTTGCAGGACAACTGGATCATCCTTCACAATACCTAACAATAAAGGTTCTGCTCCACTCTTTTTTACCAAAGTTGCTAGGGCATACTGATTAGAATCGACAATTTGACCAAGTTGCAGTGGTTGTTCAGCTGTTACTAACTCGTCACCAGTAGAAAAGATTGCTACCCGCGGACGACGGTAAACACTTAATTGGGGACACTGTGCCGCAGCTAACACAGCAATGTTCTGGGCATTTAACTTAATTCCTGCTGGCAATAGTTGGGTTCCAGCTTGGCAGAAAGCAGCTTTATGTCTGACGAATTGTTGCGGTTTGGGTGCATCGAGGATTAAGACACGGTTTTCTTCCTGTCGTGTCTTCTCTTGCATGATTACAGTATCCGCCCCTGTTGGCATCACCGCACCTGTGAAAATCCGTGCTGCTTGCCCTGGCTGAATCGTAGACTGGGGTTGATATCCCGCAGGAATCTCTTCTACAATTTCCAGAACGGCTGGTTGGGCGCTATTAGAATGCTGCACATCTTCGTAACGCACTGCATAGCCATCCATTGCCGAATTATCCCAATGAGGAAAATCCAAGGAACTGGTGACAGGCTTTGCCAAAATACGATCGCTTGCTGCCCATAAATCTACAATTTCTGTATCCCGTTGCTCATTTAACGGTTGCACTAAATTTAAAATAATTGCTTCTGCATCCTTGACTGACAGCATAGCGAATAGCCTTAGACTTGAGTATTCAATTTATGGGGGAAACCCCCAGACGCTCGTGGACTTGGGGCATTAGTGACTCTTCCTATGCTCCATCCCCTATTCCCCATGCCCAAAATTTTTCATTTTTCTTTCTGACTAAATGGCAACTCTGCATTCATCGCGTCAATTTCCTGCTGTTCGAGTTGATTGACTTCTCTAATGTAGGGGCGGATAATTTTTGCTAAACGATCATTGTAAAAGCGGTGCAGACTGTGATTAGGTATAGCAGGAAAACCACGACGTTTTTTGTGACGACCTCCTGCACCAGGGTCAAAGCTTTCAATACCGTTAGTGATCGCCCACTCAATCGGTGCATAATAACAAGCATCAAAATGCAAACAATCTATTTCTTGGAAACTACCCCAATAGCGTCCATATAATCTGTCTCCCTTAAATAAACAAAAGGACATACCAACAGGTTGACGATTGTCTTGTTCACTATATGCAGCAAAAAACAACACTCGATGACGATAATCACTATGTAGCTGCTCAAAAAACTGCTTTGTTAAGTACTTGCTACCCCACCAGCCAAACTTATCACAAGTATCAGCATAAAACTCGTACATCAAAGAAAATAAAGACTGAGGAATTTCATCACCAGTCAGCGATTGCAGTCGTAAACCCACCTTCTCAACTGCTTTGCGTTCCCGCTTGATATTGCGGCGTTGATTGGCATTAAACAATCCCAAGTAATCATCAAAAGTTTTAAAACCCAGGTTTTCCCAAACATAGCTGTGATGTAACCAACTAGTAAAACCTTGTCGTTCTAGCACTGGTTGCCATTGGGGATCAACATAAAGAAAATGACACCCAGAAATTCGATGCTTAGCACAAAAAGTGTCAATTTCATGCACAATTATTGCTGTAATTTCATCTTCATCTTCCCCTGGAGCAATTAAAAACCGATAGCCTTCAGCAGGGGTAAATGGTGCCATTCCCAACAGTTTGGGGTAATATTGTATACCTATGCGATCGGCTAACTCCGCCCATTGGTGATCGAAGACAAATTCACCATAGCTATGTCCTTTAAGGTAAAGTGGCGCTATTGCTATCAGCGTTCTGTCTCGCCACAGTGTCAAGTGATTTGGCAACCAGCCAGTTTTAGCAGTAGCACTTTGTGAAGTTTCTAAATGATTTAGCCACTGCCACTCTAAAAACGGAGTTTTTAATGGTATTGCCAAAGCATCCCAGGCATCTTGGGGTACTTCGGTGATTTTGTTGATCCAAACGGTAGAGTATCGAGGCTTAAGTTGTTCCATGTCAGGGGAAGCAGGGGAAGCAGGGGAAGCAGAGGGAGCAGGGGAAGCAGGGGAAGCAGGGGGGGAAATGACTTTTACCCATGCCCAATGCCCCATTCCTTATTTAAGGTAATCTAATCTGCTTGTCGTTGCAGACGATAGTGCAGGAAGACTTCTTGCTCGACTGTCTCAACTTCTAAAAGCTGGAGCCGAGGAGCTAATTGCCAAAGAAATCCTTGACCTTCTACTGGTGTGGGTGCAGTAACACCAGCTAAGATCAACGGGCAGACAGTAAGCCATAATTCATCAATTAAATCTGATTCCAGCATCGAAGCTACTAATTCACCACCACCCAATACCGCTAAGCGTGTTATATGTATAGATGCCAGGTGTTGCAAAGCAGCCAAAGTGTCGATTTTACCTGTTGGTGTTTCAAAAACCAAAATCTGCTCAAATTTTGCAGGACACTCCTGTGCAGGGGTTTCCCCAGCTGAAAAAAGTGTCTGTTCATGTTCTTGCCAAGAGTGCGCCCCCGCTGTGGTTGTGAGCAACCAGCGTCTGATTGGTTGCTGAAAAAAGTAAATTTCCGGATTGAGGTTAGCTGAGTGTGTAATCACTATATGAATCGGCTGGGCAGGCTTGCCCTCCTGTATTCGATGTTGCAGCAGAATTGGTTGTGATACGGTAAGGGTTGTACCGTAGGCGCGGAGAGTGCCAGCACCGAACAAAACGGCATCAGAGGCAGCGATTTGTTTTTCGAGGTGTGCTTTATCAGCCACTGAGCCAAACCGAGCAGGCGATCGCCTAAAATCTGCTATCTTGCCATCTGCACTCATTGCTAAAACTACTGTGGTGTGAGGACGATGTTGCACCATCTGGTTGGTTTGATAGTCTGGATATTTTCCTTGCTAGTGTGTTGATTGTAAAAAATCTTTGCCTGCAAGCTAACGTTTACTGTTTTCATCACTGTATCTATATGCAACATAAGTCACTTTCATCTCTACTTTCTGCAAGTTTTGGTATAGCATGTTTCTTCTTGCGTCTCAAACACTTGATATTGTTAGGGGCTGACAACAAAGTTCTCATAACTTGACAAAATGTCACCTTTAAGTAGGTCTAGTTGCATATTGTTGCTGTTGTGGTTTGCAGATTCGAAGTGAGACAATCGATGGCTAAGCCCCGTCAATCATCCTTTCGTCGTATTTTAGTAACAAGAATTTTGCTGCTGTTTGTCCCAGTATTATTCGTAGGACAAATTGTCGCTTTAAATAAGGCACGCTCTAGCCTGTTAAAAACTGCTCGTCAAAATCTCACAGAAAGCGCTGTCACTAAAGGAGAGAATATTATTAATGCGATCGCTAGTCTCAAAACTAACTTGTTAATTGCCAGTCGAACAGTAGTTGTTCAGTCTGGGTCGCCTATTGAAGTACAACAATATCTTACTCAGTTAGCAGAAATGCCAACTTACGTTGATATTGAGTGTTTACAATTAACCAATGTGCAGAATGGCAATATTATTGCCAGTACCTGTGGCGACAAGGCAATTACAGACTTGAAATTACCTTTTCCTACTGATGGGGTTGATGTTAAGACAATACTACCTCCAAAGCCAGGAATAACTGGTCAACAAAACACACGGAACCAATTGCAAGTAGTGTTGTGTGTACCAGTATACAATAAAGTCGGGAAATTGCAGTATGCCTTGAGTCTTAAGTCATCACTGTATAAACAAACCAAAAATAGACCGGGATCACTGGCAGGGTCAATGTTAGTAATTGCTGAGGACGGCACAATCCTCGCACACCCGTTAATAGAACGAGTGGGAAATAACATTCAACAATATCCAAATGCTTCTCGACTCCAAAGCATTGTTAAAAATGCGTTGGCGCAGCCTGCCGCAGGCATCGCTGGGCGCAATAATTCGATAAATTTATATTTTCAAGAAAATAGAGAGTTAGTAACTGGCTATACGACTATTGCTAATCCAGTTACACAACAGCAGGGGCAAAAATGGATACTTCTAGCTGTTACAAGTGTAGATAATGCTTTGCTAGGTTTAGAGGAAATAAAACTCATCCTCATCGTTTTGACAGTTGGTTTAATTGGTGCGAGTTTGTTGGCATCGCTTTATCTAGCTCCTTACCTAGCAGGTCCTCTAGAAGAACTACGAGATTACGCTCTGAATATTCATAGCCACCATGCTGCACAACCGATACCCCACAACTTTAAAATCCGGGAATTTAATCAACTGGCACAAGCACTAGACCAAATGGTTGAGAGACTCAAAGCTTGGGCAGAAGAACTAGAAATCGCTTGGAAAGAAGCCAAAACTGCTAACCACGTCAAAAGTCAGTTTTTAGCTACAACTTCTCATGAGTTGAGAAACCCATTAAATATTATTATTAACTGCGTGCGTCTGGTTGAAGATGGCTTGTGTGATAGCCGAGAAGAAGAAATGGAGTTTCTCAAGCGTGCCGATGAAACAGCAATTCATTTACTAGCTATTATTAACGATCTGCTTGATATTTCCAAAATTGAGGCAGGTAAGCTCTCAGTAGTCTTAGAACTTATTGACCTGCGACAACTATTGCAAGATGTAATTAACTTACAATCAGTTAATGTTCAAAAGAAGGGATTGCAGTTAAAAATTGACCTAGGTGATGAGCCAATTTCTGTGAAGGCGGACGCAGCAAAATTAAAACAAGTACTAATTAATATTATCGGTAATGCTACTAAGTTTACCGATGAAGGCAGCATTATGATCGCCACAGAAATTCAATGTACTGATGCAAAATCCCAAGTGATTGTGAGTGTTACAGATACAGGCTTAGGAATTGAACCTGCCCAACAGCATAAATTATTTCGTCCATTTGTCATGGTAGATGGTGGTACCACACGCAAATTTGAAGGTACGGGACTAGGGCTAGCTATTTCACGGAACTTAATTGAACTCATGGGAGGTAGCATTACTCTTGAAAGTGCAGGTCTGAATCTAGGCACAATAGTAAAAATTGTCTTGCCTTTGATTGATATCTCTCCTTTACCTGCACTAATAGAAAAAGAGGGTTTAGACAATTTAGGTTCCTACCCTACCCATCTCGAAGGCTCACTGCAAAAAACTCCACCGGGGTTAGTGAATCTAAGAAAACGGAGTTAAATGAAGTGAGTTTCATACTGCAGCAAGATGTTCTTTCTAACTTCTCATCTAAAGGAGCTTTTGCTAACAAAAGTAGCGAAAGGTAGGGTATTAATTAAAGCTGATTATTAAAGTGCATCTTCACTTAATCTATACTCGTCGTGGCGATCGTACGCTGGAATAAGCATTAGTTGATTGAAACTCAGTGTGATCGCTTTTAGGGTTTTAGGAAAAGTATGATACAGTTTGCTTTTTGGCTATTTGGGAGAAGTGCGATCGTTACCAGTTAACAACTATCAAATGTAACCAACGTTGCAGAGCCTTGTAATAGAGCTACGATGGCATTTGTGTCGAGGAGATAACGTTTACCACTCATCCCGAAATATCCTCTGCATCACTACAATATCACCCCTCCAGCTTAAACGTCCTGCTAAATCTTAGGACTTACGCAAAAGTCACGGAATTACGTCATTACGAGCGAAGCGACGTAATCGCCTAAAATTCTGGGATTGCTTCCCTACACTACGTTCCGGTCGCAATGACAAATTTTGCTTGCGTAAGTCCTGATCTGAAAAATCGTAGGATTTTTCTTTTGAATTTTCTGGGATACTGGGGTTTAACACTATAACTACATCAACAGTCCCAGCCGATAATTCTGTGGGTACATCAAGGTGTAAATTTCCTGATGCATCAATCACTGCTGCTAGCTTTAAAACTTTCATATTTTAATAATCTATATATATTTACCCTTCATTATAAGTACGATCACACTCTGAAATGAGTATTACTTGTATCAAAGTTTAGTTTAATTTTCTCTAAAAATCTGTTTATTTTCACAAAGGATGTGCTGACTATATCGTTCGTGATCTTGCAATTATGTACACACCCGTATTCATAAATAACCTCACCATTAAAATATATCTAGTCTTCCACAAGTAAACTTTATACAATCATTAACTTTAAAATCTCCAGGTAAATTAACATCTAGTTCAATTAAAATAGCCCCTACTTGTAACAAATTATTTTCTACATTCTTTACTCTTGCTAATATTTCATATCCTAGACTCTTATCTTTGCATTTGATATAAGGAGTTTCTTGTGTGGTGTTCAGCACAGTAGATTGACTATTGAAAGCAAAAAATGGCTCTTTTATAACATCACCTAGAGATATATTACAAGGCTGACAGAAAGCAGCACACTCATAAACGCCATCACTTATATGTACTAAAGCCTCTTCCACATCTTCTGATATAATTTCAATTTTTTGAACTAACACATTATTATTTCACCTTAAACTTGTCGCCCCCTCAAGAAAATAAGTCTTTTGACTTTTACGTAGCGATACTAATCCCTTAAAAAAACAGCTTGTCCGCCTTGATTAAGAGATATTGTCAAAGCCGAGAGAATTTGCACTAATTCTGTGCCTACCCAACCAGATGAAACCACTGGGGGAGTATTCTTGATAATACAGGTAACAAAGCGATCGCAAACCCGCTGCAAGGGTTCACCTGTTTCTAATTCCAGCACTTCTCGCCTTTGATTCACAGACAAAAATTGATTTCCCTGAGATTCAAATTCACCATGTAGTAAAGTCAAAGGCGATGATGGTAACATTTCATCAAAAATCAAGCTGCCAAGGCTACCCACAACCGCAAGTCGTCGTTGCTTATCGGGATTGAGCCAGCAAAGGTGAATATGTGCTTGAAAGCCATTTGAGTATGTCAGTGTTACCCATACTAAATCTGCTAAGCCTGAGGGAAAGTTGGTAAGTTCTCCACTCTTGTTTTCTTGTAACCAAACCTGACCACTTGCCTGTACTTTCACTGGCGTTTGACCTAACCAGTTGTTAAAAATAGCAATATCGTGAATTGCTAAGTCCCAGAGAACATCGACATCTTGTCGGACTGGCCCTAAGTGAGTGCGGGTAGCGTAGCCATAACGTAAATTGCCTAATTTGCCCGCCTGAACTACAGCTTGCCCTTGTTCAACCGCTGAGTGAAATAAATAAGTATGGTCAACCATTAATATTAAATGCTGTTGCTCTGCTAATCGGCAAAGTTCCAGACATTCTTCTGGGTCTAGAGTTAAGGGCTTTTCTGCCAAAACATGGTATCCCTGTTTGAGAGCATCCTTAACTAAAGCATAGTGGGTGATCGCTGGAGTAGCGATCGCCACTGCTGTTAATTCTCGCACTTGTTGCAATGACTGCCACTTTGTTGTCAATAATACACTTTCATCTAAATTAAACTGCTGCTTAACTGCCGCCAATTTTTCCGGATGCGGATCTAATACTGCTACTATACTTACTTGAGGAAGTGCTAAAAAGTTCCGTAGTAAATGCACACCCCAACGCCCAACCCCAATAACCGCGATTTTAATCATTTGTCATTTGTCATTTGTCAGTCTTTTCTTTCTGGAATATCGCCGATGGATTTTAGGTAAGCGTTTAACTTGGGTGAAAGTTCATCAACGATTGGTCTGAGCTTACTTACTTGCTTTTGCGTGGATGGGCAGTTGGTTGATTGGGAGGAGTAGCAATTACTACAATATAAAATCCTCAAACAGCTGGAATCGTAGCATCAATAAACTCATGCACCATTAGTCAAAGTGTTGTACAAGAAAAAGCTATCGGCAAAGATGAAGCTTTCAAAGCCAGTTGTAGACAAGGTGATTAAGTTTCCATCGTCGTTAAAGGTGAAGCTGGCAGGCTCAAGAGGATTGCCAGACATAACACCAGATACAATCAACTCTGAACGATTAAAAACTCTCAAGTCAAGAGTGTCAAAACCTTCCCCAGCACCAACAGTTGCATCACCAAACCCCTTAAAATAGTCATTTCCAGTACCCAAATCAAAGATACCACCACCACCGATAGTAACTTGTTGTTGAACTCCATTGATGTCACTAGTGGCGACAAGTCTGTCATTGCCATCGCCAGTATTGATGGTTCCATCTCCAAAAATGCCAAAGGCACTACCGCCAACTGCTGTAATCGTAGCTTGTCCAGTCAGGATGTCACGACCCTCACCTGTATTCAGTTCGCCAAAGTTGAAGATGCCGATTCCAACGTTAGTACCAGTAGCAATAACAGTGATAGTGTCTTTTCCTTCTCCTGTATTCAGTTCGCCAAAGTTGAAGATGCCAGTTGCAGGGTCGTTACTAGAAGCAATGCCAATGATAGTGTTATCTCCATTCCCTGTATTCAGATTACTACTAGAAAAGTTGATGATGCCAGTTGCAGAGTTTTTACTAGAAGCAGTACCAATGATAGTGTCTTTCCCTTCCCCTATATTCAGACTGCCAAAATAGTCGTTTGTTCTTCGAGTGCTGGCTATCTTATGCTCTGGATAAGAGTTTAACAAGTATGCGAGATTTATTTAAAAGATTAAACAACACAGGATTTGATGTAGATATTTCTACTTTTTCCAAGGCGAGTTCTCACAGAAGTCAAAAACCATTTCAAGAAATTTATCAAAAATTGAATGAATTAGTGCAGAATAAACCTCACAATAAATTACATGATAAATCTGCTAACGAGTAAACATTACGGGTTAGCAATATGGCATCGGTCAATTCAAATGTCTTTTGAGTTCAGGGATTATTCTGATTAGCAATTGCGAAAAAAGCAACTTTAGCAGCAGCTTGTTCAGCGGCTTTAATCGAGCGTCCTTTGCCTTCACCTAATTTATTGTCGTGTAACCACACTTCAGCAAAGAAACGCTCTAGATTGCGGTTAGTTTGATTGACTTCTGCAACCCGATACTCAGGTAAAACTTTAAAGTGTGCCTGAGTCCATTCTTGTAGGGCAGCTTTGTAGTTAAGTCTAGCCGGATCGAGGCGAATTTCTGTTGTTAGTCTTTGAAAGTGAGGGTCTAGCCAAGGGCGGATGAGTTCCAGATTATTGGTGCTGAGATAAAGCGCACCCAGAATAGCTTCAAAAGCATCTGCCAGTCGTGACTCTTGACCAACTTTATCGCTGGTAGCACTACCAGCGACTAGTAAGTATAACTCCAAACCATATTCTCTTGCCAGTTGAGCTAGGATGCGATCGCTCACTAATACCGAACGAATTGCGGCAAAATCCCCTACTTGACAGTCAGGATATTTTTCCCATAACACAACACCTGCCGCTAAACGTACTACAGCATCACCTACAAACTCCAGCTGTTCATAGTTTGCTGATTCAGAGACAGTAGGATGAGTCAATGCCAAATCTAGCAGATCCCACTTGACAGGCGCTCCTATTGGCAGACCTAATCTTCTAATTAAGCTTTCGAGTTGCCGCTGACGGCGTGGATAAACAAGTGTCATCAAGGGGCAGGGGGCAGGGGGCAGGAAGCAGGGGAGAAAATAACTTCTAACTTTTAAGTTCTGATTTCTAACTCAGTATAAAAGAAGAGGAGAGAGTTGGACAAAAAAGAACATCTGGTTTTTTAAAAGCTGGTCAAAAATCTTTCAACAAAGAATTGAAACAGGATACCGTAGGTTGGGGCATTGGTAATGCTAGTGCTTCAGGATTACAATCTGTGGGATCTCATGTTCCATTACAAGGAGGTTTTACTGCTATGGCAACAGTAAAACCTGTAATGACTGGTGTAAAAGTTACACGAAGATTATCTGGAGTTTTTAAAATCAAAAGAATACGTACAGGGTTAGAATCTACTAGAGAGCCAGTCCAGTAGAAGTACTTGACCTAAAACGCAAGATATGTATGTTGTTAAAATCGTGAATTTTAGTGTTCCGTTTTTATGCTATCGCTAAAAAACAGACCCAAATGTTTCACCTTAAATGGGCGTTTTGTCTTAATTCACATACTTGAGTTTTTGTCAATATATATTAGTGGACTGGCGCTCTAGAAGAGGAATAGTAAAAAATATTAATCCTATACATAAAATAAACAATGAATTATCCAGAGAAAGAAAAATGACTACTAGTATAAATAATCATTTACAAAAATTACCAACATTAAGTCCAAATACTAAATATAATTACAGAGAATTTAATTATTTTAACTATTTATTACGTAATTCATCAATTAATTTTTGTTGAATTAGTAACTGTTCTTTTAGGAAATTAATTTCAGATTGTTGGTCTAATATATTAAGCTCTTCGTATCCTGGTTTAACAATTCTTACAGTTGTCTCGTAGCTTTCTTGAACGAGTTTACCATCGTACAAATTACGTACAAAAATAAAAGGATATCAAAGCTGAAAACCTTGATATCCCATTATAGCAGAGAGTTGGACATAAGCCGGATTCTGTTCTTAATAAGTGGTTTTAAACACTTTTGAGGGCGATTATCTATCTGGGACGTTTGTTACCAAACGCCTCTAGCGGCTCTATGTTAGGGAACTGGTAAAAGACCAACCGTAGTTCCTGTGGCCTTGCTCCCAACCGGGGTTTACCGAGCCAGCGCCTCTCGACGCTGCTGGTGCGCTCTTACCGCACCTTTGCACCCTTACCAAAACAAGTAAAAAGTGAAAAGTAAAAAGGCAAAAGAGAGATTTCTTTCTTTTTACTTTTAGCTTTTACCTTTTGACTTATTCTGGCGGTATCTTTCTGTGGCACTATCCTCACGATCGCTCGCACTGGACGTTATCCAGCAAGTTCGGTCTTTCGGGAGTCCGGACTTTCCTCAAACCAGTTATCATAACTGATCTGCAATCGCCTGCGCCTACTCTCTCCCTTTTTTCAGTGTAGGCATAATATATCTTTTTGGTACGGATTACTTCTTTTTATTCCAGGGTAAGGCGTAAGTCCAAAGTAATTTCTTGACAGTGAAGGGACAATTGATAATGTATACAGGAGGTATGTTAATCCCTAAAGGTAGACCTACACGCGTTTCAGCGATTCTAATCACCAGTTGGAGTGAAAATTCTAACTCATTTCTTCTGTTCATAAAGTCGTTGTACAGCTTTTTTTGCGACTTTTTCAGCGCGGTGATCTCAAGTAACGGGGAAGTTGGTTTATAAATTGCGGATACTGGATCGCGCTCGAAAACATTCTCTGCTGTTACTGCCTCTGAAAGCGTTTTTTTGGGCGCAATTAAGCTAGGAACTTGTGGTACACCTAAGTCACGGGTTAAACCTGGTGATTTCCGAATGACTCGACGTGATTGCTTAGTGCTTTCAATTACTAAAGTACTACTATCCCAATCAACATATATAGCAAGATTGTCAGATTTATTTTCAATGCTAATTAATAATTCCTTTAGTTCCTCTTCTGGCTTTCCCAGTGAATATGAGGCATTGAGTTTAAAAGAAATTCCAATTTGATCTTGAAGATTGTGTTCTTTAAGTTGATCCTCGACGGTTGCTTTTTTGTATTCAAACTTAACTTGATCGTCGATGGATTCAACCATGAGATTAAAGACGTAAGAAACGCCAATAATATAAAGCGTCAAAACCACTAAATTTTGGTCGCTACTTCCTCTCATAATTCAGGATATTAACTCCCTGTACTATTTTTATAAATTGGATTCATTGAGTATCCTCCATTTTTAATCACGCTTGATGGCTGAAGAATTTGTCAGCCAGCCTCGTCGCCAAAAAAATAATAGTAATCCAACTGCGATCGCTGCCATAAATCCCAAGCAAATTGGGTAGCCCCAATACCAATTCAGTTCAGGCATATTGTATGGTGATTTTTCGGTATTGAAGTTCATTCCATAAATTCCAGCAACAAAAGTTAGTGGAATAAAAATTGAGGAAACAACTGTTAACAGCTTCATAATTTCATTCATTTTATTGCTGACTGCTGACAAATACACATCCATCAGCCCAGATGAAAGTTCCCGGTAAGTTTCCACCATGTCCATTACTTGTACTGTATGGTCATAACAATCTCGCAGGTAAATTCGCACCTCTTCAGTAATCAGTTCACTTCTATCTCTAATCAAAGTACTAATTGCATCTCTTTGAGGCCAAATAGCGCGGCGTAGTTGTAGTAATTCTCGCCTGATTTGATAAATTTGTTGTAATGTTTGCCGCGTAGGATGGAATATTACTTCTTCCTCTAATTCTTCAAGTCGCTCACTGTAAAGTTCCAGAACTGGGAAAAAACCATCAATAATTGCATCTAAAAGAGCGTAGGCTAAATAATCTGCTCCTTGTTTACGAATGATGCCTTTACCTCGATCAATTCTTACTCTTACGTTTTCAAGACAATCATGCTCTGGCTCCTCTTGTACTGTCAACAAATAATTTTGTCCCAAGACTAAACTTACTTGCTCGCTGTAAAAGCCGTAGGTTCTTTCTGTGGGAACTACCATCCGGGCAATTATAAGTAATTGGTCTTCATAATCTTCAATTTTGGGACGTTCTGCCATATTGACTACATCTTCTAAAACCAGCGGATGTAAATCAAAAACTTTACCAAGTCTTTCTAAAATATCTCTATTACCTAAACCTTGAACATCCACCCAAGAAACAGATTTAGTATCCAAATAGGGGATACATTCCTCTGGACTTTCTACTTGTTTACGGATGAAGTTATTTGGTTGATAGTCAATCAAATAAATTGTGGGATAATCAGCATTTTCGTCAACTATAATAGTCCCTGGCATAGTTCCAGGTTCATGATAAAAGTCTTTTTTATATAACTTCTTTACGGCTTTGGGAATGCGGCGAATTTTTTTTACCATACTTCTTGTCATACATTTTTACCTAATTAGACTTTTAATATTTGCTTTTAGAAAAGCATTTGATTTTTATCGCCTGTTGCTAATAATTTTACAAAATATAAGTAGGTATGCACGAATAAACCTAACTATATAACGAAATGTAAATTCACTGAAATGTTTGCGATTGCTGCGTTTCACTTCGTTCCACTCGCAATGACATACTTAGAAATTTTCCCACCCACCTACTTAGCAGGAAGCAGAAGACAGGAGGTAAAAATATTACTGTTCCTGACGTTTACGCTCTCAAAATGTCCTAATCTATATGTTCTTTGCTATAGAAAGTAATCACTCTACTGTCTCTGAGTCAGCAATTAGGATAAAAAAAACAGTTTGCCTTGCTTGGGCAAACTGCTTACAAAATATTTACATAGAGAGGCAAAGATTAGAACATACCACCCATACCACCCATACCACCCATGCCGCCCATGCCGCCCATGCCGCCCATGCCGCCCATGCCGCCCATACCGCCCATGCCGCCCATATCAGGGGCAGCAGCAGATTTTTTCTCAGGTTTTTCTACGACAATGGCTTCGGTAGTTAAGACCATACCAGCAATAGAAGCAGCATTCTGCAAAGCTGAGCGCACGACTTTTGCCGGGTCGATAATGCCAGCGGCAATTAAGTCTTCAAATTCGCCAGTAGCAGCGTTGTAACCGATGTTAAAATCGCTGTCCTTAACTTGGGAGACAATGACAGAACCTTCAGCACCGGCGTTGTCTGCTATTTGGCGTAAGGGAGCTTCTAGCGCTCGTCTCACAATATCCGCCCCAATCTTTTCTTCTTCGTCGAGGCCTTGTTTAATTGCTTCGACTTTCGTTGCCAAATGAATTAGGGTTGTTCCACCACCAGGAACAATACCTTCTTCCACAGCGGCTTTAGTCGCATTCAGTGCGTCTTCAATCCGGAGTTTACGGTCTTTGAGTTCGGTTTCTGTGGCTGCACCAACTTTAATTACTGCTACACCGCCAGCTAGCTTAGCAATGCGTTCTTGCAGTTTTTCTTTATCGTAATCAGAATCGGTTTCTTCCAATTGCTTACGAATTTGACCAATCCGCTTTTGAATTTCTGGCTTAGTGGTACCACCAGCTACGATTGTCGTGCTTTCTTTGTCAATGTTGATTTTTTGGGCAGTTCCCAACATTTCTACAGAAGCGGTATCCAGACTTAAACCGATTTCTTCAGAAATCATCTGTCCGTCGGTGAGGATAGCGATATCTTGTAACAAAGCTTTGCGGCGATCGCCAAATCCTGGTGCTTTAATTGCAGCAACAGCAAGCACACCCCGCGCTTTGTTGACTACCAAAGTTGCTAAAGCGTCGCCTTCTACATCTTCAGCAATAATCAGCAAGGGTTGACCCAAACGAGCAACTTTTTCTAAAACAGGCACTAAATCCTGGATGCTGCTGATTTTTTTGTCGGTAATCAGAATGCGGGCATTTTCAAATTCAACTATCTGCCGTTCACTATTGGTGATGAAGTAGGGAGAAATATAACCTCTGTCAATCTGCATCCCTTCAACTACTTCTAGTTCGGTTGTCAGAGATTTAGATTCTTCAACAGTGATTACACCATCTTTGGTGACTTTCTCCATAGCTTCGGCCAGCATCTGGCCGACTTCTTCATCGTTACCAGCTGAGACAGTGGCAACTTGAGCGATCGCACTTCCTTCTATTGGCTTTGCTACCTTGGCAATTTCTAGCACTAGTGCTTCGACGGTTTTGTCGATTCCCCGCTTTAAGCTGATTGGGTTGCTACCAGCTGCGACGTTCTTCAAACCTTCTCTAATTAGGGACTGGGCTAAAACCGTGGCAGTAGTAGTACCATCCCCAGCGATATCCTTGGTTCTGGATGCCACTTCCTGGATAAGTCTCGCACCAGTATTTTCTAAAGGATCTTCTAATTCAATTTCTTTGGCAACAGTGATACCATCATTAACAATTTGGGGCGCACCATATTTTTTTTCTAAAAGGACGTTACGACCTTTTGGCCCCAAAGTGATTTTTACTGCATCAGCAAGGGCGTTGACACCACGTTCTAGCGCCCGCCGTGATTCTTCATTGAAGGAAATAATTTTCGCCATCTTTCATCTCTCTAGCGCTTCCATTAGACAATTTAGCACTCACAGGTTAAGAGTGCTAATCACCCAAGCAGTTCAGATTATAAATGGAAATCGGAAAAATTGATTAATATACAATTGATGCTCATACAGGATACTGGCAGTCATGGTTGAATTTGGGGATGAATCTATATAACTCCCTTAAATCTCTTGGTATTGCCGACCCTAGCGGCACCGGCTGGTTGGCAGTTGTATTTACGTTACTTTTGGCTTGCCTAGTAACGTGGCGTTTAATTCCGACAGTACGCAAATTTGCCTTGCGGGTGGGTTGGGCTGACCAACCAAATGCTCGTAGGCTCAACCGGGAACCTTTGCCAAATGCAGGGGGGTTAGCTATTTACGCGGGAGTAATTGCCGCATTGATATTAGCTAGCCTCTTGCGACCTATCGAACTGCAAAGTGTATTAGCTCAAGTGCTGACTATTCTACTAGGAGGTTCCATCCTAGTGCTTGTCGGCTTTATTGATGACCAGTTTAGCTTACCTCCCTCAGTTCGCTTGTGGACACAGATTCTCACGGCTCTGTTGCTATTTGCCAATGGTATCAGCATTGAAGTTAGTGTCGGCACGCCCATCGACTCAATTCTCTCCATGGGGTTGACGGTACTGTGGGTAGTAGGTATTACCAACGCCATCAACTTGATGGATGGTATGGATGGATTAGCGGGGGGAGTTAGTTTCATCACTGCGATGAGTTTGTTAGCAGTTTCAGCCCAATTTCCCAACAAAGCCGCAGCTACTTTAGTTTTGGCAGCTTTAGGAGGTTCAGCGCTGGGCTTTTTGCGGCATAACTTCCACCCGTCAAGGATCATTATGGGTGATGCCGGGGCATACTTCTTCGGCTATACGCTAGCTGCAACTAGTATTTTAGGTGACTTACAGGTGACTACAGTCTTTTCCTTGGTACCGACAGTTTTATTTCTGTTATTGCCCGTCTTAGACACTACTCAAGTTTTTGTCAGACGGCTATTGGCAGGAAAAAACCCCCTCAGTACCCCAGGAAAAGATCACTTACATCATCGCTTACTGGCTTGGGGTTTATCTCAACGCCATGCTGCATTTACCCTTTGGACAATTACCTTAGGTTGCAATTTGCTAGCGATGACAGTACGAGGTATGCCCTTGGTAGTGATACTTACCACTGCCAGTAGCATCATCATTCTTTTAGGTTTAACAATCTGGCAAAGAATACGTCAACAGTCCTGAGTTAGAAGTTTGTGATTTCTAGTTCATGAAACTTTAAAAAATTACTTGTATAGCGATCGCCAGATAAGTTAGGACATCAACCGATTATAAAATCCGGACACCTTATGACTTTCAAACCTTTTCCCTGTCCCCCTTCTCCTATCGGAGACGCTGCGCGAACGGGTGACGCTCCTAACGT
>JAYGHB010000021.1:0-67905 GCA_034931985.1 Halotia wernerae UHCC 0503
AATAATCAGTAGAATTGCTCTCTCCTAGTGTACTGAACTGGACTGATAACCGCTATAATTTAATAAATATGCCATCTAATCCCTTGCTGCACTTTATTACTAAAGTTATTAATCTTGAAGATATCAAGGTTATTAATTATCATTTTATCACTGACGATGAAATAGTCATAGAAGTCGAAAATAAGCTGAAAGTTGGTCAATGTCCTCACTGTGGAAATACAACGGATAAAATCCATCAAAATCATTGGTATACAGTCAGAGATATACCTCTAAGTGATTATCAAGTATTGTTAAAAGTAAATCGTCGGCAATTGAGATGCACAAGATGTCAGAAAGTCTTCAGTGAGGCACTAGATTTTATAAAAACCAGAAGAACCTATACAAAAAGACTAGGGATGAAAGTAATTAAGGAAGTATTAGAGACGAATGTAGAGAGTTCTGATTAGTATGCCTAAATTTACCTTGCCTTTGAAGATAGCAGGAGGAGCCGTTTTCCTGCTTTCGTTTTTTGCTTTTCGAGCAATTAGCGCCACAATTTCCGAAGGATTTGAGTCTGGTCAAAAAGGTGCTTATGCTGCGGCTGATATTAATTTGAGTACAGGTACTTGGAATTTGAGCGATGCTTTAATTGGTAACTTATCAAGCGATGTCAAAAACGGGTCACAATCTGTCCGCATTCGCAATAACGGCAAAGTGACAATGAAATTTGATCGGACTACAGGCGCTGGTACTGTTACTATCAAACACGCTAAGTATGGTAATGATGCTAGTACAACTTGGGGATTGTGGTGTTCGACCAATAGCGGTACTTCATGGACACCTGTATCTTCTATCAAAGGTTATGCTTATACTTTGAGTGCTGAAGAAATTTTGGCGATCCCAGCTTTAGCATATAAGAATAATCCTAATACTAGTTCCACTAACACTGTTTGTCATTGGAGTGTAACTGATGAAGGTAGAACTTTTAAAGCAGTGTTTGTCAGAAGAAGTGGCGGTATCCGTACTTTTTATCCTGATGCTACTCCTGGTAGTAATCCCAACTGTGTGCAGTAATTGGATCAAGTGCTAAACAGGTGTAGAGTGCGTCAGATTGACACACTCTACAAAATGAAGGCGACTTTTATGGCTGAACTATTTTTTAGTTAAAAGCATCTTTGATGTTATCAACAGCGCGTTCAACAGCATTTTTTGTATTGTCTACTGCTTCTTGAGTCCGAGCTGCATCTTCTTCTGCTCTTTTACCAATTCGAGCTGCATCTCTATTGGCTTTGCGCTCTACAAAACTACCATCATCTGTTGCTCGGTCAACTTTATTAGCATTTTTGTTTGCAGTTCGCTCAACTTTATCTGCGGTGTCTCGGATAAAATTCTTGGTTTGTCTAGCGTCTTCACTAGCTTTGTCTTGAACTTTATCACCCATGTCTGCTGATGCGATTAAGTTTACAGCAGGGCTAGCCATTGCTACGGTGTTGGAGAAAAACGCACCTTGCCAAACAAAAGCGATCGCAGATAAACACAACACAGTTGTAGCTATCCAACGTCCTACGGTCGAAAGTGGTTTCGTAAAATAATTCAGTTTCATAGGATACAAACTTTTGAGATTTAGTATCCTATTTTTACTTTATTTGAATCATCGGCCAAATCGTTCTCTAGACGGAGGTTCTGTTGTCATCAGCTGCTAGAAGAATTAACTCTTTCGTTCAATAGTTAAATGAATGAATATCGTGTATGAGCTAAGTAGTTACACAAAATTAAATCAGTGAACAGTGAAAAGTTATCAAGTGTCTTTCGACTGGTAACTGATAACTGTTAGAAGAAGAACAGCGTAATAAGGCTGAGAGCATTACTACGCTTATCGCCTGCATTTGAAACGCCGTATGGAAAGCTAACTATCCTTGCGATCGCTATCAAATTGTTTTCATTAACTCGTCTCCTCATTATTAGTCTTTCCTTGACAAATCCAAGCTCCCCAGTAAAAAGGATGTTCTAACGGAGTGTCTTGTTCTTGACAATCAATTCTACTATTTACTGATAACTCTTTAACTGCCAAAAGTTCTTTTAATACTTCCAAACCCAAAACTGATTCTCGCAATTGTTTAACTGTAATTTTACGTATATAATTTTGAGCAGAATGTAACGCCTCCGCCTGACCCATACCAGACTGGAAGTTATCAAAGAAACGCTCCATCAGTAGCGCAGTCACTTTGTCAGGAACTGACCATAGGCTCATCACCAGAGTTTTTGAACCCGCCACAGCAAAAGCACGACGCAACCCAAATACACCTTCGCCAATTTTAATATCTCCCCTGGCAGTATCGCAGGCAGAAAGAACTGTCAACTCATTCGCCCACAAATCTAAACTTGCTATATCTTGGGCAAAAACAAAGCCTTTACCTGCATCTTTGGGGAGATTCCCACCAGCTAGCCAAGTATTAGCACCCGCTAAAGCCAGTCCAGAACGCAACATAGGGTTTTCTACTTTAGTTGTTCGCAGACGTTCCATACTTAATAAGTTACGCTTCTTGGTAACTGATTGTGGCTCAGAATCACTTTGGAATAAGCCATGAGTCGCAATCAGCATGATACTAGGACATTGGCTGCTTGTCAGGCGGGTTTCTAATGCCTCTGCGCCTAAGTATAATTTGGCATTGGGCAGTTTTGTCGCCACACTTTCACCCAAAAACCTCGTACCAGGAGCGCGTAGCAAGTTTTTTGTGGTGAGGGTGTTGAATAATTCCGGGATTTGTGGTGTTGGTATATTGTCAGTTTCTCTATCTGTGACTGAATCTGCTGCGAAATCAAAATCAGGATCGGCAATGATTAATGGTGCAGAGACGAAACCTCTCGGTGGCCGAACTTGGCTACGGAGAATTTCTCGCCCAACACTGAGATAACTGATGGTATACTCATCCATTAATAGATGTGAGCCTGTGGTATCAATTGGCAATATCTGAAATGGCACTAAGTTTAAGTTACTATCAGGTGCAATAATTAGATGTCTGCAATCTTTCACTAAGTCCCGGATGGGGTCGAACAGTGCTTGACTAAGTTGCATTGCATCTGTGGGATTGTATGATTTAATGTGCAGCTTTGGTGTGTCACTACTTTTACCCCAGGCTAATGTGTGTTGGGTGTAGTCGGATGCTTGTAAGCGAAATACCTGAATCAGTCTATCAATGACTGCGGCTGCTCCTAAATCTATCATCTGCACGGCATCTGGTTTTCCGGCTGTTAAAATAAATGCTAAATACCGCGCCGGATGCCATTGTGTTTTTCCATTTGCCGGAATTGCCTGAAAATCGAATAAGTCAAAGTGGACAAACTCGACCAAAATAGAATTAGGCGGTAATGCTGCTGCGATCGCCTGACAATCGAATTGCTCAGATAGTTGAATTTCTGGAACTTCCGCAGCTAATTGTTTTTGTAAATTGTTATGTCTACTTTGCAGTTGTCTCAAGTTTTCTTGGTATGTAGCCAAGTCATCTGTTTTGGGAACTGTAAAAGTGAGATGGATAATTTGATTGTTGAGGTCACGTAATTGACGGAATTTTTCTGTTAGTTGTGGATAGTGACCATTGTAAAATGCTTCGTTTTGAGCCGCCAGCGCCGATGCAGTTAAACCTTTGCGTTTGAGGACAAAATCTAGCGCTGCAAGTTTGGCGCTGTTGGAGTCTGCAAGATGGTTGCAGACTAGGGATAGAAATAAGTCAAAGTTATTTCTAATTTTTTGCAGGAAGGCTAGGCGATCGCTTTCGGAACTAAAAGCGAATATATTACGAATAATCTTGTCGTTAATTTGACTGGCTTGGATGCGACATAACAATGATTCCTCTGGGCGATTAGTTGCAGCTAACACAGTTGCGAGATTATTTAAACTAAATGCTACATCGGGATGTTCCTCTCCTAGTAAGCGTTTTCTCATTGCCAAAGTTTCTAAATACTTCTGTTCGGCTTCTTGGTAGCGTCCTAGGGAAAAGTAAAGTTCTGCAAGATTATTCAGACTTGTAGAAATTTGTGGATGTGATTCTCCTAGTAATGACTTTCTCAGTTGCAACGTTTCTAAATGTAGTTGCTCTGCTTCTTGATAACGCCCTTGAAAATCATAAATAACTGCTAAATTATTCATATTACTGCTGACGTGCGGGTGTTGATCTCCGAAGGCGTTTTTAACAATTGATAAGGCTTCTAATAATAAGGATTCTGCTTGAGAATACTGAGCGATCGCATCATATAAAACAGCTAAATTATTCAGACTTGCTGCAACAGAGGGATGTCGTTCTCCTAACAGATGCTTTGTCATTGCCAAAGACTCTAGATGCAATTGTTCAGATTCCGAATATCTTCCTTGCAGCCGATAAAGCCCAGCTATCTGATTTAAAGTAGTGGCAATTTCAGGATGCTCATTACCCAGAAGATTTTTTTGGATTTCTAAAGCTGCTAAATATTTTTGTTCAGCTTCCGAATAACGTCCTTGTTCTTCATACAGTCCTGCCACATTGTTCAAATTATTGGCAATTCCTGGATGTTCTTTTCCTAGTAAGCTTTCCAGCTTTGGGATAATTAATAAATATTGTCTTTCTGCCTCTAAATAGCGTCCTTGATATGTGTAAGTGACTGCGAGATTAATTAAACTATCAAAAACATCAATATGTTCGGAACCAAATAATTGCTTTCTCAAAGAATAAGCTTCTAGATATTTTTTTTCAGCTTCTAAATAGCGCCCTTGATTGAGATAAGATTCTGCTAAGTTATTTAAACTAGCTGCCACATCAGGGTGTTGCCTGCCTAGCAAGCGTTGCCGCATTGCCAAAGCTGCTAAATATTTTTGTTCAGCTTCTACGTAACGTCCTTGTTCTTTATAATTTTCTGCCAGATTATTTAAGGTAGATGCTATGTAGGGATGTTCACTTCCTAAAATTTTTTTCCATCTGTCTAATACTTCTAAAAATTTTTCCTCAGCTTCTAAATAACGTCCTTGGAAATCATACAATGCAGCCAAATTATTGAGGCTAATAGTAATCTCAAAATGCTCATTTTCAAATAAGCTTTTTTTCATTGCTAAAGCTTGTAAGTGCATTTGTTCTGCATCCCTATAGCGTCCTTGGGATGTATATAGAGTAGCTAGATTGGTCAATGTTTGAGCAATGTCAGGATGTTCATCACCAAACAAGTATTTTCGCATTGCTAAAACATCTAAATGCACTTGTTCCGATTTTATATATTGCCCTTGTTCTCGATAAATTTCTGCTAGATTATTTAAATTAGTCGCAACTTGAAAATGTTCTTCTCCAAAAATTTCTTTCCACAATTCTAATGCTTCTAAAAAAAGCTTTTCTGCTTGTAAATAACTACCTTGTGCATGGTAAAGTGCTGCAAGATTATTTAAAGATTGAGCCACATCGGGATGCTCTGATCCTAAAACTTCTTTTCTGATATTTAAGGCTTGCAAATATAAGAGTTTAGCATCTGAATAACGCCCTTGTATTCGATATAATTCGGCTAGGTTATTCAAGCTATCACAATATACAGAACATTCTGTTATTTGTTGATTTATTCCTAAGTTGACAGCTTGTTGGGCAACAATTATTGCTTGTTCTAAATCACCTTGTCCAGCTAATTCTACAACTTGTAAGTTAAGTTGATTTATTTCGGCTATGATTTTATTTAACATATACATATATAGCAGGGGACAGGGAAAGGTTTGAAAGTCTTTTGGTGTCCGGGTTTTAGGGAGCATCCACTTTTGGAAGAAACGCCGGGCGATTGGAAATCGCGGCTATACAAACAAAACCCGCCTGCGCGGGTTTCAGATGAGTCCGCGTAGGCGGACTTCGTTTGTGTAGCCCCAGACTTCTAGTCTGAGGGCAATCTGCCAAAACAGGATGCTCCCGGGTTTTATGATCAGTTTATGTCCTAAACTAACTGGCTATCGCTATACTAAAAAAATTTAAATGTAGGGTGTGTTGTCGCGCAGCGCAACACACCCTACAACTTTTTAATTAACCTCATATTCTATATACATAACTCTACACTTTTCATTTATATTAACAAAATCTATTAACTCATTGAGATGATTTTCTGTTAATTTTAATGGTTCAGCATCTCCTGTGGGCAACCAATTTAAAGCAGGCATTTGTTCTGTAATTATTGCTAAAACGACCTCCTTACCCGGTATTCCTTCTATAGGAAAAGATGTGATGGGTGAACCTTGTTGAGGTAGACAGGTTTTACCTGTATTTAACTGTGGTTGAGGAGCAAAACACGAAGGACAAAAACACCACACTTGCCCAAATGTATCTTTTTGAATTAGTAATAAATATCCTGGGGTATCAAAATTGATCTCAAATTGAATATAACTGCCTATACTCACAGATTTTTCATAACGACTGTTCGGTTCCCAACCCCAGCCAAGGGTTTCTTCTTTGACTAAGACTAATCCCATTTGTTCAGTGAGAGAACCCAGTACTTGCAGTTGTTGCCAAAGTTGATCAATGGGGGTTTGCTGTTCTTCGTCTGAATAAGATGTAACTAGATCTTGCCAATCTAAACCCAGAAACATACAAATTTCTTCAAACTTAGTCCGGTAAATGGGTTTTCTGTTGAAAAAGTTATTAACCGTGGAATAGGCAAATTCTAACTGTTCGCTTAAAACTTTTTGGTTTAAACTGCGGCGTTCTAAAGCTTGTCTCGCTCGTTTGACACCTGCTACTGATGCGACAAGCGATCGCTCCGCCATAGTTTAATCCTAAATCTCCTTATTTTAACTCATACACGAACTCATATACATCTGTCAAGAACTCAAATTTGAACTCATATATCCGTCTGAGAAAATGAAGTAACAAGGCAAGAGGTAATAGACAGTAATGCCTATTGCGTAGTGTATAACCCACCCTACCAAACTCTTTCTTTTTACTTTTTACTTTTTACTTAACCTATGTTCACAATACAACAGCTAATGTCTGCATGGGCGCAAGTCCGTGTGGGAAGTCGCAATGCTGGTGTGGATGGAATTAATGTTGACTTGTTTGCGGCATCTGTCAACTCACAGTTACCGATAATTCTGCACCAACTGCTACAAGAATCTTACCGCGCCAATCCTGCAAAAGGATTTTATATACGTAAGAAAAATGGTAATAAACGCTTAATTGGTATTCCTACCGTGCGGGATAGAATCGTGCAACGTTTATTACTTGAAGAACTGTATTTTCCATTAGAAGATACATTTCTGGATTGCAGTTATGCTTATCGTCCGGGAAGAAATATTCAGCAAGCTGTACAGCATTTATATGGGTATTACCAGTGTCAGCCAAAATGGATTATCAAAGCTGATATTGCTGAATTTTTTGACAACCTTTGTTGGGCGTTGCTGTTGAGCCAATTGGAGGAATTGCAGCTTGAACCGATTGTAATGCAATTAATAGAGGGACAACTAAAATCGGGAATTGCGATCGCTGGAAAACATATCTATCCTGGTAAGGGAGTATTGCAAGGTGGTGTACTTTCTGGGGCGTTAGCAAATTTATATCTGACTGAATTTGATCAAAAATGTCTCAGTCGAGGCATAAATTTAGTGCGCTACGGTGATGATTTTGCTATTGCTTGCAGCAATTGGGCGGAAGCCAACCGAATTTTAGACAAAATTAGTATTTGGTTGGGAGAACTTTATTTACATCTCCAGCCCGAAAAAACACAAATTTATGCACCGCATGACGAGTTTACTTTCCTCGGCTATCGTTTTGTCAATGGTAGAGTTTATGCACCACCGCCACCAGTGATCACACGCGAAGGAGAATGGGTAACTAATGAATCTGGGTTGCCTTATTTTCGCCCGAAAGAACGAAAACTAAAGTTTGAATCTCGTCCGCCGAAAGCTTGTGATATCAGCAAGCCCAGTAATTTACCTCAAGCACCAATTTCCCATCTTTGGCAGGATTCTATGTCTACATTATATGTCACAGATCAAGGCGCTTATTTAAGCGTCAAAAATCAGCAGTTTCAGGTCTTTTACCAAAGAGAGTTAAGAATAAAAATCCCGGTTAATCGCGTTAGCAATATCGTATTATTTGGTTGTTGTAATGTTTCTCATGGTGCTGTAAGTATATCACTACAGCGACGGATTCCAATCATGTATTTGTCGCAGAAGGGAAGATATTTTGGTAGGTTACAGACGGAAGGTGAAGCCAAGGTGGAATATCTGGCGCGTCAAGTAGAATGTTCACAAAATGCTGAATTTACTAGGAAACAAGCAGAGGCTATAGTTTGGGCAAAGTTACATAACTCTCGGAATTTGTTGATGCGCTTAAACCGTCGCCGTAATTCTCAAGAAGTAGATGAAACTTCTGTGTTAGCAGCAATCAAGCATTTAGAAATTTTGATGGACAAGCTATTTTTTGCAGAAACGATGGATGGACTACGCGGATATGAAGGACAAGCAGCTACTACATATTTTCAAGCTTTAGGAACTTTGTTTGGCGGGTCATTTAAATTTGAAAAGCGTACTAGGCGTCCACCGAAAGACCCAATTAATAGTATGCTCAGTTTGGGATATACTTTGTTAAGCCAAAATGTCTATTCGTTTGTCCAAACTGTAGGGCTACATACTCATTTTGGCAACTTGCACGTTCCTAGAGATAATCATCCAGCTTTAGTCAGTGATTTAGTTGAGGAATGGAGAGCGCAATTAGTTGATTCTCTGGTTGCTTATCTGGTGAACTCTCAAATTTTTACAATCGATGATTTCACTTCACCAGACGAACGAGGAGGAGTATATTTTCAGCCCCATGTACTGAAAAAATTTCTCAAGCATTGGGAAGAAAAGTTACAATTGGAGATAACACATACTCACACAGGACAAAAATTGGCGTACCGTCGCTGTATCGAGTTGCAAGTACGAGAATACATTGCTTGTTTGATGGGTGAGGTAAATGTGTATCGACCGATGATTTGGAAAATGTAAAGAAATGTAAATTTGCGGGGGGTAGGCAATGGCTAAAGTACTGATTCTATCGTTACCCCCCGCAAGTGGCTTTCTGGGTAAGGGTTTGAGGTCTCTTCTCTAAGGACTTTTTCTTAATAAACTAGGCTTGTTGACAGGTGATCTTGACCCCCCGCAAATTTGGCTGTATATAGTTAAGTCAGGGTCAGGCTTTCAGCAGCCAAGGCTTTTAACTTCTTCGGAAGTTGAACTAATGGAAACTGGGGACAACACCTGTAGGATGAGGTAAAATCATTCCTTTTAACTTCTTCGGAAGTTGAACTAATGGAAACTGTATTGAGCTTTTGTAGCACGCACTCCCACAACAGACTTTTAACTTCTTCGGAAGTTGAACTAATGGAAACGTGCCGAATGGTAATATGAATTTGATGTGCCAATTAGCACTTTTAACTTCTTCGGAAGTTGAACTAATGGAAACTCGTTCGTGCTTGATATTAGTTCGCCGTCAACAAACACACTTTTAACTTCTTCGGAAGTTGAACTAATGGAAACTCTTGACATGCTTCGTGGTACGAAGCGCTTCAAAGCTTTTAACTTCTTCGGAAGTTGAACTAATGGAAACTTCAGCGCGTCTGCCGCTGAAATGATCAGCGCCTAAAAACTTTTAACTTCTTCGGAAGTTGAACTAATGGAAACTTTAACCTCGATGAACCAGCAAGTTGGCAGTTCAAATCTTTTAACTTCTTCGGAAGTTGAACTAATGGAAACAGAATCTCCAACCCACTTGAACTGTTTTCAAGCATGAGACTTTTAACTTCTTCGGAAGTTGAACTAATGGAAACTGTCCAGGCAGCACATAAATGCTGCTGCTGATGCAGGACTTTTAACTTCTTCGGAAGTTGAACTAATGGAAACTCTTCTGCTTCAGCCTGGCTGAAATCGATTATACAGGCTTTTAACTTCTTCGGAAGTTGAACTAATGGAAACCTTGTCCAGACCGATGCCGGGAACGTTGTTCCCTGTGCTTTTAACTTCTTCGGAAGTTGAACTAATGGAAACATCACTGCCCAAGGAGTACGCAAAACGTAGATCCTCAAACTTTTAACTTCTTCGGAAGTTGAACTAATGGAAACTCAATCGTTTTTACAAAAACATCAGTAAAAACGTGAGAGCTTTTAACTTCTTCGGAAGTTGAACTAATGGAAACTGACTTGGGTTTTTCTTCCGCCTGCGGAGAAGTAACGCTTTTAACTTCTTCGGAAGTTGAACTAATGGAAACATGCAGTTTTAGATCTGGCACTATCAGAGTATATAATGTACTTTTAACTTCTTCGGAAGTTGAACTAATGGAAACCTTGCAATGAAAGCAACGGAAACCAAAGTTAGAACACTTTTAACTTCTTCGGAAGTTGAACTAATGGAAACGCCTTAACACCTTCGTGTTGATTGTCTATAGCAGATCTTTTAACTTCTTCGGAAGTTGAACTAATGGAAACTGTTGCCGTCCAAATTTTTGCTTGGACATCAGCGACTTTTAACTTCTTCGGAAGTTGAACTAATGGAAACTTGCGCCGTGGTGGAGTTTACTAAAAAAGATTCATGGGCCTTTTAACTTCTTCGGAAGTTGAACTAATGGAAACAAAGGTTTTCCCGACTGCCAAGGCGGCAGAAGGAAAAAACTTTTAACTTCTTCGGAAGTTGAACTAATGGAAACCAAATCGACCAGCTCCTCTGCAAGCATACATACTGTACTTTTAACTTCTTCGGAAGTTGAACTAATAGAAACCCGAAATAATCCTGCTACGTAGCAGGATAAATTGGTTAAAATCCTATTGCTGTCGAAGATAATATCTTCGACATTTTTATTGGCTAATTACAACTCATATAACTCAGATACGAACTCATCTAAAAATTACTATGACTCAGATACGAACTTATATATCGCTCTGAAAAAATAGAGATATAGAACAGAGAAGGCAAAACTTCCTGATTCTAAAAACTCTAGCTTTAAACTAACTATGCCCACCATTTACATTACAGAATCTGACGCATTACTCAAAATGCAACGCCAAAAGTTCCAGGTGTTTCATCAAGAAAAACAATGCGTTTCAATTCCCATTCGCCAAGTCAGCCAAATCATTCTCTTTGGTAATATCAAACTGCCAAAAGAAGTAATTAAAGTTGTCGTGGCTCATCAAATTCCTGTTTTGTACATAACGACCTTTGGCGAAATTCTCGGCAGGCTAGAAAATACATCACAACGACAATATAAATATCTAACCTCTCAACGCCAACATCTACGCAACTTGGAATTGAAGCGTGCAACTGCTGAAAGTATGATTTGGGCAAAATTGCACAATCAACATACCTTTCTAAAAAATTGGACTCGCCATTATGCCGATCATAATACCCAACGTGCATTAAATTACCTAACGCTATTGATGGATAACTTACCAATAGCAACATCTGTTAGTGAACTGCGCGAATACAGCGAAGAGGCTGATAACGTTTACTACAGAGCTGTTGCTTCTGTTCTCAGTTTCTATAACCCAACTTCACACATCAATCAAAAGTATATTAAGGGGTTTTTGAAGCTAGGGTATCAACTGCTGCATCAATATATCTATACTTTGCTCGACACCGCAGGGCTTCATCCCGATTACGCCATTTTACACCGCGATGTACATCACGAATTACCTCTAGCATGGGACTTTAGCATAGAGTTTTGCACACCTATCGTTGATGACTTGGTGTTAAATTTTGCCCGGAATTTTGCTTACACTAATGGGAATGGTAATGGTAAAAGTGAGCCACGAACCATTCTTCAACGTTTCCTCCAACATTGGGAAGCAAAATTAAGAACCTTTGTACTGCATCCCTACGCTGGAGAAGTCAGCTATCGCCAATGTATGGATTTACAAGTGCGCGAATATATCGCGTGTTTACTAGGCGATACCGAACACTACCGACCGTTGGCGTTGAAATTTCACCCTGCAAATGAAGTTAAAAGTAAAAAGTTAAAAGTAAAAAGTGAAGAGGGAGAAAATTTACTTTTTACTGCTGACAATGATAGCTCCCAAAATTCTCTTCAACTCCTCAGACTCTTGTAGTAATTTGTTGAGCTTATTTAGTGAAACAATTTCTGTAGCAAGGGAGCATCCACTTTTGGAAGAAACACCGGGCGATTGGAAATCGCGGCTATACAAACAAAACCCGCCTGCGCGGGTTTCAGATGAGTCCGCGTAGGCGGACTTCGTTTGTGTAGCCCCAGACTTCTAGTCTGAGGGCAATCTGCCAAAACAGGATGCTCCCTGTAGCAACGAGCAGGCGTAACCAATAGTTAGTTTCACGAACTTCTTTGAGAGCAATAGCATTTTTATGAATGAAATCTGCCTTGCTTTGTCCTGCTCTTGCTTCTTCTACATTAGCTGCAATTGAAGTTCCTGAACGTAGTAATTGTTTAGCTAATGTTCGTGGAACTCCAGGAATTTCTTCCAAAGACTGACACAACTTAACTATCCTAACAGCAAATTCAAATGTTCTTTCAGTTATATCTTGATTCATCGAAATTCACTAATATAACGAGGAATAAATTGCTCATCCAACTTAACACAACCTACTTCTTTCATCTTTCTTTTGCCTTTTTACTTTTTACTTTTTACTTCTTCCACCATCTTTCTTTTGCCTTTTTACTTTTTACTTTTTACTTCCTCCACCATCTTTCTTTTGCCTTTTTACTTTTTACTTTTTACTTCCTCAGATGTTTTATTTAGTATGTTACGACATCGTCAGCGATACGCGCCGTAATAAAGTAGCGAAACTCCTGGAAGCTTACGGGTTGCGAGTACAAAAGTCGGTTTTCGAGTGTGTATTAGATGAAAACCAGTACAAAACTCTATCTAAATATCTTGTTCGACTCGTTAACAAACGCGAAGACCAAGTGCGATTCTACCCTATGTCTGCCCATACTCGTTGCAAGATAGCAGTGGTGGGAACAAAACCTGAATTTACTGTTGATGATGCGGCGTTTATTGTCTAAACAACTAAAAAGACAAAAGTAAGAAAAATGATTATCTGGAGAAAAGCACGCGCCCCACCGCTTGTTATGCAAACATCTCTACGCTTTCGGTCAAGTTTGGATATTCGGAAACTATCGAATGCAGATTCAATCTGTCAAATTCCGTTTATTTTTCACAGCTAAAGTTCAGAAAAAACTTGATACTTTACCTTCTTTAGACCGCAAGCAATACGACAAAGCTTTTAAATGTTTCGCTAAATATGGACCAGCCTATCGAAGTTTAAGAACACATCGATATCGCTGCAAAGATGGTGATATTTGGAGTTCTTCTGCATCTATGGCGAAACGATTTTACTGGCGTTATACCGAGGAGCAAAGCATTGAAGTCACACATATAGATTCACATTAATCAAGTGAAAAGTAAAAAAAACACTGTTTTCTTGATTAAATGTTGATTTTTTACTCTCTTCTATTTGCTTTTTTCTTCTACCTTTTTACTTATCCCTATGCCTAAACCTCGTCCTTTACAAACGCGAGAATTACGGCTAATTTCAATGTACAGTAATTGGGAATTTGGTATGACACCCCAACAATTTTATTATAAATGGGCAGTCAGCTATGAACAAATAGCCCTGATATGCTGTCGTTCTGATTCTACTGTACGTGGTTGGTTTAAGCAAGGTAAGTATCGACGCTATCCTAATGTTAACGATTTGCGGCATCTAGGGTTGATGGATTTCTTCCTAGAGCATTTCGAGGAAATTCCAGAACATCTGCGAGGGTTATTAAGTTTAGATTCTTCATACTAGTACCGCTACGCGGAAGTCAAAAGTCAAAAGTCAAAAGACTTATAATTTAGCCTCTTTAACTGTTTGGAATAGTAGGTTTATTTCCGCCGTGCTGTACTAGTATTGTGTCAACTTTAAAAGTTCAGTTCGTAGTCAGGACTAAAGTCCTGAATTTTAAGCACTAAAGTGCTTACTACGAACCAATCAAAATTAATGGGACAGACCACTAGTTTTGTGAAAACACAAAAGTATTCACTTGTCAATATCATGTAGACCTGTTTTGATGTGTCCTCCTGAACTAACGTGAATTTAGGCAATTCAAAAGGCATTATTCATGTAATTTTCAGTAATTGTAGGAGGGTACTATGACCTATTTTGAGCAGTTACATCCGTGGTGCATAATTCGCAATTTACCTAGCAATGATTGCATAGTAGTAGCGAGATTTCGTCGCCGGAATGATGCAACTGCTTACCTACAAGTGCTGCAAAGACAAGTGAATAATGTCGAGTTTGTGGTTAAATTTAATTCTCAAACGTGAATTGCTTGACTTCATCAGAAGTCGAACTAATGGAAACATTGGCATTTAATTCACGCTCTTCCGTGCTAAATCTCCAGTTATGATCTATAGCTGGGGATTTTTTACTGTCAGGAAAGTGTTAATTTCCTAACTGACTTCTGACCCAATTGCGAAATACTTTCACCAATTCTAGATAATCCATTGTTGGGGCTTGTTGCAAAAATCTGGCAATCTCTGGAATGGGTAAGTTCACAAAAAATTGACTGGTTTGGGAGGTGATATAGGTGTCATTTTGCAATTGTTTAATGACCAGGGATTCTCCGTTATAAATCCAGACTTCTGCTACGCCTAAATCTGCATAAACTTGGAGACGATTATGGCAACTGCTTGTCACATCAATTTCGACCATCAAATCTGGTGCGGGATCTTCGCTAAGATCTAGTCGTCGCTTGCCCCGAACTGCATCAATATTACTAATGTAAAAACATTTATCGGGTTCTGCACCGCTCAGTTCAGGGTGTTTGAATGTTGTGGAGCCAAGAGGGTAGATTTTAACTGCCAATTCTTCAGCCAGCGTTTCCACAAACCGGCCTAAGACTTCTTTGCCAAGTTCATGTTCTGGAGAAGGAGCCATAATTTCGAGATTGCCACGATTGTAAGTCAGCCGGAGATGGCGATCGCTCAGTTCTACCAATAGCGTTTCGTAGGTTTGCCAGCTAATCCCCGACAGGTGAATGATTTCATCCGGTGGCGTGAGGAGTTTTGCAGTCATGGGTTTAACCGAAAATCTGATGGCTTTATTTTAGACGATGGTAAAGATGGAAAGCGATCGCATCAAGTTTATTTACCTAACTGATTTCTGACCCAATTACGAAATACTTTCACCAACTCTAGATAATCCATTGTTGGAGCTTGTTGCAAAAATCTGGCAATCTCTGGAATGGGTAAGTTCACAAAAAATTGACTGGTTTGGGAGGTGATATAGGTGTCATTTTGCAATTGTTTAATGACCAGGGATTCTCCGTTATAAATCCAGACTTCTGCTACGCCTAAATCTGCATAAACTTGGAGACGATTATGGCAACTGCTTGTCACATCAATTTCGACCATTAAATCTGGTGCTGGGTCTTGTGTTAAGTCCAGTCGTTTTTTTCCCCGAACCAGAGTAATATTACGAATGTAGAAACATTCATCTGGCTCTACGCCACTCAGTTCAGGACGTTTAAACGTGGTTGAACCCAAAGGTTCTATAGGTATATCCAGTTCTTCTGCGATTGTCTCAACAAAACGTCCTGCCACTTTCTTAAATCTTTCATGTTCTGGGGAAGGAGTCATAATTTCGAGATTGCCACGATTGTAAGTCATTCGCAGACGGCGATCACTCAGTTCTACCAATAGCGTTTCGTAGGTTTGCCAGCTAATCCCCGACAGGTGAATGATTTCATCCGGTGGCGTGAGGAGTTTTGCAGTCATGGGTTTAACCGAAAATCTGATGGCTTTATTTTAGACGATGGTAAAGATGGAAAGCGATCGCATCAGGTATTATGCAACTTCAATGCTCATTATTTGATCAGGCGATCGCTCTTAACTGTACGTAAACATTTAGACACAATTAAATGTAGTTATATAAAGTTAATTTGATTTAGACGTATTTTTACGGCAGTATATTCTCAGGTAGAGTAGTATTTTTATACATCTAAAATCAATGCCAAATAAAATTAATCAAAGTTTTAAGTGTTGAGAGATTGCTCATTTCAGATTAAAGAAACACATACCATACCTAAATGAATTTCTACCAACGTAAATTATATGCACTACTACAAGCACCAGAGTTTGTTGATTGGGGACACAATATACTAGATGAATTAGAGTGTCTGAAAAATCACCATGATGATTTAAAAGCTTGGTGGAATGAGGTCAATAGCAATGCAGGGATGGGGAAACACGCCCAAGATATTGCCTCCGCCTCAGACCGTGTTAATTTATCTCATATAGAACGCAGCGAAAACCCACCACAAGTTACTGTTCGTCATCCGATAAGCGGACAAAAACAGCAAGTCACAACCTTACAGCATCCAAGTAACACACTAAATATTAGCCAGATAAAATACGAAACCAACGCCAAAAAAGTTTTCTGGTGGTTTTGGCGATTTTACCCAGAACTCTTAGCAAATACACAACCCGATGCACTGCTATTTCCCGCACATACAATCATTCCCGACTGTCCACTACATAGTCATCAAAGTACAGTATCAGCTTTGACTGGTGCAATGTTTCCTGAAGACTGGCAAAAGGGAGACTCAAAAACACCCTATCTACTGATATTTTCCTTCTCGCCCGTGCAGGACTTTATCAAGTCATCCCGTAAATTTCTCGATTTTTGGGCGGGGTCATATCTTCTTCATTATCTCAGCAGTCGGTTGTGCTGGCATATCGCCCAAGAACTAGGCCCCGATGCAGTGATTGTACCTTCCCTATGGAGCCAGGAAATAATCGATGCGTTGATTGTCCAACAATATGAGGATTTTGCGTCTCTCCAAGAAGATAATCAAGACCCAGTAGGACGGTTTACAAATAAAACATCCGCCAGTTTAAATACTGCTGGATTTCCTAATATGATTACAGTGTTGGTTTCAGGGAAAGAAGCAGCACAAAAACGGGGAAACGAACTAAAACAAAAACTCACCCAAGAATGGGTAAAAATAGGTGAGCAAGTTCGACTTTGTATAAGAGAAAGAGTAATTGAATATTTAAAAAAGCCAACTACAAAAGTAGATAAACTACTAGAAGAAGCTTTTGGCGATTTAACTAAATTATCAGATGAATTTCTTAAACCCTATAGGCACGAATTAGCACTTCTACAAGACCAAAGCTGTTGGGAATGGAATCCACTCTGGGATGAACAGCTAAATTGTAGTTGGGAACCTTATTGGGCTGCGGTTCCTTTAGGAAGTCCAGATTTACCACTAATCAAAGATAAAAAAAATAATATTTTTGACCAAGAATGGATTAAAGTTCAGCAAGAAATTGCCCAAGTATCTATAGATTTACCTTCTAAAGCCGAGGCAAATGTTTATCACACTCTGAATGTAGGGACTTGGTGGGGAAGTTTACAACAAAGATTGCGGATATGTCTACAAGCAGTTAAAAATACGCGGAATTGGCAAATTCCCACCGCACCAGGGGAACGCTCAACCATATCAGGACAATTTAGCGCTGTCCATCCTCGGTTTAACTATACCAAATTCTCCCAAGGAGCCGGAACACCTGCTGGTTCAATGCGGCTATTTTGGCTATTGATGTCGAAAGCATTTCCAGGGTTATTTAACGGTTCTGAAAGGTTAAATGCATTAGAAATCACCAAAAGAATGGCGTGGGTTTATGGTGGAGTTGCGGAAGAATTAGGAATTAATGTCAAAGCTATTAAGCCGATTATCAAAAAAATTCCATCTCACCAGCCAGAAGAAAAACAGACATTTCAAGTTATTAAAGAAAATCAAGTTATTTACGAACGACTATTACGGTTTCCTAACTTAAGTTCTATTGCCTCAGCACGATTTGTACACGATCATCCAGAACTAGCTCATAAATACTGGCAGAATCTTAACCATAAAATTAAAACACAGTTACCAAAACACCATCGTTTTTTTCGTTTCTTAACCCGGTTTCGTTCTTCCCAAGTACCAAAAACCGATCGCAAAATTAATCCTCTGAACCGTTGGAGACAAAACTATAACGGTGTGATGTTTTCTAGCAAATGGCTAGCTGATGATATGGGCTTACAAGATACAGACGTTAATACCCTCAGAAACATCATTAATACAGCACACCGCGATACTGGTTTTGGTGAAACTAGTCCCGCAGATTGGTGGGTAATTGTTCTAGCTGATGGTGATGGGATGGGCGATTATGTTTCTGGAAATAAACTTGAAAAATACAAGTCTTATATTGAAGAAGATGCTGTGAATAAAAACAGCCAAAATTTTGATCATCATTTATTTAATCAATTTTTAGATGAAACTAATAAACGTATGGGGCCTGCTACCCATGTGGGTTTAAACCGCGCCCTGTTAGACTTTTCCAATCGCTTGGTTCCCTACCTGACAGAAAAGCGTTTCTGCGGTCGCGTAATTTATAGTGGCGGCGATGATGTCATGGTAGTCTTACCGCTAGAAGATTTACCAGAATATCTCTTATCATTCAATACCTTCGCCAATTTACGAGGGTGAGATGATGATGCTTTAACCATTAACTCCCATTTCTTTGAGGGTTGGCAAAAACAATCAGTCCTAAAAATTCCTTTAAGGTTTCCTACAAGGGTTTTTTAACGTATTGACAGCAGGATAAGGGTTTCAGATGAAAAACCACCTTTTCATCGAAACGCTTATGTATGCTTAATTTTGCCACTTTTGCCAAAATTTATCTAGGCTCTTATTTTGGCAAAGGTATTGATCATTACGTGCGGCTTGGTGCGGTGGCGAAGACCCACATCAAGAATTTACTAATTCTCGCAACGGTACTGGAAATGAAGCCACTGGCTATTGGCATCCTACAAATAAAGTCAAAGGATTACCTAAACGTCCCCACTTTACAATGGGAAAGAACGCAACCATGAGTGCAGGTGTCATCATTGCTCATAAAAGCATCCCTCTCCCCACCGTCCTCGAAAGCCTCTGGGAAGCAGAAGGAGATAGGGCCAAAAAAATCCCTGAAAAAGATGGTATTTGTTTTCGAGTGATTTACGGTGGTGGGAATCAGTTAGAAGCATTGATGAAAGGTGAATTACTAGAGAAGTGGTGGGAATGGGTACAGAAATATGAAAAATACCAACAAAACCTCAGCCCACTACTATATCGGTTAGCTGAAGAACTTCCCCGTCGCGCTTCCATCACTGAAGATTACAAACTGTTCTCCAAAGCAGCGAGAGTCATTATGGATAGCCGCGACCATAGCAAACAACTTGAGGTATTTGCTGTTATCGAAGAATGGTTAGACGAATGGGAAGATTGGGCAAAATTAAGTTTAAATAATCCTGAAGCTATAGGTACTACACCAGGAGACTTAGCCAAACTTTTAAGATTTACCGCTTTTTGGGTCGATAAGCGGGTTGAACGGTTGAAATGGGAGGAAAAAGAGTGATTTATGGTTGTTATTATCTTCCTTTGCGTGACTCTGCGCGTACTTCGCGTGACTCTGCGTTTAAAAAATAACTTTAACTTATAATGAATTGGTACAAAATCACGCCTCTAGATTTACTCTTATTTCGAGATTGCAAACCTTTTAGCCCCGGTGATGGTTCATGGGCGAAAAGCTTATTTCCACCCATGCCAATTACAGTATTTCAGGCATTGCGATCGCTCTTACAACCAACTATCAACAAAGCCGAACGCACCCAACGCAATCTATCTTTCCTCGGCCCCTTTTTATTAGACAGTAAAGATACGCTGTGGCTACCCACACCCAAAGATTTAGTTTGTTTATATCCTCCAGGACAAGACCGCAAAACGAAGAGCGACAATTGGAGTGAAATTCAACGCCTGCAACCTATTCCCAAAGATGAAGCATGGAAGTATTTAGCTTTTGATGAAAATCAAATCCCTCCCCTAGTTCTCAATCAAAAATGGCCTGGGAATATCAGCCCTCCCAAACCTTGGATAAAAGCCGAAGCCTTGTTTTATTACCTCAAAAACAGCAGTAATTGGTGTACACAAGACTTTTATAGTAATCCTTGGAAAACGCAAGTATTACCGCATATTCAGATGCAACCTAACCAACGACAAGTTAAAGATGCTGATGGTTACTTTACTGAAGTTGCTGTTCGCCTGGAAGATGGATGGTGCTTTGTGGCGGCGTTTAGCGGAGATATTCCACAAACCGAAAGTATTGTACGGTTGGGAGGTGAAGGACATCGGGTTTTAGTATCGCCCCTGGAAGCAAATACCATCTTGAAAAAACAACTTGATTTTATTACAGGCGATCGCTCTTCAAAAGTATCAAACTTTGCTTATCTGCTCACCCCCGGACTAGCACTAGCACAAACAAGATACAGCGCCTATCCCCAGAATTGGAAGCAACAGTTAAAAGGCTGCGCTACCGACAAAGCTTTACTGTGGGGTGGTGTATCGATGCTGCGTCAGGATCTGGAAGACAACAAAACCAGAGAGGAGTTTGCATTATTACCGCAACGGGCGTTTGTCCCACCAGGGACAGTGTATATCTTTAATGACAAACTACCTGAAAACCAGCAGTTATTACCCGACAAACAGAGTGGGCAATGGTGGGAAACTTTTAAACAGCTTAATTATGGAAAACTTTTATGGGGGAGAATTTAACGCACATGAACAACTACTTAACATATTTATATTTGCTCACACCACTTCACACAGGCGGGAGTGCGAATGAAGGTAATTTGATGGGAATTGCTCGTGAAGTTCATACTGAATTTCCCTATCTACCCGCCTCATCGCTGCGCGGTAAGATTCGCGCCGAACTTGAAGCAGCCGAAAATGAAGCTGAAAAAAAAGCCGCAGCTAGGCTGTTTGGAGAAAAAATTCAGAACGGAAACCAGCCGACTGAAGGTGCAATTTGGTTTGTAGATGCTACGTTGTTGTTTTTCCCGATCGCATCGTTAAGCCATCATCTTATTTGGATAACCTGTCCCATGTGGCTCGAACGCTGGAATCGTTGGCTACCTGATAAAAGTCTATCTATATTAATTAAAACAATCCGTGCAACTTTAGCGAGAGAAGATAAAAGTGCGATCGCTAGTTTTAAAACTGATAAGCTTTACTTGCAAACTACACTTTTAAAAGCATCTGATTTAGAGATATTAAAATCCACAGATTCTCAACTTATACTCAATAAATTAGATAATCTCGTGACAACAGATACTTTACTTACTCAACTCAGAGATAAGCTACTTATTCTCACAGATGAAGACTGTGCAACACTTGTTGAAGTGGGATTGCAGCGCGAAGTACGGGTTACACTTAAAGACGATACAAAAACTGTCAAAGATGGGTCATTTCGCTCGCAAGAAGCAATACCACCTGAAGCAGTTTTATTTTTTCCGTGGGGAATGAAAGCAGCAAAAAAAACAGGCAATATTAAACCTGAAGATGTAGAAGCTCAAAAACGCTCAGAAGAATTGTTTGCAGCAGATATAGAAATTCGGAAAATAACTTGTAATAAATTAAATGCGCGATCGCAATTTGGCGGACTTGAAGGCTTAGGAAGGGGATGGTCAGAACTCAAAACAATAACCTTATAAAGGAGAGATAAAAATGAAACTTGACTCACGCAAATTTAGCCAAGTCACGTATAAAGCCCTGGAATCTCTCAAAAAAGAATTAAAGGAAGATTACTACAAAAGAGCTAGTGGACTAATCCAAGGACTACCTGCATACATATCAACTTGGGGGCTGCATCGTTTGAGCGGAGATATGAAAAAATTTGAAATCGGTAAGGGAGATGATACAAAATATAAAGGTAAAGTTTACCGGAAGTTTCTCCAAGAACTCAAAGATTTTAGTCCAGTGAAATTTGATGTCGAAAAAGAATCAGACCTCATCAATATGGAATTGCAAAAATATACCGCACTCAATCACTTAGCAATTCAACTTGCTAAAGAATGGTCTTTTTGGGCAGGTGCGGTTTTAGGAGAGGCGGAATAGCTACACACAAAATTATGGCAAAGCAACGCAAATCCCAAAATTTAAAAGAACAACTGTCAGCATTATTACCACAAGAAAATCTACCAAACAATTCAGAACCAGAACCAGTATGGGATGGTATGAAAAATCCACTTCAAGCCTTAAATCATGAGCTATTTAAAAAAGATAGCAAAAATCAGGAACTAGTCAAACCCGTAATCGAAGTTGCTATCAAGGCTGATAAAACTTGTGCTTCACTCTACAAGTTTCTTAATGACAGAACAAAAACTTTAGCAGATAAAACTTTAACAGTTCAATTTCCTTGGCTATTAAGAGTAGGTGGAGTGCGAGGCTTTCGAGAATTACTCTTACCAGTTTTGCACCCAGTTTACGGCATTCCTTATATTCCTGCTAGTAGTCTCAAAGGAGTTACACTTGCATGGGCTAGAGATAATAACAACGAATCAGATATAAAGCGTCTACTAGGATATTTAGATGGAAAAGAAGCTTCTCTTGGTCATGTACAATTTTTAGATGCCTTTCCCACACAACCTTGTTTGAGTTTAGATATTGCTAACCCTCAATGGAAATGGCAAGGTCATGAAATAAAGTATGGAACGGAACCTCATACCCTACTTTCTCTTAATCAACCAGCCTTAGTAATTGGTATAGTTCGCACAAAACTTGGTTGTATTGAAGATGTAGAAACTGTCAAAAGTTGGCTAAAACAAGCTTTAAATCAGAAAGGACTTGGTTCCAGAGTTAGTACAGGGTATGGTCGCCCAAGTTTCCAATCATATTTACCAAATCAAAGTCGTAATTATGAGTTTCAGCTATGGACACAAGGGATGTATGGTGCAGATATTCAAAAAGCAGAATTTCGACCGACTGCACTGCGAGGAATGTTGAGATACTGGTTTAGAGCATTTGCCCTTGGAATCTACGATCCTAGTACGTCTAAAAAATTTGAAGAGGATCTGTTTGGCACTATAGAAACTCAAGCAAAAGAGGGAAGTATTCGCATTGGAGTAAGATGGGAAGAAATTAAAAAAGCAGAGCAAAAAACTGATGATTTACCAACCTATGTTTACAGGGGAAAAATTTTTTTAGAATCAGAAATACAAAAACATCTGTTACTGGTAAAAAAAATTTTACAAATATCTTCTTATTTAGGAGGTATAGGTAGAGGTGCAAGAAGACCTTTACATAAGTTTCAAGATCCAGATAAACACAATAGATTAAGAGGTTGTTATTGGGAAATTCTTAATTTTGAGCTTTCTTGTAATAAAGATAATTGGGAACAATATCTTCAAAGTTTATATGCAGCATTCCAAACAGTAAAGTCTTCTTCGGAACAATCATTAAGAGCAAGTCATCCAGGCTACCCAAAAAGTAGAAATCAGGATGTTTTAGATAAAAATACAAAGATTTATCTTGTACCTTGTTTGAATCCAAATATGATACATCCTCAAAAAATTAGTAACTGGCGACAAAAAGGAGACAAACTTGAGGTAATTGGTAAAGGATTACATAAACTCTATAGCAGTGATGACTTTAAAGGCAAGCGCAAAGTTAAAAACGAAGAAAGAGGAAATCCTCATGTAGGTGGTGAATTAGGAACTCCTTCCTATGTAACTATCAAATCTAATTTTCCTAATAAGGAAAATCCTTATCAAGTAGTGACTATATTTGGAGCAGATCACGAAGCCCGTAATAAATTTGCTCAAGCCTTGGAAAAAGATGGTGCAATTTTAATATCCCTGGCATCTGCTTATGGACAATCTCAATATTAAATCCCCTGTCTTGAAAAGTTTTGTGCCGGTAGACCCGGACGCGCAAACTTTTCGCTCAATTTATTTATGGGGATTATCTTTTTACTTTTCACTTTTCAGTTTTTACTTTTTAACTGTCTACCATCTCAGGGGAATACCCCTACTTAAGAGTTTGCACATCAACATAGTTAAGAATTTTCGCATCCGCAGTTAACAAAGGACAATCATAAAATCTGGCTGTAGCCACAATAAGTTGGTCAAACGGGTCGCGATGGAAGCCGCTTAATTGAGTTGAATCAATTACTATTGGCAGGGACAAATTTAATAGTTGTACACCAGGATAAGCTAAAGCTGCTTCTAGCCATTCATCAATAGCCAAAGGTAAAATTAGTCTCTTTTTTTCGACCAATTTGGCTACTTCCCAGCAAGAAAGAATGCTAATTCCTAAACTCTCAGGCTCGTAATCTTGTAACCATTGTCGCTGTTGTTTGGTCAGTTGTAAATCGTTCTGAACCCACCAAACCCAAATATGAGTGTCAAGTATAATCATTGCAAAACTTCCCAGTCTTCTAAAGCGACGGGTTCTGTAGGATCGTCATAACGGTATGGCTGTGTGTTGTGCATGGGATAAGGATTTGTACCTGATTGGGGTAACTGTTGGGCTTGGTGCTGTAAAGTTTTGGTTTCTAAAATAATCACTTCCACAGCATCCCCGGCATGAAAAGGTAAATCCTGTAGCGTCAGAGTTCCATCTTCAGTTAACACGACTTCTATCTTGTGAGCATTCATATTTAGGCTTTTAAAGCAGGGTTTTCAGTCTTCGTTACAGTTGTAATAATGTAATTTTGTTACGAGCGAGTTGCAGATAAAAATTATCAACCTGCGCTAAAACTAAGTACAGGTTAAAAATAAGCCGAATCAAGAATCAACTACAGTACCGATTCAGTTTACAAGGTGTGTAATTAATTCTGTGCTTGTTCTGTTTAATCTGGGAAAGCCAAACCAGTCATTGGGTCACGAATATATAGCCCTAAAGTGAGACTACGCAACACTTCATCCCAAATTGGCGTGAGTTGTTCTGCTTGATCTGCCCAATAATCAAAGGTAATCAAACACTGAACATTCGACCCCAAACCAATGCAAATTCGTGAAAAAGCTTCCCGTGGTTCTTCTTGAGTGTCGATAAATTTAATCTCTGTCCACACAATTCTGGCGGTTTGACGCTTGAGGGTGAAGATTTCTCCCTTAGCAATGACGTTGCGACCGTCATCTTCTATAACTTTCTTCAAGGTAGATTTTAGCGGAAACAAAGTCCAGTCATTGGGGGGGAGGCGATTGAAAGATACTTCTAAAGCGCAATCGTCGTTGGGCGGTTTTTTATCAAGGAACTTGAACGATTTTTCTTGTGGCTCAAAAACCCAATTTTGGGGAACATTGAAGCGCACAGAACCCCGGTCTGCGACAAAAATTTTGTAGCCTGACGGAGATTCCCAGCGATGGTCAGGTTTGAGTTCAAGCGTTTCTTTAATCCACTGGAGATTGCTTTTTTTACGCTTTGCCATAGTATTTTTGCCAATCTGCTGAACAGAGCGATCGCCCACTTTGTTAATATATCAAATTGCCAGAGATAGCGTCATCAACTATGTACACTCCATAGGGCATGGGGCATTGGGCATGGGGGTTTATATTTGTTAAAGAAGCACTAAAAGTCTACAATACAGTGATAATTTCGACCTCGATCTTCAGCTATCAACATTAATCTGAAGCGGGAGCGTAATGATAAATTCAGTTCCTTGACCAAGAATAGAGTTGAGCGAGAGTGAACCGTTGTGCTTTTGACAGACGATTTGATAGGCGATCGCTAATCCTAATCCCGTTCCTTTACCAACCTCTTTGGTTGTAAAGTGGTCAAAGATTCTGTACTTTATTTCTTCTGACATCCCAATGCCATTATCTTGAATCCGCAACTCTACCAGCTGCGAATCATCTGTTAACTGAGTGCGAATGGTGATCTGATTGGGATTGGTTGTGATGTTTTCCCAACTGCGTTTTTGAGTCATTTCTTCTAACGCATCGATGGCATTTGCGAGGATATTCATAAATACTTGATTGAGTTGACCGACATAGCATTCAATCTGAGGAATTTCGCCGTAGTGCTTGATCACTTCAATAGCAGGTCGAAACTCGTTCGCTTTGAGACGATGCTGGAGAATCATCAGCGTGCTGTCGATACCCTCGTGAATGTTAAACAAAATCGGGCGATCGCAATCGGAACGCGAAAAGGTTCTTAAACTGGTACTGATATTACGAATGCGATTCACACCTTCTTGCATTGAGGCAAGCAATTTGGGTAAGTCTTCTTGCAGATATTCCAAGTCTATTTGCTGCATCGCTGCTTGCAGGGTTGGACTGGGATGAGGTAGTTCTTGCTGGTAAAGTGCAATAAGTCGAAACAAGTCTTGAACGTAGTTTTGTGCAGGTTGCAGATTTCCGGCAATGAAGCCGACTGGATTATTAATTTCGTGAGCTACCCCTGCAACTAGATTTCCTAAAGCCGACATCTTTTCGCTTTGTACAAGTTGAAGTTGGGAATGATGTAATTGATCGAGGGCAGTTTGTAATTCAGCAGTTCGTTCAGTAATATGTTGTTCTAAATTTTTAGTTAATTGCCATAGTTGCAGTTGCGTTTTGACCCGCGCCAGCATTTCCTTTTCTTGAAAGGGCTTAGTTAGATAATCCACTGCACCCAAATCAAATCCCTTGACTTTGCTATCGGTGTCAGACAGTGCTGTCAAAAAAATTACAGGAATATTGGCTGTTGCAGGATTTGCCTTCAGCCGTTGACAGGTTTCAAAACCGTCGATTCCAGGCATTTGCACATCGAGCAAAATCAAATCTGGTGGATTGGTTTGTATCCGTTTGAGAGCGCGATCGCCATCAATGGCTGTGATCACTTCATAGCCCGCATCACCTAAAGTTTCACAGATAACTTCCAGGTTGGCTGGAGTATCATCAACTACTAAAATTTTAAGATAACTAGACATTGCCCTTCTCCTGTGCCAGATGTTGTTTCAATAAGTCTTCAATTTCCTCAGCTTTAAATTGTTTGACGAGCTGAAGAATTGGCGCAGCAAAAGCAATTAGACGAGAATCGGCTTGCACCAGATTTTCTGTTTGTTCGCGCAACCGCTTCAGGTTGGCTTGTTGTGCTAGTGCCATTAACTTCTCAAGTTCGATTTTAGACGGAAAAACCATCTCATTTGATGTGTGCAGTTGGTCTGATTGGGGTGTGGTAGTTTCGTATTTCCACTTCAGTCTCAGATGACGTTCTAACAGACGGAACAATTCGCTAGCTTCTACTGGTTTTGCTAAAAAGTCATTTCCACCTGCATCTAGCGCCATTTGTTGATCAAGTTGTGCCACGGATACTGAGGAAACCAAAATTTTTAAGTGTTGCAAATCCTTGGCAGAACGTACTTGCTTGAGCATTTCAAAGCCATTCATTACGGGCATGGCAAGGTCGGTAATTACAATGTCAGATTGAATCTGCCGCATTTTCTCTAAGGCTTCCTGTCCGTTTTCTGCCTCGGTAAAAGTGAAACCTAGAGGTTCTAGTAAGTTGACCAAAACGGCGCGGTTTTCCCAGCGATCATCGACTACTAGGATGTGGCGTGATTGTCCTTCATAGCCGATGATTTGTTTACCTGTGCTGTTGGAAGTTTGTTTCACCCAATTGGTAGCGATCGCCAAATCAACTTCAAAGTAAAAATTGCTACCGATACCTGCTTGACTTTTAACCTGGATTTGTCCGCCCATCAAATCTACAATCTTTTGACTGATGGCGAGTCCTAAGCCTGTGCCTTCCGCTTGGCGTTTGCGATCGCCTACTTGTTCAAATGCCTGGAAAATTTTGTCTATTTGCTTTGGTTCAATCCCAACTCCGGTATCCTCAATTTGAAAGTTAATCCGCCGATAGTTGGCATCTAATCCCGTCTCAATGACTGCAACTTTCAGGGTGACAGATCCTTGATCTGTAAATTTAATTCCATTCCCCAATAAGTTAATCAAAACCTGACGTAGCCGCTTTTCATCTGCAAGCACACCTTCGGGTAACATTGGATCGGGTTGATAAATAAAGTCAATGCCTTTTTGTTCAGCTCGAATGCGACAGATTTCCACAACCCCTTGTAGAAATGCCGACAAGTGGATTCCGGTGGGAGTGAGTTCTAGTTTGCGCGCTTCAATTTTAGATAAGTCCAGCACGTCGTTAATCAAAGTCAGTAAATGCGAGCCGCATTGGTGAATAATACTGACACCATGACGTTCTTTTTCAGGTAAAACTTTAGATCGGCTGAGAATTTGCGCGTATCCCAAGATACCATTCAGGGGCGTTCGGAGTTCGTGGCTCATGTTTGCCAAAAATTCACTTTTGGCCTGATTTGCATTGTCAGCAACTTCCTTGGCAATTTTCAGTTCAGCGGTGCGTTCTTCCACTCGTTGCTCTAATTTCAGCGCTGCTTTGCGGTTTTCATTGAGAACTGACATCAGTAAATAGGTGGTGAGGGCAATGACGCACATGAAAGATTGCAGCAACATCAAAGATTCACTCACCGAGGATTTAGCGAAAGATCCCAAATCACGAGCCGTTCCCAAAACAGCGATCGCTGAAACAATCACAACCAACAGTGTAGACTCAGTTGCTCTAAATCGAAAGGCAGACCACAGCAAGAGGGGCATCATCATATATTCCACGGGATTGTTACCCCAAAATGAGGCTTTGCTGATGATTGCCAGCAAAACTACGATCACAGCAAACTCTGTAACTAATAGTCCATTGAATCGCACAGATTGCCAAGATTGCATTGCCCATGCCAAGATCATCGGTGTGATCAGTAATCTGCCTGTAATGACGCTAAGTGACCAAGTTTGCCAAACTGTACTATAAAGTTCCCAAGGTAAGCTGCTAGTCAGACACAAGATGGCCATAGCAAAGCAAGTAGTCACCGCTCCACTAATCAAAATCACGATCAAAAATTTAAAAAAATTCAGCGATCGCCCAAGTAAATCGTGTGTTTTAATAAACTTGTTGATTAACCAGGCTGCTATCAGTGGCTCAATGCAGTTGACTAAAGAGATACTAATGATTGTGGGAAAATCTTTGTAAAATAGCAGCGAATTTATCAGCAGTGCGCTCAGAAAAATTGGCAGCCCTATACGATAACCCAACAACAAAACCATTGCCAGGAAAAAACCTGATGAAGGCCAAATTGCAGATGCCGAATTTTTAAATGATACAGCTTGGGAAAGAATCGCCAACCCATAGTGAGCGATCGCCAAAATTGGTGTAATAACAATCAGTTGACGATGCTGTAAAAAAAAAGCTTTAATTGCTGGTATAGTATATTGCTTTAAATTGCGTGAAACCATTGACTTAGAGATGAAGTGGATTGTAGCACTGCACATCTCTAGAATGCCCATAATTTATAATGGTTTATCACAAACTTTTACCCCTTGTCCTTTCCAGCTAAAAGAACGAAACATATAGCAATGCCGTCGTTCCAACCATATTTGTTCCGTCTGCTTTAACGCCTTTGTTAGCCTGACTTTAACTTTATAGCTTCCTTAAGAAGTTTGCAAGCAAAGTCTTGTTTTGAAAATTTGCTCGAATTGTGTCGTTGTTGCTGTAATCAATGATGACTTCAAACCGATCAAACTCACCACTGGGATTATTAATGTCAAGTGTATTTAGCTCTGTAAGTGCATCATCAATGTTCTCAAACTCGTATCTTGTACCAAAAAGCGGAATGAGAATTATTTTCGCAATATAACACTCAAGGCAATTTTTGAGCGTATTCATAAATTGATCGACTTCTTGTTTTGAAACTTGCATCAAAGCTTGTCGAAGTTTCTCTTTGTCTAAACTAGTGATGCTAGCTAAAGCATTGGAGGCTTTGGTATAAATTTCATCCGCTGTTTCTTCGTCAAATGCAACATCAAAATCAATTTTCTTGAATGCTGCTACAACATCTTTATAAGGAATATAGATAATTGCAAATCCATTGTTTCTCAGTTGAGCTAAAGCTGGTTTAGTAAAATCTCCAGCTAATACTGCCCCATAAAATGGCGCTGACAAATGATGAAGTTCAATAATAGGTAATATAGCGCCTTGGATTTCTTGAGCTTTATTTTTTGAATGTTTAGTATATCTACGCCATGCAGACTCAATAAATGCAACAGGTCTACCAAGCTGGTCATCTGTACCATCGATCTCGATTACAAAATCCAAATCATGTTTGTTGCCATATTTGTCTTCCCAGGTAACTTTTTTACCGCTTCTCGCTAGGCGCGATCGCTGCCAATCGAGGTAGTAGTTTTTAGTTTGTACAAACTCTTGCAGTCGAGGTTTGAGGATATCGTCAAGCACAATATCTTCAAGAAGTTTGCCTAAATTCTGTCCAAACTTATGTGATGGAGATTGTGCCATAAATTTACCTTCTATCCAAAGTCGTCCTTCATGCAGTGGAACATTATGTTTTCTATTTTTCCACTTGATGTTACGCTGCCTAATCTGTTCAAAAGACCAGAAATCAAATCCTGCTGCAACGGCTAATTTACCGAGCCACTTTTCAACCGGAACATATACCCCATAAGGAGCTGAATCTCCTACTACAAAACAAGCTTTGCAATCTGATGCTGCAACTCGACGTAGAGCATGAAATACAAATCCCATATCGATAAAATAAGCGGCAATCATCGTATGATACGCCTTATTACCACCCTTAGTTCCGCGAATATTTTCTAGTTCTTGACAAAGGATAGTTTGAGGTTCCAACTCTGTAATTACTCTTTCAACCCAATCTGCTGAGAATCCCGCAGAATAGCGAAACCACCTATGGATAGGCAATTTCATATTGTCGGTGAAAGTACCTTCCCTTTGTTTAATAACTCTTGATTGAGCATTTTGTGGCAGTTCAGGTACTAAATTGAAAAGCTGAAGCTGAGAATGCTTAGTCATTGAGCTTCATGAGTCCCATACTCTCATAGAGAACTACGACATCTTATCCTAATTGCTTCTTTAGTTTTACAAGTTATTTTGAAATAGTTCTAAAACATGTTGCCAAGCGTCAGGAGCAGCTTCTGGATTATAACTTGGGTGCTGCGCTAAAAATGGGTATTTATCTACAAAGAATCCGGCAAAGAATCCGTGTCCTGCATCATATCGGAATACACGATGATTTATGTGATGTTTCTTTAATTCTGCCTCAATTTGCTCATTTTCTTCTTGGGAAACTAATGCATCTCTAGTACCAAAAAACGCATAAATAGTACCTTTAATTTCAGAGGTACGATTAATGGTGGGAGTGTCTTCACCATAGCTAGAGGTAGTAATTCCACCACCGTAAAACGAAGCTGCTGCTTTGATATTGCTTAAGGTTGCAGCCATGTAAGCAACATGACCACCAAAACAAAAACCAATAGCACCGATGGCATTATCTTTGACATTTGGTAAAGTTTTTAAGTAGGCGATCGCTGCTTGAATATCACTGAAAATTTCTTGATACTTTACTTGTTGATAGTATTCCAAGCCCAGGCGATAAGCTTCTGGACTATAGCCAACATCTTCTGGGCTAAAGTCAGCTTCAAAACCAGGAGCAATACGTTGATACATTGCGGGTGCTATTGCCACATAACCTTGTTTAGCTATTAATTCGGTGATATCTCGAATATTACTGTTAATTCCAAAAATTTCTGGGAAAACTATAACCGCCCCAAAGATTCCTTGATGTGCTGGTTGAGCCAAGTAAGCATCGATTTCTAAGTCATTGTTGGGTACTTTAACTTTTGTAGTATTAATTTCGATGTTTGTCATCTTTGTTTCAGCTGATTTATACCAACTTATCTATTCTGACTGTTTTTCGACACCGATGGCGATAATTTAAGATCTGCCCTATTACTCAAAATTTTGCCAAGCGAAAATAAGATCGAGCAGAGCAAGCGATCGCTACACTTTATCAGATTGCGGCCTCTCAACACAAATCTTACCTAAGAAAACCCAAATAGTAACAATGTACATTAATACAGCGATCGGAAATACCTGTTCAATCAGCCAGTGAGGGGGATTATCACTAACATCAATAAAGTGAGACTGAATAAACGAATAGCAAGCTGAACCTTGTTTCCAACCATAACAACTTTTAGGGCTTGTAAGAATAATTAAAAGTTGAAAAACTAGACTTAAATATAATGGCAATAGTTGATATTTAAGCATCTTTTGACGATGTTTTAAATTCAAACTAATCAAATAGAGTATACAAACTATGTAAATCGGGAAAAGGATGAATAAATAAACCAGCCAAGCAGGAATTGTGAAAGAAGTTGTGAAAAAAACAACGAGACTAACAAACGCGTACAAGGCAAAAAATGTACTAAATTTCCAGATATAAACTGCTTTTGACATTGCTACAACTAATGTTTATTCAATACCTATAATACTTATACTAATACTAACTATAATTGCCTTTCACCTTAAGTAGGCGTAGCCCGTTGTAAACATGACAGCGCAGCATGACATCACTTTACAATTAAATCTGTGACAAAATAGTTTTGTTGTCTTACATCGGCTAAGACCTATGGTTTCTACCATCAAGCGCCGCTACAGTTTGGATGAATATCGCGCCATTGAAGAAAAAGCGTCAGGACGCAGCGAATATCGAGATGGAGAAATTGTACCTATGGCCGGAGGAACGCTCAAACACAGCCGCATCGGTGGCAATATTTTTGCTTTTCTCAAGTTTCTGTTACGTGATACTCAATTTGAGCCAATTAACAGCGATTTACGGCTGTGGATTCCTGAACATCGACGCGGAGTATATCCAGACGTGATGATTTTTGACGGCGAACCACAACTAAACGCTGAACGCTTAGATGAAGTCTTGAATCCTATTTTAATTGTTGAAGTTTTATCTCCTTCCACCGCAGATTACGACCGACTTGGTAAGTTTCGGATGTATCGATCAATTCCAAGTTTTAGCGAATATTTATTAGTCGAGCAAGATGAACCCTTTGTAGAACGCTATACCAAGCAAGCCGAAGGTTGGTTGCTCAGTGATTTTAGCAGCTTGGAGCAATCTATTTCTTTAAATTCAATTGCGATCGCATTATCAATGACGGAAATTTATCGCGGCGTTGTTTTTTGAAAATGTAGGTTAGGGGGAGGATGCGATCGCACTCATAATTATCTTAATTTTTTTAACGTCGCTCCAGCAAGAATATTCTGTTCCTTCCTGTAAGCCACACCAGTTAAATATATGTTTTATTAGATCAGGCTCTAACCAATCGATTTGCTCCATCAAAACGCGCTCGGCTAATTTAGTAGCTGTTCGTGCATCTGCACCACTTTCTACTATTACAATGAACTCAATCACTAACTTCAACTTCTCTTGCAACAACCCAATCTTCACCCTCAGCATCCCAAAATTCACCAGTTGTCAAAGTTTCTTTTGCCCATTCCACATCAGGATGTTCATCTAGACGCTTGGAGATTGTGAAGCCTGAATTACTGTTATTTAATATATGTACTTGAGAAGGAACAAGCTCATCAATAATATAAGGAGAGTGAGTAGAAAAAATAATTTGCAGATTCGTATTATATTGAATTATTTCCTTAAAAACAGTCATCAACTCACGTTGTGCTTTTGGATGAAGTCCTTGTTCCACATCATCTAGAAAAACTAAATTAGGTTGAGTAGGGTTCATCAACACAGTTAATAAACCTAAAGTTAGCATTGTTCCTTCGCTAATTGCATGGGCTGGAATACGCTTACCTGTATTCATGTCTAATATCACTTCTTGTCCTGTCATTTCCTGAGTTTCTTCATAGGAAATGGACTTTCCATCAATTTCAATTAAACGTTTGCGAATAACTGGAACTTTTGCTCGTTTTATGCCAATTTTACGTACATTTGGTACAATCCGGCTCAACATTTCCTCTATTAATTGAAATTTATCTGGAGCCTCATTACGCAAAAAATCTAAAGTGGGTGCTAATCCTGAACCGTCGAACTCAACCCTCGGCGTAATTTCTTCACTGTAAGCTGCTTTCGCAAGATTACTTGCAACTAACTTCAGGTAAACAGCATATTTAAGAGATTGAGGAATTGGAGGTGGAGATTCACTTAAAGAACTTGACCATCCTGCCAATTTTCCAGGTTTTCCATCTATGTTCCAGAATGTTGTCGGATACCAAGAATCATTGTTATCCTGCTTCAAACTATAGGAAGCTTGCCAATTCTGGCGATTGGTATATCCCCAAAAGCCGCTTGCAGTAACAGAAATATCTTTTTCCCCAATTGTTGTAATGAATTGAGGTGATCTTTCATACTGAAAAATGCATAACCCTCTTGTGTCACTCTGGGAAAAGAAAAATAAGAGCGAGATTTTCAACTGTAGATAGAGCGAGTATTTGAGCGTTTATTTTCTAACAGAATGGCTGAAATCAAGATTTTTGGTAAAAGTGTTATGTTGTAAGCATCCCAGATACTCTCTTCCGAAAGTGATAAAAGAGGGATAAACTGTACGGAGATTTACATTTCCCATCCGTTCAGCAATTTATTCTGCATTCAGCCCAAGTTTGTACCAAGCTGTGATGTGTTGAACAGAAACTCTAGTACTAGTAATGCGGGGACGACTCTCTAGAGTTTCAGGCGACTTAACAATCAGTGTTCCAATGTCAGTAGCAGACATACATATCTTAATGAGTTTATTTGGATCATTTTTCACCCATAAATCATAGCAAATTATATAAAACTGGTATGATTTATCAGTGAATTTAACTTTGTTTATAAACTAACTCAATTTTCAATTTTTCAACCTCCATTTTCAGCCTTTCATTCTCCATCCTCAACTTAGCATTTTCCTCTTTAATAACCTCAACTTCATTCCTCTTATTCACAGCCTGATTCATTGCCAACTTTCGCATATCTAGTGAAAACCAACGCTGATAAGTTTGGGTATGCACCTGCACACTATGCCCCAAATTATCTGCGGCTGCTTTAATTGGAATGCCTAAAATATGCGCTCTAATTGCCCAAGCGTGACGTAAATCATAAGGCTTAAAATTTAATCCGATTTTACGGAACCACCAACTAACTCGTTGTGTTAATGCTGTTATCTCGGCATGATTAGTATTATCTTTTTTACTAATTGCAGTTGCCAACATCTCTAAATATTTCGGATTTCTTAAATCAAAATCTGAAATCCATTGTCTATGTAATGGTAATGCTTGCCTTTCACCAGTCTTACAATCTTTATGGACTTTCCATGTCAAATCTATATTTTCTTTACTTAACCACCAATCGATATCAGGATTAATAAAAAGCTCCCGTGGACGTAAACCAAAAACTGCTAACATTCCATACGTCCATCGCCAAAGTTGCCAGCTATTTTGAACATTTTGATTAACTTGATTACCTCTGTTATTGCAGTAATCTTCAAACTTGATAATTCCTCCGGCTATTTCAGCATCTGTAGGTATATTGCGGGAGTTATTTTCAGGAATTTTGGAATATTTAGACAAATCAATAGCGATTTTGAATGTCATGCAAAATGCAGATATGGCTCTGGCTGCATTATATTTAGCCCATTCTTTATCGATGGTTTCAATTGAACTAATCAATTTTTCGGGAGTTGCTAAGTCTTGGGAGTTAGTGAATCGCTTGGTTCGGGAAAAGTAATAAAAGAAAGTATGTTCGCTTTTAGTTGTACGTTTATGAGTTTTAAAATACTCTTCTTCAAATTGTTCGAGTAATTCTCCTACTGTTTTAAAGTCTTTTTTTATTGCCTCATTGCCTAAATATTTATCATTCCATTCAAAGGTTTTTCTAGCGATTAATTTTCCTAATTCATAAGCTTCTTCCTCAGCTGTCTTAAGTCCATCTAAATTAGCGGGAATATTCAAACTCAGATTATATTGCTTTCTCCCAGTGCCGTTTGTGTCCTTGTCTGTTGGTTTAATTGGCAAGGTAGCGCGTAATTGCAGACTTCCATTCGATTCTCTAATTGTCACCTTTGTCTTTGCAGACTTTAAACGCAGATTAACTTTCTCTAATTCTTGGAGTACTTTTGTTCTCATGTGTTCTCTTTGCTGCTGTGCTTGTTGACTTGAGCCGAGAAAACTGCCATCGGTAGATGAAACTGGCTCTAAGTCTGCAAAAGCTTGCTGATATTTGTCTTGACCCTGGTTATGCATCGCTGTGTTTTTAGCCTATATTTAGCCTAAAAATAAATGTGTTCTGAGCGAACAATGTTTAAGACAGACATTGATTACTGCAAACATTAGGCTATTTAGAGCTATTTAACCATAAAAAGGATTACTCCGGCCCTTATCACGGTTATGATGGCTTCGCTATCTTCGCTCGTGATATGGATTTGGCACTCAACAGCCCAACCTGGGGTTTAATCGGCGCTCCTTGGAGCAAGAAAGCTGAAGCTAAAGCTAAGGCTACAGCTACCGCCTAGATAAATTGAAAAGAGATAAATAGGGAGAGATAGTCTGGGGTTTTAACCCCAGAGGGAGTTGGAAATTCAAAGTTCAAAATTCAAAGGTTAAAAGTTTATTTTGATTTTTGCATTCTGAGTTTTGAGTGATATTTCCACTCTCCTCTCCCTATTCCTTAACTAGTAACGACTTCAGTAAGCTTGGAGATCCACCAAATGCCTCAGAATCCAGAAAAAATTCAAGACCACGTAGAGCTATTCCATCAACCAGAGTATCAAGAGCTATTTGAAAACAAAAAGCAGTTTGAAAACGTTCACAGCCCCGAAGAAATTGCGCGGGTTGCAGAGTGGACAAAGGGTTGGGAATATCGTGAAAAGAACTTCGCTCGTGAAGCTTTAACCGTCAACCCTGCTAAAGGTTGTCAACCTTTAGGAGCAATCTTTGCTGCTGTTGGTTTTGAAGGTACTCTACCCTTCGTGCAAGGTTCCCAAGGTTGCGTAGCTTACTTCCGCACTCACTTAACCCGCCACTACAAAGAACCATTTTCTGGTGTGTCTTCTTCAATGACCGAAGACGCAGCGGTGTTCGGTGGTATGCAAAACATGATTGACGGCTTGGCGAACTCTTACCAACTCTACAAGCCCAAGATGATTGCTGTTTGTACCACTTGTATGGCAGAAGTAATTGGTGATGACTTACAAGCTTTCATCAACAACGCAAAACAAGCTGGTGCAGTTCCCCAAGAGTTCCCAGTACCTTACGCCCATACACCTAGCTTTGTCGGTTCCCACATCACGGGTTACGACAATATGATGAAGGGTATTCTTTCTAACCTGACTGCGGGTAAAAAGAAAGAAACCAGCAACGGTAAGATTAACTTCATCCCAGGTTTTGATACCTACGTTGGCAACAACCGCGAAATCAAGCGAATTGCTTCATTGTTCGGCTTTGACTACACCATCTTAGCTGACAATAGCGACTACCTAGATTCACCAAACACAGGTGAATTTGATATGTATCCAGGTGGTACAAAGCTGGAAGATGCAGCAGATTCAATTAATGCTAAAGCTACAGTTGCTCTGCAAGCACACTCTACTCCCAAGACCCGCGAGTACATCGCCAAAGAATGGAAGCAAGACGTTGTAGTTTCCCGTCCTTGGGGTATCAAAGGTACTGATGAGTTTTTGATGAAACTCAGCGAACTGAGTGGTGTACCCATTCCTAAAGAATTGGAAATTGAACGGGGCCGTGCAGTTGATGCTATGACTGACTCTCATTCATGGGTTCATGGCAAGCGCTTCGCTATCTACGGTGAGCCAGATTTAGTATACAGCGTAGTTGGCTTCATGTTGGAAATGGGTGCTGAACCCGTGCATATCTTGGTTCACAACACCAACGAAGTGTTTGAGAAAGAACTCCAAGAATTGCTAGATTCTAGTCCTTTTGGTCAAAACGCAACCATTTGGGGTGGTAAAGATTTATGGCATATGCGTTCTTTATTGTTCACCGAACCCGTAGACTTGCTCATCGGTAACTCCTACGGTAAGTACCTGTGGCGTGACACCAAGATTCCCCTTGTGAGAATCGGTTATCCCATCATGGATCGTCACCACTTACACCGCTACAGCACCATTGGCTATCAAGGTGCGATCAATCTCCTCAACTGGATCGTTAACACCATCTTTGAAGAAATCGATCGCAACACCAATATTCCTTCTAAGACCGATATTTCTTACGACTTGATTCGTTAGAAATTGCGATCGCTCGCAAAAAGTAAGAAAGAGAACTACTAAACGTTGAAGGATGAAAATTTCATCCTTCATCCTCCACACTTCATCTGAAATATCTGTAATATGGAAACCATCAATCACACTCATTCTCACAGTCATACTCACACTCATCCTAGTTACCATCCACCTAACTATAAAAAGCCAGGTTGGTTTCACAAACTTCTCAATCCTGCACGTAATTTTGTAGATGGAATCCCGATTAAAAATTATCGTCTTGCTCACATAATTTGCCAAGTAATTCCTTGCTGTTGTCCCTTTGAACGCAGCTTTAAGTTATTTGGGCGGACTTTGAATATTCCCCCTCTGTGTAAACTTAATCCCTTATATGACGAGTTTGTCGGAATGCGCTTTCGTGCCTTATCTTATCTTGCTGATGAGTGTGGAGAAGATGTCACGAAATATATTTGTTAATCAATAGTCATTGGTCATTAGTCAATACTAATAACTAAACAAATGACAAAGAACAATTAAGACCAATTCTCCAACATTTCTTAATTACGAATTCCGAATTCGTATAACACCTGCCATCCAGTAAGAGAAGAGAGATGAAAACTACCCAAGGCAAAGTCAACGAGCTGCTTAATGAGCCAGGATGCGACCATAATCAGCATAAACAGGGAGAAAAGAAAAACAAGTCTTGCAGCCAACAAGCACAACCAGGAGCTGCTCAAGGAGGCTGTGCCTTTGATGGTGCAATGATTGCCCTAGTACCGATCGCAGATGCTGCTCATTTAGTCCACGGCCCGATCGCCTGTGCTGGTAATTCTTGGGGTAGTCGTGGTAGTCTCTCTTCTGGCCCTGTGCTTTACAAGACGGGTTTTACCACTGATCTAACTGAAAATGATGTGATTTTCGGCGGTGAAAAGAAACTCTACAAGGCAATCCTGGAAGTTAAAGAACGCTACAATCCAGCGGCGGTGTTTGTCTACGCTACCTGTGTTACTGCTTTAATTGGCGATGATATCGATGCTGTTTGTAAGGCTGCGGCAGAAAAAATAGGCACTCCTGTAATTCCTGTGATTGCTCCAGGATTCATTGGTAGTAAAAACTTGGGTAACCGCTTTGGTGGTGAATCTTTGTTGGAATATGTTGTCGGCACAGCAGAACCGGAACATACAACCCCCTATGATATTAACTTAATCGGTGAATACAACATCGCCGGGGAGATGTGGGGAGTAACACCACTGTTAGAAAAATTAGGCCTTCGTGTTCTATCTAAAATTACGGGCGATGCTCGCTACAACGAAATCCGCTACGCCCACCGCGCCAAACTCAATGTGATGATCTGTTCACGAGCGCTGCTCAATATGGCCAGAAAAATGCAGGAGCGCTACAACATTCCTTACATTGAAGAGTCTTTTTACGGCATTGATGATATGAACCGCTGCTTACGGAACATTGCTGCTAAGTTAGGCGATAGCGATTTGCAAGAGCGTACAGAAAAGCTGATCGCCGAAGAAACTGCGGCTCTAGATTTAGCTCTGGCTCCTTATCGCGCCCGACTCAAAGGTAAGCGAGTCGTTCTGTATACTGGCGGTGTTAAGAGTTGGTCGATTATCTCAGCGGCTAAGGATTTGGGTATAGAAGTTGTTGCTACCAGCACCAGAAAAAGCACCGAGGAAGATAAAGCCAAGATTAAGAAGTTAATCGGCAACGATGGCATTATGCTGGAAAAGGGTAATGCCAAGGAACTGTTGCAACTGGTTAAAGACACTCGCGCCGATATGTTGATTGCTGGTGGTCGTAACCAATATACTGCCTTGAAAGCCCGGATTCCTTTTTTGGATATTAACCAAGAACGCCACCATCCTTATGCAGGTTACGTAGGGATGATTGAGATGGCAAGAGAACTGTACGAAGCCCTTTACAGCCCAATATGGGAACAAATACGTAAGCCAGCCCCTTGGGATGAAGACGAAGGAACCCTAGGAGCGAGGGATACAGATCATTCTCTGTTTGCGTCGATGGAGGAGATTATTTAATGGCGATCGTTACAGTTCCTAGCAAAGCACTTACAGTTAATCCCCTCAAGCAAAGCCAAGCCTTGGGTGCATCTTTAGCCTTTTTGGGATTAAAGGGGATGATACCTTTATTCCACGGTTCCCAAGGTTGTACTGCCTTCGCCAAAGTTGTGCTTGTACGGCATTTTCGGGAAGCCATTCCCCTTGCTACTACAGCCATGACCGAAGTCACTACTATTTTGGGTGGCGAAGAGAATTTAGAGCAAGCAATTCTCACCTTAGTAGAAAAGGTCAACCCAGAAATTATTGGTTTATGCAGCACAGGGCTAACAGAAACCAGAGGCGATGACATCGAAGGTTTCCTCAAGGATATCCGCGATCGCCACCCAGAACTAAATCACTTGCCGATTGTCTTTGCACCCACACCAGATTTTAAAGGTGCATTGCAAGATGGTTTTGCTGCGGCTGTGGAAAGCATAGTTAGGGAAATTCCTAAACAGGGTGGAATTAGAACCGAGCAAGTGACAATTTTGGCAGGTTCTGCTTTTACACCAGGAGATGTCCAAGAAATCAAAGAAATGGTTACGGCTTTTGGTTTAGTACCCATCTTTGTACCTGACCTGGGCGCTTCATTAGATGGTCATTTAGAAGATGGCTACAGCGCTGTTACAGCCAGTGGCGCTACCTTAAAACAGTTACGAGAAGTAGGTAGTTCTGCCTTTACGATCGCCTTGGGCGAAAGTATGCGAGCTGCAGCCAAAATCCTCGAAGAACGGTTTGGCATTCCCTACGAGGTGTTTGGTGAACTCACAGGATTAGAAGCAGTAGACGAGTTTCTCCAAGCATTGGCAATTTTGAGCAGCAACAGCGTACCCGAAAAATATCGCCGCCAGCGCCGCCAGTTGCAAGATGCCATGTTGGATACTCACTTTTACTTTGGTGCAAAACGAGTTTCCTTAGCGTTGGAACCGGACTTGTTGTGGTCAACAGTGTGTTTTCTGCAGTCGATGGGAACCCAAGTTCATGCAGCGGTGACAACGACGCGATCGCCGCTACTAGAAAAACTCCCGGTTAAAAACGTCACTATCGGTGATTTAGAAGACTTCGAGCAACTAGCAGGTGGGTCTGATTTATTGATTGGTAACTCTAACGTAGGTGCGATCGCTAAACGTCTCTCGATTCCCCTTTATCGCCTGGGCATTCCCATTTATGACCGCTTGGGTAATGGTCAGTTCACCAAAGTCGGCTATCGAGGCACGATGGAGCTTTTGTTTGGCATCGGCAACCTATTTTTAGAAGCTGAAGAAGAGAGAGTTAAACATTTATGGGGACTAGGTAGGGACTAGTACCGCTACGCGGAAGTCAAAAGGAGCCAGTGCGTTGGGCGGGTTCCCCGACTTGTAGCAACTGGCGTTCAAAAGTCAAAAGTCTGATAATTGGGGCTTTTTAACTATTTGAAATGGTGGCTTTATTTCCGCCGTGCTGTACTAGAGAAAAATAACAATGCCCAATGACAACTGACAAAGGATAAATTAGGATGAAAATTGCCTTTACAACAAGTGACCATGTTCATATTAATGCTCACTTCGGATGGGCAAGAGAAATTGATGTTTATGAAATCTCCGATCAGGGATATGAGTTCTTAGAAACTCTGAAGTTTGATGGTGATCTCAAAGAAGATGGTAATGAGGATAAAGTCACCCCCAAACTTGATGCTTTGGTTGATTGCACAATTGTTTATGTGACGGCAATTGGTGGTAGTGCCGCAGCACGTTTAATCAAAAAAGGTGTTACCCCAGTCAAGGCTAAATCAGAAGCAGAAGAAATTAACGAAATTCTGACTAAGTTAGTACAAACTCTCAAGGGTAATCCTCCTCCTTGGTTACGTAAGGCTTTACAACCAAAAACTTCAAATTTTGCAGATGACGTTGAAAATGAAGCAGCCGTATGAGCGAAAACAATAGTGTTAACGGAACAGCTACAGCCGAAGTCTTGAGTTCCCCTTTTCTGAAGATATTGCTACAACAAATCCGGGGTCAAGATACTTACGGAACTTATCGCAAATGGTCAGATGAATTAATTCTCAAACCCTTTGTCGTCACCAAACTAAAGAAGCGTGAAATTTCTCTTGAGGGTGAAGTTGATCCGATAACTCAAGCACGGATTATGGCATTTTTCCGGGCTGTAGCCGCAGGTATTGAACAAGAAACAGGTTTGATATCCCAAGTTGTAATTGATTTGAGTCATGAAGGTTTTGGCTGGGCATTAGTCTTTTCTGGTCGTCTTTTGTTAGCTATGAAAACCTTACGAGATGCCCATCGTTTTGGTTTTGATTCCCTAGAAAAGTTAGCAGAAGAAGGAGAAAACTTTGTCCAAAAAGGCGTTGATTTGGCGAAGCGTTTCCCTGAAGTAGGCAAACTTTAAATACTGCCTTAAAAGTTAATTGTTCTTAGTGTCTTTGTGACTTGGTGGTTGATTCCCATAAAGACACTAAGATACCAAGAGAATTTAATAACTAGGAGTAATTAATGGTGCAGGCAGGAGAAACAATAATTGAAGATCTGAAACACAAAATCAGAAAACTCAATAGTAAGGCAGGTCAAATGAAAATGGATCTGCATGATTTAGCGGAAGGTTTGCCCACCGATTACACACAACTTATGGATGTGGCGGCTGCAACTTATGAAGTCTATCAGCAATTAGATGAACTTAAGCAACAGCTAAAACAATTGGAGAAAGCTAAATGACTGGAACTATTGAAGAATTCAACAAACTCGTAGATGCAGAAGAATTTTTGCAGTTTTTTAATTTGCCCTATGACCAAACATTTGTGAATGTAAATCGTCTCCATATTTTGAAGAAATTTTCTCAATATATGGGAGAAGTTGATGATAAGTTTCCTGACTTAAGTCCTGAAGCAAAACTAAGTCAATATTCTTTAGCTTTGCAAAAAGCATATCAGGTATTCCTCGAATCATCACCCCATGAACAAAAGCTATTCAAAGTATTTAACGACAAGCCAAAAAATGTAGTCACACTGACAGAAATCACTTCTGATTAGGAGGTACAAAGTGATAAACCTAACGCCTACCGAGTTAGAAAGATATAGTCGCCAAATGATGCTTCCGAATTTCGGCGAACTAGCTCAAAATCGCCTAAAATCAGCGACGGTTCTGGTTACGGGTGTAGGGGGATTGGGCGGTACGGCGGCGCTTTACTTAGCAGTAGCGGGCGTTGGGCGGCTGATTCTCGTCCGGGGTGGTGATTTGCGTTTAGATGATATGAATCGTCAGATTTTAATGACGGATGATTGGGTAGGTAAACCAAGAGTATTCAAAGCGAAAGAAACTCTAGAGGCGATCAATCCTGATATCCAAGTGGAAGCAATTCACGATTACGTCACCCCGGACAATGTCAATTCTTTAGTCCAATCCGCTGATATGACGCTGGATTGCGCCCACAATTTTACAGAGCGCAATTTGTTGAATGAAGCTTGCGTGCGCTGGCGTAAACCAATGGTGGAAGCGGCGATGGACGGAATGGAGGCTTACCTAACAACGATTATTCCTGGTGTGACTCCTTGTTTATCCTGTTTGTTTCCAGAAAAGCCTGATTGGGATCGGCGTGGCTTTTCAGTTCTGGGCGCTGTTTCTGGAACACTAGCTTGTCTGACAGCGTTGGAAGCAATCAAGCTGATTACTGGGTTTAGTCAACCTCTGTTATCGCAATTGCTGACAATAGACTTAAGTCGGATGGAGTTTGCCAAGCGCCGTACTCACCGCGATCGCTCTTGTCCAGTCTGTGGTAACACCGCGCCTTGGAGATATGCTCAAGGTAAAACAATGGAACCCACAAGCAATCTTACAACATAGGCGATCGCTACAAAAAAACTCACATTCCGAATCAGAACTAATAATCGCTACAGATTAGGAGACTTGATGAGTGTTACTTTGACAGAAAAGGCAGAATTTCGTCTACGGGCATTTCTACTCGCTTCCTCTCCCAATGCTAACGACGCAACTAAAGGTATCCGCGTCGCTGTAAAAGATGGTGGTTGCAATGGTTACGAATATGCGATCGACATCACCAGCAAGCTACAACCAGATGACTTGGTAATCGAGCAAGGACAGGTACTGGTTTACGTTGATCCCAAAAGTGCGCCGTTATTAGAAGGGATAGTAATCGATTTTGTCGAAGGGGTGATGGAAAGTGGCTTTAAGTTCACTAACCCCAATGCAAGCGATACCTGCGGTTGCGGAAAATCCTTTAAAGCAGGTGACTGTACACCTACTGGCGTACCTTGCACATAAATAATTCGTAATTCTTAATTCGTAATTCGTAATTTTGACTGAGCAGCAATAATTACGTTAGCGAGTCTGTGAAAGTTATTACAGATTATTAATTACGAGTTATTTAACATTTCCCGTAGACGTACTTTGCACAGTTTCTCGAAGGCGGGAGCTACAAAAACTTCGAGAGTTCAAGCTCATCTTATAAATTTTGAGGAGAATCGACAAATGGCTACCTACCAAGTTAGATTAATCAGCAAAAAAGAAGACCTCGATACCACAATTGAAGTCGACGAAGAGACTACCATTTTAGAAGCAGCAGAAGAAAATGGTATTGAGTTACCCTTCTCTTGTCATGCAGGTTCTTGTTCTAGTTGTGTAGGTAAAGTAGTTGAAGGTGAAGTTGATCAATCTGATCAAATCTTTTTAGATGACGAGCAAATGTCAAAAGGATTCGCCCTACTTTGTGTTACCTACGCCCGTTCTAACTGCACAATCAAAACACATCAAGAACCATATCTAGTCTAAATTATTGCTGTAGTTGTTAATCTCAGCAACCCAATAAATGATGAAGGGTGAAACTTTGATAATTCATCCTTCATCTTTCATGTTTTACCTATTTTTAATAGTGACAATGTTTACTCCTTTTAGTGTGACTGGCTGCTCATTAGAATTGCTGCAAGTGGGAGAACAAGGTATTATCACTTCCTGTAAAATTCAGGATGATCTACTCTTCAAAAAACTAAAATCATTGGGTGTAGCAACAGGCACTGTCATTACTTTAGAACAGCAATTTCCCTCTTTGATTATTAAAGCTGGAAAGATATTATTAGATGTAGAAAGAGAAGTTGCCCGCGCTATCTATGTTCGTATTCTTAAAAACTAATACCGCTTAGATCCCCGACTTCTTTAAGAAGTCGGGGATCTTGTTGTTTTTAATCAACAGCAACAATTACATCTGATGACTTAATCACAGCGTAAGCTTGTTTACCCTCTGCAAGCCCCAGCTTTTCGGCTGAAGACTTTGTGATGATAGATACTAGTTCTATTCCAGATGCTAACTCTAAAGTCACCTCTGTATTAACTGAACCATTTACAATCTTTTTGACAGTAGCTTTGAGAGAATTACGAGCGCTGATTTCCATGTTTTGGTTTTCCTTGGAGTTATTTATACTAAAATAAACTAGCAAGCTTCATTTATTCTAATATATCTGAAGATCTTTATAAATGATTTATGATTCAAAATTATCCAAGTGATAATATTATAACTAAGCTCAATTATTGGAACAAGCTTAAGTTTCAAAAATAAGTGATTAAAGGGTTATCTAAAATATCCCTATCTGAATGTTGAAGCTGGTTGTTATAGCGCATCAAAACCAGACAAAACTATCAAAGAGCTATTTTTAGAACAACGAGAAGCTATAGCATAGCTATTAGTTAATAGACTCATTGTGAATTCTACACAACTTCAAGAATGGTGGGCGAACGCCTAGCATTTACTTTGCCACATAAATGTATAGGAGTCAAGGAATATGGTTAATCAAGTAACTCAGCAATGGCTAATAGCAAACGGATATAACCTTCAAGCTTTAAATCAACTAGGTGAAAATGGCGATACGGCTTTAATGAAAGCTACAAGAGAAGGAGTTTATGCAGTTGTCAAAGAACTGATTGATGCCGGGGTAGATATCAATGCTAGAAATAGCGATGCCTACGGCGGGCTACGCCTACGCAATAATGCTTTGTGGTTTGCTTGTTTTGGTAATCACTACGAATTAATTAATTTGCTAATCGCTGCCAATATTAATATTGATAATCAAAATGATAATGGCGCAACTGTTTTAATGTATGCAGTATCAGCGGGTAAAACTGAAGTAGCTAAGTTACTTTTACAACATCATCCTAACTTAGATTTGAAAAACTTAGACGACTATCAAGCAATAGATTTTGCCAGCAATATAGAAGTTTTAAGGTTACTTAAAAATGCCACACAATCAGAATCAAGGAAAAGCTTATCATGATTCTACCAAGCATTCTTACTTATCAGTGCAGATCAATCCCAATTATGTAGATGCATCAACTCAACCGATTGCATTTAAAGTTTATCCAAAATTTTATCGGCGGGTGAAATTCAATCTCAATAATCCTGTTCATGCTTTTATCTGGTTAACTAGTGCTGTCACTTCAGAAAAATTAAATAAAGATGTCCCTGATAAACTGCGGGTAAATCCATCAGCAGGCGCTCTCTATCCTACAGAAGTTTATATCCAAATTCGCGGGATAGAGAAAATGATAGATGGAATATATCATTTAGAAGTTGAGAATAATTGTCTAACACTAATCTATGAATTAATTGATGATGGTTTAGAGAGTTATATTATACCGAACAAAAGTATCAAAGGATTCATTTTTTTAATTAGTTGTGTTTATTATAGGTCTAGCTGGAAATATCAAGATCGGAGTTTGAGATATTGCTTTTTAGACGGCGGACACCATTTAGGTGCGATCGCTGCATCAGCTTATCTCCATGATAAAGATATACAATTAGTTTTTGACTTTGATAAACTCTCTCTCAATACAGATTTAGGCTTTGAGAATAAAGAGTTTATTACTGCTTGTGCTATTTCAGGAGAAGTACAAGATCAGTCAGTCAGACGTTTAAGGCTGAAAGTTCCTTTTGTTTGTGGCACAGATTATTTTGAAGCTAATCAATTTATTGAAGATAGCTATCAAGTAACAGCGTTACAAAAGAGTAAACACCACAAACTAAAGCAGCCTCAGTTTAACTTTGACAAGGATAAATTTCAACAAACTGTTTGGAATCGGCGTTCTATTAGACGTTTCCGGAAACAGTTTATTTCTCAAGAAAACTATTTATATATCTTGCAACAGCTTGAGCAACCAATACCAACTGAAAGTGGTGAGGATGTAGAAATTTATTCCGTCTTGCATAGAGTAGAAGGAATGTCACCTGGGTTATATAAAGGTACTCTTCTGCTTCAGGCTGGTGATTTCAACGAACAGACAGGATACTTATGCATTAATCAAGCCATTGCGAGAGATTGTGCTGTGATTTTATTTTTTGTATCTGACTATACAAACTATCAAACTGCGATGCAATTGGCTGGGTTTTTAGGACAAAGGATATATCTGGGTAGCAACTATTTAGGGATTCAATGTAGTGGAATTGGTGCTTATTATGATAACGAAACTCAAAGATTCTTAGAAACAACCAAAGATATTCTCTATGCAATGGCGATTGGAATTTAAGTAGGAACATCAACAGCAATGGCTAATAAGAAGTTTTATTTCAATGGTGATGACTCCCATCATATCCAGCCGACATCGGCAGATATTATATTGCGACAACAATTAGAGTATTCTATTAGTAAACACTTTTACGAAGGCTGCGATCGCACAATTCAAAATCTTCTATCTAACTGTCGCTGGTATGTCACAACTCAAGCCAATGCTATGACATTGGTAATTGAATGTCCCGATCAAGTTACTAATTGGCGTATTTTACAACAAATCGTGCCAATGGGGACATTACTAAACTCAATTATCAGCAGTGCTAAAATCCGCGTCTGTCCTCCAGAAAGTCAAGGTATACCGTTTGAAATGAGGGTAGATGAACTTTCTGTTTATCGTGATTGGGCTTGATGAATATCACATCTCAATATTCTGTCTGATGATTGCAGCTACCTCTTCAAAAACTAAATCAGCAGAATGTTTAACAATAGGACTTAACTCTAGTCCCAAAACCAGATTTTTTGACTCAATTAAATAAACTGTCACCTCTTGGGGAAAGTCATTGTGAAAGATTTTCCGTCCGGCGGCTAAAGCATGATCCCAACGAAAATCATGCAAGTTATAACTAGGTTCTGGGAGTGCTTCTAGTTCTTCACCTGGGACTTTAAATACAGCACCCGGTTCTGAACCTGTTGAACTAGCATCAATAATTACTAACTTTTTGCTACCTCTAGCTTGAAACATCACTTCCATCCCTGCGGTTCCACAATCATAAACTCGCACATCAGGATGAGGATTTTCGGCTAGATATTTTTGTAAGCGTTGGGCGATGATTACGCCTACTGCGTCGTCACTGCGGTTGAGATTACCGCAACCAATAATAGTTAGCATGGGATAAAACTTAATAGTTTAAATAGTTAAATCGACAGCGTGTATGAAGGTTAACTTGTTTTATACTTAGAATCTAAGTATATATTACAAATTAACTTAAATTTTAGAGGATAATAGGAAACACAATAAAGGAAGAGGCACACAGTTCCAAAATCTCTCAATAAGAGGGCGAAAATTCTCGACAACCTCTGCACTTACCTGTTTTCTTGATCGTTCTTAGTCTATTTGGACTAATCAATCTTGTACTCTACTTGGGTTCAGAATTTGGCCACGGTGCAGAAAAGCAAGAACTGGAGGAACTTTAAGATAAAAACTGGGATGCACCCATCTTGATGTGCCTGAGTATTCTTGGATTTGATCAAAATTATGATCTAAACTCTTGGTTTTTTCTAATTGAAATTTTAATTGTTTAAGCTCTTTTTTCACTACCAGCTAATTCTTTTGGTTCATAGTAACGGCAACTCTGACAAGGACCGGTGGGGTTGACAGCACAACGAATGTAGCCAGACTGGGCATTAAATTTGCAACTGATATCGCCAATGAGATAGCCTACTCCTTCTAAATAGTAGCGATCGCTTTCATTAGGTCGAATATTTTGCCGTACCCTTACTCCTGACAAATTCATTGCAGCTTGCCTCAACCGTAAGCGTTCCCGCAAATGGGTTTTGCGGATCACCCACAGGGAAATTAGGGACGGCAAAAAACCAATGGCAATCACTAAAAGTGTCTTTAACACCTTTCTTTACCTCTTTTATGCGCTGATTGATTGTCCCTGATGTTGCACTCTCGTTTTTTTTTGAGAGTGCAACTCCTAGGGTAGTTATGCCTCTTCGCTTCCGAAACTAGCTGCTCCCAATGCTGTGAAGTTGGGAAAGTTGTTGTGGATTGTGGCAGTGTGGCATCTAGAGACTTGGGGGAATAAGTACCAGATACCACTTCCATCAGCATAACTGTTACAACCTAAGGACTGATCTGTGGTTGAATCTTCATAATTTTAAGATTTTAAAAGATTTGTGGTTGCCTGGATTTGCACAAATCATCGAACATATTTGCTTCATATTAGCGTCAAATATACAACTTTAAGCGCCAAACACCTGCGGCGAAGTTGTGACTAAAAAAACTATAACTATCGCTTAAAGAGTCGAGCAACAGAAGAATAATCACAGTTAATCGCTAGAATATTGGTGAGTGTTAGGGAAACTAGCCATGTTAGAAAAGTACAACCTGCCACGGTACTTGCCCTCAGCCAAAGAACTACCTAACTCTAACGAAACGCCTATGGATAATCAACTGCAACAGAGGATTCAACAAACTGAACAACGCGCTCAAAGGCTAGCGGAAAAATTGCGATCGCTCGGCATAGATCCAGATCATTTTGATTAAGTTTCTGTTGCGATTATTCAATCCCTTAATTATTTTTCCTTAGTTATTATCTGACTATATTCAGTCACACTATCATGTTGGTCAGCCATTCGCGCATATTTTGCTAATAAATCCAAATTTAAATCAGGCAATAAAGTACTTATAGGAACTTTTATATAGTTGTCACCTTGCAAACAATAAACTGATAATAAACCATCTTCCCAAAACCAAACTTCAGGTACTCGCAACCGCTGATAAATTTCTAGCTTATTAATTCCGCCACTCGTGACAGTTATTTCCAAAATTAAATCGGGAATAGGTTTTTTTGTTCCTAAATTATAGGACTCATCGGGTTCTCGTCGCGTTTTGTCTTCCTTTTTACCTATGGTTGCACTTCCCCGTGCATAAAAGCGGATATTCTTCGTCCGCATATAAACTTCCAATAACATCGCCAGAGTTTTTTTATTGTCCTCATGGTCATCAGAAAGTGGGGACATAATTTCGAGAATATCATCTAAATAAGTTAGTCGGGCGCTTGTCCCTGCAAGGGCGACATCAAGCTGTTCTAACTGTTCCCAACTGACATTGTACAGAAGAACGTAGGAAGTCTCAGAAGTCGTAGGTTTTTCCAGTACAGGGGAAGACATAAGTTAAACCATAGAGTGACTTGTTTCTATCATAGAATAATGAAAAGGGTGTAGGGGAAGGGTTTAAAAGGGAACTCTTAACGGGCAACAGGCAACAGGGAAATCCCCATACTTAAAAGTAGAGGATTTGTATCAGGACGTATTGAAACTTCGTTGCTTGCGCCATCTCGTTTCAAATACTTCGTTTTTTTCGTCAAGAAGAATTTTTTGACAACAATTTTACCTACCTTGACAGGGTTACCTCTAATGCCTCCTAATCCCTACGGAACTGTTACTAAATAAGGTGAGGGAATTGGTTGGACACGTCCAGCATTAACTAGTGCTTGGTAAACAAAAGCAGCAACTTCTGCCCTAGTCGCCTCGCGATTCGGATTGAGTTGTTTAACTGTGGGATAGTTGACTACTAGTTGCCGTGCAGTCGCTGCTGCTACTGGAGCAGTTGCATAACTAGGAATCTGCGCAGTATCGGTGTAAAAGGAAATCACACTTGGATTACTCGCTGTTAAGCCTAGGCCATTTGCTAAGGAAACTAAAGCCTGCACCCTAGGAATTTTCTGCTGTGGTTTAAATGTACCACCAGGATAGCCAGAGAGAAATTCACTCTGGTAAGCAGATTGAATTGCAGCATAAGCCCAGAAATCACTTTTCACATCCTTAAAATCAATCACTGAGCGTTTAGCTGGTGGTTTCAAGGCTTTGGTGACAATTGCGGCAAATTGGGCGCGAGTTACAGGTTCATTGGGCCTAAATGTACCATCAGGAAAGCCAGCAATGATATTTTGGGAAGCTAAAGCTGCGATGTAACTTTTTGCCCAGTAATTTGCGGGTACATCTTTGAAGGCGACAGGCCCTGAAGGTGGCTCAACAGTAGCTGCAACAAAATCTACTTGACCAGAAATCTTTTTTTGATCGATATCGTTACCAATAGCGACAATCGTATTAGTCTTGGTAGCGTTGTTTAGGTCATAACGAGTGTTACTGCGGATGAGATTACCACCAGGATCTTCGTTAGTACCAAGGTTGGGCAGAGCATTAACAGTCGCGACAATGCCATCTTGAGTATTGTTCTGAATTACATTCTTACGCAGTACGGGCTGAGCAGATTCTGAAATATAAATCCCGACTTTGTTTTGGATGATCTGGTTTTCGGCAATTAGAGGTGTAGAAAGACCACCAATTGCCAGACCAAAACCAGTATCTTGAAACAAGTTATTGCGAATTTCTCCTTGGGCAGATTTAGCTACTGAAACCCCCTGACCCTTGTTTTGTACAAAGAGGTTATTTTCAATTTTGGGATTACCTGTACCCGTTACAAAAACACCTTCTCTACCGTTGTTAGTAAAAGTACTGTTTTTGATAGTAGGATTAGTTGATTCTACCCATACGCCTGTACCCCGCTGAGTTGGATTGGTGACTGTAACACCTGTGACAGTTGTATCTTGGTCGCCAAGGATTGTAATATCTTGTCTGGCAAAAGTCCGACTGGTATAAAAACCACTACCTGTAATTAATACTCCTTGACCTTTAGTGGTTTCATCACCTTGCAGTGTCAACCCTGGTTTAAGTAAAAGTGGAAATTGTTCTCCGCTTTCACTGTTATAAGTACCAGGTGCAAGTTGAATGATAGTACCTGGTTGGGCTTGGCTAATGGCGAAGGTAATAGTTTTATAAGGTGTTGCTTGTGTTGTAGTAGCACCAGCAGTATCTGCACCAGTGGTTGGGTTCACATACATCACTGTTGCAGTTGCGGGAACTTGCGCCATTAAAGTTGGGGCGATCGCTTGTTGGTTGGTGATACCAGCATTCGCTTCTTTAGACAGTAATGTAGATCCAGCAGAAATCAATAACAAAGCCGTGAGTCCGGCTCGTAAAGGTAACTTAGATCCGATAATCAGACTCGAAAGAGGGTGAAAATTTTTTGCTGAAGAACAGTGAAAACCCAGATATTTCATTTGTGTGTCTGTGATGTGCTGAATAACAGTTGGTTAAACAGGATGTATAAAACAGCTGTCAAACTGTAAAACCCATGCAAAACTATACCGGATGACCAGCATTTAATCAGCTATGTTTCGTAAGAAAACACATAAATAATTTTATTCTGCTCACAAAATTTTACCAAGGGCAGCTACGGATCAGGCGATCGCTCTACCAACACCTAATTTGCAACATGGCGACGTAGTAGCTCAATCATCACTATGATGTACATTACTGAGTATTTATTTACAAATTTTATTAAATAAATATACGGTTTCTGTGCCAAGTAATGCCTATGGTCGGATACCGTAACCAATGGTGTTGAAATATCATTACAGCAAAAGCAAAGCTTCTAAAAAGGAGAAAAATGCATTGCCAATTTTTATCGCTGCATCAGGTCTTAATTTTAGTATTCACTAGCTGTCTTCTATTGTTCAGCAATCCTGCTTTTGCCGCTGAACAAGTAGTATTGAAGTACGGTATCTTCCGTGAATCACTGGCTGTAAAAGAGCTATCTACATTTGGTGAAACTGGCGAACTTTCACGTTCACTACGAGTTAATTTAGCTTTGGCGCGACAAAATCCCAAAGCCATCCGTCACTATTTGACGACACCAGTGCAGGTAAGCCCTGTATTTTTAGATAAAGTTTTGAATAGTCAAATTGGTCACGTTTTACTTAATGAGCTTAGTCAAGTTATTCATACGCCATCCCGAAAAGCTGACAGACAAGCTTTGCGCTCGGCTTTGGTGCTTTCTGCGAGTCAAGATCAACAGGTGACGCTGTTAGAAATAATTCAAAATTACCCTACGGCAGAGGTAGAAGTTGAAGGAGAACGCTTGGAGAATGCCTACCGTCTACTTCGCCGCTTGCAAGGTAGTGTCCAAGATTTACTCGGTTTTTAGTAAGCTAATGTTTCTAAGGTTTCTCGTAAATAACGCTGTACCTGCTGATCAAGGCGTAGCTCTTGTAATTGAGCAGTGCTTTCTAGCTGCCAACGTTGAAAACCGGAACTAGCAGCGATCGCATGTTTGAGATTGTGCCATATTTCGGGATCACGAGAAAATTGGCGATCGCTGGAAGCTTTAATTTTAGCCATAGTTTCTCATTCCTTAGTTTCAATTTTAATAGTCTGCTGGGGCAAGATTTGATTAACCCGCACCCCTAAAATTGTGAAATCTTGTTTAATCTTTTCTAAAGATAATGGTTCTACAGCAGCAAATTCTGTGTCTTTAGTCACCAAAATTCGCGCTACACTCACGGGAATTTGTAAAAATAGATTGCTTGCTAAAAAGCTTAAAGCAGCTAGCAGTAAACTTAAGCTCCGCCATTGAGGTAAAAAACTACTTATATTTATGACTCGTGGAGCAATTTGATAGAGTTGCCACAACACGCCAATTAATAATATAGCTGCCCCAAGGGACAGAACACGATTAAATTTTGTATTAATTAAACAGAGAATTTTTCGTTGCTGCTCAGTCAGGTTTTCTGGCTTGAGAGCTACTCCCAAAATAGCAAATATATAAAAAGGGCGGCGCAACTGCATCCACAAAAGTGGTAAAACACCAATTGCCCCCACTAGACATAGCTCCATCCATACTGGTAATAGTGGCTTACCTACGGACAGAAACAACAAACACATAATTAATAGAATGGGTAGTGTCGCTAATCCAGCGACATGAATCCACAAAATTGGTTCCGAGCGAAATGAGCGCATATAACACTTAAGAGTGAGTAATCAGGAGTTAGGAATTACGAGTATTTAACTCCTAACTTATAACTCCTAACTTCTAAGCATTTGACCCTCAGCACTATTTCGTCAGTGTCAGGGTACGACGCTTAGTTACCATTTGATAGGCTTCGATGATGTCACCTTCAACCCAGTCATGGAACTTATCAATGCCAATACCGCATTCATAACCAGCATTTACCTCGCGTGCGTCTTCTTTCATCCGTTTGAGGGAGTCCAGGACACCTTCATAAATCACCTTACCGCTGCGACGCACTCGCACTTTGCAGTTGCGAACCAGCTTGCCAGATTGAACATAGCAGCCAGCAACGGCACCACGACCCACAGGGAAGACAGCACGGACTTCGGTTTGTCCCAAGGGTTCTTCTACCAACTCTGGCTCCAGAAGACCTTCTAAGGCCCCTTGGATATCTTCCAAGAGTTTGTAGATGATATTGTATTCGCGCACATCGACACCAGCTTCGTCAGCAGCTTGTCTGGCTCCACTAGCGTAGGTAGTGTTGAAACCAATAATCACAGCGTTACTAGCAGCGGCTAAGTCGATATCTGTTTCTGTGATTTCTCCAGCCGTCGCTAATAGCATCCGAATTTGGACTTCGTTTTGCGGGATTTGTCTAAGAGATCCCACAATGGCTTCCACTGAACCTTGTACGTCTCCCTTCAAGATCAAGTTGAGTTCTTTTAACTCGCCTTCTTGTGCTTGAGCCGAGAGGGTTGTCAAGGTGACACGTCCTTGTAACAGGCGGGATATGCGCTGTTTATCGGCGCGATCGCCAGCCAGAGTTCGTGCTTCTTTTTCGTTAAAGAAAACCTCGAAATCATCGCCTGCTGCGGGTACATCACTTAGACCTAGTACCTCAACAGCAAAGGATGGACTAGCAACTTCTACTCTCTTGCCTCTGTCGTCTACCATTGCTCGGACTTTACCAAATGCCGAGCCAGCAACCAACATATCACCCACGTGCAGAGTACCATTCTGAATCAGCAAGGTCGCAACTGCTCCCTTTGCTTTGTCCAAATGTGCTTCAATCACAGTACCTTTAGCGGAACGATCTGGGTTAGCAGATAGTTCTCCTACTTCTGCTACCAGCAGAATCATCTCTAAGAGCGTATCTAGGTTTTCACCCTTGATGGCGCTCACAGGAACCATGATTGTCTCACCACCCCAGTCTTCTGCGGTCAGACCATACTGGGTGAGTTCTTGTTTGACTCGTTCTGGCTGTGCCCCTTCTTTGTCAATCTTGTTGATTGCTACAACAATTGGCACTTCAGCAGCTTGAGCATGGCTAATGGCTTCAATTGTTTGAGGTCTAACACCATCATCAGCAGCCACTACCAAAACAGCAATGTCTGTCACCCTCGCTCCCCGTGCCCGCATGGCTGTGAAGGCCTCGTGACCAGGGGTATCTAAGAAGACTATCTGCTGTTTCTTGCCATCATGTTCTATATCCACATGGTACGCACCAATGTGCTGGGTAATACCACCAGCTTCGCCAGCAGCGACTTTGGTTTTGCGAATCGAGTCGAGCAGGGTAGTTTTACCATGATCTACGTGACCCATAATTGTCACGACTGGCGGGCGACGATGGAGGTTTTCTAGATCTGCCACGTCGATCATTTCAGTGACTTTGCGGGCTTCTGCTTCTGGTTCAGCAGTTTCGACTTCTACTTCTAGCTCTTTGCCTACCAAAGTAATTGTCGGAATATCCAGATTTTGGGTGATACTCACCGCCATGCCTTTGAGGAACAGGATTTTGACAATCTCTGTATCGGCTACACCCAAGGCATCAGATAGTTCTTGTACTGTCATCGGCCCCATTACTACCACTTTTTCGGGACGCTCGCGCTTGGTCTCAACTTCTTGGTGGCGACGGTTTTGATCGCGGTTGGAGCCTCTTTTTCTGTTTTTAGTAGTAGGAGTACTAGCAAGGGTTGTGCCAGCTGATTGTGTTCGCCCTGCTGCCTTGGGTTTGGGAGGACGGGCGATAGAAAGACTAACCTGGACAGTAGCTGGTGCGTCTAGATCTTCATCATCCAGCAGATCTTCTTCTTCAAAATCTTCCTCAAGTATCGGCTTGACCCGCTTGCCTTTAACAGCTCCTTTGCCAGCCTTTTCTTTAACTTCGTCTATAATTTCCTCTTCTTGCCACTTTTTCCCACCTTTAGCTAAACGGGGTGGTGTTGGGCGTTTCAAGTCGAGGAGATCTGGTGCGACGATATCATCTCCACCTTCGTCTTTTGCTGATGCGCCTGCCATCCCTCTTGGTGGAGTGGCGGTCGGCACTTCAGATGGTCGTACTGGCCTACTAGGCCGTTGTCCATCTCCTAGAGGTGCTGGCCCCGGTGGTCTGTTACCCCGATGTTCCGGTTTGACTGGCGACGGTGTAGGTCGAGCCTGTTTTTGAACTGGAACCTGTGGTGCTTCGGTTTGTGTCGTCGGTTTTGCCACTCTGGGCTTGGCTTGGTCGCGTTCGTCTTCGACACGTCGTGAGCGTTTGAGAATTGGTTTTTCTGCTTGACTTGAGTGATCAATTACGGCAGATTTTTCTCCTTCAGGTCTTGCAGGCGGACTAACCAGTTGCGGTTTTTGGGGTTTGTCCGGTTTTGATCTGTGTGGAGCTACTTTTTCGGGTTTTTCAGCTGCTATTGTTTCCGGCATATTTTCCGGTTCTTGCATATCAGGCGTTTGTTCCGCTTCTGTAATAGCAGGTTCTGGTGTGGTCTCAGATTGATTCCGGGGTACAGGTCGAGTTGGTGCCGTCGGCTTCATGGGTGAGACAGGTGTAGCGAAAGGTCGTGGAGGTGAAGGAGAATTATTAACTTCAGACGAAGCAACTTGGTTATTGGTAGCGGCTGACGCCTCTGGGGCGTTGGAGGTAGGATTTCTCAATATTTTGGGTTTGCGAATTTCCAAAATTTGCTGTTTGTGAGATTGAGCAGGTTGGTTGCGGGAGCCACTTTGTGGTGAATTTGGTTTATGGCTAGTTGTACCTAGTTCTTTTTTGGGCACCACATTCGTAGCTACCAGTTTTTCGGCAGCCGTCCGGATGCGTTCTGCCTCAGATTCTGAAATTGTGCTGCTATGGCTTTTGACCGCGATATTGAGCTGGTCGCAAATTGCTAATAGCTCTTTGTTATCCAAATTCAATTCCTTTGATAATTCGTAGATTCTAACTTTGCCGTTGTTCATCCACTCTTCCCCTTTAATTTACAGTTTTTTAGCGGATGGTTGCCTGGGAGTGCGACATCTCCATCCTTTGATTACTGTTTTTAGGTTGCCGTTAAAATTTTGCCGGTGCCTCCAATCAGGAAAGAGAGATGTTTCGGTTTAATGTTGGCATTTCCACCAGGAATGATGGTTAATGGGAACCCATAAAATTTTTTCAAGAAAAAATTCTTTATGAGCATCATTGTTGCCAAATTGCGCCTGAGCGCTACCAGGTTGCCATTCTGTAGTTTTTTGTTTTGCTGATTCTGAGTCTTCCACAACACAATCGAGTAAAACTTACTGGGAGTATTGCCTTGTTTCTCTTTTTGTAAAAGAGCCACTTGCTACTACACCCATTTACTATTTTGACACTAACCCCAACAATTGCAGAGGGTGTGATCAGAGCGCGACTAGTTCGGCTTTCGCACAAATCCTCTGGGGATTATTGCCACAAGGTTATTCAACCTTAAACTTGATTTTGGGGATTGCTTTGGGCTAGACGTTGCCACAATGTTTGATACAGCGTTTCTGGCACTGATGCATGTAGCGATCGCCCTAGTCTATTTTTTTTTTGAGCCGCTTGCAAGCAACTCACTTGCGGACAAATATAGGCAGAACGCCCCATGCCCTGATCTAATTGTACCTTCCCCGATGGAAAGACGCGGACAATCCGCCAAAAGTCTTGTTTTAAGCCAACTTTGCGGCAGCTAATACAACGCCGATAATTCGGTTTCATTGGTCTTTATTGACCTGAGGCTAGGATTCTAGTTATGAAAATAAAGTTGGCAATGCCAATCTTTACTTATACCAAGTTGCCTTCACCCAAGTAATCATTAAGACTAGTATTAAAGTTAATCGTAACAGAACTCCCCAAGGTTAATAAATTACTCGTCATCGCTAGTGTCAAAAGATTCATGATCTAGTTCTTCTTGATTTTCATCTTCTAGTTCATCAAATTCCATGTCATCTTCCTCTGGTTCATATTGGGCGCGTGCAGCAGCAAACTTGGCATCTTCTCCGGCATAATCATATTTGGCTTTATCTTTAATATCAATTTTCCAACCAGTTAGACGGGCGGCTAAACGGACATTTTGCCCTTCTTTACCAATAGCTAAACTCAGTTGATCTTCTGCCACCAATACGTGAGTTTGTCTGGTTTCAGGATCCATGAGGCGTACTTCATCAACCCGTGCGGGACTCAAGGCATTAGCAATGTATGTTGCTGGATCTGGAGACCAGCGAATTACATCTATTTTTTCCCCCCGTAATTCGTTGACTACTACTTGAATTCGCGATCCCCTAGCTCCGATACAAGCACCAACGGGGTCTACATCGCGATCAAGGGTATCTACAGCAATTTTAGTTCGAGGCCCTACATAACGGGAGGGAGGGTTAGCTTCCCTAGCTACGGCAACAATCCGTACCACTTCATCTTCAATTTCTGGTACTTCGTTGGCAAATAGATAAACCACCAAACCAGCATCAGCTCGGGATACTAGCAACTGTGGGCCTCGTTGCTGACCTTGGGATACTTTTTTGAGATATACCTTGAATGTAGCATTTGCCCGATAATTATCATTAGGCAGTTGTTCCCGTTTTGGTAATTCAGCTTCGACTTCTGGCTGACCAAAGTTACTGATTACTGCCAAAATTACTGATTGTCTCTCAAAACGCAGGACTCTAGCTTGCAGTACGGTGCTTTCCAAATCTTGGAACTCTTCTTGCACCATTTGGCGTTGCTGATCCCGCAGCTTTTGTGCCAGTACTTGCTTAGTTTGCATTGCTGCCATGCGACCAAATTCTCCTTGATCTGGAGTCACATCCAAGACTACAGAATCTCCCAATTGTGCTTCGGAAGCTACTTGTTGTACTTCCTCTAGAGAAATTTGATGGTCGGTGTTGTCGACTTCTTCGACGATACTTTTGGTAGAAAGAACCCGAAACCCTTCGCTTTCAATATCAAGTTCCACTTCAAAATTCTCAAAATAGTCTTCATCGAACTGTTTTCGCTCCAAGCTTTGGGCGCGACGATAACGTTCATAACCTTTAAGTAGTGCTTCTCTAATAGCTGATTGAACCGCTAGACGAGGTAAATTACGTTCACGACTTATACTTTCAATTAATTCTTTTAATCCAGGTAAACTAACCATTGACATAAGTATTCTCCTTTAAAATTAGGGACTAGGGACTAGGGACTAGGGACTAGGGATTAGGAACTAAGGTAGAAATTACGCATCAACGACTGGGGATCAGAGAAAAGTTTGACTCTAGTCCCTAGCTTTTAGCTTCTATTCTCTAGCCTCTAGCCTCTAGCTCCTAGCCCCTAATCCCTTGTTTATCGGCGCTCATCTAGCTGCACCCTCACAACTAGGGAACGAGGAATTTCGATTACACGACCTTTTTGGTTTAAGTAAACTGCTGTCTCATCCCGGCGAATCAACTGACCAGTCCACTCTTGCTGTCCGTCGTAGGGTTGGGAAGTGGAAATGACTACAGGAAATCCTTTGAAGGAAATAAACTCCCTATCGGTTACTAGTTGCCGCGAAATACCAGGACTGGACACTTCCAAGACATAAGCATCTGGAATGATTTCTGTCGTATCTAAGGAGGCTTCCAAAGCACGGCTCATTCGTTCGCAATCATCCAAACCAGTGTCTTGCTGAGGGTTGCGGATATCTACCCGCAAGACTGGGGGACGTTGGTTCGTGTGAAAAACGATGCCAACGACTTCCAAGCCCAGTTCTTCTGCCACTGGTGTCGCCAAATCTATAATTTGTGGGACTAAGGGATGAATCATGCGAAAATTCAATAAAAAAAGTGGGCGTTGACCCACTTCCTGCGATAGGGATATCTTCCAAGAAGTTTTGTGACGAACCAAATATGGTTCGCCTCTATATTTGAGTTTAGCGCATTTCTTTAAGAGTCAATAGTTATTGGGCATTGGGCATGGGGCATTCGTAAAAGAGGCAGGGGGGAACGGGGTAGGGTGCAGAGGGAATTGAAGAGAATACCTTGAATTTGTACCTTAATTTTTCTCCCTTGCTCCCTGCCCCCTGCCCCCTGCTCCTTTTCCTCTTCTCTTCCCCTGCTTCCCCTACCTCCCCTGTCTCCCCTGCTCCCTAATCCCTGCTATATTTTTCTGGTTTGTGAAAGACTAGCACCTTTATCTACTAATGGCTGGACGGATGCTTGTGTTTTTATCTGTCTGGTTTGCTCTAAAATTTGGTCTACATCCTCTTGGGATAGGCGCTGGACGTAGTTGAGCTTGATTTCCTCTAAGAAGTCAAAAAGTAAGCTCTGAAGTTCTGAAAGGACGTGTTTGTCCTGTACTTCTGCTCCTAAGGCTTCGCTGAAGTGCTGTACTAGTTGACCAGAGAGTTTTGCACCTACGGGATCTTCGACAGCGCTAACTAGAGCATTGTATAGGTTGGTGGCAATTTGAGTTGCCAGTTGTTCACTGAACTGGGTTTCTACTTCCCCTACACCGGGAAGATTCTGGAGGTTGCGGTAGACAGGCACTTGATGGAAGACGGTTGCAATATTATGGCGCAAAATGGCAACGATATCTGGTTGGATTTTGGGTAGCACTTGGTAAACGATGGTTTGGACGAAAATACCTGCGATCGCTTCTACTTCATTAATATTATTAATGTCTATATAAGGACGCAGGTATTTTTGTTGCGACAGCCAACGGGTTAAATCACCTCCCTGAATCGAACCCTGGATCTGATTAATTACTCTGATCACGACGATTTCTGTGAGTTCTTCAGCAAAATTGGCAACAATCCCTTGATTAATTTGTTGTCGCAACGGCTGAAGATTAAATACTCGTGCTTGGTCGAGGCGAATTAAAACAGGTATGATTCGCAACAATCGCCAAAAGGGTAGCAGCAAAAATAAATCGTACCAGCGCCACAATATTGCATTTAACCAGCTAAAACTTGCATGGCGACGCTGGAGGTAAAAGCAACGCGTCAGCAAATCTAAACCAAATAAGATCACAAATGGCAAGTCAATTAGCCAGAAATTATCAATAAATTCGCTATTTTCCCCGATTTGGCGATAGTAGTTGGTGGCAATCAATGGACGAATTTTTTGATTGAAAAAATTAATTTCTGAGACCCAGCCATTTTGTGTTAAGTAAGCCTGACTCCAAAAAGTAGCAAAGGCAGTTTTTGCAGATTCTTGTCTAGTGCGATCGCGTATCCGGTTTTTGATTTTTTCTAGAGTACCACTTTTATCTATTGCCGCAAATGGATTACTGTCAATCATATCTGTGCTAAGACGGTCGAGATCCTCCAGCTTAGTTTTAACTTGTGGTGATTGTAATCCTGTCTGGCTGACTTGTTCTTCGAGTGAGTTGACTGTTTCTAGATAGTTTTTCGTTTCTCTATGGGGTTCAATACCTTTAATCGGATCATAAATTCGAGTAATTTGAGGAAGTCTTCGCCAGTAGAAATCCCGCCAGGGTATGTAACTCAAATTAAACACAACTAAGCATAGGTTGACTGTGGCAATAATTGCCATCAACCTCTCAAAATAAAGGTTTCGCAATTTTAGAGATTTTCGATTAGTCATTTTTAGTTTTGGATTATACAGCGGTTACTATAGTTTCCTATTTTTCCTAATACCTCTATTACTAAGCCAAAATATGTCTAGAGACAGATAGCAAAAATCTTGATTTAGATGCTATTGACATTTAACCAATAGACATCCAATTAATCAAAAATCATGAATAACAGAGAAAAAAACTTTAAAGAAACGTAAAATGCACCTGTGAACGTTTATATAATTCTGATTCAAGCCAAAGTAAGGAGTTTTTAACTATGTGGTGTGGGTTTGGAAAACCAAGTACAATTATTACTGCTACCTGCTTGATAACTGCTAGCGTAGTAATTTCAGGCACAACTTTTGCTGTTCTGGCGCGTAATTATACGCCACAAGAATTCCGTAGTGTATTGCGGGGATTAGGCTATAACGTTGAAGTAAAAAATGGGCCTCTTACAGATGAGGCAACCAGAAAAGCTATCCGCGAATTTCAAAAGGGTTACAAACTCAGTGTTGATGGAATAGCAGGGCCAAAAACTCAAAATTTTGCTGGAAGTATCGTCAAAATTCTGCAAGCAAATCTCAATGCAGTGCTTAAACCAAATCCTCCTCTGCCCCATAATCAATTTTATAGTTCCCGGACAGAAGAGTTGGTCAAGGAGTATCAGAAAAAAAATCAACTACAGGAAACTGGAATTGCTAATTTAGCACTCCGTCAACAGCTGAATGAAGAAGCAAAGCAAGTAATTACTCAGCCTAATACTAAGCCATCGCCCCAACCGACAGCGACACCGACTCCAATGGTGACACCAACTCCAATGATGACACCAACTCCAATGATGACACCGACTCCAATGGTGACACCAACCCCAATGATGACACCGACTCCAATGGTGACACCAACCCCAATGGTGACACCGACTCCAATGGTGACACCAACCCCAATGGTGACACCAACCCCAACAGTGACACCAACCCCAACAGTGACACCGACTCCAACAGTGACACCAACCCCAACAGTGACACCAACCCCTTAAGCATCAGCAAAAAATTATTACCTCAATTTTCTCAAATCTTCTGATTTGGTTCTTCCATAGGTCGCCCTTTGGGCATGGGTAAAATTGGACGGCGGTTATCGTAAGGCATAGGAATGTATTGGACAGTGGGTCGTCCTCCTTGTGGTTGTGGATACAAATCCATAAGATCGTAAATTGAACGGGGCAGTCCAACGGTTACGGGCAGCCCCATTTCTGTTGCTTCCTCTACAGTTATAGGGTAGTCGTGGGTAACGCGCCCGGTTGTCAAAGCTTCGATAATCGGTTCGATATTGTCAGGTAAAACTTTTTGTTTAGGTATACTGTCTTTCAGCAAAGTCCGTACAAACCGCTGCACCTGCTGAATTGCTTTGCGTGAAAGGTCTGCCATAATTAGGGTTTGATCATCAACCTCGCCGATGGGTTTATCTTCAACTACTTTCAAAATACTTGCCGCTGGATAGTTGCCTAACTGAGGATCAACTGGCCCCAAAACAGCGTTAGCATCCATAATAATTTCATCAGAGGCGAGGGCTAGCATTGTACCGCCACTCATAGCGTAGTGTGGTACAAAGACACTGACTTTTGATGGGTGGCGAATTAGCGCTCTAGCGATTTGTTCGGTAGCTAAGACCAAACCACCGGGAGTATGCAAAATTAAGTCAATCGGAACATCTGGCGGGGTGAGGCGAATTGCCCGCAATATCTGTTCTGAATCTTCGATAGTAATATAACGCGATAGGGGAATCCCCAGTAAGCTAATAGACTCTTGGCGGTGAATTAGCAAAATTACCCGAGTTTTGCGTTCCTGCTGGAATTCTTGTAGGGCACGTAAGCGCCGATATTCCATTTGACGCTTTTGCCAGATTGGTTGCAGTGAAGAAAGGAGGAGGAAAATCCAGAATAAATCACCTATACCAAAGCCCATAATATTAATTGTGCATAATAACGGTTGTCGTCATTATTGTGACAAGTTTTGGGCGATCGCAGCTCTATCTGGAGTTGAAAGTTGCAACAACTAATCCAGTTCATCAGGATTCACGCCTAACTGACGCAAACGTTCTGCTAATTTTTCAGCTTTTCTTTTTGCTTGAGCAGCTTCTTGTTTAGCTTCTGTAGCTTCTTGTTTAGCTTCTATAGCTTCTTGTTTAGCAATAATTGCTCGTTCAGTAGCAGCAGCAGTTTCCTCTGTGGGTACGGGAATTAATTCTCCTGCTAAAGTGAACCACCTTAACCACAATCTTTCAATATCCCTAAATGATCCCTGCCATAAACCTAAACTTAAATCTAATTCTGGCATTAGCAAGCGTCCATCAGTTAAAGTCATTGGTTCATAGTGACCACCTATTAACTGAAATGCTCTAAGTTCATTGGTGTAGCGACTAAAAACAACATAGTAAGGAACCCGCAAAATTCGTTCATAAACTTCCCATTTCCTAGGAGGTTTATTTGCTGCACTTTCTCTGATTGTGCCTAAATCTTCGTCTTCCGTACCTGGAGATAATAACTCAACAACTACAAAAGGATTTTCTGGTTCTTGCCAAGTTACATAACTTAACCGTAAGTCCTCCCCTTTGTAGAGTTTTTGTACTCCTACCACACCAAACCAATCGGGGCGTTTGTACCATAAAGGATGCTGAATAGTGTAGTAAAGATTGAGGTCAGCAGCACTATAAACTAGTTCAGGATTCCAGTTAGTTGGCTGAAAAGTTAAATATAAAAGTAAGGGTTGTAAAAAGTGAAAATCGTCTGGCAAGCCTGGTTCCTCTGGGTTGTCGCTGGGTAAATCATACATGGTTGGTAGGGTTTCCCAAGGAGGAAGCGGCGGATCAGATTGAGGGATGTAGTTATAAGAGATAGTCATATCTTTTATTCTTAGAGCGTGTTTGAAAAGTCTAATTTAATACCAGCCCAGGCGATTAGAAATCGCGGCTACACAGACAAAACCTATCTCCGTGGGTTGAAAACCTTGATTTTGTGTTAGTCCGCAAAGGCGGACTTTGCTTGTGTAGTAGCGAATTATATTCGCCCAAAACTTTTCAAACATCCTCTTAAAGAGAAGTCCATATTTGCTGGATACGTTGACGAATTTTTTTCCAATCATTTGGTTGTAAAACTCCTAATTGACGGTCTAATAAACGCTTTTCTACTGTGTTTAACTTATGTAACCCAACTACAGATGATCGCATTAAACCTGCTTGCTGCTATTCTATAATTTCAAAATCAAAAACCGTTTGAGTTCTTTGGCTGGTAATCCGCTATTTCTAAATGTTCGTTTTCCTTACGCCAAATGCCATTTGCCTCTAGCTCAACAACTTGTCAGAGGCTGGTAATTAACGAAATATTATTTGTTCAATGGATCAGGACTTACGCAAGCAAAATTTGTCATTGCGACCGGAACGTAGTGTAGGGAAGCAATCCCAGAATTTTAGGCGATTACGTCGCTTCGCTCGTAATGACGTAATTCCGTGACTTTTGCGTAAGTCCTATGGATAAAAAAATATTTTAATTGCTTACAAGTAACTATGATTGCTAACTGACTTGGGGAATACTGAAATTAAGTACCATATAAAGTGTATGAAAAATGGCAGAGCTTAAAATTAGTGCAAAACTTTCTCCAGTAGATCGGGAAGCCGTCATGGAAGCGATCGCTACTATCCGTGAAAAGTTACCGTTCTTGGTAGATTTGTCAATGGAGGAGCGTAAATCTTTACCTAAGCTGGGGGATAAGAGTCGAGCGTTTGTGAGTAAGGCGTTGGAAATAGCTGCACAAAATCCTGACTTTTTACCTCGTTCTTTTGACTTGGATGAAATGCGCCGAGATATCGAATTATTTGAAGCTTTGTATCCCATTTTGCTGTCGTTGACACAACTGCAAGAATTGGTGGATGATACATCTGTGGCTGTTGGTAGTGAAGCTTATGCAGCGGGGCTGATGGTTTATAACTATGCCAAAGCTAGTGGTAAAGGCGCTGGTTTAGATTCAATGATTGATGATTTAGGACGAAGATTTGCGCGGAAATCGAAAAAAGTCCAACCAGAAGCATCGTAAATCGAACAATTAACTCGACAATTATAGCTCTGAACTCGAATGTTTCAGTTTCAAGTGAAAAATTCCGAGTTTAGAGCTTGTATTTTTTTGTTTTAAGTGAGAATGTTCTTGTTTAAAACGAGAATGCTTCTGTTTCAAGTGAGAATGTTCTTATTTTGAGTGAGAACGTTTTCGTTTGAAGTTAAAATGTTCCTTCTTAGAACTAAACAGCAGTAGGTTCAAGAGCAATACGCTTAAGTTAAAGAGAATCGTAGCGACTAGCTTACCCTTGGATCTTCACTTGGAGGATGTAAGCCAGCTTGAACCCAAAAACCCCGCGCACTCCGAATAGAGTCATCTTCTGGATAGCGTTCGTCGTTCATATCCAGTCGCTTGCAGGTTGCTCTCCCAATGGGGGTAACTCCAATAATTGTCCTACCATTGGCTGACCAAATAAAATGCTCTGACCAAATTTGTTGACGAGGATTAAATAGGGGTACTACTGCGTTAGTCTCTAAGTCATATCCGGCGACAAAGTTGTAACGACGCTCATTACAACGACGACAAGCCAAAGCTAAATTATTAAGTTCATCAGAACCACCAATAGATTTTGGTATCAAATGGTCTACTGTAAATCTTGTTGTGGAAATGCGTTCTGGAGAATGGCAATACTCACACAGATAATTGGCGCGTTTTCGGACAATTTCTTTAGTAGCATCATCAATCATTGTGTTGAGCTACCAGCATCGCATTGATATGGGTGAAAATTCTATCTAGTTCTCCAATTTCTTCAAGTTCGATCGCTTCTTCTGGAGTTAATAAATCAGCTTTTTTGCGTTCTAACAGTTCTTCCATCCGTGCTTGCAGTTCATCATTAAATTTGAACAGGTGAAACTTATTTAGCTTTTCTATTTGGATACTGCCAATCAAGGATGAAGGTCTAGCAATTATAGTTGTCATACTCAGGGCGATATAATTTATCGATATGTGCTTTTATTTTAGTGTTTTAATAGCTATTAACTAGTTAATCTGGTTGTAAAACTGCGGAAAATTTGATTATATATTCACTGCTTTGACGCTGTTATTGCACAAGTGGCTGCGATCGCAAAGAATTATCTTTCTAAATCCGAAATGGGTAATGCGTACGAAGTAGTTATCTTGTATGTATTAGACATTACACCTAAATCTTGTAATGAACCCGCCAAATAAGCCCAAGAGTTTACAGGATATTCTCAAACAACGTCAGAAATCAGGTTTTGTTGGTCGTGAGGAACAAGTTAATCTATTTCGCAAAAATCTAGAACTACCCTTAGAAGACTCTCGCCGTCACTTTTTATTTAATGTTTGGGGTCAAGGGGGAGTGGGCAAAAGTACACTTTGGGCGATCGCACGTCGGGGTCGAACTTACCGTTCAATGAAATGTTATCAGGAAGCTCTGCAAGATTTTGACCGTGCTATTGAACTTGACCCCAAATACTATTGGGCGATCGCAAGTCGAGGTGAAACTTATCTTTTAATGAAGCATTATCAGGAAGCAATCCAAGATTTTAATCTCGCTATAAATTTAGATGTTGAGGATGATTGGTGCTTGTATACGTGTGGTTTAGCATATAAAGCCCTTCAGCAAAAAGACAAAGCACTGGCTGACTTAGCACTTGCCATCAAGCTTGCTAAAAAAAGTTATGAAACAAATCCTAAAAACTGGCGTAATATCTTTAATCTAGCCCTCTACTATTTAGCTGTTGAATATCCAAAACCAGCAGAAGACTTATATTGTTATGCGTTATCTCTAGATGCTTCCTTGGAAAGTAAACGTGAAGCAATTCAAGATCTGAATGACTTTTTAACAATTTTCCCTAATCATGTACAAGCTCAATCTATGCGCCAGTTATTACAATCTTCTCTGAAGACTTAAAGTGTTGCCAATAAAGCCTACAATAGACATCTCCAAAATAGTATATTTTGTGGTACAAGAACATCATGAGAACTT